>NZ_JAOWIB010000003.1:0-347 GCF_030332325.1 Citrobacter sp. Cs237 | reverse complement strand
GACGGCGCCACCGTCACCGGGACCGCCGAAGCCGGTACTACCGTGACCATCTACGCCAGCGACAACACGCCGCTCGGTTCCGCGCTGGTTCAGCCCGACGGTAGCTTTACTGTCACGCTCGACACACCGCAAACCAACGGCGAGATCTTAACGGCTGTCGTCACCGACACGGTGAATCTGACCAGCCCACCGTCGACGACCATCGCGCCGGACATCACTCCACCGCAGCCAGCCGGTAATCTTGACGTTTCCGATGACGGCGCCACGGTCACCGGCACTGCCGAACCGGGCAGCACCGTCACCATTCGCGATCCCGATGGCAATCCGCTGGGTCAGGGCACTACGGA
>NZ_JAOWIB010000012.1:0-1061 GCF_030332325.1 Citrobacter sp. Cs237 | reverse complement strand
AAGATGGCGGAAATTATCAACAGCCGGGATCGAAACCGCCTGAAGGCCTATGACAAGACAGCGCTGAAAGCCTGGTCTGCAACAACCGGCGACAGCGAAGATGAAATATTATTGTCCCAGTATACAAAAAATGAGCTGGAAGGTGGAAAAGCCAGAATACTCCCCATTCGATGGGAAGATTATGATATCAGGATTATGAACAAAGGACGAATGGTGCAGTTCTACAATAGATCAAATACTACCTATTCCCCATTAACTTATAAATATACTGACAAAGATGGTGATGAGTTTATGGGCTCTTATGCTCCTGTGTTCTCACTAATTGACGGTGAGTTCACCCCTATTATTTAACATCATTTATATAACCTAAATTTTATATTAATATATGGATTACATATATTATATCTTCTTAAGTAAAAATAACGATAATGAAACTGGATATAACGGAACACCACAAAAGTGAGAAAAACATATGAAAAAGAAATATATCATTCCGGCAATCATATTAACAGGAGGTATTATGTCATTAACAGTCTTCGCCGGTAGTCATCCGCAGAAAATACGTAGCCTGTTTAATATCCAGCGGGCTTACTGCGCCATTAAGACTAATGGTGTTACCGGATTCGGCAACCGTAAGTCTGCCTGGCGTGGACGTGGCGGCGGAATTTCCAGCACCAACGCCTTAATGCTGATGGAAAACGGCGAAAATGAAATCGGCCTGGAGATTGGCGCGCTGGGCTGGTTTTCTGATAAGCCCCTCTCCCCGGAAGAGAGGGGGCACTTTGATCCACAATCCGCCTGCAGTCTGGAACTGGTGCGGTTTAACGGAGAGGAAAAACAGACGCTTTCATCAATAAAAGTAACCATCAGTCCACAAGGTTTACCTGAAGCACAGCCTGACAGTTCACATTCCGTCACCCGAACCAGAATTCTGGCGGAGCAGAGCATTCCGGGGCATTTTGACCCAGATTATTTCGATAACACCTATTTTCCACAGGGGATGGAACTCTACCGGTTTACACAGAAAGTAACGGTAAGCGGTATTCCGGACTGGGCATGGG
>NZ_JAOWIB010000011.1:0-233 GCF_030332325.1 Citrobacter sp. Cs237 | reverse complement strand
TCTTTGTGCTCTGTCCTGTGTCTTTTGTGCTGATACTGCGTTGGCTGCGCCTGCGAACGTCAGTCACATACTTTTGTATGTTCTTTCCGTCGCTTCACTTGCCGCCTTGTCTCAGCGCAAAATCCTTCGGACTCTGAATCTAAGCTGAAAATCTCTCAATTCCGCCAAAACATCTTCGGCGTTGTAAGGTTAAGCCTCACGGTTCATTAGTACCGGTTAGCTCAACGCATCGC
>NZ_JAOWIB010000002.1:0-253 GCF_030332325.1 Citrobacter sp. Cs237 | reverse complement strand
GTGCCGCCAATCGTCACGGTCACCGTCTGACCCGCCGGGGCGGTGGTGGTGCCGCCGATCAGCAGATCCGCCTGCGCTTCCGTGGCGTTCAGGATATCGTCTGCGGCGATGGTGCTGATGGCGATCACCGGCGCGTCCGTATCCACGCTGTAGTCGTGGGTGGCCGATGCGCTGTTACCTGCCGCATTGCTGACGCTGGCCTCCACGCGGGCGCTGCCGTCGGTCAGGGTCGCCAGTTCCGCAGCCGGGACGA
>NZ_JAOWIB010000110.1:49564-74505 GCF_030332325.1 Citrobacter sp. Cs237 | reverse complement strand
CACTTGAAATCCGTCATCGTTCCGTCCGTCCAATCTCCGCCAAGCATGCTCAAGCTTCACGATTTTTGCAACAGAGCCCAATAGGACAATATTTTGTCCAGCTATCTATATTAATATCATCTTATCTGTAGCTAGCAACGTCCACTCTTGGCACAAAGCGGACATTATTACCTTCTGTATTCACTTGTGGTCAGTTAACCCAGTCTTCCAGTATCAGGCCCGGCACCCGCGCAAACTCTCTCACATTGTTCGTCACCAGGATGGCGCCCGCCGCGATGGCGTGCCCGGCAATGGCCGTGTCATTCGGGCCGATCGGCGTCCCGGCGAGGCGCAGCGCCACCCGGATGTCCGTCGTGGCGTCCACCGCGGCGCGGTCCCAGGGCAGGACGGCATCGAGGCGCGCGCAGAACGCGTCGACCAGCTGAATATGGCGCGGCGAGGCCTTCGGGCCGGTGGCGCCGAAGCGCATCTCGGCATACGTCACGGCCGAGACCACAATGCGATCACCGCGCAGCACCGCCTGCTCCAGGCGCTTCAGCACCGCTGCCGGCTGCTCGCGCATGATGAACGAGCAGATGTTGGTGTCGAGCATCCAGGTTTTCTTCATGGCTCAAAGCGTCCTTCATCGCTGACCACATCCTCACGCTCCGCCATAAAGTCCGGATCGGCCCTGTCCAGCTGCGCGAACGAGCCCCAGGTCGGCCGGACGGGACGCAGAATGATGCTGTCCCCTTCCCGGACGATCTCCAGCTCGCTGACGCCATCAAAATCCAGATCGCGGGGAAGGCGGATGGCGCGGTTGTTGCCGTTTTTAAAAATGGATACGGTTCTCATTTATTTCTCTCCCGGGGAAGTGTGGATATGTGGTGCATATCCGGAATGATGTGCCCTGCACCGGGTGTGTGCATATCCCAAGTATAGGCAGATGTGTCACATATGTATAGATGTGACATATGCGGATGCGGGACATATGCATATACAGAGTATATACATATGTCAGGCATACGGATATGTTCAGGCTATGCTTGCTTCTCGCTTTTTCCACTCAGATCCGAAAAATACCAGTTCCGGATCTGCTTTCCGGCCGCCGGGGCGCTGCCGTCCCATGACACAATATGTAGCGGCTGAGTCAGCTGCTTACGACGCTATATGTTGTGTTACCCCCCCCGCCCCGTGATTGCCCGCTCACCCTCTGAAAAGGGCGCTTCGCTTATTCCCGCGCCGTGGTACACTTCCGGAAAGTTGTCAGATGCAGGAAAATCGGATCCCACCGGAACAGCTGTCCGGTAATTTGATGGCGTGGTTATATGGCTGATTATTATCAGACGGGTAATGATTACGTTAGGGGAAAATCATCCGGGTGACAGAGAAGGCTGTGGCGACGAATGATTACATCCAGTTATTATTTCCATAGTTATTATAAGGGTGAAGGATGATTGAAATGCCTGGAAGTGAATTGCAGATAAGAAAGATCATCTCTTTGTTATCTCAGGAACATGGCAGTATCTATTGTCGGAAGACGCAGGATATTTATGGAAATGAACTCTTTGTTTTACTTAATTCCAAGGGTGAGGAAGTTGCTGAGTGGGATGAAGATGGAAATGAGTGGCGACTTACTCCATACCCGCGTCCAACCGGTAATAAGCTTAACAGTACTGAAATAACGTCATTAGGTTCACGCATAGAGGATCAAATCCTCAAAATAGGAATGTGTCAGGGAAGACTTTCACATCTTCCTAGACAAAATATTAAACCAAAGAAAGTACGCAGAGGGCCATAAAAGCTCTGATTAGTGGCGGGATTTCTCGGAAATATAAAGAGGTAAGAGATCTGTGGAAGATATTCAGGCCACGGCTGATAGCATAGCGAATGCGATATCCCATCCGGTTACCGTGCAGCTGATAACCCAGGGGACTGGTATCTGGGGAAACGTGGCTACCGGGCTAATTACTGGCGTTCTGACCGGCGGTGTTACACTGACGGGCATCTGGCTGGCGCACCGGTTCACGCTACTCCGTGAGAAACAGGCGTCAGACGATAAGCTGAAACAAGAGCGTCTGTTTATCGCAACGGAACTGATTTTTGTTCTTGAGCAGTATGCAGAAGGCTGTGCGCAGGTTGCCGGTGACTACGGGGAGCTGATCTCTGAAGAAAACAAACAAGCTGAACTTGAACCCGCCGTCGGTTACCCGGCCCTGCCTGACTTTGAAAAGGTTTCCGGTGACTGGCGGAGCCTACCGGCAGATCTCATGTATCGTATCCGGGAGCTGCCGGTACTGCGCAACGAGGCAATGCGGGCCATTGATGATGCCGGGAAAAATTCGTTCCCTCCGGTTCATGACGAATACTTCAGTGCACGGCAGTATGAGTTTTCACGGTTGGGGCTGAAAGCCATACACCTTGCCAGACTCCTGCGCAAACTCTGCAAACTGCCGCGCTCCCGTCTAAATGAATCATCATGGTCAGCGCAGCCCGAAATGCTGCGCATTCTGCATCGAGAACGAAAAAAAAGACCCAGTAAGCCTGAAGAAAAGGATGTCAACATTTGATGGGAGGTGCTCACTGCAGACCGACAGCGACAGCGAACAGACGATCCCCCTTCAGACGATCACAAAGGATAACCACGTGACCATGAATAACTATCCCGCACTCCTGTCGCAGTCGGTCTCGTTACCGGTCGCCATCGATTACCCGGCCGCACTGGCGCTGCGACAGATGGCGATGGTGCATGAAGAGCTGCCGAGGTATCTGCTGGCTCCGGAGGTCAGCGCCCTGCTCCATTATGTACCGGATTTGCACCGCAGGATGTTGCTGGCCACGCTGTGGAATACCGGCGCGCGCGTCAATGAGGCGCTGGCACTGACGCGGAGCGATTTTTCGCTGGCACCGCCCTATCCGTTTGTGCAGCTGGCCACCCTGAAACAGCGCGCGGAAAAAGCGGCCCGCAATGCCGGCAGACTCCCTGCCGGCACCACGCCGCACCGCTTGGTGCCGCTGTCAGACACTCAGTATGTGGCGCAGCTGGAGATGATGGTGGCTACGCTGAAGATACCGCTGGAGCGGCGCAATAAACGCACCGGCAGAACGGAGAAGGCGCGCCTGTGGGAAATCACTGACCGGACAGTGCGCACCTGGATCAATGAGGCTGTGGAGACAGCGGCTGCGGACGGCGTAACGTTCTCGGTACCGATCACCCCCCACACGCTCCGTCACTCCTATGCAATGCACATGCTGTATGCCGGCATTCCGCTCAAGGTGCTCCAGTCACTGATGGGTCATAAGTCAGTCAGCTCGACAGAGGTGTACACGAAAGTGTTCGCGCTCGATGTGGCGGCCCGCCACCGCGTCCAGTTCCAGATGCCCGGCTCCGATGCTGTGGCTATGCTGAAAGGTCAAAGATAAAAGGTCGCATCATTAATCGTACATTTGGTAAGTCACACCACTAAATAACCTCTATATGGTCAGCCACTAACTGGCAGTAATATGAATGTATACTCAATGTGACATGCTGACGCGCCTGCTGGGCTTGTCCAACCGCCTGCCTGTCCAGAAGCAAGTTCTGAACAGACTCACGGTTTGCGCTCTGGGTCAACGAAATAAAATACGATCACCAGAAATATTTTCTGGACACTTTTTCCGGTAGTGCCGAAATGTCCAAGATGAACAGCATTTTTTGTACGCTCCAGGTTCAGAATTGACGGTGACGGAGTGAGGCTATTTTTGAACTCGACAAAATTACCAGAGTGTCCAACAGTGAGGTAGTAATTAAAGCTGAGGAAAAACGCACGTCTTGCGCGTTTCGGGGAAGCTTAGTGAATGATGCCCATAATGCGAAGCTGAAGCAGAATTTCGTTGTCGTCTGGGCGTTGATGTTCGACATATGCAACCTGCATCGGTTGACTATCAATATCAAACCATCCTAAAACGTAATCATTCACATCCTTTCTTCGCTCTCTGTCAGTTGAATTATCTTTTTGCGGAGGCTGGGGCCGGAAATATCCAGGGCTGATCTCAACAAGCACCATTCCTCGCCTAGAACCTTGTATAACTGGTATTTTTCTCAACATACAACCACCTATCCAGAATCAAGAGATTGTATGTTAATTCTTATACTGTATTTTTTTCCAGCACTTTTTGTTAGTAAGGACGAGGGTAATGTCCAATCTGGCACCGTGATGGTTTCTGTTGCTTGGCCGTTGTCGTGATACGACGATTTCGTCAGAAGGCACAGGATGTTCCTGGGCTGTCAGAGGTAAATATGATGAATAATCCCAAGACATTTTATGAACTCGTTACTGCAACCGAACAGGCCAGAGACAGCTACCGGCTGCGTGGCACTGTGTTTTCCAAAATGCTCTATGAATTTTGGTATGTGCTTTTGGGCATGGAAGCTTTTGATTGGCAAAGACTTGAGGTCAAATGTCCGGTTGCGTTAGCAGAAATGTACCGCCTAGCAATTGATGCCCCTTAATTCTGTTCGGGTGGCGCTGGGTATCACCTTTGTGGCGTGATTTGGGCTGGAACCGGTTTGGACTGGTAGCAATATAGCTGACTTTGGTTCCAGTTCGCTGAAAAATGGTTTATTAGACAGGAACACCTGAAAGTCTAACGACGCGGGGAATTAAACGGGTGGCAAAAAAAGGCCGCTGGCGCGGCCCACTGTCGCAGGCTGTCAGTGGGGTGTGATAGACCCGCAGACATCGCCAGGAGCGCGGGCGAACTGGACAGAATTAGCTGGATGTCCAACTCAGCCACAATTCCACGCTGTCAACTTGGTCCCATCAGCAAATACTAATCTTCCCACCCAATAATATAAAAAGAAAAACTGTCGCTATAGGAAGCAACATAGCTAAGATAAACACAACTAGACTATTTCTCTTACCAATATTGAATAGTATGCCAACTACCAAAGCTAAGAAAAAAAATGCAATTGGTACAATCCATGTAATAGCAGGGTTATAATTCATTAATCCTAAATCAAAAATGCATTGCTCCATGTCGAAACATACCTCACTCTTTCGCTGGCAAGATTATTATATTAATTAGGATAATCAGCCATCACCTGAAAAATAAATTTAACAACCGTAGCGAGTCCACAAATAAAAAGAAGAGTCATATATATCTTTGTTTCAAAACTAAGTTTTTTCTTCTTTTTTTCCGTTTTTAACATCTCTTTCTCCTACCATTAGAATGACAAACATTCTCGTATGAATCTTACTATCTTACTAACTTAATATCTTACTAACTTACTAGGTAGTTAACCTTCTGAATAAATGGATATTTTACGGTATAATCTATGTTGTTATGTTGTTATGTTGTTATGTTGTTATTTAAGCTTGGCTTTCTCAATTAGTTTTGATATCTCTGCTTTAGTCAGCTTTTCTAAACCCATAACGGCGGCTCTTACCACATCTGAACGGTTTACTCTTACTCCTCCTTCTAACATCTCATTTTTGATTACATTATCGATTGCACGTAAGTTCTCATCGGCAAGAGAAATACTGACTGGTTTAGCTTTGCTCACCACTGTTTTTTTTATTTCAGGTTTATTTTCTTCAGTGTTAAGACCGGCAGATCCACCATTTATGAAAGCACTTTCATCTTTAGGAGGTGTATTTGAACGATTTCTCATAAAATAATCTCTTTAACCAAGGCTGCAATTTCATCTTGAGCTTTAGTATTTTGCGTTTCGAAAATAGTCATAGACTCAGCCCAGGCATCTCTGTGAGCTTTACGGTCACAAACTCGTGAGCCGGACAGCTTCATTTCAGGAAAGTCCTTAAGGACTTCAGCAGCCTGATTTGCCTCATTCACAAACATATTAGTTGGCGTCATATTCAATACCAGGTAACCGCGAACAGCCTCATTGAAATCCTTAGCCGCCGTGAACACCGAACATGTATGAGGAACGACATCCAAATCCATTTGTGAGGGACGTAAAGGGGAAATAAATACGTCGGCCGCCATCAGACCACTTCTCATTTCTGCGCTGTCGCGTCCGGCACAATCAGCGATAACGAAGTCATAAGATTTCTCATGCTCTTTCAGCATTGATTTTATATTGCCTGTCGCGCCCGTGACGGGGATATGGGGAAGATTCTCCGGTCTGTTGTTGTACCAGGTTAGAACTGATTTTTGATCATCAGCATCAACAATGAGAACTCGCTTGCCGAGCGTCATGAGATACGCAGCAATGGAAACTGCTAGCGTGCTTTTGCCTACACCGCCCTTTTGGCTACCAAGAACTATGATCATCATTACACCTTTCATCATATTAACTTATTAAGATAATACGTGAAGTATAAAGCCATGACAATAAGATAACAACATGTTAAGTTAACAACATGCTAGGATATATGATAAATAGTCCTTTTAATCAAGCAATTAAGTTTACACATTGTGCATTATGTTATCTTAATAAGTTGTGATCTTAATTTTATATTATTTGTAAAGGATGCCAGCAAACACTGTGTATCACAGTGCATCTTGTCAAAAGGGAAATGTGAATGGACCTGGTGTGGAAGAAGAATCCAAGAGGGCAGTTTGAAAGGAAACTAAACTTAGCTGAAAAGGAGGCCCTGCTGCATGTCTTCACCAATGGCCGTAAACCAGCTCAGGCGGACTTACGCATTGCTAATAAGATCCTTGAGGAAATGGACAGACAGGAACTGTGGATAAAGTGTGACTGCGTTGATTCCAATCCAGAAGTTGAAGGCCCGTTTAACTGTGAAGTGAACGCGATCAAGTTACGACACGTGAAGTCAACGAGGCCACATGACGAACTTTGTCCGCTGTATCGTCTGAAAAAAGATAAAGACGCGGACATTACAGTCAGCGAGGGCAAAACCAGTCCGCTCAATCCGGTAGGAGGAGACGATTGGTTACCAGACAAGAAAAAGGAGGCCAGGATCACACCGCAGGACGGAGTGGTGATTCCACGTAAGCGCCGCCGCAACACGCTTAAACCTGTTCCCGCGCTGGGACGTAAATTACTCACCCTCATTCAAGCCGCAGGTCTTAATCAAATGGAACTGGTCCCTGAATATCAAAGCCCGGGACTTACGGGAGCCATTAACAGGGTAAAAGCAGTACTTGAAGAATTCTCAATGAGTAATGGCACTCCTTTGAGCCAGCTTTTTTGCTGTGAACCCTGGCTGACGATTGATCGGATTGACGAAACGTTATCACGAATAGAAAAGGCGCAGGGCATTGACAATCATGAAAAAGAACCATGCGTGTATATCATCGGAATAGCGACAGGTGCCAGACAGGAAGGAATAGAATTCCGCGTTCGCGGGAAAACGTTCACGCATCGGCCAGAAGCTCGAGTCCGTATAAACGGAGAAAATTCGTACAATGTCGGAAGCCGGGCACCATATTGGGCAATCCTTGAATACCGTCGCGGCAGAGACGCCAAAGTTTACTGCCATGAAGGTTACGCACATGCCGCATACGCGCTCGATAATCCTATTCCGGTAGACAGTAACAAGGAGCGTGAAACGTTGAAGACAATCATCAACGCAAGCAGTTATGCAGGACGCCAGTTGAATCACCCAGAAGCAATAAGCCTTAGCAAACCTTTGTTTACGACAAAGACCATAAGGGAGGGCATAGAAGAAATTATTCATCCAGATTTCATATTGAATGTGGCTCCTGCAGGAGAAAATCCAGTAGTAACTTTTATCATTGAAACAATGGGCTATGAATCAGAAGACTATATTGAGCGCAAAAGAAAGACCCACCGCTGGATGGAACAGGAAGGTGTACTACTTACAGATCCTCCGGGCTGGCCTGAAGCTTCAGAGAAAAGTTTTAATAGCTTTCTGCTCAGGCACATTTTCAGAGCAAGTAAAATGTAGTGACTGACCAAAGTATGCATGAGTTTCGTGGAAACCGTGACAAATCGCCCTCAAAAGAAGAGTCATAGGAGAAGGGCAGTGAAAGTTACTGTGACAAATCGCCCTCAAAAGAAGAATCACAGGAAAAGGGCATTGAAAGTTAATGTGACAAATTGCCCTCAAAAGAAGAATCACAGGAGAAGGGTAGTGAAAGTTACTGTGACAAATCACACTCACAAATTGCAGCGAGAATTGACAAAAAGAATCCTACTAAATGTGACAATTTGCCTTGAATGAACAGGGAAAGAATATAAATTGCGGGATACATGTACGCTCTAGCCTATTCAGGAAAGGATAAAAGGGCCAAAGTGTGACAGAACGCCCTTAGTTCGATAAACAAAGTGTGACTAATTGCCCTCAGATGTGTGACAAACTGCCTTCTATTTAGACTGGAGAGATAGTTGCTATATCTCTGAAAGAAAAGACAATATGTGTAGTCTGCCTGCCTTTTTTCTTCTCAATATACGACAAACGCATCGGAGTTCTTGTATTGATTTCATCAACGCTAGGCTGAAGAAATCGGCGGCGGAAGTCAGGCATACGCTGATAGCTTTGGGGCAATTGATAACGTTCAATGATCCAGTCTATCTTCAGCGAAACCACTCCAGAGCCATCGGCTTTACGATATTGACAGAGTGATTCATATAAGCGCATGGCGTAGGGATTAGTAATCTCTTTCGTTTCACTAAGCCGGAATTGTGTGAAGCGGTTTTGCAGGCCTATGAAGAAAGGGATCAGGTAAGGGTTAATATGTACGCTGTAAATGCCCCTGGAAGGGCTATGCGCGCGCTTAATGAACCAGGGAAAGGATTCGTACCCCTTTTCCTGACCTGCATCCTCTTCGGGCCGATAAAAAACGACCTCCTTTCCAGCAAACCCCTTAAGCGCTTGACGAATGTCTTTACTGGCCTCAGCAGAAGTAAGACCAAAGGTCTGGGCATAATTGGCAACTTGGATTTCGCAGATCCCATCGTGTTCTTGAAGCGTACCATCAGACTTTCTTATTTGCTCGACGAAGAGATAAAGCATCCGTTTTTGATCGCGGGAAAGGCTATATGCCGCCTCAGTCAGCTCATTCGACTGCACAATTCGCGGACTATTTTTACGTTTTTTATGATTTATAACCGCAACTTCCGTCATGACAAATCCATCCAATGTGTGACAGTTATTGAGATTGTCACACTTATTTAAAAAGTGTCAACCTATGAGGATAACTTTGTTAGTTTGGCCAATTGTTGAGGGCAATTTGTCACAGGGTTGAGGGTAGATTGTCACGGATTAAGAGACATTGTGAGGGCAATTTGTCACTCTTTAAGGGCAAATTGTCACGATGATCCTTCTGTAACCCTCGCCATTAAAGGGCTGGGGCGCTCCGTAAAAAGATAGATCTAACAATAGATTTAAAAAGATCTTATAAAAATAAGGCGGTGGATAAGTGGATAATTCGAAAACCAATATCTTCTAACCCGGCGCGTAAGTGGAAAAACGCACTATCGATGTTATTGCGCTTCCTCGCACGTTCGCGGGCTACGCCCGGTCACGTGTCTGCGGCGAGCGCTGCGATCTCTTTCGATGAGCTGGAGATATTTACCGAATTATGGCAAGCGGAATTTCTTTCCAGCGAGTGGTGTAGGCAGGACTGAGCATTTCCCGTTTCATTTTCCACTGAGGCGCGATCCCCCGACCAGCAAACCATACCTGACCAAGACCAGAATGATTAATACCGTCCAGAACTTTCATAAGTTCCTGGCTGTGGGGGCGGGGCTGTTGCTCATCAAACAGGTTCAGCTGAGCAACGCCAGAAGGGGTGAAGTCATTAAGCATAACACCGGCTTTGGCATAACGGTGGTCATCGTGCCAGATACGCTCGAGTGCGCGCATAGCGGCCGCTATAATGTCACGCGTATCCTGGGTGGCTGTCTGGAGCTTTTCAACCGCCACGTTGCCGTAATAGGGCTCAGAGGCTGCATAAGGAGAGGTCTTGATGAAAACGGAGATATGCCGGCAGTACTGTCTTTCCCCTCGCAGTTTTTCCGCAGCACGTTCAGCATACTGGCAGACAGCCTGTCGCATGGCATCATACGTGGTGATACGTTCCCCGAAACTCCGGCTGCAGACAATCTGTTGTTTCGCAGGAGGCGCCTCCTCAAGGCTGATGCAGGCTTCCCCGTTCAGTTCCCGGACAGTCCGCTCCAGTACCACGGAAAAATTCTTACGGATAAACGCAGGGTGCGTGCGTGCCAGTTCAAGTGCAGTGCGGATCCCCAGGACATTCAGCTTTTTTGCAATCCGCCTGCCCACACCCCAGAGTTCTTCCACCGGCTGAAGCGAAAGCAGGGTCTCCGTACGTTTCGCATTGCCCGGCGTGAGAGCCAGAACTCCCCGAAACTGTGGCCATTCTTTTGAAGCCCACTGCGCAGACTTGGCCAGCGTTTTAGTTGGCCCCATGCCCACGCCGATGGTAAGCCCGGTACTTGTGAGAACGTAGCGGCGCAGCTGCTGCCCGAAGTCCTCAAACCCCATGCAGTTATCAATACCGCGGATATCAAGAAACATCTCATCAATGCTGTATTGCTCAACGCGGGGAGCCAGTTCCTCCAGACAATCCATGACCCGGTTACTCATCGATGCGTAGAGCTCGTAATTGCTGGAAAATGCCATTACTGGCTCCGGGAACTGCGTTTGCCTGAGCTGGAACCATGGCATGCCCATTTTGATACCGAGTCGTTTTGCTTCCTTTGAACGAGCTATCACGCAGCCATCATTGTTGCTCAGTACAACAACGGGCCTGTCCCTCAAGTCAGGTCGAAAAACTTTTTCGCAGGAGGCATAGAAGCTATTCACATCGGCCAGCGCAAACATTATGGCTTCTCCCGGGTGCGGTGCACAAAATGCGTCACCACACCAAAAATCTGCAGGTGCTCCGGATCGGGATAGAGTGTCGGATAGGCGGGATTCATTGCCTGGAGTGCAGGACGGGGCTTTAGTAACAGTCTCTTGACCGTAAATTCCCCCTCGACTTCTGCAACCACGATGTCGCCGTGCTGGGGCGTTTCTGCCTTATCCACCACCATGAGATCGCCGCTGTGCAGGCCGATATCATTCATGCTGTCACCAATGGCGCGCACAAAAAACGTCGAGCTGCGACGGCGGATACAGTAGTCGTTTAAATCAAGCTCGGCTTCAACGTAGTCCTGCGCGGGAGACGGGAATCCACATGAAGCCCGTTCAGTGAAAAGGGGGATTGCCATAACCTGACAATTCTCCTGTGGCGTCCATATTTCCAGAATCATCACTGTATGCTCTTGTTGTGCTGTATGTATATACAGTATAAGCGCAACCTTCCAGATTTGTGAAGATGTAAAGAGTTGCGCAAAATGAGCATTTCAAAATCCACTTATCTAATTTAATGAAATAATAAGCGCCTTTATATACTCAGATTGAGAAATTCAAATTGCGCAAAAAAATTAGTATGGTATATTTATGCTCAATATGAGTAACTTAAAAGGTGATTTTTGATGAATATCTACTGTGATGATGGCTCCACCAATGTCAAACTGGTCTGGTTTGAGGACGGTGAACTGAAGACATTTATTTCACCCAACGCATTCCGGCCGGGATGGAAAATTGCCGATCTGGGTGGAAATGCGTTTAACTATCAGGTGGGTTCACTGAAGTACAGCTGGGACAGTGTCAGCCGGGATGCCATCCCAACCACGAACGTGGAATACCAGTACGGCGATCTTAACCTGCTGGCCGTGCATCATGCGTTGCTCAAAAGCGGCCTCGCACCGCGCCCGGTCTCTGTCACGGTCACGCTGCCCCTGAGCGAATATTACGATCATGACTGTCAGAAAAATGATCTGAACATCCGGCGTAAGCGAGACAACCTGATGCGTCCACTGACTGTCAACAAGGGGGCGTGCTTCACCATTCAGGATGTTACCGTGATGCCAGAGTCACTGCCGGCAGCGTTCAGTTATCTCGGCGCCATCCGTCCGGGACCGACTGAAACCACGCTTATAATCGATCTGGGCGGAACAACACTGGATGCGGGTGTTATTGTGGGTCAGTTTGAGGATATCAGCGCGGTCCATGGTAATCCGGGGATAGGGGTTTCCCTGGTCACCCGGGCGGCACTGGCTGCCCTGCGTGTCGCAGAAACAGAAACCAGCCCACTGATTGCGGACCAGGTCATACGGCAGCGGAAAGATCGTGCATTTCTGAACAGTATCATTAATGATTCAGCAAGAATTGACTATGTTGTTGAGAAAATTGAAGAAGCCATTAACACGCTGGGCGCGCAGGTGACCAGTGAACTGGCGCATCACAGAAACGTTAACCGCATCCTGCTGGTCGGGGGCGGGGCGTCACTGATTGAACACGCTGTCCGCCAGGCATGGCCGCTTGCTCCTGAACGTATCGAAACGGTCAGTGAGCCGCAACTGGCCCTAGCCCGGGAGATTGCCCTGTATAAACAAGAGGTCTGATCGTGCCTGCTGGCAAATACACTTTCTATCTCCATTCTGACGACCGGATCGATATGCTGGCTGCCCGCACGATCGAGACCGTCTCCCAGCCGCTGCGGGGGGACTTCATCCGCACGGCGGCGCTTGCCGGCAGCGTCCTGTATTTGATTGACGCGCGTCTGCCTGGACTGGTGACCGAACTCTTCGACGGGCGTCTCAGTACCGGGCAGCTGTCCGCCCTGGCCGCAGCAGTGTCGGGAAGTTATACGCTGATGACCGGTATGCAGGATGAAAACCTGATACCGGTGGCGCATTCGGGGCCAGTTTCTGATGAAAAAGCAGAGCGCCGCCGTTTCACCCTGGTGCTGCCGGACGATGAGGGCACCCGCAGTGCCCGGTTGCAGATAGAATCGGTATCCACGCGGCAGCGCGGCCAGTTGTTACGTAATCTGATTGTCGCGGGCTGCGCGCTGCACACCCTTGAGCCCCGCTTCCCGCGTTTGCTGGCCAGCCTGCCTGTTCCGCCGCACAGTCCGCAGGCGCTGGTTGCGCTGGCTGGTCAGCTGACGGGTTCGGTACCGGGGCCGGAGCAGGGCAGGGAAGAAGCACCGCCACCGGCGGGAGTGGAAGCTCAGCCGGTGCCGTCCCCGCAGATTGTCAGTAATATGAAAAAACTTTTCTGACGGATACCGAGATGAGCAGACTGAAAAGAAAGGCAAGAAATGTGGCGCTCTCCTTTCTGCGCCGCCAGGGAGTACCTGAGACACAACTCGCAGAACGCTGTAAATCCATCGGGCAGTATTCCCTGCTGGGTGGCGTGCTTCTGGTGGTGCCGCTCCTGATCTGGGAGCTTCCCACTGCAGTCACTGTTTTGCTTCAGCTGGGTTACGCCACCATGATGATCGTGGGCGTTATGCTGGGCTTTGATGAGAAAAAGTCCTGACCGTTACGGAGAAGGGTGGCTTTCAGTCCTGCCTCCGGAATGCCCCGAGTTTGTCCTTTTCCTTTCACGAAAGGATGTCGGTTCCCTCCGCGTTTATGCCGTCACGGTAATACCGTGACGGCCGTTTTCATCTCCGTGCCTTCACGTTAGCCCGACCGCTCCGGACACAAGGGTTGCTGGACCCTCAAACGGATCAACGATTCAGTGATGAACGCCCGCCTCGCGGCCTTGTTAAACGGGTATAGTTTTGAAAAAGTACATTAACCAGAAATGATAAGGTGACCTGTGAAAAACGTAATTTTTCAGCCATATATCGGAGATAAATACTATGACAGTCGTTACGGCGTTCGAGTACTGGTGCTCGGAGAGTCACACTACGGTGATAAGCAGGATTCGGCATCGGACTTTACACAGCACGTTGTGAAAACGCATGCCCTCAAAGCCGGTCTTCCTTTTTTCAGTAAGCTGACAAATGTTCTCAGAGGCAAAACAGATTACCCTTCAGAACAGGAGCGGATTGAGACATGGAGACACGTGGCCTTTTACAATTACATTCAGGAGTTTGTTGGTGAAGAGGCGCGAACAGCACCAACTCCGGATATGTGGACTTCGGCGCAACTTCCATTCATTGAAGTGGTGAGGCAGCTGGAGCCTGATGTCATTCTGGTGCTCGGCAGTCGGCTCTGGAACAAAATGCCGGAGCTGCCCCCTGAGTATCCCGTAGAATGGTGCAGCATCCTGCACCCCAGTAGCGGTATGGCCTATGAGCCGGCCATTGCGGCTCTTGCAGCATCGATAAAGAAAGCTAACGGGGTTTTTCTGTAAAAAAACGGAGGTATGCAGTCTGGCATATCTCCAGTTGTCCGGACAGATTACAACATGTGTCTGGTTTTGACCGTGGGGGAAATGATTGAGATATTGTAAAACTCAGGGGTACTGGCTTTGCTTAATAGTTCTTATCGCCTTCAATCATCATACCGTTTTTGACAGGGAGACATTTACCTGATTCAGCTTTATCTCCGGAAAGCTGATAGTTATAGGTCACATTGCGAACAACACTGTCTACTGTCTTTACTTGCAGAGTAAATGCAACCGGACGTCCGGCATAAGCATCCAGACTAAAAATCGTGCCGATAGTTTCATTTTTATGCTCGCCTTCACCTTTGAAAACATCAAGTGTGCCTCTGCGATTTCCATACTTATCAGATGAATAAATCAGACGCTGTTCTGTACCCTGTGGGGTGAGATGAATTCTGTCGCCATTATCACAAACATACTCAGCGGGAAATTTTGCAGCCTGGCCGGTGGCTGACAGAGCAACCAGAAGGAAAAGATACGTTTTCATATCAGCTTCATCATGTTTTGCGTTATCAGCTCGAATGGTACAATACCACCAATGGTATAATTGAGTTGAAAGTATTGTCTCAGCTCAACGCCTCCCATAATGCGGGGTGAACCAGACAGGTTGGCAGTTCGATTAATCATCCCATTGATGGAAGACACCCCATCGCGAAGAATAATCGTGATGTTCTCACCATCTTTACCAAATTCCTGAGAGTTCGCTACCTGGACATTGAAGAATCCTCTACGCCAGTAAGTATCTGCCATGTTGAAAGTGTAGTGTTTCCTACTGCCAGGCGTGACGATCTCAGCCTCAGTTGTTATAGCTTCCTCAACCTGCAATGTTGGCTTCTGAATTCCATTCCATTCAGGGCTTATTACCTTAATGATTGAATCCTCTAGGCCAGCTGCAAGGTTTAAATGGAATGGCCCATAGTGCATCAGTCCTGAATCCGGAAGCACGAAGATATCAACAGCAACATTGTTAGTCAGCATACCGATGATATTAGCGTTATTTTTAATGTTCGTAGATTGAGAAGGGCCGGGACGAGAATAGTGGTACATCCTATTTCGTAGTAAACGAGTGGTTTTACCAACGTACTTCACTTCACCATCACACACAAATGCATAAAGGTTGTTTTTAACATCCTTGAATCTTTCATCAAGATGATACTTCAAATAGCCGCTTGTAATTTGCCAGAATCCTACTTTGATAAAACCAATCTCAATCAAACGATTCATGTCAGGAGTTCAGTTGGGAGGAATAATAGCATTGTACATGGACTGCTCTATTTCTCCTTTATTTAACAAAGCCTGATGCTAGCAATTTGTGATATTGGCATGAAGTTTGATCGCTGGGCAGGTATGTTCATTAAGATCGATCAGCAGACTTTGCGCCAGTGCCGTTAAAGGGATGTCGCTTCTTTCCTCTTTTTCCGCTCACTAACCAGTCACAGTTCGGGCACTACCTGGAGCCAGTGTGCCCCGTCCGGCGGTCACGGGACGGGCTTTTTTCCGCTTCTGACCGGCGTTACGGATAGTTTACGCCGGTCATCGCCCGCTAAGGATTGCCCTTCAAGCTGCTTTCGCGGCATATCCTCGCCGCCATAAAAACCTGTCGGCTGCGGTATTCCACGGTCAGCCTGACCCGTTGCCGTCCGGGGCGTACAGGCTCCAGGCAGCAGGGAACGGGCGTCGCACCGACGCCCTCCTGATGCCCCCTGTCACCAGAGGAGTCTTCTTATGTCCCGTTTTATCCAGGGTAACTGCGTCCCGATTATGGCTGGCTTTCCGGATAATGCCGTCGATTTCATCCTGACCGATCCGCCCTATCTGGTTGGCTTTCGCGACCGTTCCGGACGCGCTATTGCCGGTGATAAAACCGATGAATGGCTGCAACCGGCCTGCAACGAGATGTACCGCGTCCTCAAAAAAGACGCCCTGATGGTCAGCTTTTATGGCTGGAACCGTGCCGATCGCTTCATCGCTGCCTGGAAAGCGGCGGGGTTCACGATTGTCGGCCACCTTGTGTTTACCAAAAGCTACTCCTCCAAATCCGCTTTTGTCGGCTACCGACACGAATGCGCCTATCTCCTCGCAAAAGGCCGCCCGTGTCTGCCTGAAAACCCGCTTCCGGACGTACTGGGGTGGAACTATACGGGCAACCGGTATCACCCGACTGAAAAACCGGTTTCCAGCCTGCAACCGCTCATTGAATCCTTCACCACACGCGGCGCGATTGTTCTCGATCCGTTTGCCGGCAGCGGCTCCACCTGCGTGGCCGCATTGCAGTCCGGACGGCGCTATATCGGTATCGAACTGCTTGAGCAGTACCACCGGGCAGGGCGGGAACGCCTTGAGGCGGTACGCCGCGCCATGATGAAACCGGCGGCGAACGTTGCCTGGCTTCCGGAGGCTGCATGACGAACTACACCGGTCACGAACAACTCCGCGCCGACGTCGCAGAGCTGGCAAATGCCATGTGTGACCTGCGCATGACGCTCAATTTACTTGAGTCACGGTATCGCTTCGATTCGGGAGTGCTGACGGAGCGGCTTGTGCGCCAGACCTTCTGCCGGATCAACACCCTGTTTCTTGACGCGTACCGCGAAGCCCTTGAGCTGGACGCCAGCTTTAAAGACTGACTGAGACCGGGCGGGAACGCCCGGAATAACCTGATTTGGAGAAAGAGATGTACGGAAGACGTATTGAGTTGTGCCAGGCGCTGGAAAACATGTTCGCGCCCGAAGAACCGCTTGCGCTGCTTGTCTGGACGGAGGACAGCGTTGAGGAAGTGTGTGCCTTCAACAACGAGCATCCGGTGACGGAGGAGGAAATCCGTGGCGTCCTGGTGCGCATTGGCAGAACGCCAATGAATGAATATCAGAAAAACGGGATCAGCGCCGCGTCCGTGTCTGACCTGCTTGCGAGCGAGAGGACCGAAGCGGACCGCCATGTGGAAGTGCCGGTCCGGACGCTGGCCGCGCTAGTTGACTGGGCCGAGCGAGAACTGATTGCCCGCGAGAGCGAAGTATGGGACGCCGGAGCAGCGACGCCTGAAAGTATCGGTCAGTGTAACCAGAATATCAGCCTGCTGAAACAACTGATGGGTGCCTGAGACGGGGCGGGAAGTGCGGTGCGCTTCCCGCGCCTTTCAGTCGCAACGTGGCTCAGGGAGGCGGGCAGGGGGGATTTCACAGCGGTCTGATTGAGCCGCGTTATCCCCCACACGGTAAAAGGATGTCGCGCGCTCCGCATTTTTACCGTCCCCCTTCTGCGAAGAGGGCCGGGAGCATAAAACCGTCAGCGCGGTGCCGTAACGGCAAACGCCGTGCCTCTACTCTAGCCCGACCGCTGCGTATGCAAGGGTTCGCTTCGCCGCCATCCTCGCCCGGTCGCAGTGGTGTGATGGATGCTCCGCGTTCTTCCCGTCGTTTTCCCGCTCAGTTTTCGCAGGAAAACCGTCCAGACCGCGTCGGCTTTTTCTGCGCTGCGGCCTGCGGTGTCGCCCCTGCATTCTCCGCTTTTCGTCGGGCTGTCGTGTCGGCACGGCGAATGCCGGCACTGTGATCCCATTACACGCGGAGGAATTTTTATGAGCATGAACACCACCACCCCGGCCGTCTATGTCGGCACATACCATAAATACAACTGCGGCAGCATTGACGGTAAGTGGTTTGATTTAACCGATTTTGAGGGCCCGGAAGACTTTCAGGAAGCCTGTAAGGCGCTCCACGCTGACGAGTGGGACGCGGAATTTATGTACCAGGACTGGGAGGGCATTCCGTCACAGTTTGTGTCTGAATCTTCGGTTGACTGGGCGTTTATCGATGCCTACAAACGCGCCTGCGATGAAGGCAAAGACCCGGCATTTATCGCCTGGGCCGAATACACCGGCCAGTGTGACTATGACGAATTTGATGATGCGTTCCGTGGTGAGGCAGAAAGCGAGGAGGAGTATGCGCAGGAAATGGTGGAGGACAACTGCCTCCTTGACGGGGTGCCGCAGATGCTGCGCGGTTACTTTGACTATGCAGCGTATGCGCGCGATTTGTTCAGCAGCGGTTATGTATTCCATGACGGATACGTTTTCACCAGTTGACCGGCAAGGCGGCGGGGATACCCGCCGCAAAGGAGAGCACGATGAATTTAACCCCTTATACCCGCGACATTTTACGCCAGTACCGCGCCCTGATTAATGCCCGCCGTAAAGCACAGGGATTAGATCCCGTTACGACAGATAAACTGATTGATTCAGTCTGCGATTTTATGACCAGTCAGTATGCCGTGTATCTGTGCGGTTGCTTCATCCTTCAGGGAAACAGCGGAACACCACCACAGGAATAGATACCCGATCAGCAGAGGCGGTGTAAGCCGCCTTTATGCCCGCCGAAAACCACGGGCAGGCTGTAGCCTGCCGGCGTCGGCTTGCGCCTGCGGCGCCCGCCCGCGCCGTTCACTGTTTGTGTGGTCTGAAGCCGGGCTGATGGGTAAACTGATAAAAAGCCTGAACCTGAACAAGGCGGAAATGCTCATGACCGGATGGAATATCGCAAAAAGCTCAAAAGAAGATCAGGACAAGGTAGCCGTGGACCTTGTCGCGTCCGGCGTGGCCTATAAAGAACGCCTGAATATGCCCGTGATCGCCGAGGCGATAGCCCGGGAACAGCCGGAGCATCTGCGTGCATATTTTATGGAGAGGCTGCGCCACTACCGCCAGGTGAGCGCCACGCTGCCGGGCGCAGGCGATCCGCTGTATGCAGAAATGAAAGAGGCTAACAGTAAAAACTAGTCATTTGTTTAACTTATTGAATTACAGCATTTTTATAGTTATTTTTTATTAAAAGTTGTTGGTCAGAAATCGTCCCTAAAGTCATTAAAAGCCCTTCATGGCCCCCTTCGGCTCCTGACCCGCTGCGCGGTTCAGTCGTCGAGCCAGACTCCGACAGGCAGCTGCTTCGCACCGGCCAGTCTCCGCCGAACCCGCGGAGCGGTTTCGGGCCTGACGGCTACTGTCTGATGGCTGACGTCCAGGTCAACACCTGCAGCTGGCTGACGCCAGCGCGTTCACCACACCGGCGATAAGGCTGCCGGCGCTCTTATGCGCAACGCCGTTTCGCGCCCGCGCTTTCCGTCGTTGCGGCGGTTCCCTGCCCATCCTTTAACTGGTTTATTCACCCGTCTGAGTCCTTTCGCCGGGGCTGAGACAAGCACATCCCGTCTTGCTGTCCAGTGCCGGCGTTGCCTTTCGCAACAAATTTTTCCCGGCCATTCCGCAGGCTTCATTAGACCGAAAAAAATTTCCCGCTCACACCGGACATCTGCGCCGTGCTGTGCCTGATTTCGCCCTTGCGGCGAACGGCTCTCAAACGGGTGAAGGTATCAACCAGCGGGAGCGTGTAGCAGGTCCCCGCAAAACGTCAAAACCGCGGCCCCGGCAACTCAACGGGTGATGGTTTTTTAAGGGCAAAAGAAGGAGAAATATCATGGCAGCACGGGGCGTTAACAAAGTCATTCTGGTCGGCAATCTGGGACAGGATCCTGAAATTCGTTACATGCCGCAAGGCGGCGCAGTGGCCAATATCACACTGGCCACTTCTGATTCCTGGCGCGACAAGCAGACCGGGGAAATGCGTGAAAGCGTGGAGTGGCACCGGGTCGTCCTGTTCGGGAAGCTCGCGGAAATTGCAGGTGAGTATCTGCGTAAAGGTGCGCAGGTTTACATCGAGGGTGAGTTACGCACCCGGAAATGGACCGATCAGACCGGGCAGGACCGCTATACCACCGAAGTCACTGTTAACGCTCGCGGCACGATGCAAATGCTGGGGCGCGCTCAGGTCAGTACCTCCCCGGATGGTCGTCAGACTACTGGTCAGGCTCCGGCACAGACTGCCCCGGAGACGGACAAACCGATCAAAGGAAAATCCCGCAAAACCAAATCCGCCGCCGCGCCGCAGCCGCAGCCAGTACCCCCACAGGGCGAGTACCCGCCGATGGATTTTGACGACGATATCCCGTTCTAGGATTTACCCATTTTACCGCGCCCTGCTGAGGCAGGGCTGACACCACAGGAGCACCAGAATGCAGAAAGGATCCGAAATTTTACTTCCAGACGGACCGTTTACCCGCGAGCAGGCGCAGGTCGTTGTGGCGGCGTACAGCAACGTCACCATCGAGGATGACCAGATGACACATTTTCGCGTGGTTGTGCGGGTTGACGGCGCGATGGTCTGGCGGGCATGGAATTTTGAGCCGGAAGCCGGGGTCTGGCTTAACCGCTACATCCAAAAATACGGTGTGAGAAAACCCTAAAGCGAAAAAGGTGCCGGACAGGGGGGCTGTCCGGCAGACAGTAATCAATATCATGAAAGGAGTATCAATTATGTCAGTGACCGAGTCTAAACCAAAAGCGGCCCGTAAGGCCACCGCCAAATCCGCCGCCCCGAAAGCGGCAGCCGCGCTGAAAGCCGCGCTGGATGCCGCGCCCGTTCAGTACATTCCGTTATCCGCGCTGGTTAAGTCCCCGCTCAATGCGCGTGTCATTCCCTACGCGCAGGAAAGCGTGGTTTCCCTGGCGGAAACCATCGTTTCGGTTGGCCTGTTGCAGAATCTGGTTGTTCACCTCCTCCCGGAGGCCAGGTATGGCGTGGTTGCCGGGGGACGCCGCCTGGCTGCCCTGAATTATCTCGCCGAAAATGGCACATACAACGCCGACCAGGGTGTGGCGGTCAAAGTGGTGCCGGAAGAACTGGCGGTGGCGGCCTCGATGATCGAGAACGACCAGCGCTGCGACATGCACCCCGCCGAACAGATTGCCGGCTTCCGGACGCTGGAAGGTGAAGGTAAAACCCCCGCGCAGATTGGTGACCTGCTGGGCTACAGCGCCCGCCACGTTCAGCGGATGCTGAAACTGGCGGGACTGGCTCCAGCGGTACTGGATGCACTGGCGACCAATGAACTGACCACCGAACACTGCCATGCGCTGGCGCTGGAATCCGATCCGGAACGTCAGTTGCAGGTGCTGGACGCCGCCCGCCAGAAAGGGTATCAGGGAAAACCGGACGTGGGCGTCATTCGCTCGCTCATCACCGCCAGTGAAGTGTCCACATCCTGCGCAAAATTTCAGTTTGTCGGCGCTCAGGCATTCAGCCCGGATGAAATCCGTGCTGACCTGTTCAGCGCTGATGAAGGCGGTTATATCGACGCACTGACGCTGGATACGGCGCTGCTCGAAAAGCTTCAGCTTGTCGCAGAACACCTGCGCGAGGTGGAAGGCTGGGGATGGTGCGCAGGGCGTCTGGATACGGTTCGCTGGCACGATGAGGACGCAAAAACTTATATCCTCCCCCGTGATGTTACGCCTGTGTATACCGATGCGGAACAGGAACACCTGGACACGCTGAGCGGGGAGTACGACGAATACGACACGGTGTGTGAGGAAAGTCAGGCGCTGGAAGCGGAAATGGCGGCAATTGAATGTGCCGCAGAGCTTCGCGCATGGAATACCGAATTCCGGGCGGCAGCGGGTGTGGTGGTGTCATGGAACGGTGAAGTCGAGGTTCAGCGCGGCGTGGTGCTGAAAGCGCAGGTCACTGAGAACACTGACCCGGACGCGCCCGGGACGCCGTCCGTGATGACCCACACGCAGGAGCCGGAACCCGCTGACGAAATCAGTCTGCCTCTCCTTACGAAAATGTCGTCTGAACGCACACTGGCAGTCCAGGCTGCGCTGATGCAGCAGACCCCAAAGGCGGTGGCGCTGCTCGCGTGGACACTGTGCGGGGAGGTTTTTACGGGCTGCTCAACGGCGCGTAATCCTCTTCAAATCAGAATGACATGCTCGCATTACTCTCTGTGCGGTAACGCGCCGTCCGGACAGGAAGGCGCGGGCTTTCTGGCGCTGATGAAAGAGGGTAAGCGGCTTGAAGCCCTGCTGCCGGAAGGCTGGCGCAGGGATTTCACCACTTTTTTCACTCTCGACGGGCAGACGCTGCTGTCCCTGATGGGCTTCTGTGTGGCCTGTAGCGTGAACGGAGTGCAGACCCGCGAATATGGCCGCACGTCACGCAGCCCCCTCGATGCACTGGAAACGGCGCTGGACTTTCATCTGCGGGACTGGTGGCAGCCGACGAAAGACAACTTCTTCGGTCAGCTTAAACATACGCAAATCATCGGGGCACTGAATGAGGCCGGAGAATCAGGAGCCGCCCGTGATGCTGAAAAAATGAAAAAAGGCGACGCAGCCGAATTTGCCGAATCCCGGATGGCCGCAAACCGCTGGGTGCCCGTCTGGATGCGCGGGCCGGATGCAGAGAAGGACGCCGGAGAACCGGACTGCACCACCACTGATACCGACACCGTAAACCCCACCGCCGAAGCCGCTTAACAGGGAGGCCGCCCCGCCGGGGCGGCATTTAAAGGAGACGAAAATGCGTAACATCATCACCACTGACGTACTCAAAACCATGATCCCCAGCGAGTTCGAGGATTACCGCAACGGCGGCAATGACCTGCGCCGCGCCCTGACGCACGCCGTGTTAGGTAAAGTGGACGCCCCTTCCGGCTGGAACAGTGACTGCGAATATAACGCTGAATACGGCGGACTCTTCCCGGTGCAGTGCCGTTTCACGCCAGCGCATGAGCATTTCCATATTGTGCTGTGCAGTCCGGGGGATGTCTCACCCGTCTGGCTGATGGTTTTCGTGTCAGATAACGGCCATCCGGTATCGGTCGTCAGAACGCTGGCGGAGTTTAATCCGCAGTTAATCAGTCACACCCTCAGCCTGACGGCGCGGCTCGACAGCGACGGGTATGCCGCTGACTTTATCATCCATACGCTGGCAATGGAGGGCGCACGATGATCCCGAATTCCCGCTCCCTTGTCACCCTGCAACCGGCGCGACAGGCAGCACTTCAGGCCATACTTGACGTTGAAACCCGCCGCAGTGAGGGGCGACGGCTGCCGGAACTGCCGTATGTGCGTACGTTTCTGCGCATTCTGACCGGCAGCAGCCGCATCAATACCGATGTGGCCCGGCGTATTCCCGGCCTGAACTGGCATCCCAAAAACCGTCTGGTTTCGCTGAAACAGGTTGAGGCGGCACTGGAAATATTGCTGGCAAGCCACGGGGAAAAATGCCCGCTGCCACTGCCCATAGATATTCAGGGCGAGCTTTTCCCGGAACTCGTTCACAATCATACCGGACGCAAACGCCACCGCATGGAGATCGGCACGGCCCGAAGCCAGCGCCGCGAAACCCGACTGACTGAACAGGCCTGTCTCCGGCGCCAGAACCTGCTGGCCCGTGCCGTTACGGAACTGAATTTCTGTTCCCCGGAGACGGTTCAGGTATGGTACGCCCGCTGGAGCGACGAGTTCGGCGAGGAACTGGCGGCTCCGTTCTGGCGGTGGCAACGTTGCTTCCGCTCACTGGATGAGCTGGAGTGGAACCGGCTCAGTCACGATCCGCTGTGGCAGGTGATGCATGACCTGCGGTTGATTGTCCGGGAAACGCCGGAGGGAACGCACCGCGCCGAGCGGTGGCAGGTACCCAATAAGCTGCGTTATCAGCCGGTGGCAGGCGTATGACCCGCTGGCGTTACTCCCTGCGGTGGGTGCTGCGCCATTTACCCTGTCCCGGCGAGCGTGAACTGATATCCGTAGAGGTGGCTGCCGGGGAGCCTGCCCCCGATGCCATTATGTCGCGTTTTGTTCCGGGGTCCGGCTATGCGGTGACACTGGATTTTACAGGCGGGAAACCCGTTAAGCGCTGGAGTGCGGAGCGTAAGGCCGCCGCGCGGCGACGTAATCTGGAGCGACGCGTCAGAAAACATGCGCCCCTGTTTGCCGATGAACTGATTGACCGCCAGCTTGCTGAACGACCGGAATACTTTGAGGGGAAATAGTTTCCCCGGTGGACACCGTTTCGGTCAAACCGCACTCAGTTTCGTTGCCGGGAATGCCAGTAAATACAGATATGCCTGAACCCGCAGACAACCTGCGCAGGCAGTGGATATTCCTGGGATATTTACAGGGGTACGGTATAATGGCGGTGGCGCTTGAGGCTTTTTGCCTCATTCTCCGGCATGAACACTGAGTGGTGAGGCAGAAAGCAGAAAGCCCCGAGTAATTTTTCAATTAACCCGAGGCCCCTGTATGCTGATCACATTCAGAGTAGCCTCTTACCTGCCAAAAGGCAAGGAGAAGAAGGCCATGAAACTGCCGCGAAACGCCCTTATCTGGTGCGTATTAATCGTGTGTTTAACGCTGTTAATATTCACATACCTGACGCGAAGTTCGCTCTGCGAACTGAGGCTGAAGGACGGAGACAGGGAGGTGGCTGCGGTCATGGCTTACGAATCCGGTAAGTAGCAACCTGGAGGCGGGGGAAACCCCGCCTTTTCAGGCTGATGTGTTAAAGCTCAGCCGCAAGCGCCTTTTAAAGGGGCTGTCAGTGTCCGACTGGCAGCCCCCTTTTTCTTATAAACTTTCCGTCCGGCCCCGAACGGCGGAAACGGCGGGAAAAGCGGGTGCGCCTTCGGCGCTGCCGCTGTTCCTCATCCCGGGTGACTGATAACTCTGTGCACTTTTCCTTTTCTCAGTAGCCTGGCTACTGTCGGTTGTTCCATTCTGAAAGCCTGATATCCGCCAGGGCAATATTTGAGTCCGGCAGAAAGACTCCTGTCGCATGAAGAACCCAACACCAGAACCCATGGCCCCCTTCGGCTCCTGACCCGCTGCGCGGTTCAGTCGTCGAGCCAGACTCCGACAGGCAGCTGCTTCGCACCGGC
>NZ_JAOWIB010000110.1:0-49514 GCF_030332325.1 Citrobacter sp. Cs237 | reverse complement strand
CTTTTTGTCTCCGCCCCCTGCGCTCCTCCCTGCGGCGTTGCTCCTTTGCCCTTCGCCGCGAGAGAACTCACCGAGAGATGACTTAACCACCAGAAAAGGGGACAACCAGAATGCACACACAGAACGTCAAAACCGCCGCTCCCGAATCTTCCGAAAGATGGGGTGAAAAATCATGTCTGCGGACTGATGGCTTTATCCGCAACCTTCATTCATCAAATGCGTTTGATGTGATCCGCGCTGATGTGGTGCTTATCCGAATGGAGGCACAGGCGAACCGGGGATGTGGTCTGCATTACGAAATTTTTGAATCCCGTCTGTTAGGGGCGGCAATGGGTTATCTCGAAAAATTACCGGTAAAAGACCGCCCGGTCTTTATGGGGGCCGCCGCCCGCCGTGGATATTCCTTAACGCTGGCTCATGAGCAACAGGCACACAATGACTGTGATGAACTCATGGCCGAACTGGCCCGCGATTACTGACACAACGTTTAGCCTGGCGGCCTGCGCCGCCTTAACCAACCCGAAGGAGAAAACCATGCTTACACACATCACTGAATCATTACGTTATCCGGCGATTAACGCCAGCGCCGAAGCCGAGCGGGCTTACTGGATGGGCCGCGAAAGAATGGCAGTAAAAGCGCCCGAAGAAATTGATGTTCATCGTTTTCACGATGCGCTGGGGCGTATGTACCCGCTCAACTGGGCATCCGGTGATAACGGGGAAAGTGAAACGTTTATGAGCGCGGAAATGTACTGCGGGAACGTGACTGAAATTTTTACCCGCATCGGCATCCGTTATTACCGTATGCGTGATTACAGCAACATGAACCACGCGCAGATCGTGCAGCGCGTTAAGGAGGTGTTTTACCGGGACAACGACAGCCAGAAATGAAAAAAGCAGGCTTACGCCTGCTCATTCCCGCCGGGTTAACGCCTAGGAACGTAAGACCCGGCAACCATCAAATTTCAGTAGAGGATAAATCTATGAATTTCGACCCGCAAATCGTCGCACAGGCGAAAGCGTTTGTAAACGACTTAAGAACGAAAGGAAGCGCCCGCGTCCCGGCCCTGAAGCTGGAGCACTGGCAGCAGTTTATGACTCAGGTTTACGCGGGCCTGGGGCTCGCGTGATGTGAAATCAGCCGCCCCTGACGGGGCGGCTTTAAGGAGAAACGCATGTCACAGCTAAGCCTGGATTCCCTGTTTGATGCCTTTGATAACCTGCCCGCCGTTGTTAACAGTACGCCAGCCATTCAGACCGCCCCGCCGGTTAAAACTGTTTCGCGCATGGTCACGTATGACATCGCAAAAAAGCAGTTTATCAGCGTATTTAAAGCCACCGGGCGGCATCTGCGGCGCTGGGATGTTTTCAGTGATTTTATTACCCTTGCCGCCAGTGAGCTGGATATGGCGCGGATACGAACGCAGGATAACATCGAGCGAAGCCGTAAAATTTGTGAACGGTACGACGGGCAGGATCAGGAAAACCTGAAAATGCTGTTTTGTATGCTCGTCGCGGCGCTGGAAGGTAAGTTTCAGGATTTTCTCGGATCGATATTCATGGAGCTTGAACTGGGTTCCGGTGACATGGGCCAGTATTTTACGCCGTACAGTGTCCAGTCCATGATGGCCCGTTTGCTGATACCTGGTGTGGCGGAAATCATCCGTGAAAAAGGATGGTTCACCCTCAGTGAACCGACCTGCGGCGCGGCGGGTATGGTGATTGCGTATGCTGAATGCCTGCTTGACGCCGGGTTTAATCCTTCGGAACACATGTTTGTTCAGTGCATCGATATCGATCCCATTGCGGCGGATATGGCTTTTATTCAACTGAGCCTGTTAGGCATCGCCGCAGAGGTGACCACCGGGAATACGCTGACGTTGCAGTGCAGCCGGGTGCGGTACACACCAGTGTATTACCTCAATGAATGGGAAGCGCGCCTGAAACTGCGCCGACAGGTGGACGCGATGAAAGATTTTCTGGCCAGCCTGGCAGCATAAATAACCGGGCAGGGGACACCCTGCCTTTTTCCGGCCCCGTAAACCCGCAGCGCCTGACGGCGCAGGGAAGGGCAGCGCTGACGCGCTGCCCCCATCCCTCCGCGTAAGTTTTTGTCCCGTCTGCATTCCAGGTCATTCCGGGAATAGCCTTTGTTGTCACTTACGGGTTCCTGTCCTGGTGAACATCTGGCCTGTGGTCCTGTACCGCTTTTCGTTCAGTAAAAGACAGATCAACACCATGCTGGCCCCCTTCGGCTCCTGACCCGCTGCGCGGTTCAGTCGTCGAGCCAGACTCCGACAGGCAGCTGCTTCGCACCGGCCAGTCTCCGCCGAACCCGCAGGGCGGTTTCGGGCCTGACGGCTACTGTCTGATGGCGGAGGTCAAGGTCAACAGCATGCAGCCGGCATTCGCCGGCGCGTTCACCGCACCGGCGTGCCGGTGCTCTGAAGTCGCCACGCCGTTCCGCCGTGTCGGGTGTGTGCATTCTGCCGGTTGCCCGGTGTCCATCTCCCGGCCGTTCTCACGCGGAGGGCTGTTCGTAGCACCGCCTTGTCGTCGCACAAGGGGTGAAATGAACTCCGCCAAAAACTTTTTGCGAAAGGACTGCAAAAACTTTTTGTCTCCGCCCCCTGCGCTCCTCCCTGCGGCGTTGCTCCTTTGCCCTTCGCCGCGAGAGAACTCACCGAGAGATGGCTTAACCACCAGAAAAGGGGACAACCAGAATGCACACACAGAACGTCAAAACCGCCGCTCCTGAATCTTCCGAAAGATGGGTTTTGGCATTTCCCGAGCCGAAAACGGCGCGCCTTATTGCTGTTTATGGCACAGACGTCAGCTACGCCAGAAATGTTCTGGAAGATTTGAAGGCCGCCGGTGCCTCTTATTCCCGTCGAAATATCATCGCCGATATGTTCCGCCGTCTGGGGGTTAATTAATTCTTTTGTGAGCCCGCAAATCATTTAACTGATATGAAAACCGTAAATTAAGGAGAATGTTATGACCCGTCTTGCATCCCGTTTTGGCGCTGCTCATGTTATCCGCCAGGAACGTCCCTTAACCAATGATGAGCTGGCAAAATATGTACCCAGCGTTTTTACGGGCGATAAGCATGCGTCACGTTCGGAGCGGTACACGTATATTCCGACCATCACACTCCTGGATAAACTTCGCGAAGAAGGGTTTGAACCTTTTTTTGCCTGCCAGACCCGTGTGCGTAATTTTGACAAGCGGGAATTTACGAAACATATGTTACGTCTTCGCCGCCGTGACCGAATTACCGGAACAGAAGTGCCGGAAATTATTTTACTGAACAGCCATGACGGATCCAGTAGTTATCAGATGATCCCGGGCATGTTTCGGTTCGTCTGCACAAATGGCATGGTTTGCGGACAGACGTTTGGTGATATTCGCGTACATCACAAAGGGGATATTGTCGGGCAGGTCATCGAAGGTGCTTACGAAGTCCTGGGAATATTTGACAGGGTTGATGAAAATATCGATGCCATGAAAAGTTTAACCCTGTCACCGGCAGAACAACGGGCCTTCGCAGGTGCGGCGCTGGAATATCGTTACGGAGAAGAACATAAACCCGTGACTGTTGACCAGCTGCTTGACTGGCGTCGTCGCGACGATAACAAGCCCGATTTATGGAGCACATTTAACCGGGTGCAGGAAAATATGATTAAAGGCGGCGTGCCTGCCCGTTCAAAAACCGGGAAGAGTACCCGAACGCGGGCGATAAACGGAATTGACGGAGATGTAAAACTCAACCGGGCATTATGGTCACTGGGTGAGGAAATGATAAAACTCAAAAACTGAAAATTTAACCCGCCATCCGGCGGGTTTTTTGTGCACTATTGCGAGACTTTATTTAACTGACCGGGGGAGATATTTTCGGAAAAGGTGGCTGCCGCTGTTTTCTGACTTTCGTGCACGGATGAATTTTCGGACACGATTTTTCTTGCCAGCAGTACGCGATATATTCTCTTTATATGATCGGCATAAGCCCGCCGTTTTTTTATGAACTTTTCAGACGGCCCGGTGTTATACATCCCGACACTGTCCCAGTTCCTTCCCCATGCGCTGAAGTTATGCGCCAGTACCCATGCTCCGGTATAGACACATATACACGGATCCGAAAGAAGATCCTTTCGCGTAATATTAAAGTTTTTCAGCTTCCCGTAGTGCGAACTGTTGATCTGCATTCCACATACATCTTCCGTTCCGTTGCTGTTACTGCCGTTTATGGCATCGGGAACAAGACGCGATTCTTTAATTGAAATAGCCGTAAGCAGCAGCGGGTCGATGCCAAAATCACGCCCGGCCTGGTTAAAACACATTTCCGGTGCCGCGCGTGCAGATAATGAGATGGCAAGGAGAACCAGCAGGCTTTTTTTCATTTAGGCTATTCCTTCAGGGATGCATCCAGGAAACTCCAGGAATGTTGCCCGTAAAAATACCCCCGCCGATCGTCTTAATCAAGAAATTTCCTTACAGACGCGCAGGAGGCGCTTATTTTAAACATTTTCCGGCAGGCTCAAATAAAGAGAAATGAGGAAATCTCTTTATTTCAGGCCGCTCTTTGCCTGACCCTTAAAACATCACACCCCACGCAAGACTTCGTCTTGCAGATTTTTGCTTTAATTTCAGTTGGTTGTCTTTAGTAGTAATGCGGGTCGTTTGAGTTATTCGGGTTTTTGTCGTACACACCGACACTAATTTATCGTAGTAATGTAATACCTGTTAGTGCAGGTATGTGTTACCTGTATCGTACAATAGTAGATATCATTGAATATTATTGATTTAGATGTCGCACAGTGTCACACTGTCGTAGACGTTAGTGTCTGATTGTACTACTGTATAATCAGGTTTAATATTGCTTTCGCCGGTATCTGTCATACAATTCTGCGATATCATTAAACTCATTATCAAAAATGATAGTGTCGGATTCGACACTATCAAGGAAAGGCCAAAAATATGGGCAGAGTGGGAATTTACCTTAAAGACAAAATAGAACGTGAAGTACGTGATATTGTTCAGCATGACCTGCAAAATGGAGCAAATCCGGGAGAAGCAAACATATCTGCTACCTGCAATGAATTAATAAGACTGGGTTTGCTGGTTTATAAGAGGGATGATTCTGACGGCCACAGATTCGATCTGGAAGGGTATCAACGCGACCTTATTCGAAAAGCAGCGGGCTCCCGCGAGGGAACGGTATTGATAGCTACGTTACTTTCAGAAATGTATCTGAAAATGACTGAAAAAGATGGTCACGGGAAACTGGAAGAAACGCTGAATATGATTATAACTGGTATAAACGATGCGGAAGACGAGGCTGAATCGCGGCATTTTGTTAATCAGGACGATTAAAACTGTGGCCGGAGAAATCCGGCCACAGGCGGTCACAGATGGCTGTCCTTATCCCACGGCAGTTCCCCTTTTTCTGCCTCAGATATTCTGTCTTTCAAAAACACTTCAAATTCCATACACAATACTTTCAGTGCCTGCGTATCTTCGTTCTGGTCGAGTATGCGCCCGGTAAAATAACCCAGTGTATTCATCAGGCGGGTCAGCATCTCGTCGTTCAGGCTGCGTTTATGTACGCGTGCCATCACCCGTATCTCTTCGGCCAGATTTTCAGGAATACGCATACTGTACCCGGTCGTTTTACCCGGAAGTAATATTCTTTCTCCGTCACGCCACATCCACAACTGCTCTGACTGCGTCTTTGTTGCTTTAATTTCTTCATGCTCAGCCTCACCAGTGTCAAGCAACTGACCAAGCCACTCCTCAAACTTTACCGCCAGGGAAATAAGCTTTTCTGCTTCAGCAGTTTTAATTACAGGCAGTCCCGGCTGGTAATTAAGCGATAACAGTAAGCGCGCAATAATTTCATCGTTAACACTTCTTTTGCCCACCCTGGCACATATTCGTAATTCCATTAACAAATTATCCGGCGCACGCAGCCGCCACTCCACGGCTTCGCCCGGGCGGAACTTACGCGGGCGGCCACGACCTTCCCACATTTTTTCTTTAACTTTCATATAGCTGGATCTCGCAAGCATTACCAGGTTAACTGCCCGACCAAGCCTACCCCCTAATATATTCAGATAATTCTGAAACAATCCGCAAATGTGTGACATGTGTCACGGTTTTTTTTTTTAGGGTCATGGGATAATAACGCTCGCGTAAACAAGCACTTACGCGAATCACTTTTGTTTACTTCGGAGAAAACAAGCATGAAAACCAGTGGCAATGCCCTTCAGGCAGGAAAGGGATGGGCGGTAGCGTCTTTATTTCGCAAGGCGCGAAATAATCTTAAGTTAAATAAATGGGCAAAATACGGAGGACTTGCCTTAATTTCATTTATGTTTGCTCACCCGGTTCTGGCTGCAGGTACGGATTTATTGTCCAGTCAGAACACCACCGTTAATTCAACATTCGGTTCCGGTTCTTCTCTCGTTAAATGGTTCTATATCGCCGAAATCATCATGGGCCTGTTTATTTATATTAAAACCCGCTCGCCCCTGGTTTTCGTCGGTATTGTCATGGCTATCATCTTTACCCGGGTCGCTTTCGGTATTGCGAGCTAAAAGATGAACGGGGAAGATGATAAATATTACTTCCCGGAAACGCTGAATCAGCAGGCTCGCTACTTTGGTTTACCGATTGATGAATTACTGGTTACGGCACCGCTTGTTGTATTTGGCGTGCTGAACAATATAGCGATTGAGTTAACCGCAATAGCGGGCCTTCTCTGGTTTGTCATGAAATATCTCAAGAAAGGGCAGGGGTCATACTGGCTTCTTAATTTCTGTTACTGGCACCTTCCATCCTTTTTATTCAGGATGACTTTTCGACAGATACCTGATTCAAGTTTCCGGCACTGGAGAGCCTGATTAGTATGAAACTAAAAATTAAAGGAGAACGGGATAAGCAGCTGCGATATACATTTATTGGAATTTCCGCTCTGGCTCTGTTTTCAACAGCCGGAACTGTAATTACCGGTTCACTGGCATGGTATTTCGCCATGAACCAGAAAACCATTACCACGCCAATGACCTTCAATCATCCCTTCAGCTCAGATGCACTCACCGCCGATGCAACCGGTATGACCATGTTCGCCACTTCCTTTATTTACTGGCGTTTGAATGTGAGTCCGGAAAACATTGATAACAACCAGAAAATGCTGCTCGGATTTGTTCCCTCCGCCAGTCGGGACACGCTGAAAAAAGCGCTGGATGTTGAAGCTGAGCGCATCAAAAAAGGCGGCATAACCACCCGCTTTGAGACAAGGGAAGTACGGTCAATGAACGAGCCTGGTGTGGTGGAGTTCAGCGGAACGCTGAAGTCTTCCACCACAAACGGAGCTATCACCACGCCCCTGAAGGACCAGGATAAAACCTACCGGCTGAAAATGAGCTACGAGAGCGGACAGATTAACCTCCTGACTTTTGAAGAGCTTCAGCCGGTTCCCACCTTAAACTGACAGGACTGCCAATGAAATCTCGTTTTTCACCGGTGGCTGCTGCTGTATTAATGACGACAGGACTTTTTGCAGGCGGCCTCCGGGCCGCCACTGCGCCTGCCGCCATCCCGTTTGAGAACGACGCCGCCTTTAACGTCGTGTTAAGTAACAACAGTCCCAATAAAGTTGTTATAGACGGGGAGCTGATTACCAGCATCAGCGGACCGGCCGGAGCGTACGACCAGAGCACCACTGAAAGCGGTGCGCTGATTCTGTCTCCGCTGGTCGGCCAGAACTTCACGCTGTTTATTCAGACTGAACGAGGCTCAGCCCTGAGTCTGAATGTCAGTCCCCAGCCCGGAAGCGGCAGAACGCTGCGCTTCACGCCTGTGTCGCCCCCTCTGCGTAAGAATGAGGATGCGAAGACATGGGAAGAGGGTCAGACTTACGAAAAAACACTCGTCACCCTGTCCCGTGCTGTCGTGAATGGCCAGGTTCCTGATGAGTATGAGGAATATCCGGTCAGTCGCATGACTGCATATGCGCCGGCAGTCAGCGTGCGACTTACTCCGGAACGCCAGTTTGTGGGCAACCATCTTCGCGTGGTTCGCTTCCGTCTGACTAACCCCGGAAGTATCACGCAGAACCTGCGCGAGCGTGATTTCTGGCGCAAGGGGGTCCGGGCCGTCATGCTCTCGCAAAATCAGCTTTATGCGGGCGGTGAGGGGTATGCATGGATTGTCTTTTCAGATGACGGAGTACCACGCTCATGAATCTGAATGAAAATCTGAAAACGCGCCGCCGGCAGCTGACCATTCTCGCAGGGGTTCTCGCCGCCGGTTCAGCACTTGCCGGTGGCGTGATGTGGTACGGACAGCATCAGGAAGCAAAGAAAAATCCGCCTCCTGCTGTCGCACCTAATATGACCGGCGTTGTCACTGCCGCATTCAACGAACAGGTCAATGACTCCGCGCTGGCGCAGCAACAGGCCAAAACGTCTGCACTTGAACAGCAGATTGCTGTGCTGGCGCAACAGGTTACCCAGAACAAACTCACCACTGAACAAAAACTCGCTGACAAAGACAATCAGATTGCGCTCCTGACCGAGCAGCTGTCGAAAGCCTCCGGTGGCAACCAGACCACGGGCCCGCAGACACCACCTGCGGGCACGAACGGCACACCACTGCCCGGTCCGGTTGCTGCCGGTCAGGCCCGGCCACCCGAATACACACTGACCCCTGCTTCCTCACCGGCCGCCACTGGTGCAGTGAATATGGGGCAGGGTACAGGGTTCTATCCTGGGGGGTCAGGTCAGCGCATCACAGGTGGCCTGGCCACCACGTCTTTCAGTTACGACACGCTGAAGAAGAAACCCACGAAACTACCCTGGATCCCGTCAGGCTCCTTCTCTGACGCCATCATGATTGAGGGGGCCGATGCCAACGCCAGCGTTACCGGGCAGCAGAACACCCGCCCTGTGACGTTTCGACTTATGGGTAATATCCAGATGCCCAATAACAAGGAATACAGCGCGGATGGGTGCTTTGTGGTGGGGGAAATCTGGGGTGACATCTCCAGTGAGCGGGGCGAAGTCCGGACAAAGTCTATCAGTTGCGTGCTCAAAAACGGAAAGCACATCGATATGGCGTTTAATGGTCATGTCAGCTACCAGGGCAAGGGCGGTATTCGCGGCAAACCGGTGATGCGTAACGGTAAAATTATTGGGTATGCCGGTGCGGCGGGGTTGTTGTCCGGATTTGGTGAAGGCATCAAATCTGCCGCCACACCGGCAGTGGGGCTTGGCGCAACGGCCAGTATTGGTGCCAGCGATGTGTTTAAGCAGGGCATTGGTGGCGGTGCTGACAAGGCCGCTGACACACTGAGTCAGTACTGGATCAAGCGTGCTGAACAATACCATCCTGTGATTGATATCGGTGCCGGTAACCGCGTGACGGTGGTGTTCCAGGAAGGCTTCCGTCTTGAAACCCTGGAGGATGCAGAAGAAGAAAAAGCCAGAGAAGCCCTGCAACAGGCCGGTAATGCCGCGCAGGGAGCGGTGGCAGCACAGCCCGCCAGTCAGATATCTTCCGGCACTTCCTCAGTGGAAAATCTTAACCCGGATGATGTACTCCGCCAGGCCAGCCAGTTACGACTTGGTGACACCATCAACTGAGGTGAAAAATATGAAAGCGGCCCCTGTCAGCTACACGCCTTAGTCCCGGCCCCTGTTAACCCCCTTAAACCAACCGGAGTTATCCCATGAACAAACTATTGGGTGCTGCACTGCTGTGCAGCGCGCTGACCGGCTGCGCCGGTATGAATGGTGATTTCGACTGTAATAAAACCGCGACCGATCAGTGCCTCACCACGGGCGAGGCCAATAAACTTGCCGCTCAGGGCAAAAGCCTTGACGACCTGACGTCGCAGAAAGCCACAAAAAAGCCTGCGGGTGAAACCCTGCCGGCACTGCGTAACACAGCGCCTGTCGTTAATCCGCAGCGTCCTGTTTCCGTCGCAGCAACCGGACCGCTGTCAGCAAAACCCATTGCGCCACGTCCGCTTGCCACCGTGCCTGCGGGGACCGGTTCAGTGGTGACCCCGCCTGCCACAACGAGCCATGTGACGCCGTTAACGCCGGTAAACACAGCAGGCCGCGTACCGGTGCAGCGTATTCCGGATGCGACCCAGCGTCTGTGGATTGCGCCCTGGGTGGACACGGACGACAACTTCCATCAGCCCGCCGTCGTGGAGTTTGTGAAAAACAAATCTCACTGGGATGAAAGCTACCGGGTAATCGGTGAGGGAGACGAGTAATGACCGTTTTTGACAGTCTGATCGATATGATGAAAAACGGCAAAGAGGCCGATGGTGCAGCCACTGCGCGTAACAACCTGTCCCAGACATGGGACTATCCTTCCCTGGTTGCGTCACTGCCTTACCGCTATTACGACGAGACCAGTGAGCTGTTTGTGAATGCCGGCACCGTGGGCTTCATTCTGGAAGCCGCCCCGTTGCCCGGTGCCAACGACCAGGTGATGGCGGCGCTTGATGACATGCTGCGCAAGAAACTGCCCCGTAAAACCCCGGTCACCGTCATTCTGACCGCCAGTAAATGTGTCGGTGAGCGCATTGCAGGGGGGGTCAGTACGGATATGTGGAAAGGTCAGATGGCCGATCACCTGAATAAAATTACCCGGGCATTCTGGCAGCGCTCAGCCTTACACGGACTGGCTAACGAGCGCGACTATCCACTGTATCTGCGTAATTACCGCATCTTTCTGGTCTACGGCAAACCGGTTAAGCGTGTGACCCAGCAGGTGATGGATGACCTGGTGCAGATACGTAACACCATCCGCGTTTCACTGGGCGCGGCCCGTATCGACTGCATGAATACTGACGTTAACGCCTTTCTGTCGGTGATGCGTGAGCTGATGAATTACCGCCATGAGCAGGTAATGATGTCCTCCGGCGATTATAACGAGGATGAAAAGCTCAACCGCCAGGTGGTTGATCCGGCCATCGATTTGCGAGTGTCGCCCTCTCACATCCGTGTCGAGCTGCCCGAGTCGATTGATGCTAACGGAACCCGTCTTCCGGCGTCGGCGTGCCGCATCGTGAACATGCAGCTCAGTAAAAACCCCAGGCGCTTTGCGCTGTGGCAGGGAGCCGACAATTTACAGAATCTGCGCTTCCCGGATCTGGGCATTCCCTGTCCGTTTATGCTGACCTGGACCACGGAACTGGAGGAACAAACCAAAAGTCAGAGTGAGGCGTTCCGCAAGGACCAGGACCTGTCCAAAAAAGCCAACTCTGCCTATGCGGCTTTGTTTCCGGGAACCAAAAAGGCGGCGGAGGAATGGCGGCGCACCCGTGAGCAGCTGCACAGCAACGAGATTGCGCTGTGCAGCACCTACTTCAACCTGACCCTGTTTACGCCGGACAACACCATGGCATCGCAGGAATGCGAGCTGGCTGCCGTCAACGTGTTCCGTAAAAACGAACTCGAAATGGTGACCGTGCATTATCAGCAAATGCGCAACTGGCTGGCGGGTTTCCCGTTTGTGATGCAGGAAGGCATGTGGGAAGACCTGAAGGTGACGGGCGCCACGCTGCGCGCCAAATCCTGGAATGCCGTCAGCCTGATGCCGGTTGTGGCCGAACGGCAGCTTTCCAACGTCGGAATGCCGCTGCCGACGTACCGCAATCAGGTTGCCTTCTTTGATATGTTCGGGGAGGAGAACGGCAGCACCAACTTCAATATCGCCGTTACCGGCACATCGGGTGCAGGTAAATCCTTTCTTACGCAGGGTATTTTACGCGACGTGCTCAATGCCGGCGGGTATGCCTGGGTAATCGATATGGGCGACAGCTATAAAAACTACTGCCACCAGGCAGGCGGTGTCTACCTCGATGGCGCGAAGCTGCGCTTTAACCCGTTTGCCAACGTGAAAGACATGAAGCACTCAGCTGAAGGGATTGTGCGCCTGCTTACCGTGCTCGCCAGCCCCACGCAGCCGCTTGATGCGGTCTGCGAGGCTATCCTGCAAAAAGCGGTTGTGGATGCGTGGGATAAAAAACAGCACCACGCCCGCATCGATGATGTCCATCACTATCTGACCTGTGAGGACGTCAACCGGACCTTTGCCGACAAGCCGACCATCATCGCGCGTCTGGCCGAGCTGGCCATGTTGCTGGAAACCTACTGCACCTGGGGACCGGACGGCGAATACTTTAACGCAGACAGTCCCACACTTGATGGCGAAACCCGCTTCGCTGTCCTGGAGCTGTTGAGTCTGGAGGATAAGCCGAAACTGTTGTCGGCCATTCTGTTCTCACTGATCCTGGCGATACAGGAAAAGATGTACCACAGCCCGCGTGACCTGAAAAAAGTCTGCATCATCGATGAAGCCTGGCGACTGCTGGGTGGCTCCAACCCCCACGCGGCACGCTTCATCGAGACTGGCTACCGCACCGTTCGTCGTCACCGGGGAGCCTTTATCACCATCACTCAGGGTATCAAGGACTTCAGTGCCGGTAAGGAAGCGGAGGCGGCATGGAATAACAGTTCCACCAAAATCACCCTGCTGCAGGACGCGAAAGCCTTCAAGAAATACCTGACCGAAAACCCGGATCAGTTCACTGATATGGAGAAGGAAGTTATCCGGGGCTTTCAGCCGGCGCTTCTTACGGGTTACAGCTCCCTGCTCATCAGCGCCGGTGAATACAGCTCCTTCCACCGTCTGTTTGTCGACCCGGTGACCCGCGCGATGTTCAGTTCGCGGGGTGAGGACTTCTCTTATATGCAGAACGCCCAGAAGGCGGGTGCATCCTCTGAAGAAGCTGCCTACCTGCTGGCAGAGAAGAAATACGGTGATGAACTCCGGGAACTTGAAGAATGGGTGAAAGCCGCATGAGTGATGAAAACATAAAACCGCATGACGAGGCCGCCCGCGGAAGTGCAACGACGTCGCGCCTGTTGTCTGCCCGTGGTGTGAGACTGGCCGCCTTCATTCTGGTCCCGCAACTGATTATGACCATGGCAGGGTGGGGCTACCTGAAAGTCACCACACCAGAAATCGTGGTGTTCGACATGAAGGGCACCATTGATCTCTTTAAAGAGCAGTCTGCACGCCAGAGCCTCGATGAGGAAAAGGCGCAGCGACTGACCCGCCGGTTTAACACAGCACTGACCGACAGTCTGGGAGACTGGCAGTCCAGCCATAACGCCATTCTGCTGGTCAAACCGGCCGTTATCAGCGAGCAGACGGATATCACACAGGAAATCCGTGCGGACATTGCCCGGCGTATGCAGGAGGGACAGTGAGAAGACAGAAGCAACTGATAGTCCTGCTTCTGCTGGCGTTATCTGCAGGCTCCGGCGCAAAAGACCTGGGTACCTGGGGCAATGTGTTTGAACCGGCAGAACAGGACATGCTGGTCTTTATCCAGGACCGACTGAAAGGAATGGAGCAGTCCGGCGAGCTGGACCGGCTTCGCGAAGAGGCGATTGAGCGGGTGAAGCGAAATGCGGTGCGACCCGCGCCGGTGAAAGGCCTGACGGCAGCCACCACATACCGGACATTCCCTTTTGATCCCACCTTTACCGTTAATGAAACCATCACTGACATGCAGGGAAACATCATTGCGCGTCGGGGGGACCAGGTGAACCCACTTGATAAGGTGGCATATGACCAGGTGCTGTATTTCATTGATGGCGATAACAGGGATCAGGTGGCGTGGCTCCGGCAGCAGATTGCAGGCGGGACCACGCACAAGGTGATTCTGGTGAACGGCAACATCCGGGAAACCAGTGAGAGGCTGGATGAGCGTATTTACTTCGACCAGTCCGGCATTCTGACCCGTAAGTTTGGATTTCAGCATATCCCCGCGCGTGTCACCCGGGATGGCCGTGTACTGAAAGTGGAAGAGATCCCGATGGAAGGAGCGAAAAAATGACAACCACCACGTTAGGCGATTTGTTTCCGGAACTGCGTAAGGCCGTTGCGGAAGAGAAACAAAGAAAAATCAGTAACAAAATCACCCGTGCCGGGACCGCAGAGCGCCTTAAAACGCTCTACCCCGAAATCGAATCCTGGAGCAATGTCTTTGCCGTTAAGGCGTGGTGGATGTGGCTTCAGTCGAACGGCATGGAACTGGTTGAGCCGGAAGAAAGGGACGAGCGTTTCCCGCAGTACCTGGTTGGACTGATCCGCAAAAAAATGGTGGAGATAGGGTCATGGCGCTGACGGACTGCTTTATACCTGCCGACTCGCTGCAGGCGTTTATGACCTGCGTACGTGAAGGGGAAAATCTGATCGGCGTGGTGATGGTATCCCTTGTGCTGGGCGCCTGGCTGGCGTTGCAACTGATGCGTGAAATGCGTGTTCGTCGCCGGGCTGTGGAGGTGGCAGCTCGCCGGGATGTACCCGCTAAGTTTGCCAGCGTGGAGCATGCCGGTGCCGTCTGGCGGTACGCCAACACCGATATGTACCAGTATGTCCTGGCCGAGCTTGAAAAAACGCTGACTGCAGAGGGGTATTCGCTGACACGAACCCGCAAAATGAGTGTGATGTTATCTGATACCTGCCGGAACCGGGTCGCCAGAGAAGTATTCCTTGCCCGCGAGCGATTCCTGACGCCGATGAGACCTGAAAGCGAGATGGAGGCGGCGGCCGATGAGTGCAGCCGGAACGGCTATTCGGCACAGTGGCTGGCCTGCTTATTACGTGGATGCGAGCTGCAGGGCTGGTACGTTACGCGATATGCGCCATCACCGGCTATGTCACCCGCCTCTGCCTCCCACTGACCCAACCGCCACCCCGTTCAGGATGTTCGGTGCTCACTGCGTTGCGCTCCGCCTCAGCCTGAACGTGCTGCCGGTTTTCGATCAACCCCGACAAGGTAACGCCATGAAACAAGACCCTGAAAGCGAAAAGGGCCGGAATGTCATCATCTCGTCAGTACGTCACGATGAAGGTTCGGCCAGACAGCTGAACGAGATCCTTAACAGTAATCCACTGTACCGCCCGTCTGCGGTGCTGCGGGGTGCCATTCTTGCCCTGTATGAAATGGACAAGGAACAGCAGCTCGCCATCATCATGAAAGCCGCAGCCAGCGGCAAAAATCATTAACCCCTTCTTTTATATAGCCCTTCCGCCAGCTCGGCGGTGACGGCGCTCCCGGAGACAGCATCCATGACTCTTCCTGAACATATCGGGCCGGTGACGGTCGTTCGTGATCCTGACGGCTTCTGGACCCACCCACATTATTATTCTCCTCCTCAGGACAGTATCAGCGTCAGCGGCGGGTTTGATGACTGGTTACACCGGCACAAGCTGACCTGTTCACTTTGCTGGATGGAAAACGACGCATCACCACAGGTTATTGAGGGCTGGGCTGCAGGAAACTGCGACATCAGCGACTGGCAACCGTCCACGCCGGCAGGCGAAGGCTGGTTTATCGGATCTGTCCACGATACCGAAGATGGGCCGGTGTGTGTCTGGTTGCGGGAGGTAAAATGAAAGGGTATGGCTGGTTACTGATCCTGCTCCTTTGCACGCCCGTCGCGGTTTCAGCGGCGTCCACGAATGCCGGTGACGGCCGCTGGGTTAATCCCATATCCGATGTGTGCTGGAAGTGCCTGTTTCCGATGTCAGTGGGGAGTGTAAAACTGGCCTCGGGGCCACAGCCGGACACCAGTAACCCTGCGTCTCCCATCCAGATATGCTCTTATGGCGTGTTATACCGCATGGGACTGGCCATCGGGTACTGGGAGCCCACAGCGATGACCGATGTGACCCGTGAGCCAGGCGTGATGGTGAACATGGGCGGTTTTAAAATCAATCTCGGGCGCACGGGTACCGGCACTGCCGGACAGAGTGACCGTCCTGCAGCCGGTGCGTTCTATCACGTTCACTGGTACAAATATCCGCTGATTTCCTGGCTCAGTATCATGACCAGCACCGGCTGCTTCCAGGGTGGAGATATGGACATTGCCTATATGTCTGAAGTCGACCCGCTCTGGAACGACAGTACCCTGTCGATGATGATAAACCCCGAAGCTTCCCTGTTTGGCAACCTTGTCGCCCAGGCCGCCTGTGCAGCGGATGCGGTGGCGAGTACAGCCGGTGTGCCATTGTCGCCACTGTTCTGGTGCGCCGGCAGCCAGGGCAGCATGTATCCCTTTACCGGGTTTACCAGCGGAGAATTTTCACCTCTGGAATCCTCGCTGCTGGTCAGTGAGCGTATGGCCTTCAAGCTGCACCGGGAAGGACTGGTGATGAATACCGTGGGCGCGGATTTTGCGGTCTGTTACCAGTACCCGTCACCTATCGTGCCGAAAGAGCGCTGGCGGTACCAGATGGTCAATATGTATCCGGAAACCAACAGCTGTCATGCTTTTGGAGCCAGCACCCAGATCTGGGGCACGCCACATAACTCCCCGCAATCAAAAAAGAACTTCGGATATCTGCTCTGGCGCAAACGCAACTGCGTCTATACGTGAGAGAAGCCCATGAAAAATACCCTCCATTGCGCGTTGTTTATCAGCGTGCTGATGTCTTATGTGCCGGTTTCGCTGGCCAGCGAACAGGTCGGTTTGTCAGCCAGCGACAGGGACTGGATGAAACAGCAACAGCAGGCGCTTGAGGCATTCAAAATGAGACTGCAAGGGCAGTCAGTACAACTTCCAGCGGAACAACAGAGCCTGGTTGACAGGCTCCAGGGCGGTATATCCCGCCAACAGGCAGAGCGTGAGGACGGGCAGAAACGAACCTTTCCGGCGGTGTACTTCGTGAGCCTTGGACTCCCACGCGAAGGGTTGTTACCAATGTTGAAAGACGCTAACCGCTATGGCATACCGGCGACGTTACGCGGACTGGTGAATAACGATATTCGGCAGACCGCGTCGGCCATGTTTGAATTGGCCAAAGAAGACAGGAATATCGGGGTACAGATTGACCCCACGCTTTACACCAAATACCACATCACAACTGTTCCCGCTCTGGTTGTCACCTGTCCCGGACATTATGACGTTATACGCGGCAGCCTCCCGCTCAAACAAGCGCTGGAAAAGGTGGCACAAAGCGGTGAATGCGCTGTTACCGCCAAGCAACTGCTCAAGGAGGCTAAATGAAACCTTTTCTTGCGGCCCTGATCCTTATAGTACCTTGCTTTGTTATGGCGGATTCAGTAACTGATGCCTACAACGCCGGTGCGGCATACGGTAAGGGCAGTGCCGGACAGGGCACAGGTAGTCTCAGTAATCCGGGTTCAGTGACTGACTCCATTCCTGGTTACACCCCGAGCCCGCCGCAAAGCGGTTACTATGGCGGTGTACGGGGGGGAGACGGGGGACTGGCTGACAAAGGGCAGGAGGCTTTACAGAATAACGATGCCGGTCAGGCTGTTATCGACTCCGGGGTTAAAAACCCTCTTCCGACGCTGGATCCCCTGGCCCCGTATATCACAGCAGGTAAAAACGCAGAGTCCAGTGCAGACAGTATTGTTAACGGGACTGGTAACGCTCAGCAGTGCCAGCAAACAACGGTTAACAAGACTGTGTTTGAGAGATACACCTGTGAACGTGATGCCTGGGTAGAACAAAGTTGTGTACGGAATGGCACTGCAGGTGGAGGCTATGGTCCGCCGGTTGAAACCGTGAGTACCGTGGTTATAGGGCCCGAAAATTTCAAGGCTGTTAACCGGCAATTCATCTTCACGATGCCCCAGGATATGACGGTGACTGATGCCACACTAACGGTGACGTCCTCCGCCTGGGTTTCGGACGTACCTGCAATGTTTATGGGCCTCATCATTCCCCTGGAGTACGCGGGTACTCAGACTTTCGCACTCAACCTTAGCGGCGTTTTGCGGCAGGGACAGGAATTTACCTCGGTACAAATGTGTCCGAGCCAGTGCAACGGTGTGACCAGAGCGATGATACAGAGGTCGATGGAAGGCGTACGGTTTACCATAACTTTTAATAAACGGGACTATTACCATCCGTTTCAGCCTTCCGTGAGCTGGGCAGAAGCCTGTGGCTTCAGTAAGGCAGGGGCGGTACAGACATCCAGCGTTTGCACCGTCGCAGGTGGCAACCGTACTGTCGTGTTTGATGGCGTTGCCCGTTCAGTCTGGAGTGACTGCTGGCAGTACACCGATCAGTATCTTGTTAAGTCAGATTCGAAAGGTACCTGTGAATCGCTGATGAATAACCGGGCCTGTACGCAAACCGGTATAACCTGCCAGACCGCGTACGGGGCGTATTGTGAACACGAAACGGTCAGTTATGACTGTCAGAAAACCTACAGCTCGGGCGGTCTGGTTTGCGGAGGGCAGTATTTTTGTAAAACCGGTAACTGCAGCGATACCAGCGGTGCCGGTGACAGCGGATTTGACACGGCCGTGGCCAAACTGGCGGGCCTCGCCTCGGCGGCTGATGACGTGAGTAAACAGCAGGATGGTGTTGACGTCCGGGCTTTCACCGGCAGTGTAATGAGTTGTCGCAAGGCCGTCGCCGGATTCTCGAACTGCTGCAAGGATTCCGGCTGGGGCGCTGATGCTGGTCTGGCGGCATGTAACAGCGATGAAATGGCGCTGGGTAAGGCCAAGGCCAAGAAGGTCACCGTGAACATTGGAGAGCGCTGTGACCATGAAGTGTTAGGCGTTTGTGTACAGAAAAGCAAAGTGTACTGCGTTTTCGGTGGCAAGCTGGCCCGCATCATTCAGGAACAGGGGCGTCGTGATCAGCTGCACGTCGGATTCGGCAGTGGTAAAAACCCGGACTGTCGTGGGATCACAATACCTGAGTTGCAGAATATCGACTTCGACCGAATTAATTTCGCTGACTTCTACGAGGACCTGATGAATAACCAGAAAGTCCCGGATACAGCCACGCAGGTAAAACTCATCAAAGACCGCATAGCTGCCCAGGTGAATCAGCAGGGAGGCCAGAAATGAAATATTTTGCTCTGGTAATGATGCTGGCCATGAGCAGTTTGCCGCTCAAAGCGGAAGAGATCATCACTCCCGCTAAACCGTTCACCGGCTGGTCCTGGTATAACGAACCGAAAAAGGGGCCCGAGCTAAAACCCGCACCGGCACCGAAAGCTCAGGCGGTGCCGGATTTCAGTAAGCTGTCCGCGCAGGAGCAGGCGAAGGTGCTACGGGGTTTCACGATGGAGGCGCTTAACCGCGCCATTCTGTACCCGACACGGGAAAATACGGCGACGTTCCTGCGCTGGCAGCGGTTCTGGACAGATCGCAGTTCGATGTTCAGCCAGTCTTTTGCCGCCGCGCAGTTGAGTCATCCGGAGCTGGATTACAACCTGGAGTATCCGCATTACAACAGCATGGCGCCCTTTGTACAGAGTCGTGATCAACAAAAGCGGCAGGATGCTGTGGTGCAACTGGCACAGCAATACGGGCTCTTTTACTTCTACCGGGGCAGTGACCCCATCGATGTGCAGATGGCCGGGGTGGTGGCGGACTTTGCCAGAACTAACGGGATATCACTGATCCCGGTATCGGTTGACGGACAGGTTGCGGCCTCGCTGCCGCAGAGTCGTCCGGATACCGGGCAGGCCCGGACGATGAATATCACGCATTTCCCGGCGCTGATGCTGGTTGAACCCAAAAGCCGCATCTTTCGCGCGCTCTCGTATGGCTTCATGACTCAGGACGATTTGTCAAAGCGGTTCCTGAACGTGGCCACCGGCTTTAAGCCTAATTCGTAAAGACTTTTGTTGTGCAGAAAAAGGAGCGCTCTGGTGAACATTACTCTCTATATCAGCCTTACCCTGTCGGGCCTGCTGGCCCTTGTACTGAGCGAAATAATGACGTTTCCCGTTTCCGCCGTCCGGACCGGACTGACATGGTTTGGCTATGGCATGTGGGCCGTTGCCGCAGCGATGCTTGTGTATGCGCTGCTTCGTGCACGACAGCAACGGCGGGGCAGAAAAACTACGGAGGCCCGCCATGAAGTATAAAACAGGTCTCGCCCTGATCTTTTTTATGCCGGTATTGTCTCTTGCAGGCGCGCGTGAGGAGCTGATGGCGCTGGAAGCGGGTAAAACCGGCGCGCCCTTCACGATCACAACCACGCAGACTGCCCCGCAGCCGGTCACGCCGCCGGAAAGCCTGATGGCCCTGCCGGACGGACGCCGGGCAAATATGAAAGACTATGCGGTGGTGCTTTTTATGCAGTCCCACTGCCAGTACAGCGCGAAGTTCGACCCTCAGCTCAAAAGCTGGGCGGATCAGCACAATATCCGGGTGTACCCTTATACACTCGACGGCGGTGGGGATTCAGCTTACCCGATACCTATGATCCCACGTAAGACGGACCCGGCCTCACCTATTGCCGACGAAATCGTGACCTTTTTTGGGAATGGTCTTCCCATTGCCACACCGACCGCATTTGCCGTGAACGTCAACACCCTGAAGGCTTACCCGCTGACACAGGGCATGATGGACATTCCTGCGCTGGAAAGCCGCTGGGCCAGTCTGGTCCAGGCAGATATGGACAACCTCGATCCTGGCATGCTGCCCCCGATGCCCGCGAGCAGTCAGCTCACGCCCCAGTAAGACAACCGGATAAACAATGATGACAAACACGTATGCAATATCGCGTATCGAGCGGGCGTGGCTTTTTTTCAGCGTCACGCTGCTTGTATCCGCCGCCTTTTATGGCTTTCTCGCGGCCCGGGTGGACAGGGCAATGTCCCGACCGGAACTGACATTTTTCATTCAGGATATCCCTGTGTTGCTGCTTATTTCGCTGAGTGCCGGATTTTTCCTCTCCGCTGTCGGGCATTACATTCTGCGTGCCGCAATGAATGAAAAAACACAGGGGGAGGTGAGACATGGTTAAGCCTTTAGTGGCTGCGGGCATGTTTTTGTCCGCACTTTTTGTCTCCCCCGTTCTGGCTGACGTAAACGGTGACCTGAATGGATTTTTCAGCAGTCTCGGCTACAGCGGGAACGTCTCGCAGGCCCAGGCCTGGCAGGGACAGGCGGCCGGATACTTCTCCGGTGGTTCTGTCTATCTTCGTAACCCGGTCAAAAACGTTCAACTGGTCTCGATGCAGTTACCTTCCCTTAATGCCGGCTGCGGCGGTATTGATTCCTACCTTGGCGCATTCAGCATGATCAGCGGTGAAGAAATACAGCGTTTCGTGAAACAAATCATGAGCAACGCCGCCGGCTACGCGTTTGATCTGGCACTGCAGACAATGGTGCCGGAGCTCAAGCAGGCAAAAGACTTTCTGCAGAAGCTGGCCAGCGATGTGAACTCCATGAACATGAGTTCCTGTCAGGCGGCGCAGGGGATCATCGGCGGATTGTGGCCGGTTACGCAGGTGTCCCAGCAGAAAATTTGTCAGGACATTGCCGGCGAAACCAATATGTTCGCTGACTGGGCGGCCTCACGTCAGGGCTGTACGGTGGGCGGCAGGGGAGACGCCGTAACCGCACGGGCAAGCGATGCGCAAAAGGACCAGGTGCTGAAAAACAAGAATCTTATCTGGGACACGCTCAGCAAAAACGGGCTGCTGGCTGGCGATCGTGCACTGAAAGAACTGGTGATGAGCACTGTGGGTTCCATCATTTTTAACAATGCAGGCAACGTCACCATTCTGACGCCGCTGGTCGATAACCGGGACTTACTGAAGGTACTGATGCGTGGCGGAACGGCGAAAGTCTACGGCTGTGATGAGGCATCCCTTTGTCTGGCACCTGTCGTGACGAATCTGTCAATAACAGAATCCGCTGCCCTGGTGACAAAGGTCAAAAACCTGCTGCTCTCAATGCAGAACAAACTTACAGATGATGTGGCGCTCACCGATGAGGAGAAGGGTTTTGTTAACACCACCTCAGTACCGGTACTGAAATACCTGACCAATGCGCAGAGTATGGGTATGAGCGCCACCTATCTGCTGCAGGTCTCTGATTTTATTGCGCAGGACCTGATGATCCAGTACCTCCAGGAGCTGGTCAAGCAGGCCAGCCTGTCCCTCGCCGGAAAAAATTTTCCCGAAGAAGCCGCAGCAAGACTGCGGGACAACGTAATCCATGCGCAGGGCCTGCTGGCTGATATGAAACTGCAGTCCGCGGCAGACCAGAATGCGCTGGACGGGATTGACCGCAACATGCAGTACCTGCAGCAGCAGGTGTCCACTATCGTTTCAGGCTCGTATCAGAGCAACTACCACTGGGGTGATCGCTGATGCTCGAAATATATACAATTTACGGCGGGGGAATGTGGAAAACGTCGTTTGACGCCGTGGTTACCCTTCTGGGAAGCAGCTCATTCAATACCCTGATGCGCATGGCCGGTACGTTCGCAGTACTGGCCGTCCTGCTGACATTTATTAAACAACGTAATCCCATGGTGTTTGTTCAGTGGCTCGCGATTTTTATGCTGATTAATACCATTCTCCTGGTTCCGAAACGTAACGTGCAGATTATCGACATTTCGGACCCGGCAGCAGTCTGGAAAACGGATAACGTACCGGTCGGGCTGGCTTCCATCGCCTCGCTGACTACCAGTATTGGTTACAAAATGTCGACGTTGTATGACACCCTGATGGCGAGACCTGATTCGGTGACCTACAGCAAAACCGGGATGTTGTTTGGCTCGCAAATAGTGGCTGAAACCAGTGACTTCACCACCCAGAACCCGGAGCTTGCGCAGATGCTGCCGGACTACGTGGAAAACTGTGTGATTGGCGATATTTTGCTGAATCACAAGTACACGGTGAATGAACTGATGAACTCCACGGACCCGCTGGGCCTCATCACCAGTCAGCCGAGCCCGCTGCGGGGCATCTTTAAGACCACCGCCTCCACCCGCGAATTTCTGACCTGCCGGGATGCGGCGACACAAATCCGCGCGCTGGCCAACACGGAAGCGAACACCACCAGTGCCACGTTCAGCATGCTGACCCGCAAGATTTTCGGCAACCGCGTGAATGGCTCCACCCTGCTGGCGAAGGCAATGGCTGAAAGCTACGGATATTTCTACGCCGGTGGAATGAGCGCGGCGCAAATCATGAAAAACAACATCACAAACAGCGCGGTTCGCCAGGGCGTGAAAGGGTTTGCGGCCCGGTCTTCAGATACCGCCAACCTGCTGAATCTGGCCACCGAAAACGCGGCAACAAAACAGCGCCTCAGCTGGGCGGCCGGAAACGCGCTGGCAACGCGTACGCTTCCGTTCGCGCAGTCACTGTTGATGATGATCCTGGTGTGTCTGTTCCCGCTGGTCATTGCGCTTGCTGCCAGTAACCACAGCTTGTTTGGACTGAACACACTGAAGATATACGTCGGCGGCTTCATCTACTTCCAGATGTGGCCGGTGATGTTTGCCATTCTTAACTACGCAGCCAATTTCTGGCTGCAGACGAAGACGGGCGGCACGTCACTTGTGCTGGCCAATACCGACCTGGTTGCGTTACAGCACTCTGATGTCGCAAATCTGGCCGGATATCTGGCACTTTCGATACCGGTGCTGGCGTTCTATCTGACCAAAGGTGCCGCAGCGATCGGGTCGCAGGTTGCCGGCAGCGTACTCAGCTCTGCCGCGTTTGGATCGGCGGGGGTTGCGGCAACCACTGCGGACGGTAACTGGTCGTTTAACAATATGTCGATGGACAATATTAACCAGAACAAGATGGACACCAACCTGGTGCAACGGCAGGGGCAACAGACCTGGCAAGCCGATAACGGCTCAACGCAGACCATGACGGCCGGAGGACAAACGGTTATTGATGGCGCAGGTGCGATGTCAAACCTGCCGGTGAATATGAAACTTAGCCAGCTGGCGAGCAGTGGATTCCAGGAATCGGCGCGTAAATCGCATGTTGAAGCGCAGACCGCGCTCGACGGTTACAACCACAGTGTAACCAGCGGCTGGTCACAGTTGTCGCAATTGTCTCGCCAGACAGGTACCAGCACTACTGTGAACAGCGGTACTGAAAGCAGCCAGACTACAAATGCTTCGCGTGGCGCCAGCATGATGATCTCGGCTGTAGAGAGTTATGCGAAGGCCAATCATATCTCCTCACAGGAAGCATACAACCAGTTGATGAATATAAGTAATCAAGGTTCAGCCTCCGTTGGCTCAAAAGTTTCTGGTGGTGCTGGTATTAATATCGGTGTGGCGAAGGTTGGCGGTGAAGTTTATGGTGGTACAGACCTTCGCCATTCCACTGGAAGCTCACGAGGAACGCAGGACTCTCATAGCAGTAACAACGATTCTCGTCATGATAAAAATAGCCAAACTATCCAAGACTTTAAGCAGGGGATGGATATGGTTACGAGCAACAGAGTGACGGATGGCACAAGTCAGAGTGAAAACGCAGCAACTAACGATGTCCAACAGTTTGCAGCCACGCTTAATGATACCCGGAGTCAGTACCATCAGTTTACAACGAGCTCTACTCAGAGTGATGAGTACAGCCGTATGGCCACACTCACGCAGAACGAGAGCGCTGGGCTCGATACGAACTACACCCAGGAGTTTGTGAACTGGGCTGCTAACCGGTATGGCGACAAAACTCAGAGCATACTCACCAGTGCGCCGACAGCACGTGAAGCGGCGATGGAGTTCGTTAATGAGCGACTGAAGCCGGAAATAATGGGCGATTATCAGCTGGGACGCTCAGATCTTGATGCAGGAAGAGAGCATCCAGCATTCAATGACGCGCACATTGTTCAGCCGTCAACGATATCCGGGCAGCAACACTATCCGGTATCTGCTTCGGTTGAAGTAAGTCAGCGTCAGAGCATGCAGCCGGGCTATGTCGGGGCATCCACACTGCCGGGGGCACCGTATGGGCAACGTCCGGGAAGGGGTGAAGGACAAATCTACACCGATAACCCAGCTACTGACGTTGTTTCAGGTACAGAGAATGTGGGCCGTAAGGATCTCACCGGCGGATACTCCGGATCAGCGTCGGGACAACGGCGGGAAGATGAGTCTGTGGCTTCTGCCAGTCAGTCTGGAGAACCTGCAATTTATCAACATGCAGGACCGAATAACCTGCCTGGCCAGAGCACCGGTAACGTAACGGGTGTCCAGAATGTCCACCATGCAGCTGGTCAGCAGGAAAGCCCCCAACCCTTTACCGGGAGCCGCTCCGGCGGGTATACAGCGTCCACCCCAGCCGGGACAGAAATCTTGTCTGGCCAGAGCACCGGTAACGTAACGGGTGCCCAGAATGCCCGCCATGAAGCTGTTCAGCAGGAAAATGCTCTACCTTTAACCGGGAACCACGCAGGTGGATCTACAACAACATTGATAGGTCAGAGTACCAGCAACATGACTGGCGATCAGAACAGTCGTTATGCTTCAAGGCAGCAGGATACCGCACCGGCTACATCTACCCCTCGTCATATAAGCAGTGACGCCCAAAATGTTGTATCAGGTGGAACGGGTGATTATTCGCAAGTGAAAAACACATTCCAGGAAAACCAGAACAAATTGCATGAACAGGCGGCACACAGTTTTGAGTCTCAAAATGCATTACAAAGACAAGCTATCGAACAAAGATCTGAAAACGAGAGAAAAATAAAAGAAAATATTGATGAAATAAACAAAAATCGATCCACTGTTCAGGCATCCAGTGATATTCTTAAAGATGAGAATTCTAATGCCCAAGGGAAGTTTCTTATTGGCCAAAAAGTGGCCCAGATAGATCAACAGATACCTGGGATAGATGTGGATAAAAAAAGAGAGCTCGAACAGCAGCTCGCGAAATTAAAAGAACGTCAGGCTAAGGGGGAGCTATGAATTTTAAAAAATTAGGCAAGTGCTTTTGTATCATTATGCTTGCCATTTATTTCATGGGTCCAATTATAAGAGATGTCATTCCAAATTATATTTTTTATGATTATGAAGATTGGCTCGCCCTTGCTGGAATGTATACGGTAGGTTTAATTGCAGCATTCCCATTAACTCTTCCACTTGTCAAGCCCCGTAGATATTGGGATAGAGCTTCGGGGGTATTATGCTGCATTGCCTTGCTGGGTATAATGCTGCAAATTTTATGCGCGATTTATTTCTGGGCAAACGGAGTCATTATGTACCTTTCCATGTCTATTGTCATATGCCTGGCTGGCGTAGCGGCTATTTATATGGGGAAAAAATCCTGCAACCATTCTCATGGCGCCGCGATTTCATCCGTAAATCGGTTGCATAGTAATTTATATGATAAAAGAGAACCCGCATCTTCTTTTTTATTGAAACCTTTAGGATACAATGCGGGGAGATTGGGAAATGTGCCAGACTCAAATAGTGCTTTACCCCAACCCTTATCTACTACCTTCGTAGATGATGCTATCAACCGTGACTTTTCTCCTGAGATGAATATAGATACTTCAATCAATCCAACGACAGGGTTGCCAATGATAGGTGGGATATCGGGACTAGATGTGGAGGGGAATATCTGGGGTGCGAGTCACGTTGATGATTCAAGTACGTACGACACCAATCGCGAATATTAATCCTTAGACTATAGATCTATTTTAATTTCCACCTCAAATAACCTCTAAATAATTCCGTATTATTACCGATAATAACCAGGTTAACGCTCAATCGTTAACCTGGACGCTTTTCTACACACAGGATGAATTCATGAAATTAAAACAATATGCAGTCGTTGGCGTTGTGGCATCCACTCTCGTACTGTCTGGCTGTGGCGCAATGTCCACCGCTGTAAAAAAACGTAACCTCGATGTAAAAACACAGATGAGTGAAACCATCTGGCTTGAACCCTCTTCTGAAAGAACGGTGTACCTCCAGATCCGTAATACTTCCGACCAGGATATGTCCGGCCTGCAGCCTGAAATTACCCGTGCGCTTTCAGCGAAAGGGTATCGCGTGACCAACACTCCGGACGAAGCGTATTACTGGGTACAGGCTAATGTCCTCAAAGCCCAGAAAATGGACTTACGTGAAGCGCAGGGTTTCCTGAAAACGGGCTATGAAGGTGGTGTAATGGGTGCAGCGCTGGGTGCCGGTATCACTGCCTACAACTCGTCATCCGCTGGCGCCACGCTGGGCGTGGGGCTGGCCACCGGTTTGATTGGTATGGCTGCGGACGCCATGGTGGAGGATGTGAACTACACGATGGTGACCGATCTGCAAATTTCAGAACGCAGCAAGGCAACGGTGACGACAGATAATGTTGCCGCGCTGAAGCAGGGTTCTTCCGGCGTTAAAGTTCAGACCAGTACTGAGCAGGGTAACCGCGCCAGATATCAGACCCGCGTTGTGTCGAATGCCAACAAGGTTAACCTGAAGTTTGAAGAAGCGAAGCCGGTGCTCGAGGCGCAGCTTGCCAAATCCATTTCCGCTATTCTGTAATCCTCCGGGCTGTGGCAACTGCCACAGCCAACTCCCCTGAAAGTCCTGGTCCGGTGCCCGGTTCGGCTTCGGGCGCGTACGTGCTCTGCTTTATCTCTGTGATATTTCGCTTCCTCACATGACCGCGCTGGCGCAGTCATGTTTGCGGCGAGCGCCGGATTTTCTTTTTTAACCTCAACTTCAGTCACGTCACCGTTACGGTGATGCGATCACTGTCGGGTATTTTCTATGAGCTTCGCAGGTAAAAACCTCACCCAGGGCGGGCAAATGACTGCCTACCGGTGGCGTATGTTTCTTCAGGTGAATAACTGGATCAGTTTCTGGGTATTCCTGCTGTTTGCAGGCCTGACCGCCGTCATTTTTTTCCTCAGTATTCCACGGGAGATGCTGGATAACGGCTCCCTGTGGTGGTTTGCCTGGATAAACAACAGCTTCATCGATCTGATGCCACCCAATGGCACCGCCAGACTGTATGACATCCATTACTGGTATGCGCCCACCCGTACGCAGATGGTTCTCAAAATGACCCTGCCGCAGGTGTATGCAGATCCGTATATGCAGGCAATGGGGAGCCGGTTACAGGATGAACTGACCTGGGCGGCACTTTGCAGTGGGCTGTTCAGTGTCGTCGTCTTTGCGGCAGTCGCCTGGTATATCACCGGTATTGGCCGACGCGAGAGCGAAGATGAATACATCTCCGGTATGCGGCTGACCGACAAGCCCGCCGAGGTGAATAAGCTGTTGCATAAAAACGGTGAATTGTCCGACTTACGCGTGGGTGATCTGCACATGGTCAGGATGGCGGAGGTACTGAACTTCCTGATGCACGGTACCATCGGTGTGGGTAAATCGACCCTCATACGCTGGCTTCTGGACTACATACGCAAGCGTGGTGACCGGGCCATCATTTATGACTCCGGCTGTACCTTCACCGAAACCCATTACAACCCTGACACCGATTTTATTCTTAACGCCCATGATGAACGCTGTGCCAACTGGCAGATGTGGGGCGAGTGTGTTGATGCGGTTGACTATGACAACCTGGCCGCCAGCCTTATTCCGGTGGAAGGGGACTCCGATCCGTTCTGGGTATCCAGCTCGCGCACTATTTTTGCCGACCTGGCCATTCGCATGTCTGCAGACCCTGACCGAAGCATTGAAAAGTTTCTGAAAACGCTGCTTTCGCTCAGCATGAAAAGTCTGCGTGACTATCTGGTCAACACCCCTTCGGCCAACCTGGTTGAGGAGAAAATCGAGAAAACAGCCATCTCCATCCGATCGGTTGTGACTAACTATGCCAAAGCCCTGCGTTACCTGCAGGGACTGGATGACGGTACCAAACCACCTTTCACCATCCGTGAGTGGATGACACAGCCGCAATATGACAGCAGTTGGCTCTTCATTTCCACTCAGGCCCGACACCGCAAAAGCGTGCGGCCGCTGATATCGCTCTGGGTTTCGCTGGCAACGCTGATGCTCCAGAGCATGGGAGAAAACAGCGATCGCCGCGTGTGGTTCATTATCGATGAAGCACCCAGCCTGCAGCGCATCCCGGAACTGGCCGAGACGCTGGCGGAGGCGCGTAAGTTCGGTGGCTGTTTCGTGCTGGGCATGCAGAACATGGCGCAGATGGTTCACGTCTACGGCCGCGAGCTGGCAAAAAGTATCTTTGACCTGATGAACACTCGTATGTATGGCCGCTCTCCGAGTGCGGAGATGGCCAAAGTGGTGGAAGAGGAACTGGGTAACCAGCGCAGGCGTAAAATCCGTGAACAGAACAGCTACGGTCTGGACCAGGTGCGTGACGGTGTGTCGCTTGGCAAGGACGAGGTGAATAACCCCGTTGTTGATTACGAGCAAGTCATGCGACTGCCAAACCTGAGCTTTTACGTCCGTCTCCCGGGCGAATATCCGGTTGTCCGTCTGAAGCTGAAATACCGATCGCTGAAGAAACACCATGCTGGCCTGATGGAGCGCAACATCCGTGACGCCCTCAGCCCGGAGCTGGAAAAGGTTATACAGGAAAACGAGCGTGCGGCCACGGCGGCAGGACTGAAGTTCCCGACCGGTGACGAAGCGCTGGAGAAGAACGGTGACGCGGTATCTTCAGCTGAAGATGCTGCGCCTGCGGCGACTGCAGACTCAGTAAAAACGAGACGTCTATCACTTGGCGAAAAGCCCGCAACTGCCGTTGCCCCCACCCAGCACGAAACCCGGATGGTACCAGCAGAACGTAACCCACTGCCGGTCAGGGAGCAGCCCGTAACCGAAACGGAGAGCAGGGCCGGGGAACCAAAAGCGCAGATCCACAACACAGTGACAGCTTCTGTCACCGACGAGAAAAAAAATATCGTTGTCTCTCTCCGACCTTCAGCGATCCCACCCGCAGATGCGGCCTCCGGGTCGAAGGGCATCCCTTCAGCACTTCAAAAAATCAGAGCCAGAACACAGGGAGAAGAATCGGTTGAACCGCCTCCGTCCGGTGCCCTCGGCTTGCTTAAGTACCGGCTGAATTCCGGAGCCACCCCGTCAGGAGAGAGCGATCCGGCCAGCGAGAGTGCAGGCGAGACCATGAATCTGGATATGAAGGTTGCCATATTGCCTGATGGTGGTCTCAGCCTGACAACGGCCGGAAAAAGCGTGAAGGCCAGTACGCCGACTGAAGAACACCAGACCAACCGACAACTGGCGCGGGAAGAAGAGAACATTCTACTTCACCGAGACGCGGACGACCCGGGTTACGACGAAAACGACCAACACTATTACGAAAGAGAGCCTGAACTATGATGTCTGTTGCCCCAGTAGCGTCAGCCGGCGAGGCTGCAGGCTACTACAGTAATTCCGATAACTACTATTTTCTGGGCAGCCTGCAAAGCCTGTGGATGGGTGAAGGCGCGAAAGAACTGGGCCTGGAGGGAAACGTCCGGGGAGATGACCTGACTAATGTACTGGAGGGGCGTCTGCCGGACGGCTCGCGCCTCGGTAAGGAGGTTAACGGGCAGCACGTCCACCGTCCCGGTCATGACCTGACGTTTTCTGCCCCCAAAAGTGTCTCGATACTGGCTTTAATCGGCAACGATAAGGGGATGCTGGAAGCACACAACCATGCCGTCCGTGTGGCGGCCGGTTATGTGGAAAAGCTAATTTCTGCGCGTAACACGAAAGAAGGTGTCACCTCTATTGTTCACACCGGCAAGATGGTGGCAGCTGCCTACACGCATGACACATCACGTAATCTTGATCCCCAGCTGCACACTCACCTGCTCATCGCCAACATGACGGAGTACGGAGGCAAATGGAAGGCCCTTGCCACCGACTATATTCATAACGCCGGCTTTATCGAAACCGTCATGAAGATGCAGGTGACGCTCGGGAAAATCTACCGCAGCGCCCTGCGTCAGCGCGTGGAAGCGCTGGGCCATGAAGTTGAAGAAGTCGGCAAACACGGCATGTGGGAAATTAAGGGCGTGCCGGAAGAGGTTCGCGAAGATTTATCCTCCCGGGGACGTGAAATACAGGGTGCTGTCGGGGCGGAAGCCACGCTTCGTAGTCGCGATGTGGCGGCAAAGGACACCCGGCAGGCAAAGGTTGACCCGTCACGCCTGCGTCTGATGGAACGCTGGCTCGGCCAGCTGAAAGACAGAGGCTATGATCTGAAGGCCTATCAGGACAGCGTGGTGCCGCGCAGTGATGCATCCCGTGACATGCGTCCGCAGCCGGTTAAGTCAGCGCCGGAACAGCCAGGCAGAACGGAAACTGTCGACACACCCGGGATGCAGTCACCTGGAATCACCGCAAAAGGCGAAGATAAAGGCGGTAACGGCGCTGAACGCAGTGACCCGCCATCCCTTCAGGTATCCACGCCGCAGCCCCACAGCGCGCCGGTGCAGCAGCCCCTGAGTATCACAAAACCTGAGCCCCTGAAGTCACTGGCACCTGCAGAGGAACCGGTACAGGTACCGGAAGTGATGGATGCGGTACGTATGGCCATCTCGCAGCTGAGCGACAACCGGACCCGTTTTACCTTCGGGGAGCTGATGCTGACGACCGCTGAGCTGAGCGAGCAATTACCGGAGATGAATGTCATACGCCAGGCCATTGATGCTGCGCTGAAGGAAGGCAGTATCGTCCCGCTGGACAGCGAAAAGGGCGTGTTCACCTCACGGATTCACCTGCTGGACGAGCTTTCCATTCAGGCGCTGAGCCAGGAGCATCTGAAATCCACCGCCGTGGTCAGTTTTCAGCGTCCTGCACAGTATGCGCCCGCAGCGCTGGAGGTGGTGGAGCAGGATGCGCTTGTGCTGATGAATGCCCCGTCGGGCGTGGCCGGAATACGTGAACTGACTACGCAGCTGACCGACATCTCCATGGCACAGGGCCGGGAGGTGCAGGTGCTGGCGAGTTCAGCCGAGCGCGCCATTTCGCTGGCCAGGTCTGACACGTTGCGCGATCGTCTGGTGAGCCGTCAGCAGGTGCTCAGTGGTGATTTTCATCTGAAACCCCAGAGTACGCTCATCATTGAGGGCGCGGAACGTCTGGGCCTCAAGGAGACACTGGTACTGCTGGGTGAAGCCCGCGCACAGGATGCACAGCTGGTCTTTCTCGACAGTGCCGGTCGCCAGGCGAACGGCAATGCCATGTCAGTGCTGGAATCAGCCGGTGTACCACGCTCACGTCGCACCGAGCCGGCGCCGGGGCTCGAAGCCGAAGTGATAAGTATCGCCAACAAGCGTGACCGCTACGAGGCGCTTGCCGGGCGTTTTGCGGATCTGAGCGGGAGTCATGAAAACGTAACTGCCGTGGTGGTGGGTAAACGAGAACAGGCCCAGCTCACCGGTCTTATCCGTGACGCGCTGCAGAATGCGGGCCAGCTGGACCGGAACGGTATCAGCATCGAAGCCCGTTCGCCGGTGTGGCTGGACAGTAAGACCCGCCGGATGCCGGGATCATACCGGTCCGGGATGGTACTCGAGGATCGCAGCAATGCAAAAGAACGCCATTCCTATGTTATCGATCGTGTTCATGAGGACACGCGCATGCTGTCCCTGATTGATGGTGACGGGGTACTCACCCGGATGAAAATCAGCGAAGTGACCGCTGACTGGCGGCTTTTTAACCGCGAGACGCTGAACGTGGCGACCGGGGAGCGGCTGATGGCGGTGGCGGGCGACCGGGAACATGATCTGAAGGCCAAAGACAGGCTTGAAGTGACCGGTGTCAGTGATCGGGGCATTGAGGTCAGGCGCGGTAACGACGCCCTGATCCTTCCCCGCGATAAGCCGTTATATCTCACCCACGCATACGTCAGCGCACCAGGAGGACGCGACAACGACAGTGGCGTGGTACTGGCCGCGCTCAACAGCCGGGATATCTCCAGTCAGACCATGAACTCTCTTGCCCAGAGTGGCCACCGGGCCGAAATTTTTACAGCCGAGGTACAGGACCGGGCCGAAGCACGCCTGCAAAGGATGAAAACCAGTGCGTCTCCCGTGCAGCTGGTCCGCAGTCTCAGCGGAAAGGAGGACGTTAATGAGGCAGTGGGACACCTTCACGACGGGGTTCGTACTGAGGCTGGCCTGGCAGTCTGGCGTGCCGTTAACGATCAACGGACAGTGGCTTTCAGCGAGCTGGCACTGGCGGAAGCCGCAGAGAAATTTCTTCCTGATTTTAATGCAATTGGGCAGGAAATCGCCTCGATGGTAAAAGACGGTGCGCTGATGCGTGTCTCCGTCAGGGGTGAACCGTATCTTGTTGCCCGTTCGACCTGGGAGATGGAGAAGTCCATCCTTCGTACGGTGGAGGAGGGGAAAAACACACAGCAACCCCTGCTCGACCAGGTGCCTTCAGCCGTGTTAAACGGTCTGACCGCAGGTCAGAGGCAGGCCACAACGCTGGTTCTGAGCAGCAGGGACCAGTTTACGGGCATTCAGGGCTATGCCGGTGTGGGGAAAACCACGCAAATGAAAGCCGTTGTGGCCGCACTTGATATCCTGCCGGCAGAGGTGCGTCCTGAGATAACTGGCCTCGCTCCCACGCACCAGGCGGTAAAGGAAATGAGTGACGTGGGCGTCCGGGCCCAGACCATTAAATCCTTCATTGTCGAGCATGATCAGGCCACGGCGGCAGGAGAAAAACCGGATTATAAAGGGCGTGTTTTCCTGATAGACGAGTCTTCCATGGCCGGTAATCAGGATACCGCGGCGCTGTTTCAGGCCATTGCAGTCGGTGGTGGCCGCGCCGTCTCGATGGGAGACGTCGACCAGTTTGAATCAGTGGACGCCGGCACCCCGTTTAAGCTGATGCAGGAACGCAGCCCCATGGATGTGGCCATCATGAAGGAGATTGTCCGTCAGAAAGACGTGCAGTTGCGTGGTGCGGTGCATGACATCATTGATAACCGTATTGATGCCGCGCTGAACCGGATCATTGCCCAGCCTTCCGACAGGATTGCCCGGGAAGCCGGCGCAGAGGGACCGGAAAGTGCGCTGCAGGAATCACAGGCACCGGTTGCCGATATTGTCAGTGACTGGATGGGCCGGACGCCGGACGCACGGGCACGGACGCTTATCATCACGCAGCTTAACGCCGACCGCCATGCCGTTAACGCCGGTATTCACGAACGGCTGACTGTGCGTGGTGAGCTGGGTAAAGACGCGATAACCGTACCGGTCCTCGATAAAATCTCCCACACCCGCCATGAATTTAACAAAACCGCTGCCTGGGATGCAGGAATGGTGGTGAAGCGCGGCGATCGCTACCAGGACGTACTGGCGGTTGATCGCAACGGAAATACGGTCACGGTGCGTGATGAAGACGGAAAGGTTGGCCTGTATTCGCCCCGTGAACTGATCACCGGGGATGTGGAACTGTTCAGGCGAAGCCAGATAGAAGTGCGTGCCGGCGACCTTGTGCGTTTTACGCTCACCGATCGTGAGCAGGGGCAGACGGGAAACCAGCGGTTTACGGTGGATGCCGTCAGTGACACGGGAGATATCCGGTTACGCAGTGAAAAAGGCAGTGTGACCATTAATCCCGGCAATACCCGGGCCCAGCAACATATTGATTATGGGTGGGCTGTCACCGGCTATGGCGCACAGGGTGCCAGCACAGATTACGTGATTTCGCTTGAAGGCACTGAGGAAGGGCGCAAGGCGCTGGCCACCCGGCGGGCTTTTTATATTTCAGCCTCGCGAGCCAAAGAGCATGTCCAGATTTACACCGACGGTAAGGCAGACTGGACGAAAGCGCTCACCATGCCCGAGCGGGAAATCAAAACAGCGCATGACGCGCTGGCTCCGGAAACTCAGCGTCAGCAGGCTAAAGCGATCTGGGCCATGGGACATCCGGTGCTGAAAACAGCCATTGGCCGCGCCTGGGTCCGGCATCAGGGAATGGGCGACGCATCGCTGACCGCAAAAATTGTTCCGGCAACCCGCCGGTTTCCCGAACCGGCACTGGCTCTGCCGGTTTATGACAACAATGGCAAAAGTGCGGGACTGGCGCTGGTATCGCTGGTTTCCAGTCCGGAAGGCAGACTGACTCAGGGAGATACCCGTCTGGTGATGACTCCACGGGCACAGGGTGCCGTGCTACAGCGAAGTCAGTCGGGCAAAACGCATGTAGTGAAAGATATTGCTGCCGCGCTTGATGCCGTAAGAGCACATCCGGATGACGGGGTTGTCTGGCAGACGGGTGACGAAACGCCATCAGCCCACCTGATGAAGCTAACAGGTGGCATACGACCAGACGAGGAAATACGGCTTAATCTCACCACACGGTCAGACCAGGAAGCGTTACAACTTCAGAATGAGCAGAAACAGGCGGAACAGATCCGGGAACAGGAAGCCGTACGTAAGCAACAGAATGACGATAGCGGAATTGCGTTGCCGTCAGATGCTGTAGTGACGCTGCGGCCGGAGGAACTGAATCCGGTCAGGCACGGGGCGCAGGCACCGGACAGTGTCCTTATGGCCAGCATGCGCGAGAGCGACAGAACCTACGATCCTGAACTGCAGCTTGCACTGCGCGTGCGTAGCGACCTTACAGTGCCGGACAAGTCAGTGGGAGAGCTTGAAAGAGCCTCAAGCGTTATAGCTGAACTTTCCCGCGCAGAACAGGAATTGCTACGGCAGGCTGATAGTAGTGAACGTGGTCGTATGCCGGAACGTGAAGAACAAATCCCGCCACGCATCATTCAGAAAGAACGTTGATTTGATAAACCACGAGACTTAATCATGAAAAGAGTAAAATCCTTCGCCAATATAGTTACAACATACATATTATTTATTTCATTAGCACAGGCTTCCGGCTCCCAGCTGTCATTCTCACCGGAGCAGGAAGCAAAAATAGGAGAGATCGCAGCAAATTATCTTGTCGCACACCCTGAAGTGCTTGTCTCCGTAAGCCAGCGTCTGCAGCAACAACAGAAGCAACGCGAGCAGATGAGTTTTGCAGTTAGCGTTATGGAAAATCAGGCAACCTTACTTAATGACGCAGCAACACCGGTCTACGGTCCTGACAACGCACAGGTAGCTGTTATTGAGTTCTTCGATTATCAGTGTACGTACTGCATCGCTATGGCTCCGGAGCTTCAGAAGGTCATGAAAACCCATCCTGAAGTGCGGTATGTCTTTAAAGAATGGCCAATTTTCTCCGGTAGCCGTGAAAACTCTCTGTTAGCTGCTCAGCGAGGACTTGCTGTCTGGAAGGAAAAAGGTGCTGAGGCTTATGTGACGTACCATAACGCCGTTCTTGCAGCCGGCAGGGACTCCGGGGCTGTGACGAAAGAGAACATTGAGGAAGCGGCCGTTAAAGCAGGCTGGCAGGAAAAGGAAAAGACAGATTTTCGGGATGTGATTGCCGGAAACGATGAACTGGCCAGAACGCTGGGGCTGAGCGGCACACCGGGCATTATTGTTATGCCAACAAAAGCCGCCATGCCCAACAACATAACGGTATTTCCGGGCAAGGTGTCGGCAGAAATGCTGGAAAAAGCTATCCGGAAAGCTGGCGATTAACGCCAGGTAAATGACTGAAGCGGTTTTCCGCCAGAGGCCGCTTCCGAGACTTACAAAAGCATACCGCCGCCATCACGATGAATTCAGCATCAACACAACATGTTCCTGATCCTCACTGACACCAGATGGGATCTTTCATCTGGAAAAGTTACAGATGAAACGGTAAACTTATGATGTTTTCGGGAGCCTTGTGGTGGGGTATTCCGATGATTTGACTTATGTTTGTGACCTGAATCAAATGTCATGTTTGACTGCTTTGTGGTGAGGCAGTAGGTGGCAGACCATTCCGGGAGTAATGCGGACTTCCGGAATAAGGGAATGAGGACAGGGCGTGTCCGGTAAGACGCCCGGGAGCAGGTAACGGATTATCCGGAGCCTGAATGCACAAACCCCCCGATATCTGCATGAAACTTGGCGGAATCGTCAGATATCAGGGGGTCCAAAAGCAGGCTCAGCGCCTGTGAAGGATTATAACGCATGCACCATATAAAACAACACCCGGCCGCCATAAGAACAGGCCGCCGTGAATGAATATCTGATCACACCTGCGCACTGCCGCATCCCAGGCCAGTTCCGCGCATCCTGTCTGTCCGGACATTTCACCGGAGGGCGGCATCATGACTGATAATATCCGGTCTGCCGTTCACTGGTCTGCGCTTGCGCCTGATGAGCAAATCCGGTTCTGGCAGGAGGTTGATGCCGGAAAACAGGACAGTTTCCTTGTCCCCACGGTAAAAAAACTGACCCGCCGCCGGCGCGGGGAACATTCAACAAAACCCAAATGCGAAAACCCGGCCTGGTATCGCCCTGAGCATTATAAAAAGCTTACGGGACAGCTTGGCTATGCCTACAACAGGCTGGTAAAAAAAGACCGGGAAAACGGTCAGGTCAGCCTGCGCATGCACATCTCCCGTCATCCGCTGTTTGTCGCCGGCCGCAGAAAGGCGGGCCGTAAGTATGGCTTCCGTCCGGAGCGCCAGCGTTTACTGGATGCGCTCTGGCCCGTGTTGATCAGTTTTTGTGATGCGGGCAAACATACCGTGGGGATGTGTATCTCGCGTCTGGCGAAAGAGCTCAGTGCCAGAGACGTCAGGGGCAATGTTATCCCCGAAACAGAGGTGACGGTGTCACGACTTTCCCGGCTTATAGAGGAACAGGTACGCTTTGGCGTGCTTGGCCTGGCTGATGAACGCCGGTGGGATCGTGAATCGAAGTCCTGGCTGCCCACATACGTGTTCATTACACAGGCCGGGTTCCGGATGCTCGGGGTAAACCTCGACAAACTGGCCCGGGAGCAGGAAAAGAAACTGCGTCTCAGCGCGGAGCGTGAACAGCTGATACGTGAGGGCGTGATGGGAGAGCATGAGGACATTTCCCCGCATGCTGCCCGTAAACGCTGGTTCAGTATGAAACAGCGTGATGCCCTGCGTTTTCGTCGCCAGCGTGGCGCGGAGCGCAAGCGTGCCGGCCGCCTGATTAAACTCCCTGTGGATGAACAGATCCAGGCCGTATCGACGTGGCTGCTGAAATCCATGCCGCCTGATGAAGCCTACTTCTGTACAGCAGAACGGCTGAGGGAGCTGGCCATACAGCAGCTTTATCAGCTGGATCTGGCGTTATCCCCCCCGGACTGAGCCGGCAGACAGACTTTCTTTTTCACATGCTCCTCCCCGGGGCTTTCTGCGCTGGCGCCGGCTCAGCAGTCTGCATCTTTTTTGTACACCGTGTGTCATAGCACCACGAAATCCTTATCGCCCCTCCCGGACAGGCGGGATTTAAAGCGTTAAGGATTTTTTTTACACAGGATCCCGCAAATGAATAACTGACCAAACCTGCATGCAGATAACACTGAACCCGCAAAACAGTCTTAACCCCCCTTTTTTATCTCCCTGTAAGAAAATAACAGGGTAGTTATCTGTCCGGCGCAGCCCTGTGGATATCCGGATAAGGCCTTCGCATGCAGCGGCCTCCGGCCACGCGCTCAGATATGATGTTCCTCCCGTCGCAGGCGCCGGGCCCCTTCTCTGGTCACCGCCGGCATCCCTCCCCCGTCCGGCCATGCAAAACCGCCGCCGCCCCGGCCCGCAGGGCCGGAACAGAGTCGCTTTGAAATGGATGTTGTAACTAGCACGTGATGCCGCTGCGGGCTGGTACGGAAAGCCCGGAGATATGCGCACGTAAGCGCGCCTCACGGCTCGCTAACGCGGAGATACATTCCGGCTTCGCCGGAATCACTCCGACAGCGCAACAGGCCTTCGGGGGTACGTTCAGCTCTTTTTTTCTGGCAGGGAGGAGGGGTGTTTCTGGATCTGCCTGGTCCGCTGGGCCCGGCGGACAGGCCATTTACCTCTTAAAAGCAACGGAGAGCCGCCTTCCATGCCCTGACGGGCATAAAAACACAGCAGCGTGAGACCCCACACCTCTTCCCGGCCGCATCACCGGAGGAAGGTCAGGAACAGGGCAAGTAGTAACAGATGACCGGCATACGCGTGGTAAAAAAACCGCCCGGGCATAAAGCGGGGTGAACCGGCGGGTTTCAGCCGGACGGCCAGCCAGATCGCCATAACGGGCAGCACCAGACCCGGCAGGACCGCGATAACCAGCGTATCCAGGGGGCGCGCGATAAGATGGGTGATACCGTTCAGACAGAACAACGCGCCGGCGGCGATAATCATGACGATTTTCCTGAATGTGGCAGCCTGCGCGAGCGGGGAAAAGACGGCCACCACCGCAGAGGAGAACACGAGGCCCGTCACGCCGTAACTCGCCGGGTGCAGGGGGAACGCCAGGATGAGCAGCAGAAGGATGCCGGTCAGCGTGCCGGTGAACCCGTAACGGTGACCGAGCGCGACCAGCTGCGTCACGCCGGCGAACACAAACAGAATATTCAGGGCATACCAGGGCTGTTGATGCCGGAACGCCAGCCAGAACGCCGGCTGGGCGATGAGCGCCCACATCCACATCCGCGTGGCCCGGGTCTGCAGCGATGCCGGACTGTGGCTGAGGTTCCTCGCCCAGATGATGACAAACACCGGGAACACCATCCGGCCCAGCGCATACAGTTCCGCTGACGGGGGATTCAGAAAAAGGATGTTCAGGTGGTCGAGAAACATGGCCGTCAGTGCAAACACCTTTACCAGGTCGATCGCGCCGGGGCTCATCGTCTCCACAGACATTAACGCCGTGTGTATCTGTTTTTGCATTTTCCGCTGAACCACTGTAGTTAATCTCACCCGAAGGCTGACAGGCCGTACTGATATAATCCTGTACCCATTTCCAGAAAAAACGGCCTGTCAGTGAAGGCACGCGAATACGGCTTTTCTCAAGGATTTTCCTGGCCGCGAATTCTGATTTGTCGCGTAAGACAAGCATTGCGCTGATTTTATCTTTATTAGAAATAAACGTGCTGAAGTTATGAAAAGAGTTCATCCTGAATATGTAACGTCCCGAATTAAATAAGTATTTTCGGCAGTTACGGGTAAAACTTTATAACTAATTACAGTTAAATTAATGTGGTATATAACACAGTGCACAATTGTTCAGAGAATATAGTGAATGTATTTTTACATTCAATCATTCCATGAAAATAGATTCTCCTGTGACCATGACCTTTACCTCTGATATGACTTCATACTCCTTTATATAAATATCAACGTACCATGAGGTTCAGGCATTATGGTACGGTATTATAAATGACGATTACTCAGTCTTACAGATATTTTGTTTTATTTAGTGGTTCCCTGCGTGGAAAATTAATCTGGATCATTCAGAAGAAATTTCATCAAGCTGACTTTTCCTGACCCTGAGTTCTTTCGCTACCGGCTTCCATTTGTTCGCCCATACCTTATCCAGTCGCCCTTCGCCAACAATTTTCAACGCGATGCCATAGGGGGGGCAGTTTGGATATCGAAAATTATTGTACATTAAGCTCATTTTTTGACCTTTCCACTTTAGCTGGCCTCAGCCGACGAAACTTACCGGAAGCCGGTATCCGGTTGCTTTTCCAGATATAATCGCCTGTCAGATTGATGTGCTCCCAGCCTGACGGCGACAAATGCGACAGCAGTTGATCATTGAGCTTCAGCCCTTTAAGCTTCAGGGCATCGATCGTCCTTTCCATATAGACGGTATTCCACAGCGAGATAACTGCCGTCAGCAGCGTCAGTTCACTGGCGCGATAGCTCTGATTCTCCGGTTTTCGGTCCCTGATTTCACCCAGACGGTGCAGGAATACCGCACGCGTCAGTGCGTTACGAGCTTCACTTTATTCAGTCCCGCCTGGACCCGCCGACGCAGTGCCAGATCGCGGAACCAGTCGAGCATAAACAGCGTTCGCTCAATACGGCCAATTTCCCTCAGCGCTTTGGCAAGTCCGTTTTGCTTGGGGTTGCTGGCAACCTTTTTCAGCATCAGGGTATTGAGTTATGATAATCAAGGGCCATGTATTACATGGCCTTTCTTTTAAAGCCTAAATAGATCAATCTTGGTAATCCCAGCGGGATGGCTAAAGCAAAACTCAGCGCGTAATAAAAAAGCAATAAGCTATTTTTACCCACCCCGTCAGCCAAAATTCCTGCGTTCCAGAACTCCCGCGTCGTAAATCTTAAAGCAAAATTCTCAATGGCATTCTTTGCGAATGGATAAAGAAAGCAACTAAAAAAACCAGCAATCATAATCCACTGCAATATGGAGTTTTCTCTGTCCCGGCTCCATATAAAGATAATAAATCCGAGAAATGTTAGTCCCCAAATGCTACTAACAAGATAATACTTCCACGTCATCTTCATCCTTAAAAAACCTGCCTTTTAATTTATAAATAAGCTCATAAAAAGCGAATGATCGAATATTAACACAACTACCTGAATCTGAGCGTTGCGTCAGTTTACAAATGCCGGAACTACGTCTGACTATCCTGGCTACTAAGGCTGAGATGGCTTTTACATTACGCATCGCTGGGAGCTGGGACATGTGCTAGGGGTATCCTGCTCGCCTCGCTTACTTCACCCAATCTTCCAGAACCAGACCAGGCACGCGCTCAAACTCCCGCGTATTACTGGTCACCAGAACGGCACCGGCAGCGATGGCCTGTCCGGCAATCGCTGTGTCATTCAGGCCGATCGGTGTCCCGGCAGCGGCGAGCGTGGCCCTGGTTTCCGTCGTGGCGTCCACTGCTGTCCGGTCCCAGGCCAGTACGGCATCGAGGCGGGCACAGAATGCGTCGACCAGCTGGGCATGGCGCGGTGAAGCTTTCCTGCCAACAGCTCCGAAGCGCATCTCGGCATACGTGATGGCCGAGACCACAATGCGGTGATTACGCAGGACTGCATTTTCAAGGCGTTTAAGCACGGCATCCGGCTGCTCGCGCATGATTTTCGGTAACAGACATAGAAAAAGAGCGGGGGTAAAAAATTATAAGAAAGCTTTAATTAAGGCAGCAAAGTGAGTAAAAGAAAACTACTCAATCATATTTTGAATTTTTTTTCTAAGTTATTGACACCGCCTTTAGGCCTTATGATATCGGCACTTAACCAAAAACGTCGTTTCGCATCCTCAAATTAACATCAAAATCAACTCTTGTTCTGAAAAGAATCCCTACTAGAATCGCTACATAGATAAGGCACATAGTTCTTAAACACGATATATGGTTTTTGAAGAGGCATCGGCGGAATGAAAAAAGCCCGGGTGATGAAACCGGGCTTTTTCTGGGCAATAACAGCAACCGTGTTACTGACCGTGCCGAATGTATCTGGCAGCTGAGTTAAGATTATCAGTGAAATTCCTGAGCCTCCAAATTTTTTTATGACTTGAGGGTATTGATAAAAATTTATTGTTTGAATGTATTGAAGATTTAACCCTTTCCCTGGTGATGCGGGGATTGTGCTCGAACCCCGTTTTAGTCGAATGTATCTGGCAGCTCAGGTACGCAACTGCAAAGGTAAGTGGAAGGGCATTTGCAGTGAGACTAAGCATGAATAAGGGATAACATTTATGTTATTACTGTTCATCAAACTGCTTCACCCAGTAGTGTCTATCATTATGATTCTGCTAGAATTCTGGAAGCAGCGCTAAAGTCATTCCCGGCCCGCACCTGCGGGTCGGGAATGTTAATTTCGTCCCTTCATTATTTTAACGGCCAGACGGTATTCACCTTTCGGGCAGTCCGTCAGTTCACGATAATCTAATAATGGTTTTGGATCGGGGTATATCCTATCTTCCCGCTACAGCAGGAAAAAGTTTTCTTTTATAAACAGGCAGGCTGAGCGCAGTACACGGCCAGCCAAAAAAGGTAAGATCCCATCCATTGTGTATAAGGAAAGCAAGGCATGGCTTTTTTGCGCGCATACTACGGTCAGGACAGAGACCGGGAATACTTTGAACGCATTTTCCAGTCTGCAAACATCAACTTTCTTATCGGCTCGGGCGCATCCCTTCCAGCAATCCGGGTGCTGGGCGATATCGAAAATGAGCTAGAAGCCCTCGTCCGCGCAGGAAATGATGAAGAGTATTTTAGTAAAGCAGAGCAGTTTCTTGAAAGCGTATGGAGAGCCACTGATGTGCTTCTCAAACGAAAACGCGCTTATGAAGATCAGCTTCCGGCGCTGACCGGACTTGTAGAAGACACTCACCAGAATTATACAGCATTCATTCATGCGCTTGAAATGCTCCTGACCCGGCGCCGGTCCGGCCTTCTGCCCAGGCGCATCAACCTGTTTACCACCAATTATGATTTGTTTATAGAGAATGCAGCGGTCACGAATAACAACATCATTCTTAACGACGGATTCCGGCAACGCGCAGATATTTACAACCGGATGCTGTTTGATGCGAAATGTTTTTATCAGACTGTGCATGCGACTGGTAATTTGTATAATTACAGTGTAGAGCTTCCCACCGTGAATCTGATTAAACTGCATGGTTCACTCTCCTGGTTTAAATATCAGCAGGATATCTATTATCACATTCAGGAGATGAAACCGGAAGCGTTTGAAACGTCCGTAAAGAGACAGGAATGGGTCAACAGTCATCAGTTGGTATTACCCAGGAAGGATAAGTTCCGGGAAACTGTACTGGACAATGTATATTATGATTTGCTACGAACTTACTCTAATGAACTGGATAAAGAGGGAACTCTTCTGGTGGTGTTTGGATTTTCTTTTGCGGATGAACACATTGAAACGCTGACCAAGAAAGCATTACGTAATGCCACACTCAAACTGATTATATTTGCGTACAATGAAGCATCGAAATTGCTCTTTACGGAAAAATTTCGTGATTACTCAAATGTGGATGTGGTATATACACCCGGCGTGGCGCTTGATTTCTCTAAAGCGAATGAAATTATTACCTGCTTTCTTGGGAGAGCGAAATGACGTCCGCATTCATTAATGAAGAAGCCGTATTAAGGATTGGGGAAGTCTGTGAAGTTTCCGGAAGAACAGTAAGCGTGCTGGTTGATAAAAATAAAAATCTCAGCGACCTGTTCTTCCACGGAAAAGTCCTCAAAAATGTTTCAGTAGGTAGTTTTATCGAAATTAAAAAAGGCTTTATGAGCCTTATTGCAAAGGTGGAAACGGAAAAGATTGTGGAAGAAAAATTCCTGTCCGGAAGTGGAAGCGATTCGCTGCGTTATCGCAGGTATCTCACCGCGACCCTGACCGGATACGTTGATCGGTACGGCAGGTTTACCGGCGGCACTCGTGAACTTCCACTCATTGGTAATGAAGCTTTTATCCTGACAGAAGAGACACTTCACCTCATTCACTGTATCGCAGGAACTGCCCGGAACGGGCTTCAGTTCTCTCGTACGGATCTGGAAGATATTGATATTACACTTCCATTGAGCGGTCTTCTTAATTCGCATATTGCTATTTTTGGCAACACGGGGAGTGGTAAATCGAACACGCTTGCCGCCCTATACCAGCACGGGTATGCCGCACTGGCTAAGCTACTTGGTGGGGGTTTTAAAAAACAAGCCCGTTTCATGCTGCTCGATTTTAATGGTGAGTATGGCTGGGATGAATGTATCACCCGGGACAAGGTGGTATACAACCTGAACACTCACCACGAAGGCGGGGACCGAATCCCGATGCCTGCGGACGTGTTGCTTGAGCATGAGATCCTGTCTGTCCTGACAGATGCCACAGACAAAACACAAAAGCCTTTCCTTAAGCGCGTACTAGATTTTAGGCGATATGTGGAAGCAAAAGAGCAACCCCAGGCCTACTTTCGTGGGATCCTTACAAGGCGTGTAACGGAAACACTTTTCGGATGCGATAAAAAGAAAAGCGATGACCTCATTGATTTATTCCGTCCCATCCTGAGGGATGAGGATCTTATTGCCGACATTGATTTTTATTTCAAAGATGGGGTGTGGCGCACAAAAGGTGGTATTTATTTTACAACGGAGGATAAAACGCAACAGTGTAATATGTACCGCAAAGCGGCAGAGTACCGGTTTCCTGATGACATTATGGAAGAACTACTCGACTATATGTACCTGCAGCTGATTAATGAATATCTCTCCAGCCGCTCTAACCCGGAGCATATCTCTCCGGTGATTAACCGGATGAGAGGGATCCGAAAAGATATCAGGAAGATATTTGATACTACAGTGGGCGCAGATTTGTGGGCTGTGACGAATTTTATTGTGCTCAATCTGAATATGGTCAACCTGACGATGAAAAAAACGCTTCCCTTAATGATGGCGAAGTGGGCCTATTCTCAAAAGAAAATGAATCAAACTCCTTCCTCCCTTCACCTTATTATCGACGAAGCCCATAATATTCTTTCCAGTGCTTCATTTCGAGAATCGGAAAGCTGGAAAGATTACCGCTTGGAAACCTTTGAAGAAATTATTAAAGAGGGTCGCAAATTTGGCGTATTTGTTACTATATCCAGCCAGCGGCCAAATGACATTTCACCCACCATTATCTCTCAGGCGCATAATTACTTTATACATCGCCTGATAAATCAAAACGATCTGTACGCAATTGAAAAGTCGGTTTCCTATATTGACCGCCTGACCGAGGAATCCATTCCAACGCTGGCAACCGGCACATGTATCTTCAGCGGCGTGATCTGCCCGATGCCGCTGAGGCTACGTATTGCTGAACTGCACCATAACGAAAAACCGCGAAGTCATACCCTGACCTTCGAAGAGCTGGCGCGGTTAAATATGCCACCGCTACCCTGAACGAAAGACGGCGGACAGCTATACTGGTTACAGATCTCCGTAAAGACAGCGCAGACTCTCCAGCGTCTGCGACAGCTGCCCGTGCTCACAGCGAGTGACGAGGCTACCGATCAGCGCAGCAAATCCCGCCTCCGGGAGATACACCCGCAGGGCGTCCAGACCGAGCATGACATCCTGACTGGCCGTCACCCGGGTTGCAAAGACCACACTGTTGCCGTCGAATCCCTGCGTCAGCACTGCCGGGTCATGGTGGTAAACGGACAGGGTGCGCAGCAATTCACTGAACTGTGCCCAGCCGAAGGGCATCACAAACTCCTGACCGCTTACCAGCAGATACAGACGCGGCATTTCATACCACTCTCCGGGGCGGCTGTCCGGCTCCTGTCCACTGATGCGTATTTCAAAGCGCAGCGTACCGGCCTGCAGGGTTTCGCGCGCAGCGGCTACCACCGGGCGAACCTGATCAGTGAACCGTCGCAGATCACTGAAAGACCAGTCCCGGGCATACATGCACAGCGGAAAGACAGCCTTCAGCCGGCTGCGGGTAAAGATGGCTGCGATAGCCTCATCAGGCAGCGCATACAAATCAAAGGCCCGGCTGGCCAGCGGACGGAGCAGGTGTTCGGCATAATCCTGGGTGACAGCCGGCGTGAGCCCCGCCATAAATCGCTCACTTTCCGCGCGCCAGTCCTCGCCGGTCATGCCGAAAATACCCTTCAGATACGGGGCATCCACCGGCTGACCGTTTTCCACCTGCCAGGCCAGCAGTTCAAAGGTCATGTCCAGCAGTACACGCAGCCGCGACATACTGACCAGTTGTCCCTGGCCCCGCCGGTAGGCCTGGTGTGCCAGCTCCACCATGAACTGCAGGGTGTCCCGGGACGGGGCGGCAGCCCCGAAGGTCTGACCGAGGATCAGCTGTCGGTACAGCTGGCGCACGGCTTCATCCGGATCCGTAACGAGGCGCAGGTATTCCTCACCGGCGGCACTGCCCTGCAGGCTGCTTTCCATCAGTCGTTCGGCGAGGGCGTTCACGGAGGTGTTTTCGGTGGCGGCGCGGTTCTTGAGCCGCTCGATCAGTTTTTTCGGGAAACGCAGGGTCAGCTGGCTCAGCACGGTTATCTCCAGTCAGATTTGCCGGGATGGTGTCATACAGGGAAATGCATCAACTGCACGACACGCATTTAACATTCTTTAAAGTATACACGGCCTGTTTTATGAATGCCTTCTATCTTTTTGACATCATGTCAAATCACAGAAGTGAACGCAGTGTACTTCTTGTTTTTTACGTTCAGATCCGAAAACCCCAGAAGTCGGATCTGGACTGGCTAATCGTATTGAAGGGCGAAAGTGATACGGCAGGAAGGAGTTCAGGGCAAAACGCAGGTGGGAATGGAAGGTCCGCATTGAGCGAAGAGCGGACCTGGGATTGTGGCATGTTAACTTACGGGGAGTATGTCAGTTTCATAGCAGGGTTAATGTAAAGTCGTTTTTCCCAAACCAACTTTACATTTACCTACTAATTTAAAGAATGCTAATAGTGCGCGAGATTTTTGTCGCCTGGATTATATAATCACTCCATTGATAAAAAAAATGATTTAGGTATGTATAATTCTATGGTGAAATTTTTTTGTTCTTGTACTATATGAGTATCAATTCCATATTGGTGCATCATTTTTTTTATCATATCGATTCCTGAACCTCGTTCAGAAAATCCATTATGGGCAGATTCAAGTATGTTGATTGCTTCGCTGCTCGAGTGATTAGTAGGAATTTTGTTTTTGAACCTAAGTACTATATAGTTTTCGAGTTTTTTAGCTTGGACACCTACATAGTTATTTATGCCATGATGTTGTGCATTTCGTAAAATCTCAAAGCAGCTTGAATAAAAGTGCTGGCAATCTATATTTATTGGAGGTAACGATTTAACAGAACTACCAATTCCAACTCTAATGCCATTTATGCTTAGAGCAACATCGTTAATCAAATCGTGAATTAATGTAACTCTACCCTCAAGCGCAAATCTATTTTTTCTAGATCTCTCAATCAAATCTTTCGTCTGAGTAATAGATGTGTCACTGATGTTCACAGAAAGTTCAGATTTTGCGTGCTTTAAAAAGGTTGATGTATCATACATGTAAAATGTTTTAAGCTCGGGAACTTTTGAGTAGATCTCATTTAAAAGTTCTTTGCGAGGACCAAGCTTTTTACCTCTTTTTTCTATCCACCAATCCTCTTTAACATCACCTGTTATCAGCACCACATAAGGTGCTTTTTTCTCTGCAGCCATCTTTATTATTTCTTGCCATAATATTAAATCTCCGAATTTTCTAACAAACTCCCTATCTTCTACATGATACGAACCTGTTTTTTTAACGTCCTTATATCCTGGCGGCGTGTTGTTTTTATATCGTTCCTCCCCCTCTTTATAAATTTTCTCAAGCTCTTCTTTAGTGAAGCCTACTCCTACTTTACCATTAAACATCTCAAGGACCGATTTTTTAATTTTGTCCTCATCATTCACATCTGATTGTTTGTTTTCTAAATTTAACAAGTCTTCAATGAATAACTCAAGGAATTGCTTTCCATTTTCAATATTTCCTGATGTAAGGAATTTGTCAGGATCTATTAAGGAGTGACGTTGCTTGAGTTTTAAATTAGACATTTCCTTTATCAGGTTTTCGAATATTAAGTCATACTGTTCGATTGATTCGTTGAGTAGTTTCTTGACTGTGGTGAATTTATTTTTTTGATCACTTATAGCCTCGTGTCGGTTACTCAAAAACTCAAGTAACACTTGAAATCCAATCCATATTTTCTTATTGAACCCCTTATTACTTAAAACTCCAATTAAGTCTTTAGTGGCTGATTCTGGCAGTCTGTAAAGGTCAAGAAGGACATTAGAATCAAAAACAAAAATACCTTCCCCCCAGATTCTTTTAAAATCCACTCCTTCAGAGTCAGTATGTATCTTTAAAAGCGTTTCAATCATATCCAATCTCCAATTTTATTATTATTCAACCGCAAGACTACGGTTTTCATTTTCATTTGTCAGGATTAATATATTACTTAGTTTAGTACACATATCAACTACGAAAATGCTTGTTCATCTGACGATGATCAATAGCTTCTGGTATACAATAGGAGGCACTGTTGCAAAGTTAGCGATGAGGCAGCCTTTTGTCTTATTCAAAGGCCTTACATTTCAAAAACTCTGCTTACCAGGCGCATTTCGCCCAGGGGATCACCATAATAAAATGCTGAGGCCTGGCCTTTGCGTAGTGCACGCATCACCTCAATACCTTTGATGGTGGCGTAAGCCGTCTTCATGGATTTAAATCCCAGCGTGGCGCCGATTATCCGTTTCAGTTTGCCATGATCGCATTCAATCACGTTGTTCCGGTACTTAATCTGTCGGTGTTCAACGTCAGACGGGCACCGGCCTTCGCGTTTGAGCAGAGCAAGCGCGCGACCATAGGCGGGCGCTTTATCCGTGTTGATGAATCGCGGGATCTGCCACTTCTTCACGTTGTTGAGGATTTTACCCAGAAACCGGTATGCAGCTTTGCTGTTACGACGGGAGGAGAGATAAAAATCGACAGTGCGGCCCCGGCTGTCGACGGCCCGGTACAGATACGCCCAGCGGCCATTGACCTTCACGTAGGTTTCATCCATGTGCCACGGGCAAAGATCGGAAGGGTTACGCCAGTACCAGCGCAGCCGTTTTTCCATTTCAGGCGCATAACGCTGAACCCAGCGGTAAATCGTGGAGTGATCGACATTCACTCCGCGTTCAGCCAGCATCTCCTGCAGCTCACGGTAACTGATGCCGTATTTGCAGTACCAGCGTACGGCCCACAGAATGATGTCACGCTGAAAATGCCGGCCTTTGAATGGGTTCATGTGCAGCTCCATCAGCAAAAGGGGATGATAAGTTTATCACCACCGACTATTTGCAACAGTGCC
>NZ_JAOWIB010000109.1:583778-587108 GCF_030332325.1 Citrobacter sp. Cs237 | reverse complement strand
GTGGCGCCGTCGGCGATGGGGTTGCCTTCATCGTCGGTCATAAATGGCGGGGTGCCCGGCTGCGGTTCGGGTTCGGGCTGTGGCTCCGGTTCCGGCTCTGGTTCCGGTTCCGGCCCTGGTTCTGGTTCCGGTTCCGGTTCCGGTTCTGGTTCAGGTTGCGGTTCAGGTTGCGGTTCAGCGCTGGTATCAACAACCAGAGAGGTGTCGCTGCTGGTCTGCGAACCGTCCGGACGGGTGATTTCGGTGGTGATGGTGTGTCCGCCGTCGGCCAGCGGCTGCTCCGGGGTGACGGACCAGTTGCCCTGGTCATCGACCACAGCTTCGCCGATGACGGTGTCGCCGTCCCGGATAACCACCTGTGCGCCCGGCTGCTCGCCGCTACCGCCGAAGGTCGGGGTGTTGTCACTGGTGGTGGCGCCGTCGGCGATGGGGTTGCCCTCATCGTTGGTCATCAGTGGCGGGGTATTCGTGTCAGTGGTTGGTGTTGCATTTTCGCCACTATCAGTGATGATGGGCGATTCGTCGTTGCCGTGTGACTGGTGGTTTGAGCGCTGGGCAAGCCCAACGCCAGCCGAGAGAACGCCCAATGCGACAGCGCCGACACCAAGAAGCAGGCTTGTATTGTCCAGAGGTAATGTGTCCTCTTCCGCGAATCCTGGAAGGGTATATATGCCTGTGCTGGGATCCTGAGCATAGGTATAACTTCCATTTGTCCCCGTGGTGCTAATTGGTGGGATCTCTTCTGGACTGATATTTTTCAGCATCACTTCATAATTAACGCCGTTTTCATCGGCAATAAGTAGTTTTGTGGCGTCATCTGCCTTCTGTGCCTTAAAGGATTTAATAGTTACGCCTGTGCTGTTTTGTAATTCAAAGTAAGTTCCAGGGGGAGGCGCCTCTAATATCAGCGGTTGTCGCTGGTCTAATACATACCTGGTAAGTTGCATTCCTTCGACACGCTTAACTATTAAAGTTATAGACATATGTTATTCCTTTAGTTGTTGTATTGATGAGTTTTTATGCTGGCTAAGAGTAAACTTGGAGTGGTGATTGCTATACATGTAAAATTTATTTTAAGAAGTATTGATAAACTTTTCTATTTGAGAGATGTCTGCAATAAATTTATGTTGTTCGGTTGAGTTAATAAAATTACACAGCCGTGCATTCCCTTTTATTCCTAATTTCTCCATTATTCGATTTTTATGACCATATATTGTCTTTACAGAGACATTCATCATTTTTGCCATCCGCTGAAAGCTATATCCTTGTCTCATATATTCAACCAACTGCAACTGTTTTTTTGATAACCGGCAGTGACAACAGTCCTGACAGTCCTCAGAAGAGAAAGAATAGTAACCTGCTTTTGAAGCCTTGATTTTTTGCTCCAGTCGTTTTTGAATCTCCTCGACTGTCTCATTATGATGAAGTAAAAGAGCACCTCGGAAGCATGAAGCATTCAAGGCGAAACGATGGTGCGAATGTCTGTTAGCAAGCGCAATAACAAGACAGTGGCACTGTCGAAAATGAAAATTTGTAAGACAGATGCATGGCAGAGTGGGCGGAGAGTTCATGATAATAATGTCCGCTTCTTGTATGCCAGGAATAGATATATCTCCGTTGATAGTGATATTTTTATTTGAACCGAGTATGGTTTTGATTAGTGCTACCACCCCAGAGATGAAGTAATAATTACTATCACATAATAAAATGCGAATATTAGTATGATTGTGCATGAGGTAATATTTTCTCAGTAAATGTTATCAAAAAGGTTTTAAACTATCCCCACTATGGAATCGGCCATTGTCAAGTTTAAGTACGCCACGATCTTTTAATTCTTTCAAAACCCTGCTGATTGAACTTTTTGAAAGCCAGGAGCTATTCTCAATAAGGTAAAGTACGGAAAAGCGTTTTTTAAGATGTAAGGGCAACTTTTGCCACCGTTCAATCAGCGAAATGACTTCTTCATAAGAACAGCTTTTACCTGTCATGATATAATTTATAAGATCAGAATAATGAGCGGAAATAATTGACATGGTTTCATTAATAAGATCTTTTTCATGGACTAATTGCCAAAAATGCTCATAACTCATTGAATGAATTTTGCCGTAATCCACTCGTTCAAGATAAAGAGGAAGAGTGTCAAGTGCCGGGGTAACATCGAATACATAAGGTGCAGTTAAGATATTTAGCATTTTTTCTTCATCTTTAACTCTTATTTTTAATAGAAAGTCACCTTCCATGATGAAAAATACTCTACGTGAGCATTCATAGCTCAAACTATAGCGTCGTTTACCTCGAATGATGTTGTCTGGATTAGCCAATCTGGTATATCCACTTAGAGAAGATATAATTCTTTCATGGTTTGCTATTACTCTTTGCACTCTCGGCACCTCTTTGTGACAATCATCCTCCTTAAAGTTGTTAAAGTAAAAAAACATAACAAGGCCGCAGCCTTTTTTTGTGGCATAAGCTGTAAAAAAACAAGACAGCTATCAAATTTGTGCCTGCTCATGGTTTCCCCGGCATACCGAAAAATTAACTACGCTTATCGGTGTAAGACATAATAATGACCCGAATATATATTTCAATATTTACGGCTAGTGCATTTTTGAATTTAAAAACCAAAACTCAGGAATTTTATGGGTTTTGGTGCTGAGTTTAATTCATCACGCAGTATTATAAACCACATTAAGAGATATGATGTATGATTCAATCTTTTTTAATTATCCTTTATTTTTTCATAACCATTTTGGGGTTTATGTTATTTATTTGTGTATTTAAAATTAAATTCTTTCCTTTTCTTGGTATCCATTAATACTTTTGAAACTTAGGTTCCAGAAATAGCATGGATGTTAAAAAAATAATTTTCTGTGATTCAGTCCTGGGCCGCAATATGTAGCAGGCGTGTGCCAGATTATCCTTCTCAACCCAAAAGAAAAAGGATTGCTCTACATCTCAAAAACGATGCTATTTTCCGTTTGAAGAAGCATTTCATATCTACCTTTCTAAGAATTTTCCATAGTATAGAGGGATAGGAAGTAAACCATTTATAAACAAACTTGAGGTTTTAAGGATCCTTGGCAGGTATCTTCAGGTTGTATGATCTTTCCCACGAAAAGATGATGGAGCTCCGAGTGGGAATGTCATTTTTCGGGGTAGCCTTGATGATAGGCGCAGCAATAAAGCAGGATTTTGATGTGGGCAATATGCGAAAAAAAAACCGTACTTTCGTACGCGCTCTTTCTTAAAGATGGCGGTGAGGGGGGGATTGACTCGCTTCGCTCGCCCTGCGGGCAGCCCGTTCGCTGCGCGTCCGGTCTGTCCAACGGG
>NZ_JAOWIB010000109.1:0-583728 GCF_030332325.1 Citrobacter sp. Cs237 | reverse complement strand
GGGCAGCCCGTTCGCTGCGCGTCCGGTCTGTCCAACGGGCTTCGCCCGTTGTCGACCCCGGTCGGGGGTTCTCATCCCCCGGAGTGTGCAATAGGCAAAAAAAAAGCCCGTACTTTCGTACGCGCTCTTTCTTAAATATGGCGGTGAGGGGGGGATTGACTCGCTTCGCTCGCCCTGCGGGCAGCCCGTTCGCTGCGCGTCCGGTCTGTCCAACGGGCTTCGCCCGTTGTCGACCCCGGTCGGGGGTTCTCATCCCCCCGGAATGTGCAATAGGCAAAAAAAAGCCCGTACTTTCGTACGCGCTCTTTCTTAAATATGGCGGTGAGGGGGGGATTCGAACCCCCGATACGTTGCCGTATACACACTTTCCAGGCGTGCTCCTTCAGCCACTCGGACACCTCACCATATTGTATTGCTGCCTGGCCGCTTGGGGGGCAACGGGGCGCTACTATAGGGAGTTGCGCGAAAAGGGTCAAGCAGTATTTACGCTTAACATCTTATTTGGTTACACAGTGAGCAGCAGTCCCGACGGCAGGCGCCGGGGCTGCCTTTTAACGCTGAGAATCCAGCGTTTCGTTATGCTTCACCACATCTTGCGCCTTGCTGTAACTTTCAATTAGCAGTTGATACGCCGGGAAGACATGGGTATACACCTCAGCCCATTCCGCCGCATCCTCACGGTTCCAGGTCCCCTGAAGCTCAGATGCCACTGCCGCCGTGTCCATCGGCACAACGCCCGCCTGAACGACACGGGCAAGCGTGATCTCCTGGGCCATTTTGCTGTAGGTTCCGGACGCATCGATCACCGCAAACACTTTATAACCTTCGGCTACGGCGCTGATGGCCGGAAAGGCCATGCAAACGCTGGTAATGGTGCCTGCGATAATCAGCGTTTTCCGACCCGTCGCTTTGACAGCATCGACGAACCCGGCGTTATCCCAGGCATTAATTTCCCCTTTACGCGCGACATACCTGGCGTGCGGCGCGTTAGCGTGAATTTCCGGGATCAGCGGCCCGTTCGGCCCCTGCGGAACAGAGGCCGTGGTGATCACCGGCATCTTCGCGAGAGTCGCCATTTTCGCTAACGCCGCCGCGCGGGCGCGCAGTTCCGGCATGGGCATATCACCGACCGTCTGAAACAGGCCACTCTGGTGATCGATTAACAACATAACCGCATCGTTCACATCAATAACCGGGCGTGCGCCATTAAAATTTGCTGGACTGGACATCATCTTCTCCTTCAATTCAGATTTGGCCGAAGTGGCCAGTGTTAAAATCGCGAACGGCTTGCGCGATTTCCTGTTTAGTGTTCATTACAAAGGGACCGTAACCGACGATCGGCTCATTTAACGGCTCTCCTGACAGCAGAAGGACGCTGGCATCGCTGTTGGCTTCCAGGTGCAGCGTTTCGCCTGTCTGACTGAGCACCACCAGCTGCGCTTCACCGACTGTGGTCGTGCCATTCACCGTGATCGTGCCTTTCAGAACGACCAGCGCAGTACTCCAGCCATCCGGCTGCGTCAGCGTGACCGGATGCGCCTGCTTAAGTCGCATATCCCACACGTTGAGGGGTGAAAACGTATGCGCAGGCCCTGTAAATTGCCGGTATTCGCCGGCAATCACCCGTAACGTACCGGCGTCATCGGGTAATCCGGCGACGGGAATCTGTTCACGGGTGATGCTCTGATAGCCCGGCGCCGCCATTTTGTCTTTGGCAGGAAGATTCACCCATAGCTGGACCATCTCCAGTTCACCGCCTTTACGGGTAAAGGCATCTGAGTGAAACTCTTCATGCAGGATACCCGCGCCGGCTGTCATCCACTGTACGTCGCCGGGACCAATAATGCCGCCGCGTCCGGTAGAGTCCCGGTGCTCAACTTCGCCGTTGTAGACGACAGTGACGGTTTCGAACCCCCGGTGGGGATGCTCGCCCACGCCACGTTTTTCAGTTGCGGGCGTAAAAGTGTGCGGACCGGCGTAATCCAGCAGCAGGAACGGGCTTAACTGCTGCGCATGACTTTGGTAAGAAAACAGCGAGCGAACCGGAAATCCATTGCCAACCCAGTGCGGGCGAGGCGCGGTATAGACGCCTGTCACCTGTTTCATCGTAGTCTCCTCATTGGCGTTGTCTTGATGTCAATAAGCTTATATTTAAGACAACGAGCAGAGTATTCGCTAAAATGGTCTTCATCGTTCTATAAATGAGACAATAAGAATGAAGCCGGATCTCAATGATTTTGCGTGGTTTGTGCATGTGGTCGAGCAGGGCGGATTTGCCGCCGCAGGGCGTGTACTGGATGAACCAAAGTCCAAACTCAGTCGCCGGATTGCGCAACTGGAAGAGCAACTGGGGGTGCGGCTTATTCAACGAACGACACGGCAGTTTAACGTCACCGAAGTCGGACAGACGTTTTATGAGCATTGCAAAGCGATGCTGATAGAAGCGCAGGCGGCGCAGGAGGCCATCGCCGCATTGCAGGTGGAACCACGCGGAGTGGTCAGGCTGACCTGTCCGGTTACGCTGTTGCATGTCCATGTAGGCCCCATGCTGGCAAAGTTTATGGCCCGCTACCCCGAGGTAACGCTGCAACTGGAAGCGACTAACCGACGCGTCGATTTGGTTGCTGAAGGCGTGGATGTTGCGATCCGTGTGCGGCCGCGACCGTTTGAGGACAGCGATCTGGTGATGCGGGTGCTGGCCGATCGGGCGCATCGCATCTTTGCCAGTCCAGCGCTGACGGCGAGGATGGGCGTCCCTGTCTCTCCGGCTGAATTAACCCGCTGGCCAGGACTGAGTCTTTCTGCTGGAAAACATATTCATCGTTGGGAACTCTATGGCCCACAAGGCGCCAGGGCGGAGGTTCATTTTACGCCACGCTTAATTACCACCGACATGCTGGCACTACGCGAAGCGGCGGTAGCAGGCGTCGGCGCCGTGCAACTGCCCATGCTGATGGTAAAAGAACAGCTTGCTGCCGGAGAGCTTATTCCTTTACTGGAAGGGTGGGAACCGAGAAGGGAAGTGATTCACGCCGTTTTCCCGTCGCGGCGTGGCCTGCTGCCGTCCGTTCGGGCACTGGTGGATTTCTTAACAGATGAATATGCGCAGATGACGGAAGAATGAAAATCAGCGTAGACAAAAAAGGCCGGATAAACCGACCTTTTCTCATCTGTACGCCATTGAGGCGTGAAAACAATCAGCGACTACGGAAGACAATGCGGCCTTTGCTCAGGTCGTACGGGGTCAGCTCAACAGTCACTTTGTCGCCCGTCAGGATGCGGATGTAGTTTTTACGCATTTTACCGGAGATGTGTGCAGTAACCACGTGACCGTTTTCTAACTCTACGCGGAACATGGTGTTAGGTAACGTTTCGAGAACGGTACCCTGCATTTCAATATTGTCTTCTTTGGCCATCTAATCCTCTGGGGTATCACTACCGTAATTTGAACCGGCAAGATAATGCCGAAGTTCTTTAAATAAGTAAAGATTTGTACGTTTAAAACGCTGCAAACGAGATTTGGCGCATTACTCCGGATTGCTTCTGAAACACACGACAAAGTCGCACGTGAAGCGCAACGTATAAGGGAGCGATGAGATAAACGATGGGCGTTACCTGACGCGAATGGATCCTTAACGGCAGCGGGGTAATGGGCTAAACCTTCTCTGCGCGGCAATTATAACACCCTGATAAAAAATGTGCCGAAAACATTCACGTCTGAGGCAAAAATAACGTCCGCGGCACCCAGAAATGGCTGGGTAAACGTAACTGACGTAAGGTGTCGAGATGATGCAAATATGTTCTGCGCGGGATTTCAACGGCGCCCAGCGATTGGGTGTGATCGTTCAGCACCTGGCAGTCGAGCAGTTTGCCGCCTTCCCGGATAAATTCTGCGCAGAATACCAGCAGCGCGGTTTTCGACGCGTTTTCCCGGCGGCTGAACATTGACTCGCCGCAAAATAACGCCCCTTGCGAAACGCCGTACATGCCGCCGACAAGCTCATCGTCGCGCCAGACCTCAACGGAGTGGGCGTGTCCTAATTCATGCAGGCGCTGATACGCTTCGACAACGGCTGGCGTGATCCAGGTGCCTTCGTCACGATCGTTCGCGCAGCCTTCGATCACCTGACCAAAGGCATAGTTCAGCGTAACACGATAAGGTGAGCGTTTATGAAAGCGTTTCATGCTGCGGCTGAGATGAAACGTTTCCGGCCAAAGCACCGCGCGCGGATCGGGGGACCACCACAGGATCGGGTCGCCCGGAGAAAACCACGGAAAAATACCGCGCTGGTAGGCCATCAGCAGACGTGCCGGGCTGAGATCGCCGCCAAGCGCCAGCAGACCGTTTGGCTCACGTAGAGCGCCTTCCGGCGAAGGGAAGGCTATTGAGTGACGAGATAGCTGAACCAGCCGCATGACAGCAGAACTCCACTACGCATAAGATCGTTAAATAATAGCTTACAGACCTTGCTTGAACTGGTAATAACGACCCTGCATGGCTAACAGATCTGCGTGATTACCTTGCTCAATAATTTGCCCATTGTCCATGACTATTATCCGATCGCATCGCGCCAGCCCGCGCAGGCGATGGGTCACCATCAGCACCGTTTTTTCACGCATTACTTCAGCCAGTAATTCCAGCATCTGGCTTTCGGTGGTCGCATCCAGCCCTTCGGTTGGTTCATCCAGCAGCATTAACGGCGCGTCATGCAGCAGCGCTCTGGCGATGGCGAGACGGCGAAGTTCGCCGCCGGACAATTGGCGACCGCCTTCTCCTAACCAACTGTTAAGGCCAGCATCCTCAAGCAGTTTTTCCAGACCCACGCGACGCAGCGTATCTGCAAGCGAGTCATCGCTGGCATCAGGCGCCGCCAGCAGCAGATTGTCGCGCAGGGTGGCGCTAAACAGATGTACGCGCTGCGGCACGACGCTCATGGTTTTGCGGAGCGTCGCTTCACTGAACGCAGAAAGGGGGAGATCGTTAATCAAAATCTCGCCCTGTTGCGGATCCCAGGCGCGGGTCAGCAGTTGCAGCAATGTGGATTTACCGCATCCGGTACGGCCCAGAATGGCGATATACTCGCCGGGTTTGACCGTAAGAGACAAGGAATCCAGCGCGTTTTGCGCCTGCTCCGGGTAGCGGAATGACACATCGCGCAGGGTCAACGCCACCCGCGCGGGGACGCTAAAGTCACTTGCCGGGAAGGTCACTTCCGGCTTTTGCTCCGTCAGCTCGGTAATGCGCAATGCGGAGGCGATCACCTGCCCCAGATGCTGAAAAGCACCGGTCACGGGCGCTAAGGCTTCAAAGGCCGCCAGCGCACAGAAGACAAACAAAGCGATCAGCGCGCCAGGTTGCGCATTTCCGCCTACGCCGCCGGAGGCCATCCACAGCATCAGCAGGATAGCCAGCGCGCCAATCAGCAACATTAGCGCCTGAGAAAGCGCCGTCAGCTCTGACTGGCGACGCTGCGCTTCGTGCCACTGCAATTCCGTGGCTTCCATCTGCGCGCGATAACGTTCGCTTGCGCCGAAAAGGGTCAGCTCGGCCTGACCCTGTAACCACGCGGTGAGTTGCTGGCGATACTGACCGCGCAGATGCGTAAGATGATGTCCGGTCGCTTTACCCGCGCGATAAAAAGCGGGCGGCATGATAAACAGCGTCAGCAGCATAATGCCGCCAAGGGTAAAGGCGAGGGTAAAATCCAGTACGCTCAGGCCGAGCGTGACCACCATGATTACCACGAACGCGCCCACCAGCGGCGAAATAACCCGCAGGTATAGGTGATCCAGCGTATCCACATCCGCCACCACCCGGTTCAACAGTTCGCCCTGACGATAACGCGCCAGCCCGGCAGGGGAGAGAGGAAGCAGCTTGCTAAACGTGTAAATACGCAGATGCTGCAATACGCGGAAGGTGGCGTCGTGGCTGACCAGACGCTCGAAATAGCGCCCGGCGGTACGGGCAATCGCCGCACCGCGAACGCCTGCCGCAGGCAACATGTAGTTAAAACTGTAAATACCGGCAAAGCCCGCCAGCGCGGAGGCGGAGAGGAACCAGCCGGAGAGCGTCAACAGGCCAATGCTGGCGAGCAGCGTGAGGATGGCAAGGGCAATCCCCAGCGTTAACATCCATTTGTGACGTTTATACAGCGTCAGATAAGGCAGCAACGCGCGCATTTAAATCTCCTCCTGACGATGGGCTAACAGTGTCGCAAACGCGCCCTGCGCTGCGCTGAGCTCGGCCCAGGAACCCTGTTCGACAATCTGTCCGTCCTGCATCACCAGTATGGTGTCCCAGTCGGCAAGATCTTCAAGCTGATGGGTAACCATCAGCGTTGTCTGGCGTTGGGACGCCTCTTTCAGCGCCTGCATGACCCGCTGTTCACTGTGCGCATCCAGACTGGCGGCCGGTTCGTCGAGCAGCAGCAATTGACATGGGTTGAGCAGGGCGCGAGCCACGGCCACACGTTGTGCCTGGCCGACGGACAAACGACCAGCCTGATCGCCCACCGGCGTGTCGATCCCCTGCGGCAGCAGCGGCAGGAACTCACTTACCCACGCGCTGTCGAGCGCGGCGCGCAGCTCCTGCTCGCTGGCCTCCGGGCGCGCCAGAAGCACGTTTTCACGCAGCGTTGCGGCAGGCAGTTGGGGATTTTGTCCCACCCAGGAGATCTGCCGGCGCCAGGATTCCGGGATCAAATCACGCAGCTCTACGCCATTGACGCGTAGCGATCCTTGATACGGCAGGAACCCCGACAGCGCATTCAGCAGCGAACTTTTGCCAGAACCGCTGCGCCCCACCAGCACCGCGCGCTGCCCGGGAACGAGGCTAAAGTTCAGCGGTCCTGCCAGCGGTTTGCCTTCCGGGGAGGTAATGATGAGATTTTCGGCGGTAATTGAAACGGGCTCTTTCGTGGAAAGCTCAACCTCGCCACGTTCCGGATGAGCAAGGGGTGTTTCCATAAACGTTTTCAGGCTGTCAGCCGCGCCGACCGCCTGCGCTTTGGCATGGTAAAACGTACCGAGGTCGCGCAGCGGCTGGAAAAACTCGGGGGCAAGAATCAGCGCGAGGAAACCCGCCGTCAGCGTCACGCCTGCGCCGTAGTGCCCGAAGTCCAGCTCGCCCAGGTAAGAGAAGCCAAAGTAAACCGCGACCAGCGCAATTGAGAGCGAGGTAAAGAATTCCAGTACGCCGGAAGATAAGAAGGCCAGACGGAGCACTTCCATGGTGCGCTGGCGAAAGTCCTGTGACGCCGCGCGAATGCTGTCTGTTTCTGCTTCGCCGCGTCCAAAAATACGCAGGGTTTCCATGCCGCGTAACCGATCGAGGAAATGGCCGCTCAGACGCGCCAGCGCCAGAAAATTGCGTCGGTTCGCATCGGCTGCGCCCATGCCGACCATCGCCATAAACAGCGGAATCAGTGGGGCGGTTCCCAGAAGAATAAGCGCAGCAACCCAGTTAGAGGGGAAGATGGCCGCCACAATCAGCAACGGTACGCATACTGCCAGTGCCATTTGTGGCAGGTAGCGGGCGTAGTAATCATGCATGTCGTCAATTTGTTCCAGCACCAGCGTGGCCCAACTGCCCGCCGGTTTTCCCTGGATCCATGCCGGACCGGCCTGTTGCAGACGATCCAGCACCTGACGACGGATCTCGAAGCGAATATGTTGTCCCGCGTGGAACCCGACCCGTTCCCGTAGCCATACGACCCACGCGCGTAGCACGAACACCAGAACCAGGATAACAAAAGGCATCAGAAGCGCCTCGCGGGGGATATTTTCCATGATCATGTGATGTAAAATGCGGGCCATGATCCAGGCCTGGGCGACGATCAACACGCCGCTCACGAATCCCAGCAGACGGGAAATCATCAACCAGCGTTGGGAAATGACGCTTTGCTGTTTTAACCAGCGAGTTAGCTCTTTTTGACGGGTTTTATTCATTGCGCGCTTTGCAGGTGAGTTGTCAGTATTTTTCGGCAGGGCAATGTTACAACGCGGCAAAAATAAAGGCGACTTATAGTCGCCTTATTTACTTTTGTTACTGATTTGTAAAACTTATTTGCACGCGTCGGCTAAACCGTCGAGATAGCGTTCCGCATCCAGCGCAGCCATACAGCCAGTACCCGCAGAGGTGATCGCCTGACGATAAATGTGATCCATTACGTCGCCTGCCGCGAAAACACCCGGGACGCTGGTCTGCGTTGCGTTGCCGTGAATACCGGACTGCACTTTAATGTAACCATTTTCAAGTTCCAGTTGCCCCTCGAAAATCGCCGTGTTCGGGCTATGGCCGATCGCGACAAACAGACCCGCCACGTCCAGGGTTTCAATGTTGTCGGCATTCTGCGTGTCGCGCAGACGCAGCCCTGTTACGCCCATCTGGTCGCCGGTTACCTCTTCCAGAGTACGGTGGGTATGCAGCACGATATTGCCGTTTTCCACTTTATCCATCAGACGCTTGATCAGGATTTTTTCCGCACGGAAGCTGTCGCGACGGTGAATCAGGTGTACCTCAGCGGCGATGTTTGCCAGATACAGCGCCTCTTCAACGGCAGTGTTGCCGCCACCGATAACCGCCACTTTCTGGTTGCGGTAGAAAAAACCGTCACAGGTGGCGCAGGCGGACACACCGCGGCCTTTGAACGCCTCTTCAGAAGGCAGACCGAGATAACGCGCGGACGCGCCGGTCGCAATAATCAGCGCATCGCAGGTGTATTCCGCACTGTCGCCCGTCAGACGAAAAGGACGATTTTGCAGATCCACCTTATTGATGTGATCGAAAATAATTTCGGTGTCGAATTTGGTTGCATGTTCATGCATGCGTTCCATCAGCAGCGGCCCGGTCAGATCGTTAGGATCGCCCGGCCAGTTCTCCACTTCCGTCGTGGTGGTCAGTTGACCGCCTTTTTCCATGCCGGTGATTAACACCGGCTGCAGGTTTGCGCGCGCGGCGTAGACCGCAGCGGTATATCCCGCCGGGCCGGAACCCAGGATAAGCAGTTTACTGTGTTTGGTCGTGCCCATGAGATCCCCATAGTTGTTGGCAGGCAATGGGCAGGATTGTAGGGAATTTACCGACGTAAAAAAAGAGTGCAGCGATTTTGTTAACAATTTGTGTAATAGAGACGGACAATCGGTGCGCCGTTTCGCCGCAAGGGTATAACCAAATCTACTTAAAAGTGGTCAGTTATAAGGTGATAAAATGACGAATTGTCACCACTCGCAATGAATAACTGGCATGTTGTACTAAAAATCGATGTTTTACTTTGACAATCCCCTGCTGTTTTGCGAAAACATTCGAGGAAGAAAAAAACAGTGTTATGTGTGTGCTGCATAATCATGCATGTAAATACCATGTTTACCGGGCTAGCGAAATCTACGCATGGCGTGGACAGACGCCATTCGTGATGTCGATAGCTGCCTTCAGGCAACGGTCTTCTCACCACGGACGCAGGCTTGCGCGCCGCTAATCCCTCTGGGTTCGGTCTGTGGTGATGGGCATCGACTCTGAACATGATGTTTATAGAGTCAGGCAGGAGTAGGGAAGGAATACAGAGAGACAATAATAATGGTAGATAGCAAGAAGCGCCCTGGCAAAGATCTCGACCGTATCGATCGTAACATTCTTAATGAGCTGCAAAAGGATGGGCGTATTTCCAACGTCGAGCTTTCTAAACGAGTGGGTCTTTCCCCGACGCCGTGTCTTGAGCGTGTGCGTCGTCTGGAAAGACAGGGTTTCATTCAGGGCTATACGGCACTGTTAAACCCACATTATCTGGATGCATCACTTCTGGTATTTGTTGAGATTACTCTGAATCGTGGCGCGCCGGATGTGTTTGAACAATTTAACGCCGCTGTACAAAAACTTGAAGAGATTCAAGAGTGTCATTTGGTTTCAGGTGATTTCGACTACTTGTTGAAAACGCGTGTACCGGATATGTCAGCCTACCGTAAGCTGCTGGGTGAAACCCTGCTGCGACTGCCTGGCGTAAATGACACGCGTACCTATGTGGTGATGGAAGAAGTCAAACAGAGTAATCGTCTGGTTATTAAGACACGCTAATACGGAACAGGTGCAAAATCGGCGTATTTTGATTACACTCCTGTTAATCCATACAGCAACAGTGCCGGGGCAACCCGGTGCTGTTGTCCGTTTTAGCACCGGGCAGGAAAAGCCTGAAACCTGGAGAGCCTTTTTTGAGCCAGGAATACACTGAAGACAAAGAAGTCACATTGACAAAGTTAAGCAGCGGGCGCCGACTTCTGGAGGCGTTGCTCATCCTTATTGCGCTTTTTGCCGTCTGGCTGATGGCCGCCTTACTCAGCTTCAATCCTTCCGATCCCAGTTGGTCGCAAACGGCCTGGCATGAGCCTATCCACAATCTGGGGGGGATCCCCGGCGCGTGGCTGGCAGACACGTTATTCTTTATCTTCGGGGTCATGGCATACACCATCCCGGTGATCATTGTCGGCGGATGCTGGTTTGCCTGGCGGCACCAGGCCACCGATGACTATATCGACTATTTTGCCGTTTCGCTGCGACTGATCGGCGTTCTGGCGCTGATTCTGACCTCCTGCGGCCTCGCTGCAATTAATGCCGATGATATCTGGTATTTTGCTTCTGGCGGAGTGATCGGCAGCCTGCTGAGCACCACTCTGCAACCGTTGCTGCACAGTAGCGGCGGCACGATCGCGCTGCTGTGTATTTGGGCGGCGGGGTTAACGCTTTTTACCGGCTGGTCCTGGGTTACCATCGCTGAAAAAATCGGCGGCTGGCTGCTCAATATTCTGACTTTCGCCAGCAATCGCACCCGTCGTGACGATACCTGGGTGGAAGACGACTATGACGATGAAGACGAGTACGAAGACGAGGCCGAGGGTGTGCAGCGTGAATCCCGTCGCGCACGCATCCTGCGTGGCGCGCTGGCGCGACGTAAACGTCTGGCGGAGAAATTTATCAATCCTCATGGTCGTCAGACCGATGCGGCGCTGTTCTCCGGTAAACGTATGGATGACGAAGATGACATTGCCTGGAGCGCTCGCGGCGTACCGGCGGATCCTGGCGATGTTCTGTTCTCGGGGCATCGGGCAACCCAGCCGGACTATGACGAATTCGATCCCCTGTTAAACGGTCACTCCGTCACTGAACCCGTCGCCGCTGCCGCTGCGGCAACCGCCGCGACGCAGACCTGGGCTGCGCCTGCTGACCCGGTGATGCAAACGCCGCAGGTGCCAGGCGCGGAACCTGTCCCGACCCCGCCGACCGTGGAATGGCAACCTGTTCCCGGCCCGCAGACGGGCGAACCGGTGATTGCCCCTTCGCCGGACGGCTATCCGTCCCGGACGCCATCTCCTTCGCAAACAACGTCACATTACGCGCCGCAGCAGCCTGTACAACCTGAGCCGTCGTATTACGCGCCACAGCAGGTTACAGCCCCTTACGTTGAACCTGCCGCGCCGCAACCGCAGTGGCAGGAGCCGGAACTGACGCAACCGCCTGAGCCGGTACAACCCGTTGCGTATCCGCCGCCGGTTCAGCAACCTGAGCCGGACTACGCCCATCAACCCGTGACAGCGACGCAGCCGACTGCCGAACCTGAGCCCGTGGTTGAAGAGACAAAACCCGCGCGTCCGCCGCTGTACTATTTTGAAGAAGTTGAGGAAAAACGCGCCCGCGAGCGTGAGCAGTTAGCCGCATGGTATCAGCCGATACCGGAACCGGTGAAAGAGCCTCAGCCGGTAAAACCCGCGGTTTCTGCTGCTGTTCCGCCAGTTGAATCGGCGGCGGTCGCGCCTGTCGCCGCTGGGGTTAAGGGCGCCACCCAGGCTGCCGGCGTATCTGCCGCCGCCGCGCCGGTATTTAGCCTTGCGAACGGCGGTGCGCCGCGTCCGCAGGTGAAAGAAGGTATTGGTCCCCAGTTGCCGCGTCCAAATCGTGTGCGTGTCCCGACGCGTCGTGAGCTGGCGTCGTATGGCATCAAGCTTCCTTCCCAGCGTATGGCCGAAGAGAGGGCGCGCGAAGCGGAGCTTCATGACGAGCACTATAGCGACGACGAAATTGACGCCATGCAGCAAGACGAACTGGCGCGTCAGTTCGCCCAGTCGCAGCAGAGCCGTTATGGCGAGACGTATCAGCACGATTCACAGCAGGCAGAAGATGATGATGCCGCGGCAGAAGCTGAGCTGGCCCGTCAGTTTGCTTCCTCGCAGCAACAGCGTTATTCCGGTGAACAGCCTGTCGGAGCGAACCCTTTCTCTCTGGACGATTTTGCCTTTTCGCCAATGAAAGCGCTGGTGGATGAAGGGCCGCATGAACCGTTGTTTACGCCGGGCGTGATGCCTGAACCGGCGCAACCGCAACAGCCCGTCGCGCCGCAGCAGCATTATCAGCAACCGCAGCAGCATTATCAGCAACCGCAGCAGCATTATCAGCAACCGCAGCAGCCGGTCGCGCCGCAGCAGCATTATCAGCAACCGCAACAGCCGGTCGCGCAACAACCTCAGGAAAGCCTGATCCATCCGTTGTTGATGCGTAACGGTGACAGCCGTCCGTTGCAAAAACCGACTACGCCGCTGCCGTCGTTGGATCTGCTGACGCCGCCGCCGAGCGAAGTAGAACCTGTCGACACGTTTGCGCTGGAACAGATGGCGCGTCTGGTCGAAGCACGCCTGGCAGACTTCCGTATTAAAGCGGACGTGGTGAACTATTCACCTGGCCCGGTGATCACGCGTTTTGAGTTGAACCTGGCGCCGGGTGTTAAAGCCGCGCGTATTTCTAACCTCTCCCGCGACCTGGCGCGTTCGCTCTCGACCGTCGCGGTGCGCGTGGTCGAAGTGATTCCGGGCAAACCCTATGTGGGCCTGGAGCTGCCGAACAAGAAACGTCAGACCGTTTATTTGCGTGAGGTTCTGGATAACGCCAAATTCCGCGAAAATCCGTCACCGCTTACCGTGGTGTTGGGTAAAGACATTGCCGGCGATCCGGTGGTGGCCGATCTGGCGAAAATGCCGCATCTTCTGGTAGCAGGGACTACCGGGTCCGGTAAATCCGTTGGCGTTAACGCCATGATCCTGAGCATGTTGTACAAAGCGCAGCCGGAAGACGTGCGCTTTATCATGATCGACCCGAAAATGCTCGAACTGTCGGTATATGAAGGGATCCCGCATCTGCTGACGGAAGTGGTGACCGATATGAAAGACGCCGCCAATGCGTTGCGCTGGAGCGTGAACGAGATGGAGCGTCGTTATAAACTGATGTCCGCGCTTGGCGTGCGTAACCTGGCCGGCTACAACGAGAAAATCGCTGAGGCGGCGCGGATGGGGCGTCCGATTCCGGATCCATACTGGAAGCCGGGCGACAGTATGGACGCTCAGCACCCGGTACTGGAAAAACTGCCGTACATTGTCGTGCTGGTCGATGAGTTCGCCGACCTGATGATGACCGTTGGTAAGAAAGTCGAAGAACTGATTGCCCGCCTGGCGCAAAAAGCGCGTGCGGCGGGGATTCACCTGGTGCTGGCGACGCAGCGTCCGTCCGTTGACGTTATTACCGGTCTGATCAAAGCCAACATCCCGACCCGTATCGCCTTTACGGTTTCCAGTAAAATTGATTCGCGCACCATTCTCGACCAGGGCGGCGCCGAATCTTTACTGGGAATGGGGGATATGCTTTATTCCGGGCCTAACTCCACCATGCCGGTACGCGTTCACGGCGCCTTTGTTCGTGACCAGGAAGTGCATGCCGTGGTCCAGGACTGGAAAGCGCGCGGTCGTCCACAATATGTTGACGGTATTACGTCCGACAGCGAAAGCGAAGGCGGCAGCGGTGGCTTTGACGGCGGCGAAGAGCTGGATCCGTTATTCGATCAGGCGGTCAACTTTGTGACTGAAAAACGCAAGGCTTCTATCTCAGGCGTACAGCGCCAGTTCCGTATCGGTTACAACCGTGCGGCGAGAATTATCGAACAGATGGAGGCGCAGGGGATCGTCAGCGAGCAGGGCCATAATGGTAACCGTGAAGTGCTGGCGCCGCCGCCCTTTGAGTAACTCTGTTGGCCGGATAAGTCACAAGAGGCTATCCGGCCAATAACCACGAATTCAGTTTAATCTTCTTTCCTCACGCTGAATTTTGGCCTGGAATGGATAGCAGAAGGAACTCCCGGTCGGGAGTGACGTATTTTGAGGAATAACAATGAAAAAAATTGCCATCACCTGTGCTTTGCTTTCAGGGTTCGTTGTCAGTAGCGTTTGGGCAGATGCCGCGAGCGATCTGAAAAGCCGTCTGGATAAAGTGAGCAGCTTCCATGCCAGCTTCACGCAAAAAGTGACAGATGGCAGCGGCACCGCCGTTCAGGAAGGCCAGGGCGATCTGTGGGTAAAGCGTCCCAATCTGTTTAACTGGCATATGACGCAGCCTGACGAAAGTATTCTGGTGTCCGACGGTAAAACCCTGTGGTTTTACAACCCGTTCGTTGAGCAGGCTACCGCCACCTGGCTGAAAGACGCGACCGGCAATACGCCATTTATGCTCATTGCCCGCAACCAGTCCAGCGACTGGCAGCAGTATAATATCAAGCAAAATGGCGATGATTTTGTGCTGACGCCGAAAGCCAGCAACGGAAACCTGAAGCAGTTCACCATCAATGTGGGACGTGACGGGACAATTCATCAGTTCAGCGCCGTGGAACAGGACGACCAGCGCAGCAGTTACCAGCTGAAATCTCAGCAGAACGGCGCGGTCGACGCATCGAAATTTACCTTTACCCCGCCGCAAGGCGTAACGGTAGACGACCAACGTAAGTAGAGGCATGAGTGAGCAATCTGTCGCTCGATTTTTCAGATAATACTTTTCAGCCACTGGCCGCGCGGATGCGGCCAGAAAATTTAGCGCAGTATATCGGCCAGCAGCATCTGCTGGCCGCAGGCAAGCCCTTGCCCCGCGCTATTGAAGCCGGGCATCTGCATTCCATGATCCTGTGGGGGCCGCCCGGGACCGGGAAAACCACTCTTGCCGAAGTGATTGCCCGTTACGCCGACGCTGACGTTGAGCGGATATCCGCCGTTACGTCCGGCGTCAAAGAGATCCGCGAAGCCATTGAACGCGCGCGGCAAAATCGAAATGCCGGGCGTCGTACAATCCTGTTTGTCGACGAAGTTCATCGCTTCAACAAAAGCCAACAGGACGCCTTTTTGCCGCATATTGAAGACGGCACTATTACCTTTATCGGCGCGACAACGGAAAACCCGTCTTTTGAGTTGAATTCCGCATTGCTTTCCCGTGCGCGTGTCTATCTGCTGAAATCGTTGACGACCGGAGACATCGAACAGGTTCTCACTCAGGCGATGGAGGATAAATCCCGTGGCTACGGGGGGCAGGATATCGTGCTGCCGGATGAAACGCGTCGGGCGATTGCTGAACTGGTCAACGGTGATGCCCGTCGGGCGTTGAATACGCTGGAAATGATGGCTGATATGGCGGAAGTCGACGACAGCGGTAAACGCGTTCTCCTTCCTGCATTGCTGACCGAGATTGCCGGAGAGCGCAGCGCCCGTTTCGACAATAAGGGCGATCGTTTTTACGATTTGATTTCCGCGCTGCATAAGTCGGTGCGCGGCAGCGCGCCGGATGCGGCGCTCTACTGGTATGCGCGTATCATCACCGCGGGCGGCGATCCGTTGTATGTTGCGCGCCGCTGCCTGGCTATCGCCTCAGAAGATGTCGGCAATGCCGATCCGCGTGCGATGCAGGTCGCGATTTCCGCATGGGACTGCTTTACTCGCGTTGGTCCAGCAGAAGGCGAGCGCGCCATTGCGCAGGCGATTGTGTATCTGGCCTGCGCGCCGAAAAGTAATGCGGTCTATACCGCCTTCAAAGCGGCCATGTCGGATGCCAGAGAACGTCCGGACTACGATGTGCCTGTCCATCTGCGCAATGCGCCGACGAAGCTGATGAAGGAGATGGGTTACGGTCAGGAATACCGTTATGCCCACGACGAGCCGAATGCCTACGCCGCGGGCGAAGAATATTTTCCTCAGGAAATGGCACAAACGCGTTATTATCATCCCACCAACAGAGGTCTTGAGGGCAAGATTGGCGAAAAGCTCGCCTGGCTCGCCGGACAGGATCAAAATAGCCCTATAAAACGCTACCGTTAGTGCAGGCGTTGCGGTAATGTTGGCACTGTATCCCTGTGACTGCAGGCTGTGGTCACATTTCCTCTTTTAATTCGATAAGCACAGGATAAGCATGCTCGATCCCAATCTGCTGCGTAATGAGCCAGACGCAGTCGCTGAAAAACTGGCACGCCGGGGCTTTAAGCTGGATGTAGATAAGCTGCGCGCTCTTGAAGAGCGTCGTAAAGTTTTGCAGGTCAATACGGAAAACCTGCAGGCAGAGCGTAACTCTCGATCGAAATCCATCGGCCAGGCAAAAGCGCGCGGGGAAGATATCGAGCCTTTACGTCTGGAAGTGAACAAGCTTGGTGAAGAGCTGGACGCAGCGAAAGCCGAACTGGACGTTCTGCAGGCTGAGATCCGTGACATCGCGCTGAACATTCCAAACCTGCCTGCTGACGAAGTGCCGGTGGGGAAAGATGAAAACGACAACGTTGAAGTCAGCCGCTGGGGCACCCCGCGCGAGTTTGATTTCGACGTGCGCGATCACGTCACGCTGGGTGAAATGCATACCGGTCTTGATTTTGCCGCTGCCGTGAAGCTGACGGGTTCGCGTTTTGTGGTCATGAAAGGGCAGATTGCCCGTATGCACCGTGCGCTTTCTCAGTTCATGCTTGATCTGCACACTGAACAGCATGGTTATAGCGAAAATTACGTCCCGTATCTGGTTAACCACGACACGCTGTACGGTACCGGACAGTTGCCGAAGTTTGCCGGCGATCTGTTCCATACCCGTCCGCTGGAAGAAGAAGCGGACAGCAGCAACTATGCGCTGATCCCAACGGCGGAAGTGCCGCTGACCAACCTGGTGCGTGATGAAATCATCGACGAAGATCAGCTGCCGATCAAAATGACCGCGCACACGCCGTGCTTCCGTTCCGAAGCCGGTTCATATGGTCGCGATACCCGTGGTCTGATCCGTATGCACCAGTTCGACAAAGTGGAAATGGTGCAGATCGTCCGTCCGGAAGATTCCATGGCGGCGCTGGAAGAGATGACCGGCCACGCCGAAAAAGTGCTGCAGTTGCTGGGTCTGCCGTATCGTAAGATTATCCTTTGCACGGGTGATATGGGTTTTGGCGCCTGCAAAACTTACGATCTGGAAGTGTGGATCCCGGCGCAGAATACCTATCGCGAAATCTCTTCCTGCTCGAACGTCTGGGACTTCCAGGCACGCCGTATGCAGGCACGCTGCCGCAGTAAGTCCGACAAAAAGACCCGTCTGGTACATACCCTGAACGGCTCTGGTCTGGCGGTAGGACGTACGCTGGTTGCGGTGATGGAAAACTATCAGCAGGCTGATGGCCGCATTCAGGTGCCGGAAGTACTGCGTCCATATATGAACGGACTGGAATATATTGGCTGATAGTTACGCCATCCTTCCCTAAAAAAGCGCCTGATGGCGCTTTTTTTGTGCCTGTTTGACACCGGACAATAATTCATACTCCCTACGGAGTAATACTACCTTCGAATGAAATTCAGCATTTTTCGCTGTCATCCTACTATTTCGTTGTATATGTAACTATATAGCGTCGCATTCATATTCAAATAATAACGTTAATTTTTGCACTTTTACTGTGAGCAAGCAGAGTGAGCCATTATGAAAACTAAGATCCCCGATGCCGTTATGGCAGCTGAGGTGAGTCGTCGTGGTTTAGTAAAAACGACGGCCATAGGCGGTCTGGCAATGGCCAGCAGCGCGTTTACCCTGCCATTTACCCGAATCGCTAACGCCGCCGAAGCCATCAGCCCAGCGCAGGCCAGCGAAAAAGTTATCTGGAGCGCGTGTACCGTGAACTGCGGCAGCCGTTGCCCGCTGCGTATGCATGTGGTGGATGGCGAAATCAAATACGTTGAAACAGACAATACCGGCGATGATCGCTACGATGGTCTGCATCAGGTAAGGGCGTGCCTGCGTGGGCGTTCAATGCGTCGTCGCGTTTATAATCCGGATCGTCTTAAGTATCCAATGAAGCGCGTTGGCAAACGCGGTGAAGGAAAGTTTGAACGCATCAGTTGGGATGAAGCCTACGACATCATCGCCAGCAATATGCAGCGGCTGATCAAAGAGTACGGTAACGAATCCATCTATCTGAACTACGGTACCGGGACGTTGGGCGGCACGTTAACCCGTTCATGGCCGCCAGGGAAAACGCTGGTCGCGCGTTTGATGAACTGCTGTGGCGGCTACCTCAACCACTACGGCGATTACTCTTCAGCCCAGATAGCCGCCGGTCTGAACTACACCTATGGCGGGTGGGCCGACGGAAACAGCCCATCCGACATTGAAAACAGTAAACTGGTTGTGCTGTTTGGCAATAACCCAGGTGAAACGCGCATGAGCGGCGGTGGGGTAACCTACTACCTTGAGCAGGCGCGGCAGAAGTCTAACGCCCGGATGATTATTATCGATCCGCGCTATACCGATACCGGTGCAGGTCGTGAAGATGAGTGGATCCCGATTCGTCCGGGAACCGACGCCGCGCTGGTGAATGCGCTGGCGTATGTACTGATTACCGAAAACATGGTCGATCAGCCGTTCCTCGACAAATACTGTGTGGGCTACGATGAAAAAACGCTGCCCGCCAGCGCGCCGAAAAACGGTCATTACAAAGCCTATATTCTGGGGGAAGGTAAAGACGGCATAGCCAAAACGCCTGAATGGGCGGCGCAGATCACCGGCATTCCGGCAGACCGCATCGTCAAACTGGCACGTGAAATTGGCAGCGCGAAACCTGCGTACATCTGCCAGGGCTGGGGACCGCAGCGTCACGCGAACGGTGAAATTGCTACCCGTGCGATCTCGATGCTGGCGATCCTGACCGGTAACGTGGGTATTAACGGCGGCAACAGCGGCGCGCGTGAAGGCTCTTACTCGCTGCCTTTTGAGCGTATGCCGACGCTGGAAAATCCGGTTGAAACCAGTATCTCCATGTTTATGTGGACGGATGCCATTGAGCGCGGCCCGGAAATGACCGCGCTGCGTGACGGTGTGCGTGGCAAAGATAAACTCGACGTGCCGATTAAAATGATCTGGAACTATGCAGGTAACTGCCTGATCAACCAGCATTCAGAAATCAACCGCACCCATGAAATCCTGCAGGATGACAAGAAGTGCGAAATGATTGTCGTCATTGACTGTCATATGACCTCGTCGGCGAAATACGCCGATATTCTACTGCCGGACTGCACGGCTTCTGAGCAGATGGACTTCGCGCTGGATGCCTCCTGCGGCAACATGTCCTACGTTATCTTCGCTGACCAGGCCATCAAGCCGCGTTTTGAGTGCAAGACCATCTACCAGATGACCAGCGAGCTGGCGAAGCGTCTGGGCGTGGAGGCGCAGTTCACCGAGGGGCGCACGCAGGAAGAGTGGATGCGTCATCTGTACGAGCAGTCGCGTAAAGCGATTCCCGACCTGCCGACCTTTGAAGCGTTCCGCAAGCAGGGCATCTTTAAACAGCGCGATCCGCAAGGGCATCACGTGGCGTATAAAGCCTTCCGTGAAGACCCGCAGGCGAACCCGCTGACCACCCCGTCGGGCAAAATCGAAATCTACTCGCAGGAACTGGCCGAGATAGCTGCGACCTGGGAATTGCCGGAAGGGGACGTGATCGATCCATTACCGATCTACACCCCGGGCTTTGAGAATTACAACGATCCGCTGACGAAAGACTATCCGTTACAGCTGACGGGCTTCCACTATAAGTCTCGCGTCCACTCCACCTATGGCAACGTTGAGGTGCTGAAAGCGGCCTGCCGCCAGGAAATGTGGATCAACCCGCTTGATGCTCAGAAGCGCGGTATCAGCAATGGCGATAAGGTGCGTATTTTCAACGGTCGAGGCGAGCTGCACATTGAGGCGAAAGTCACGCCGCGCATGATGCCGGGCGTCGTCGCGTTAGGGGAAGGGGCGTGGTACGACCCGGATGCAAAACGCATCGATCAGGGCGGTTGTATCAACGTGCTGACCACCCAGCGTCCGTCTCCTCTTGCTAAGGGGAACCCGTCACATACGAACCTTGTTCAGGTTGAGAAGGTGTAAGGAGTAGCCGATGACAACCCAGTATGGATTTTTTATTGATTCCAGCCGTTGCACCGGTTGCAAAACCTGCGAACTGGCCTGTAAAGATTATAAAGACTTAACCCCGGACGTCAGCTTCCGGCGCATCTACGAGTATGCAGGCGGCGACTGGCAGGAGGATAACGGCGTCTGGCACCAGAACGTCTTTGCCTACTATTTGTCCATTTCGTGTAACCATTGTGAAGACCCTGCCTGTACCAAGGTGTGCCCAAGCGGGGCGATGCATAAACGGGAAGACGGTTTTGTGGTGGTCGATGAAGATGTGTGCATTGGCTGCCGCTACTGCCATATGGCTTGCCCGTACGGCGCGCCACAATACAATGCCGCCAAAGGTCATATGACCAAATGCGACGGCTGCCATGACCGTGTGGCGGAAGGCAAAAAACCGATCTGTGTGGAATCCTGTCCGCTGCGCGCGCTGGACTTCGGTCCGATTGATGAACTGCGTAAAAAACACGGCGATCTGGCCGCTGTCGCTCCGCTGCCGGGGGCGCATTTCACTAAACCTAATATTGTAATCAAACCTAACGCCAACAGCCGCCCGACGGGAGACACCACGGGTTATCTGGCCAATCCGAAGGAGGTGTAAGATGGTAAGTGGATGGCATGAATGGCCGCTAATGATCTTCACGGTCTTCGGGCAGTGTGTAGTCGGTGGCTTTATCGTTCTGGCGCTGGCGCTGATCAAAGGCGACCTGCGCGCAGAGACGCAGCAGCGGGTGATCCGCTGTATGTTTGCGTTATGGGTATTGATGGGGATTGGTTTTATCGCCTCCATGCTGCACCTCGGCTCGCCGATGCGCGCGTTTAATTCGCTGAATCGCGTAGGGTCGTCGGCGCTGAGTAATGAAATCGCCAGCGGCTCTGTTTTCTTTGCGATTGGCGGTATCGGCTGGCTGCTGGCCGTGATGAAAAAGCTCTCTCCGGCGTTACGCACAGTGTGGCTGATCGTCACCATGATTCTGGGCGTGATATTTGTCTGGATGATGGTTCGCGTTTATAACAGCATCGATACCGTACCGACCTGGTACAGCCTCTGGACGCCGATGGGCTTCTTCCTGACGCTGTTTTTGGGGGGGCCGCTGCTCGGTTATCTGCTGCTGCGCGTGGCTGACGTCGATGGCTGGGCGATGCGTCTGCTGCCTGCGGTTTCACTGCTGGCGCTGGTTGTGAGCGCGGTTATGTCGGTGATGCAAGGCGCCGAGCTGGCGACTATCTATAGCTCCATTCAACAGGCGTCGGCGCTGGTGCCGGATTACGGTACGCTGATGGCCTGGCGCATAGTTGTTCTCACCGTGGCGCTCTGCTGCTGGATTGTGCCGCAGTTGAAAGGCTACCAGCCGGCGGTACCGCTGCTTTCGGTAGCATTTGTTCTGCTGTTGGTCGGTGAACTGATTGGCCGCGGCGTGTTCTACGGTCTGCATATGACCGTGGGCGTAGCGGTAGCCAGTTAACGTACAGGGAATTACCGGATGGCGACAACGCCATCCGGCTCTCTCACCAAACCGGGGCGTTGACCCCGGTTTTCTATTTCTGCTTCGTCAGGGTATCGTAGCTGGTCATCAGGTTACGGTAATCCGGAATATGATTTGAGAACAGCGTCGCCAGCCCCTCAATGTCATTGCGCCAGTCGCGATGAAGCTCACAGGCGACGCCAAACCATGTCATTAACTGCGCGCCAGCCTGCGACATTCGATCCCACGCCGACAGGCGGGTAATGTCATTGAACGTGCCCGAGGCATCGGTCACCACAAAAACGTCAAACCCTTCCTCAATGGCCGAAAGCGCCGGGAACGCCACGCAAACCTCAGTGACTACACCGGCAATGATCAACTGTTTTTTCCCTGTCGCCTTCACGGCGTTGACAAAGTCTTCGTTATCCCAGGCGTTGATATTGCCGGGACGCGCAATGTAGGGGGCGTCCGGAAATTGCGCCTTCAGTTCGGGGACCAGCGGCCCGTTTGGACCCGTTTCAAAACTGGTTGTCAGGATAGTCGGCAGCTTAAAATATTTGGCTAAATCACCGAGGGCGAGAACGTTATTCTTGAATTTATCGGGATCGATATCCCTGACCAGTGAGAGCAATCCGGCCTGGTGATCGACCAGAAGAACCGCAGCATCATTTTTATCGAGACGAACATAAGGCTTGGCCATTTCTTCTCCTTGAGAGAGTCAGCGAAACACCCGAAACCAACCGGGTGCGGGAGGTTCACTCAAAGCATAGAACGGAAAAAAAATTGTTGGTGGGACTATGAGATTTTTCGACCAAACGACGCGGCGCCTTTTAGCGATAAATCAATAAAAACAGCCACCTGAGTGGGACGATGCGGTAAGAATACATTTTCTCAATCAATAAATTGAATCGAACCATAAAAAGGGCCGTCAGGCCGCGGTTTCAGCCGATTGACAATGTTTTTGTTGGTGGCATGATGCGCGTGAAATTTGAACTTCCTCACGGTTTATACTCATGTCCACCTATACCCGGCCCGTCATGCTTTTGCTGTCTGGCCTGCTTTTGTTGACCCTGGCGATCGCGGTGCTGAACACGCTCGTCCCGCTCTGGCTCGCTCAGGAAAACCTGCCGACCTGGCAGGTGGGCATTATCAGTTCGTCTTATTTCACCGGAAATCTGGTGGGTACGTTACTGACGGGCTATTTAATTAAACATCTCGGGTTTAACCGTAGCTATTACCTTGCTTCGCTGATTTTTGCCGCTGGCTGTGTGGGGCTTGGGGTAATGGTCGGATTCTGGAGCTGGCTGGCCTGGCGCTTCGTGGCGGGCGTGGGCTGCGCCATGATCTGGGTGGTAGTGGAAAGTGCGCTGATGTGCAGCGGCACCTCACGCAATCGTGGTCGCCTGCTGGCGGCTTATATGATGGTTTACTACGTGGGGACATTCCTCGGTCAGCTGTTGGTCAGCAAAGTGTCCACGGAGCTGATGAATGTGTTGCCGTGGGTAACGGGTATGGTACTGGCGGCGATTTTACCGCTGCTCTTCACGCGTATTCTGAATCAACAGTCGGAAGAACACAGCGCCACGCCTGTGACGTCGATGCTCAGGTTGCGTCAGGCGCGTCTGGGGGTGAATGGTTGTATTATCTCCGGAATTGTTCTCGGCTCCCTGTACGGTCTGATGCCGCTGTATTTGAATCACCAGGGGATCAGCAACGCCAGCATCGGTTTCTGGATGGCGGTGCTGGTTAGCGCCGGGATCCTGGGACAGTGGCCGATCGGACGTCTGGCCGATAAGTTTGGTCGCCTGTTGGTTCTGCGCGTTCAGGTCTTCGTGGTGATCCTCGGCAGTATCGCGATGCTCAGCCAGGCCGCGATGGCCCCCGCGTTGTTTATTCTGGGGGCGGCAGGTTTTACCCTCTATCCGGTGGCGATGGCATGGGCATGTGAAAAAGTGGAACAGCATCAGCTTGTGGCGATGAACCAGGCATTGCTGTTGAGCTACACCGTGGGCAGCCTGTTAGGGCCCTCCTTCACCGCGATGTTAATGCAGAATTATTCCGATAATCTGCTGTTTATTATGATTGCCAGCGTCTCGTTTATTTATTTACTGATGCTGCTGCGTAATGCCGGGCACACGCCGAACCCGGTGGCTCACGTTTAATGACGCAGTGACCGCCAGCGGACTTGCTCTGCTGGCGGTTGTTCAGACCGAACCGAGCACAGTGCGCAGCTGCGCCGAACAGGTGATATGAGTCAACTGCTGCAGACGCTCTGCTTCCTCAAGCCAGCAGACCAGTTGCTGAATCTTTTCGATATGACGGGTACTGTCGACGGCAGCCAGCACGACGACCAACCGCACATCGGGGTAACCCGGAAAACACACCGCCTCTTTTACACACAGCAGCGACAGATGCGTTTCATTACTGATTACGCCCTCTTCCGGACGAGCATGGGGCAGGGCAAACTCGGGTGTTAACAGGTACCACGGGCCTTGCTTTTCGGTTTCACGAACGATCGCCTGCGCATAATTAGCTGTCACCAGTCCCTGCTGCTCCAGCGGTGAGCAGGCGAGCATAATGGCCTGTTGCCAGCTGTGGCAACGTACATAAAACTGGCTGGCTACAAAGAGGGGATGCTTCATCGTTAACTCCTTATTCCGCGATGTCGGATGACGACCTTATGACTTCAGGCTGCGCCATCCGACTCGCGTGCTTCCTTAACGCAGTACCTGATACAGCGCCGATGCTGAAATTCCGTACTTCTCTTTTAGCTGGCGACTGTTACCTGACTCCGTGAACGTGTCCCGCGTACCGAGTCGGCTTAAGCGCGTGGGTACGCCTTCCTCAGCCAGCACTTCTGCAACTTGTCCCCCCAGTCCACCCGTTATGCTGTGGTTTTCGATGGTTGCGATGTGCGGACACTCCGCGGTCAGTTGCAGAAAGCGTTCGCGGTTAAAAGGTTTCAGCGTGGCGACATGGATCAGTTTGCCTCGCTTACCCGCTGCGCATAACTGTGCGTAACCTTCACTTGCCTGTTCCAGAACGGTGCCTTCGTAGAGGATCGCAAAATCGTTGCCGGAATCTTCTACAGCGGCTATGTCAGCGATGCGGGGGACGCGAGATTTATCACGGACAGGCATAGGTTCACGCGCGACGCGGATATAAACGGGACCGTGGATCGTAGCCGCTTGTTCAAACGCTGCCTCAATTTCCTCGGCATCACCCGGCGTCAGAATGGTTATCCCCGGCAGTACCCGCGTCAGCGCCAGGTCTTCCAACGCATGATGCGAAGCGCCGTCAGGCCCATCATCCATGCCGGGATGACTACCAACCAGCTTGATATTGGCGTTGGCATAGCAGGCCTGGCGTAACTGTGTCCAGGCGGTACCGGTGACAAACATCGCAAAATTAACGTAGAACGGAATATTTCCTTCCAGGGCCTGACCGGTAGCAAAACTCATGGCGGAGCCTTCAGCAATGCCCATTTCGAAAAACGCGTCGGGGCAGACCTGCTGAAACTGGTCGGTTCGGGTTGAACTCGCAAGGTCGCTGTCGATAACGACAACGGGATAGCCTTTTGCTTTCAGGGCAAGCAGGGCGTTGCCAATCTCGTCGCGGGGTGCTTTCATGACCGTAACTCCTCCATTGCCTGCTGGTATTGTTCTGCCGTCGGGGTTTTAGAGTGCCAGTCCCCGTTGTTTTCCATATAACTCACGCCGAAGCCTTTAATGGTATGGGCGATGATGGCGACCGGTTTGCCTTTCAAATGACGTGAGAGCAGAAATGTGTCGGCGACCTGATGCATATCGTTGCCATTCTGCAGCTCCAGTACGTGCCAGCCAAACGCGCGAATTTTGTCGGCAAGAGGCTCCAGGTTGATCACCTGATTCACCGGATCGTGTGAAGAGAAACCGTTGTAGTCAATGACGGCGACCAGATTATCCATTCGCATATGGGCAGCCTGTTGTAGGGATTCCCAGATCTGGCCTTCGTGCATCTCGCCATCGCCGAGAATGGCGAAGACGCGATGCGGATCCTGGCGGCGTTTTTTTGCCGCTGCCATTCCCAGCGCCACCGACAGGCCCTGACCCAGCAGACCGGTAGTGGCATCGACGTCCGGCAGCGACTTCACGCTTGGATGGCCCTGAAGACGTGAGTTGATCTGGCGAAAGGTGGCAAACTCAGTGCGGGCGATTTTTCCCAATTGATACAGCATGACGTACTGGGCTGCAACGGCATGGCCTTTACTCATCACCACCCTTGCCCGGGGCGTAATATTCAGGTCAATCTCCTGATGATAAAGCCAGGTCAGAATGTCGATAATGGAAAGCGCGCCGCCTGGGTGACCAATGCCGGATTCATAAATCATGGTCACAATATCGCGACGTGCGGCGCGGGCATGGGACTTCAGTTCATCAATAGTCATATTCACTCCTTATCAGGGCAGCATTTTGCCGATGTAATAGACCACCAGACCAAGCGCAACAAAGTCTGTTTCCGGGAAGCTGGTGCCTGAAAGCCCCACCGATTCCATGATGGGATAGATCAGTGCGGGGCCGATGCCGATGAGAATGCCGGTGATAAAACTGCCTGCCACGGCGCCTTTCCAGCCGCCAGAAGCATTGCCAAACACGGCAGCGGTCGCGCCAATAAAGAAGTAAGGGATCGCGACGGGAATGATCACCGTTTGCCCCACCAGCGCGAGAAGCCCCATCACGACGAGTCCCCCGACAAACGAAGAGATAAAGCCAAGGACAGTGGCGGTGGGCGCGTAAGGGAACACGACCGGACAGTCGAGCGCCGGTTTCGCGTTGGGAATGAATTTTTCAGAGATCCCGAGAAATGCCGGCACGATTTCTGAGAGCAGCAGGCGAACCCCGGTAATGATGATGTACAGTGAAGCGGTAAACGTCAGCGACTGAAACAGGGGGTAAACCAGCCAGTGCATTCCGCCCGCGACGGCGGACACTGCGCTTTTACCGGCCGCCAGCGCCGCGATGTAATAGAAAATACTGACCGAAATTGAGACGGAGACAATATAGTCTTTAAAAATCCCCAGCCAGCCGGGCAGATTTAGCTTTTCGGTCGACTCTTTCGGATCGCCAACTTTCGAGCCGATCCAGCCCGAGGCGGCATAGGCCAGCGTAACGTAATGCCCCATTGCGATCTCATCATTGCCGGTGATTTTTCGCATCCAGGGCTGTGCAATCGCCGGGTAAATACAGGCGGCCAACCCCAGCAACACCGACCCGACGATAATCGTAATGCCATCGCTATAGCCCAGCGCTTTCAACGTAACGGTCAGCAACGCTGAGAGGTACAGATTGTGCTGTCCGGTTAGAAAGATATATTTGAAGGGGGTCAGGCGGGCGAAAAGCAGGTTCCAGCCAAAACCAATCACCATAATCAGCGACACGCACATCGCAAACTTGGTTTGCGCCAGTCCGGTTAGCGCTTCTGCCAAAGGCATTACCCCTTTCAACCCAAAACCATCGCTGAACAACGTCTGGAAATTACCCAAAGAGGTTACCGCCAGTCCGGCCCCGCCAGCAAAAACCAGAAAGCCGACAATGGTTTTGAAGGTGCCGGACAGCACTTTTTCGATGGGTTTACGTTGGATTAACAGGCCGATTAATGCAATAAATCCAACTAAGAGTGGGGTTACACCTAAAATGTCGAATACAATAAACCTGAGGAGATCCATATTGCCTCCGAAAGAGGTTAGTTGCTCTGAATTACGCTGGTGAGCGCAGTTTCCATTTCTTCGCTATTCATCAAGTCGGTTATGCCGATTGCTTTGAATCCGGCAGCTTCGATTTCATCGGTGAGGTCGCGCATGGTGATAACAAAGTCAATGCCTTGCCAGGTGGCAAGTCCGGACAATACGTCATGTTCGAGTTCAATATCCCAGCCGTGTTTATCGATGATTTTTTGTGCTTTGATTTTGAGCATCAAAGAACTGCCCATGCCAGTGCGACAGACAATAAGACCCTTCATACGCTTTCTCCTGTAGTGTAAAAATAATTATTTTTCTTGATGATTTGGTGAAAAAAAATTATTATCCATTCACCGCGTTGAAAGATGTGATTGTGTTTGCATTTTGAGCAAAAAGGCGAAAAATGAGTCAGATTGATACTAACTTGCTGATAAATATCAGAAATGAATCCTCGGGGCTGAGCCCGATTCTGGAAAAGGTGGGCCGTTTTGTGACGGAAAACCCCGATTTTGTGATGCGGCATACCATTACCGAGCTAGCGGATTCCATCGAAACCAGTGAGGGAAGTATCACCCGTTTTTGCCGCGCGTTCGGCTTTAAAGGCTTTTCCGACTTCCGAACGGCACTGGCGCTTGAGCAGGGGGCAACGCGTCCTGATGAACAGGGAAATGAGGAGATCGCGGCTGTGGTGTCGAGTATTCGCGACAGCCACGCCATCCTTAATCAACAAGAGCTGTTTGCTGTCGCTGCGTGGCTTAATACAGTAACCAATGTCGCGATTTACGCCGTTGGCGCTGCCGTACCCGTTGCGCTGTTTTTGCAAATGAACCTGATCAAAATGGGCAAAGCGGCGAGTTTCGTCGATCGTTTTTATCTCGCCACGTCATCCATTATGGTCGACCCGCAGAGTCAGGGGATTATTGTGGTTCATACCGGAGAGTCGTCAGCGGACATGATGCAAGCCCTGACGCTGGCGAAGCAGCAGAATGTGCGAATTCTTTCCCTAACCCGCGGCACGATAGCGCCGTTGAGTCGTCTTTCCGACTGGAATCTGCAGGCGGCGGTGGCGTTGAAAGGGGAAGGTGAGTACGGTTTTGCAGAAATAGCCGGTGCGATGCTTGTTGCAGACCGACTGCTCAATGCCCTGGAAGCACAGGATGAACGCTATGCTGAGTGCCGCAAAGCTCATCAGAAAAGTATTTTCTCAATTGAAAGCGTGGCGAATAAACTTTCGCAATATTTTATGTCGTAGCCGGGGCGGGCGCGCCAGATGGCGCAGCGCTTATCGGGCCTACTGGCGTAGGCCCAAACGCGTCAATGAGTTAGTACATCACTTTATGACCGTACTGCTCCAGAATACCTTTTACGCGTTCCATTGTCTCTTTTTTCGGCGGCTTAACGCCGTCCAGTTTGTACTCTTCACCCATCGCCACCCATTTGTGCTTGCCTAACTCATGATAGGGCAGCAGCTCGATTTTCTCGACGTTACCCATATCGCGGGTAAACTCGCCCAGGCGATGCGCGGAGTCGTCGTCGTCGGACCAGCCTGGCACCACAACGTAGCGGATCCAGACCTTAACCTCTTTTTTCGCCAGATACCGGGCAAACTCCAGCGTGCGGTGGTTTGATACGCCCACCAGGTTCTGGTGGATTTCGTCGTTCATCTGCTTAAGGTCGAGCATCACCAGATCGGTCACTTCCAGCAGTTCATCAATAACCGGATCGTAACGGCGGACAAAGCCGTTGGTGTCCAGGCAGGTATGAATGCCTTCTTTTTTACAGGCGCGGAACCAGTCGCGAACAAATTCCGCCTGCAGGATCGCTTCGCCGCCAGATGCCGTTACGCCGCCGCCAGAGGCATTCATAAAGTGGCGATAGGTCACCACCTCTTTCATCAGTTCTTCAACGGTAACTTCTTTACCGCCGTGGGTATCCCACGTATCGCGGTTATGGCAATACAGGCAGCGCATCAGGCAGCCCTGGAAGAAAGTAATAAAGCGAATGCCCGGGCCGTCAACGGTACCACAGGATTCAAAGGAGTGAATGCGACCAATAACTGACATTGCGGTGTTTCTCCAGATGTGGCCCATCCGGGGCCGTGTTGGCGCACAGCTCATGGGCTGTGTCGAGTCTGTTTTGGCAGATACCCAAAGTATAGATAACTGACAAACCAGGCTGTGAGGCGGGCTATTTGCTAAAAAGGCCCCACTTACGTGGAGCCTTTATTCTACGCTTTTTCAGTCAGACAGGGAATTACATGGTCTGAGTGAAAGTACGGGTGATAACGTCCTGCTGCTGTTCTTTCGTCAGGGAGTTAAAACGTACTGCGTAACCTGATACACGAATGGTCAGCTGCGGATATTTTTCCGGATGTTCCATCGCGTCGAGCAGCATTTCACGGTTCATGACGTTCACGTTCAGGTGCTGACCACCTTCGATGGACGCTTCGTGATGGAAGTAACCATCCATCAGACCCGCCAGGTTAGTTTTACGAACTTCGTCGTCTTTACCCAGTGCGTTCGGTACGATAGAGAAGGTGTAAGAGATACCATCTTTCGCGTAAGCAAACGGCAGTTTAGCCACGGAGGTCAGAGAGGCAACCGCACCTTTCTGGTCACGACCGTGCATCGGGTTAGCACCTGGTCCGAACGGCGCGCCAGCACGACGACCGTCTGGGGTGTTACCGGTTTTCTTACCATACACAACGTTAGAGGTGATGGTCAGCACAGACTGAGTCGGGATAGCGTTACGGTAGGTAGTGAGTTTCTGAATTTTCTTCATGAAACGTTCTACCAGGTCAACCGCCATGTCATCAACGCGAGCGTCGTTGTTACCAAACTGCGGGTATTCGCCTTCGATTTCGAAGTCGATAGCCAGACCGTCTTCGTCACGAATCGGTTTCACTTTCGCATATTTGATAGCAGACAGGGAGTCAGCCGCAACGGACAGACCTGCGATACCGCATGCCATGGTGCGAACCACGTCACGGTCGTGCAGCGCCATCAGAGAGGCTTCGTAGCTGTACTTGTCGTGCATGTAGTGGATAACGTTCAGCGCGGTGACATACTGCTTAGCCAGCCAGTCCATGAAGTGATCCATGCGGTCCATCACTTCGTCAAAGTTCAGAACGTCGCCTTTGATCGGTTCAGATTTCGGACCCACCTGCATTTTCAGTTTTTCATCAACGCCGCCGTTGATTGCGTACAGCATGGTTTTCGCCAGGTTTGCACGCGCACCGAAGAACTGCATTTGTTTACCCACAACCATCGGGCTTACGCAGCATGCGATAGCGTAGTCGTCGTTGTTGAAGTCCGGACGCATCAGGTCATCGTTCTCGTACTGCAGAGAAGAGGTGTCGATGGACACTTTAGCGGCGAATTTCTTGAAGTTCAGCGGCAGTTTTTCAGACCACAGAACGGTGATGTTCGGCTCCGGAGAAGGACCCATGGTGTACAGGGTGTTCAGGAAGCGGAAGCTGTTTTTGGTGACCAGAGTACGGCCATCTACGCCCATACCACCGATAGATTCTGTTGCCCAGATCGGGTCGCCAGAGAACAGTTCATCATATTCCGGGGTACGCAGGAAGCGAACCATACGCAGTTTCATGACCAGGTGGTCAATCATTTCCTGAGCGTCTTGCTCGGTGATTTTGCCCGCTTTCAGGTCACGTTCAATGTACGCATCCAGGAAGGTGGAGACACGACCGAAGGACATTGCCGCGCCGTTCTGAGACTTAACGGCAGCCAGGTAGCCGAAGTAGGTCCACTGGATTGCTTCCTGAGCGTTGGTAGCCGGACCAGAGATATCGCAGCCGTATTTCGCCGCCATCTCTTTGATCTGACCCAGCGCGCGGTGCTGTTCAGCGATTTCTTCACGCAGACGAATCGTCGCTTCCAGGTTTACGCCATTCTCCAGGTCAGACTGCAGAGAGGTAAACTGCGCGAATTTATCTTTCATCAGGTAGTCGATACCGTACAGCGCAACGCGACGATAGTCACCGATGATACGACCACGGCCATATGCGTCTGGCAGACCGGTCAGAACACCGGATTTACGGCAACGCAGGATGTCCGGAGTATAAACGTCGAACACGCCCTGGTTGTGCGTTTTACGGTATTCAGTGAAGATTTTTTTCAGCATCGGGTCCAGCTCGCGATTGTACGCTTTGCAGGAACCTTCAACCATTTTGATACCGCCGAACGGGATGATCGCACGTTTCAGCGGCGCTTCAGTCTGCAGACCAACGATTTTCTCAAGGGCTTTGTTAATGTAGCCAGCGTCGTGAGAAGTGATGGTAGAAGCAACAGAGGTGTCAAAGTCAACAGGCGCGTGAGTGCGGTTTTCCTGTTTAACGCCTTCCATTACGCTGTCCCACAGCGCTGTGGTGGCTTCAGTCGCGCCAGCCAGGAAGGACTCGTCACCCTCATACGGAGTGTAGTTTTTCTGGATGAAGTCACGGACGTTTACTTCATTCTGCCAGTCACCTTTGGTAAAACCTTCCCAGGCTGTGGCTAACTTTTCATTAAGCTCGGACATGTAACACCTACCTTCTTAAGTGGATTTTTTATTTACTGCGCAGTGCGAAAATCAGAATTAATGATGATCGTTGCCGCGCAGATAAATGACCCAGTATGTCAACCCGACCAACAAACCGCCGCCGATAATGTTACCGATCGTAACCGGAATCAGGTTATCAGTGATGAAGTTCATCACGGTCAGGTGAGAAAAACTTTCCGGAGTAGACCCAACAGCGGTCCAGAATTCCGGTGTGGCGAAATCACGGATAACAATACCCATCGGGATCATAAACATGTTTGCGATACTGTGCTCAAAACCGCTGGCAACAAACATGGCGACCGGTAAAACCATGATAAACGCTTTATCCATCAGGCTACGACCTGAATAGCTCATCCATACGGCCAGGCACACCATCAGGTTAGCGAGGATGCCGAGACAGACGGCTTCAATAAAAGTATGGTGCATTTTGTGGTCGGCGGTTTGCAGAACATTGAGTCCCCATTGACCATTGGCGGTCATGTACTCGCCGGAAAGCCACATCAATAGCACAAAGAGCAGGCAACCCACCAGGTTACCAAAATAGACATTCAGCCAGTTTTTCGCTAACTGGCCCCAGGTAATACGCCCACTGGCTTTGGCAACAACAATCAAAACGGTGGAGGTAAAGAGGTCAGCGCCGCAAATTACGCAAAGGATCAACCCCAAAGAGAAGCAGATACCGCCAACCAGTTTCGCCATACCAAAGGGCATCGTACCCGTGCCGGTCGTCGCAGTGATATAGAAAACAAAGGCGATGGAGATAAATACACCGGCGGTAATCGCCAGGTAGAAAGTCTTAAGCGGATGTTTCGTTGCTTTATAGACACCTGCTTCCTCGGCCACTTTGGCCATTGCAGCAGGGAGTAAAAGATCAAAAGGGTTGTCAGCTTTCACACTAACTCTCTCTTTATTAAGTCGGCGACGAGATACTAACAAAGCATTATAGATGAGAAATTGATACAGATCATATCTCGCCTGGCTTATAGGCCCGTAAAGCGCATGGTTTTTATGCGATTTCGGTGTAATTTATTGATTATCCTAATAAAAATAAATTTTAAAATTTAGCAAATGAGTTGAATTTTTTCCTTCCTGGGTCTGTTGAGCGGTTAATTAATATGGAGTAATTGCCAAATAAAGTAACAAATAGCGGTTAATAATAGTAATATCAACTACCAATATTTAACCTTGTTATTACATTTATATTTGGATCTTCAAAAATAAGTAAAACGGGGCACGTAAAGCGCCCCGTAATATAGCTCAGACGATAATTAACGCCTACAGTCAGTAAGCCAATTGCCTTTATTTTGACCAGTATGCGGCTTTTGCGCGCTGCAGCTTTTCATACGCTTTCAGCAGAGACTGGTGTGAAGCGAAGGCATGAAGATCGCAATCCACCGGCTGCAGGCCGTAGAAGGCCGCTTCGCCGCTCAGCGCCGCGCTTGCCGCTTCTACCGCATCCGCGCCATACATACGCACAAAGGCGTTCAGGTATTGCAGCGGTTCGCGCTCTTCTTCCTGGGAAAGCAGCAGCAGCGTTTGCAGACAACGATAATAGTTGGCTCGCGCCGGCGTAAAGACGGACGCGTTGAACTCCATTGTCCATTCGGTCCAGATAAGCGCCTGTTCCAGATCGCCGCCCGCCAAAGCCAGCATCGCTTTCAGCTCGCCAATACGCAGGGTATACCAGCCATTATCCGGACCCGTCGCCAGGCCCAACAGTTCGCGCACGCGGGTAAAGTCATCAAACCCTTCATCATCTAACTGCTCGATAAGACGGAGATACTCTTCTTTTTCCCAGTTGCTACCCGGAAGCGAAAGCAGAGTATCGCGAAGATGCGTTCCCATGCTGTTATTCGCGAGCCACAGATCCTCGGCGGGATAGATGTCAGACATACCCGGTACGATGATACGGCAGGCGTACACACCAAGATGTTCATAATCGGCGATGTAGACCTCTTTATCTTCGGTGTTGAAGATGGCCATTAACGTTGCGAACTCCTCTTCGGTGGTGCCAGAGAAGTTCCAGTCGACGAACGGATAGTCGGCATCCTGCTTGAACAGATCCCACGAGATCAGACCGCTGGAGTCGATAAAGTGGGTTTCCAGATTGGTGTGCTCGGCCACTTCTTCGTCGTCGAAGGTGGGTGGGGTAAACACATCGAGATCTTTCAGTCCACGGCCCTGCAGCAGTTCGGTCACGGTACGTTCCAGCGCGACGCCGAAATCCGGATGGGCGCCAAAAGAGGCAAAACAGGTGCCGTTAGCCGGGTTGAACAGGACAACGCAGATCACCGGATAGTTGCCGCCCAGCGATCCGTCATAGGCAAAGATCGGGAAACCTTCCGCTTCCAGTGTCGCAATGGACTCCACCACCGACGGATAGCGCGCCAGTACATCGGCAGGGATCTCCGGCAGACTGATACTTTCGGCAATGATGCGATTTTTCACATAACGCTCAAAGACTTCCGACAGTCCCTGGACTCGCGCTTCATTACGGGTATTACCGGCGGACATACCGTTAGAGACGTACAAATTGCCGATAATGTTCATCGGAATATAGACGGTCTGGTTATCTGACTGGCGAGTAAAAGGCAGGCCGCACACGCCGCGTTCCTCGTTGCCGGACTGGAGATCGATCAACATACTGCCGGCGAGTTCGTTTTCCGGATCGTAGAAAGCGCGCAGACGCGCGTCGAGCAACCCTTCCGGCACGTCGTCACTGTCGTTCAGCGGGAACCATTTTTCGTTAGGGTAATGCACAAACGGGCCGTTGGCGATGGTATTGCCAAGCCAGAAATCGGCAAAGAAATAGTTCGTCGACAGACGCTCAAAATATTCGCCCAGCGCAGAGGCCAGCGCCGCTTTTTTCGTCGCGCCTTTGCCGTTGGTAAAGCACAGCGCGCACTCTTTGTCGCGGATGTGCACCGACCAGACGTTTGGCACCGGATTCAGCCATGAGGCTTCTTCAATATGGAAACCGAGATCGAGCAATTTTTGCTGGAAGCGAGCGATGGAATCTTCCAGGGCGGCGTCTTTGCCGGGAATAAATGTTTGCGTCATGAAAATCACTTTTGTCGTACGGAAAGCGCGCAATGATACGGGTTTTATCTGACTGACGCTATCGCCGCCACGAACGCGGCGGAAATAAAAGTTTTGACTATGCTTTTATGCAGTAAACCACCATAAGAGCAGAGAAATGAAAGCGTTTGATCTACAACGGATGGCACTGGACAAAGTGCCACTGGAATTTTTGGGCGAGGTTGCGTTACGTAGTCTTTATACCTTTGTACTGGTCTATCTGTTTCTTAAGCTGACGGGACGGCGCGGCGTGCGCCAGATGTCGCTTTTTGAAGTGTTGATTATTTTGACGCTGGGCTCCGCGGCAGGGGACGTCGCTTTTTATGATGATGTCCCAATGCTGCCGGTGCTGGTGGTCTTTATCATAATTGCGCTGCTTTATCGGTTGGCGATGTGGCTGATGGCGCGTAGTGAAAGGATTGGCGATTTACTGGAGGGGAAACCGGTCGTCATCATTGAAGATGGCGAGCTGGCATGGTCCAAACTGAATCATGCCAATATGACGGAGTTTGAGTTCTTTATGGAACTGCGTCTGAATGGCGTAGAGCAACTTGGCCAGGTGCGGCTGGCGATACTGGAAACCAACGGGCAAATCAGCGTCTATTTCTTTGAAGAAGAAAAGATAAAACCCGGTCTGAGCATTTTGCCTAAATATTGCACCGAGCGATTTCATGTCGTTCCCGAAACGGGAGATTACGCCTGCGTGCGTTGCAGCGAAGTCATTACCCTTAACGCTGGCGACAGGCAAGATTGTCCGCGCTGCAAGAATCCAGAATGGTCGAAGGCCAGTCGGGCAAAAAGGGTGCTCTGACAGCAAAAATATCGGTCATTAGCCATCAATCCGACAGATTGTGTTGTGTGAGCGAACACTCATTTTAACCGCGCCGATTATTACCCGTTGCGGCGCGTATCACTGAATGATAAAACCAATATCCACAGGAATAACGTAAACCCACTCTTTGCGCTTCGTCAGAGCGTGGGTGAATAACAATGCAACGTGGTGAGGGGAAATGGCTCAGGTTTTCAATTTTAGTTCAGGCCCGGCAATGTTACCGGCAGACGTGCTCAAACAGGCTCAACAGGAACTGTGCGACTGGAACGGTCTTGGCACCTCCGTCATGGAGGTGAGCCACCGCGGTAAAGAATTTATCCAGGTCGCAGCGGAAGCGGAACAGGATTTTCGCGATCTCCTCAACATCCCTTCCAATTATAAAGTTCTGTTCTGTCACGGCGGCGGACGCGGGCAGTTTGCGGCTATTCCGCTGAATATTTTGGGAAATAAAACCACCGCAGACTACGTGGACGCCGGTTACTGGGCGGCCAGCGCGGTAAAAGAAGCGAAAAAATACTGCACCCCAAACGTGATTGATGCCAAAGTCACCGTGGACGGACTGCGCGCGGTCAAGCCGATGAGCGAATGGCAACTCTCGGATAACGCGGCGTATATGCACTACTGCCCGAACGAAACCATCGACGGCATTGCCATTAATGAAACGCCGAATTTTGCCTCCGATGTGGTCGTGACGGCTGATTTCTCCTCAACGATTCTTTCGGCGCCGTTAGACGTTTCCCGCTACGGCGTTATCTATTCAGGCGCGCAGAAAAACATCGGACCTGCCGGGTTGACGATTGTGATCGTTCGCGAAGACCTGTTAGGAAAAGCGCACACCAGCTGCCCGTCGATCCTCGACTACACCGTTCTGAGCGATAACGACTCAATGTTTAATACGCCACCAACTTTTGCCTGGTATCTTTCCGGCCTGGTATTTAAATGGCTGAAGGCGAATGGCGGCGTCGACGCGATGCATAAAATCAATCAACAGAAAGCCGAACTGCTGTATGGCGTGATTGATAACAGCGATTTCTACCGCAACGATGTGGCGAAAGCCAACCGTTCCCGCATGAACGTACCGTTCCAGTTGGCGGACAGCGCGCTGGACAAACTGTTCCTTGAAGAGTCTTTTGCGGCAGGTCTTCACGCGCTGAAAGGCCACCGTGTGGTGGGGGGAATGCGTGCGTCCATTTATAACGCGATGCCGCTGGAAGGCGTCAAAGCCCTGACCGACTTTATGGTCGATTTCGAACGTCGTCACGGCTAAATAAGTGTGGCGTTTCATCCCCACAGCGTCGTCTGTGGGGTTTTTATTTTTGTTTTTTGAGAGTTGAGTACATGGAATCCCTGACGTTACAACCCATCGCGCGGGTCGATGGCACCATTAATCTGCCTGGCTCTAAGAGCGTGTCTAACCGCGCTTTGCTCCTGGCGGCGTTAGCCCATGGCACCACCGTTCTGACCAACCTGTTAGACAGCGATGATGTGCGCCATATGCTCAATGCGCTGAGCGCGTTGGGGATCAATTACACCCTTTCTGCGGATCGTACCCGTTGCGAAATCACCGGCAACGGTGGTCCGCTACAGGCTACCGGCGCACTGGAGCTGTTTCTGGGCAACGCCGGAACGGCCATGCGTCCGCTTGCCGCAGCGCTTTGCCTCGGTACAAACGACATTGTGCTGACCGGCGAGCCGCGTATGAAAGAGCGACCAATTGGTCATCTGGTTGATGCGTTGCGTCAGGGCGGGGCCTGTATTGACTATCTGGAGCAGGAAAACTATCCGCCGCTTCGTCTGCGCGGTGGCTTTACCGGCGGTCAGGTTGAGGTTGATGGCAGCGTTTCCAGCCAGTTTTTGACCGCACTGTTAATGACGGCCCCTCTGGCGTCGCAGGAAACCATTATCAGCATTAAAGGCGAGCTGGTGTCGAAGCCGTATATCGACATTACGTTAAATCTGATGAAAACCTTCGGCGTGGAAATTGAAAACCATCACTATCAGCGTTTTGTCGTGAAGGGCCGTCAGCAATACCAGTCTCCCGGTGTTTACCTGGTCGAAGGCGATGCTTCATCCGCCTCTTATTTCCTTGCCGCGGGAGCCATTAAAGGCGGGACGGTAAAGGTGACCGGTATTGGCCGCAAAAGTATGCAGGGGGACATTCGCTTCGCGGATGTGCTGGAAAAAATGGGGGCGACACTGACCTGGGGCGATGATTTTATTGCCTGTACTCGCGGTGAGCTAAATGCCGTTGATATGGACATGAACCACATTCCCGATGCGGCAATGACCATTGCGACGGCGGCGCTGTTTGCTAAAGGTACGACCACGCTTCGTAACATCTATAACTGGCGCGTCAAAGAGACCGACCGTCTGTTTGCGATGGCGACCGAGTTGCGTAAAGTAGGGGCGGAAGTGGAAGAGGGGCGCGACTATATTCGCATCACCCCGCCAGCGAAATTACAGTTTGCTGAAATTGGCACCTATAACGATCACCGTATGGCGATGTGTTTTTCGCTGGTGGCGTTATCCGACACGCCGGTGACCATTCTTGATCCGAAATGTACCGCTAAAACCTTCCCGGATTATTTCGAGCAGTTGGCGCGTATTAGCACTCCCGCCTGATTATCTTTCGCGCCAGCCTTTGTGCTGGCGCGCTTGCGTCCGCTTTCGTACTTTATTTACCCTTATCGCTAATGCTACCTTCCTCTCGATTTAACCTCTTGATTTATATCTTTTTATTATAAATATCATTGGAAGATTAGCATGAAAAATAAATCATTGCTGCTGGCGGTGGCGATTTCCGCTACGTTAATGGCTGGCTGTAAAAATGGCGTCAACGGCGATTTACTCGCCAGTTCCGGCGTCGCTGCTTACAAAGCGGCGACGCTTTCGGATGCGGACGTCAAAGCGCTGTCTGCTGAGTCCTGCAAACAGATGGACAGTGAAAATAAAGTGGCGGGTTCTAAGAGCAAATACACGAAGCGGCTAAATAAAATCGCGAAAGCGCTGGGCAATAACATTGACGGCACGCCGGTATCTTACAAGGTATATATGACCCGTGAGATCAACGCATGGGCAATGGCCAACGGCTGTGTTCGCGTCTATTCAGGCCTGATGGATCTGATGACCGATAACGAAATCGAAGGCGTTCTGGGGCATGAGTTAGGCCACGTCTCGTTAGGGCATTCCCGTAAAGCCATGCAAACGGCCTATGCAACGTTGGCGGCCCGTGACGCCCTCTCCGCTACCAGCGGAGTGGCGTCCAAACTGTCGCAATCTCAACTCGGCGACCTGGCCGAAGGGGTAATCAACTCTTCGTTCTCCCGCAGCCAGGAATCGGATGCTGATGATTTCTCCTATGACCTGCTGAAGAAACGCGGCATAAATACCCAGGGACTGGTCACCGCATTCGATAAATTCGCCACCATGGACGCGGGGCATGCGAAATCATTGATGGACTCCCACCCCGCCTCAGCCGATCGCGCTCAGCACATGCGCGACCGTATTGCCGCCGACAAAAAGTAAAACATTGTCATCTTTTGGGCTGGTTATGCGCCAGCCCGCTATAATTGCGCAATTATTCTTCATCTGAATACAGACGATTCGGGTTTTTGCACACAACGTTAACGATTGTGGGCGTTGGCGCGTATAATGCGCGGCGTTTACGTTAACGGTGTGCCTGTTTAAGGAGAGAAAGATGACGGCAATTGCCCCGGTAATTACCATTGATGGCCCAAGTGGTGCAGGAAAGGGCACCTTGTGCAAGGCAATGGCGGAAGCATTGCAATGGCATCTGCTGGACTCTGGTGCTATCTATCGCGTGTTAGCGCTGGCGGCGCTGCATCATCATGTCGATGTCGCCTCTGAAGATGCGCTGGTTCCGTTGGCGACCCATCTTGATGTGCGCTTTGTCTCAACCAACGGAAATCTGGAAGTGATTCTCGAAGGCGAAGATGTGAGTGGTGAAATTCGCACGCAGGAAGTGGCGAACGCTGCGTCACAGGTCGCCGCCTTTCCACGCGTACGTGAAGCGCTGTTGCGTCGTCAACGCGCCTTCCGTGAGTTGCCTGGCCTGATCGCGGACGGACGGGATATGGGGACGGTGGTTTTTCCTGACGCGCCGGTGAAAATCTTCCTTGACGCCTCCTCTGAAGAACGTGCGCATCGCCGTATGCTACAGTTGCAGGAAAAGGGCTTTAGTGTTAACTTTGAACGCCTTTTGGCCGAGATCAAAGAACGCGACGATCGCGACCGAAACCGTGCTGTAGCGCCGTTAGTTCCCGCTGCTGATGCTTTAGTTTTAGATTCAACCCGATTAAGCATTGAGCAAGTGATTGAAAAAGCGCTACAATACGCGCGCCAAAAACTGGCACTCGCTTAAAAGCGACCGAATTTGCAGTACCCCCGTTGCAATGGAATGACAGCGGGTATGTTAAACAACCCCATCCGGCATGGAGTCAGATGGACGTTAAATATGAAACCTGAAGATTAAACATGACTGAATCTTTTGCTCAACTGTTTGAAGAATCCTTAAAAGAAATCGAAACCCGTCCGGGTTCCATCGTTCGCGGTGTTGTTGTTGCTATCGACAAAGACGTAGTACTGGTTGACGCTGGTCTGAAATCTGAGTCCGCCATCCCGGCTGAGCAGTTCAAAAACGCCCAGGGCGAGCTGGAAATCCAGGTGGGTGACGAAGTTGACGTTGCTCTGGATGCAGTAGAAGACGGCTTCGGTGAAACCCTGCTGTCCCGTGAGAAAGCTAAACGTCACGAAGCATGGATCACGCTGGAAAAAGCTTACGAAGATGCTGAAACTGTTACCGGTGTTATCAACGGCAAAGTTAAGGGCGGCTTCACTGTTGAGCTGAACGGTATTCGTGCGTTCCTGCCAGGTTCCCTGGTAGACGTTCGTCCAGTGCGCGACACGCTGCACCTGGAAGGCAAAGAGCTTGAGTTCAAAGTCATCAAGCTGGATCAGAAGCGCAACAACGTTGTTGTTTCTCGTCGTGCCGTTATCGAATCCGAAAACAGCGCAGAGCGCGATCAGCTGCTGGAAAACCTGCAGGAAGGCATGGAAGTTAAAGGTATCGTTAAGAACCTCACTGACTACGGTGCATTCGTTGATCTGGGTGGCGTTGACGGCCTGCTGCACATCACCGATATGGCCTGGAAACGCGTTAAGCATCCGAGCGAAATCGTAAACGTTGGCGACGAAATCACTGTTAAAGTGCTGAAGTTCGACCGCGAGCGTACCCGTGTATCCTTGGGCCTGAAACAGCTGGGCGAAGATCCGTGGGTTGCTATCGCTAAGCGTTACCCGGAAGGTACCAAACTGACCGGTCGCGTGACCAACCTGACCGACTACGGTTGCTTCGTTGAAATCGAAGAAGGCGTTGAAGGCCTGGTACACGTTTCCGAAATGGACTGGACCAACAAAAACATCCACCCGTCCAAAGTTGTTAACGTTGGCGACGTAGTGGAAGTGATGGTTCTGGATATCGACGAAGAACGTCGTCGTATCTCCCTGGGTCTGAAGCAGTGCAAATCTAACCCGTGGCAGCAGTTTGCGGAAACCCACAACAAGGGCGACCGTGTTGAAGGTAAAATCAAGTCTATCACTGACTTCGGTATCTTCATCGGCCTGGACGGCGGCATCGACGGCCTGGTTCACCTGTCTGACATCTCCTGGAACGTTGCAGGCGAAGAAGCAGTACGTGAATACAAAAAAGGCGACGAAATCGCAGCCGTTGTTCTGCAGGTTGACGCAGAGCGCGAGCGTATCTCTCTGGGCGTTAAACAGCTGGCAGAAGATCCGTTCAACAACTGGGTTGCACTGAACAAGAAAGGCGCAATCGTAAACGGTAAAGTGACTGCAGTTGACGCGAAAGGCGCAACCGTAGAACTGGCTGACGGCGTTGAAGGTTACCTGCGCGCATCTGAAGCTTCCCGTGACCGCGTTGAAGATGCAACACTGGTTCTGAGCGTAGGCGACGACGTTGAAGCGAAATTCACCGGCGTTGACCGTAAGAACCGTGCAATCAGCCTGTCTGTTCGTGCGAAAGACGAAGCTGATGAGAAAGATGCCATCGCAACTGTTAACAAACAGGAAGATGCAAACTTCTCTAACAACGCAATGGCTGAAGCATTCAAAGCAGCTAAAGGCGAGTAATTCTTTGAAACTTCGGGATGTTTCATCGCGAAGTCAGATGAGATTACTTGACAGATTACAGGATTCGTTCTGTAATCAATGACAAAGGGCGGCTACGGCCGCCCTTAATCAATGCAACAGCAGCGCTTATATGCCTTATAGGAACCGGAGGAATCATGACCAAGTCAGAATTGATTGAAAGACTTGCAACCCAGCAATCTCATATTCCCGCAAAAGCGGTTGAAGATGCAGTTAAAGAGATGCTGGAACATATGGCCTCGACTCTTGCGCAGGGCGAGCGTATTGAAATCCGCGGTTTCGGCAGCTTCTCTTTGCACTATCGCGCACCACGAACCGGGCGTAACCCGAAGACTGGCGATAAAGTCGAGCTGGAAGGAAAATACGTTCCGCACTTTAAGCCAGGTAAAGAACTGCGCGATCGCGCCAATATTTACGGTTAAGTTTCCTCAAAACGTAACCTGCGAAAAAGCACCTTTCTGGTGCTTTTTTCATTTCTGACGCTCTATTCAGGAAGACGCCCCGCAATAAATTTGGCGGTTTACAACACGGTGATAAAAACGCTGGAAACCGCATCGTAAAGCCTGCCATTACCGCCTGACAGACTGTTGGCTAACCTGCACACTTCCGCTCACACGGAGGTGTTCATGAAAATCACGACGGTCAGCCTGTGCGCGCTATGCGGTATTTTCCCTTTGCTTTTCTTACCGGCTTTGCCTGATACGCTTTGGCTTGTCAGTCTTTTCGCGCTGGCCTGTTCGCTAACGCTTTTCTCCGGCAAATGGATGCAGCTTGCCGGGCTGGTTCTGTTGTTTTTTCTGTGGGGCGTTTTCGCGGCTAAACAGTCGCTTTGGGCCGGAAACACGCTGCCGGTAAAAAATCAGGACGCCATTATCGAGCTGACCGCGACGGATAACATCACGACACACGCCGGACGTATCACTCATCTGGCAGGGCATCGTCTTTTTCCTGCGGTGGGTATCGTTCTTTATGGGCAGTATTTGCCTTCCGAACCCTGTGCAGGGCAGCACTGGGCGATGACGATTAGGATCAAGGCTGTTCACGGGCAGTTAAATGACGGGGGATTTGACAGCCAGCGCTACGCCCTGGCACAGCATCAACCGCTCACAGGCCGTTTTCTGCAGGCAAAAATCCTGGACGGGGAATGCAGTTGGCGAGCCAGATATCTCGCATCACTGAAAGCCAGGCTGGCGGAGTATCCGTGGCAGCAGGTGATAGTCGGTCTGGGGATGGGGGAACGTCTGGCGATCACGAAAGAGGTGAAAAACATCCTTCGCGATACCGGCACCGCCCATCTGATGGCGATTTCCGGGCTGCATATTGCCTTAATGGCTCTGCTCGTCAGTGGATTGCTTCGTGGCGTTCAGTTTCTGCTGCCGGTGCGCTGGATCCACTGGCAGCATCCGCTTATCGGCGGGCTGCTCGGCGCCATATTCTACGCCTGGCTAACCGGTCTTCAGCCACCCGCGCTGCGTACGATCATTGCGCTATTTGTCTGGACGGCGCTAAAGCTGAGTGGACGGCAGTGGAGCGGATGGGCCGTCTGGTGCAGCTGTCTGGCGGCGATTGTTATTTGCGATCCGTTGGCGGTGCTCTCCCAGAGCCTGTGGCTTTCCGCTTTCGCCGTTGCGGCCCTGCTGTTCTGGTATCAATGGTTTCCCTGTCCGGAGTGGACGTTACCGCGGGCAGGGCGTTTATTGGTCGAGCTGGCCCATTTACAGTTGGGGATGACGCTGTTGCTTTTGCCGCTGCAAATCGCGTTGTTTCACGGCCTTAGCCTGACCTCTTTTGCGGCGAATTTATTCGCCGTGCCGCTGGTAACGTTTATTAGCGTACCGCTGATCCTCGCAGGAATGGTGGCGCACGTCAGCGGGCCGTTAGTGGTTGAGTCTGTACTGTGGTATCTGGCCGATCGCTCGCTTGCCGCCGTGTTCTGGGCGTTAACCCAATTGCCGAAAGGATGGATAGCGGTAGATGCGCGCTGGCAGTGGCTGGTTTTCGCTCCCTGGCTGGTGCTTGTTGGCTGGCGGTTTAATGCCTTACGGGTGTTACCCGGACTCTGCCTGGCAACGCTTGCCCTGCTCAGTTGGCCTTTCTGGAGCCCGCCGCGTACCGATACGTGGCAGGCGCATATGCTGGATGTTGGACAAGGATTGTCGGTAGTTATCGCGCGTAACGGCAAAGCGCTGTTGTACGACACCGGGCTGGCCTGGCCTGAAGGGGACAGCGCGCAACACATTATTATTCCGTGGCTACGCTGGCATCATCTGGAGCCAGAAGGGATTATTCTCAGCCATGAACATCTTGATCACCGGGGTGGGCTAGACTCTATGCTGAGCGCCTGGCCCGGGCTATGGGTCCGCAGTCCGTTAGGCTGGCGAAATCATTTACCGTGTTATCGCGGTGAGGTCTGGTACTGGCAGGGATTGCGTTTCAGCGCGCACTGGCCGTTAAAAGGCGATCGCGGCAAGGGCAATAATCACTCCTGTGTGGTGAAGATCGACGATGGTCGCCACAGCCTACTGTTGACGGGCGACATAGAGACGCCAGCTGAGCAACGGATGCTGAGTCATTACTGGCAGCATCTGTCGGCTACGATTATTCAGGTGCCGCATCATGGCAGCAATACGTCCTCTTCGCTGGCACTCATACAGCGGGTTAATGGCGAGATGGCGCTGGCCTCGGCATCGCGTTATAACGCCTGGCGGTTACCGTCATGGAAGGTCAGACAGCGTTATCAGCAGCAGGGGTACCAGTGGCGCGATACCCCGCATCAGGGGCAAATTTCGCTGGATTTCTCCGCACAGGGCTGGCGCATAAGCAGCCTACGGGAGCAAATTTTACCGCGTTGGTATCATCAGTGGTTTGGCGTGTCAGACGATAACGGGTAGAATATGCGGCTATTTCAACAAATGCTGGTTTTTTGAATGCATAACGATAAAGATCTCTCTACGTGGCAGACGTTTCGCCGACTGTGGCCTACCATTGCGCCTTTCAAAGCGGGTCTGATCGTGGCGGGTGTGGCGTTAATCCTCAACGCGGCCAGCGATACCTTCATGTTATCGCTCCTCAAACCTTTACTTGATGAAGGTTTTGGTAAAACCGATCGCTCAGTGCTGCTCTGGATGCCGCTGGTGGTCATTGGGCTGATGATATTACGTGGTATTACCAGCTATATCTCCAGTTACTGCATCTCCTGGGTATCGGGCAAAGTGGTGATGACCATGCGTCGCCGTTTGTTTGGTCATATGATGGGGATGCCCGTCGCCTTCTTCGATAAGCAATCTACCGGGACACTGCTCTCCCGCATCACCTATGATTCTGAACAAGTGGCTTCCTCGTCCTCCAGCGCGTTGATTACCGTTGTGCGCGAAGGCGCGTCGATAATCGGCCTGTTTGCCATGATGTTCTATTACAGCTGGCAACTGTCGATTATCCTCGTGGTGCTGGCGCCGATTGTGTCGATTGCGATCCGCGTGGTATCAAAGCGTTTTCGCGCCATCAGTAAAAACATGCAGAACACGATGGGGCAGGTCACGACCAGCGCCGAGCAAATGCTGAAGGGACACAAAGAAGTCCTGATCTTTGGCGGCCAGGAGGTCGAGACCAAACGCTTTGATAAGGTGAGCAACAAAATGCGTCTGCAGGGGATGAAAATGGTCTCCGCGTCGTCTATTTCTGACCCCATCATCCAGCTTATCGCCTCGCTGGCGCTGGCGTTTGTGTTGTATGCGGCTAGCTTCCCGAGCGTTATGGAGAGCCTGACGGCGGGGACCATTACCGTTGTCTTTTCGGCAATGATCGCCCTGATGCGTCCGCTGAAATCTCTGACTAACGTCAACGCCCAGTTCCAGCGCGGTATGGCGGCGTGTCAGACTCTGTTTGCGATTCTCGACAGCGAACAGGAAAAAGATGACGGTAAACGCGTTATTGAACGCGCCAGCGGCGATCTGGAATTCCGCAATGTTACCTTTACCTATCCGGGACGCGAAGTGCCTGCGCTGCGCAACATCAACCTGAAAATTCCGGCGGGTAAGACGGTCGCGCTGGTGGGGCGCTCTGGCTCCGGTAAGTCGACGATCGCCAGTCTGATTACGCGTTTCTACGACATCGATGAAGGCGAAATCCTGATGGATGGTCACGATCTGCGTGACTATACGCTGGCGTCCCTGCGTAATCAGGTTGCGCTGGTGTCGCAGAATGTGCATCTGTTCAACGATACGGTAGCCAACAATATTGCCTATGCGCGTAACGAGCATTACACCCGTGAGCAGATCGAAGAGGCTGCTCGCATGGCTTACGCAATGGATTTCATCAATAAGATGGATAATGGCCTCGATACCATCATCGGAGAAAACGGCGTGCTGCTCTCCGGCGGTCAACGTCAGCGTATCGCCATTGCGCGCGCGCTGTTGCGTGACAGCCCAATCCTGATTCTGGATGAAGCGACGTCGGCGCTTGATACCGAATCTGAGCGCGCCATCCAGGCGGCGCTGGACGAGTTGCAGAAAAACCGCACATCGCTGGTGATTGCGCATCGCCTTTCTACCATTGAACAGGCTGATGAAATTGTGGTGGTGGAAGACGGCGTGATCGTAGAACGCGGGACGCATAGCGAACTGCTGGCGCACCATGGCGTCTATGCGCAGCTACACAAAATGCAGTTTGGTCAATGATCGCACGCATCTGGTCCGGTGAATCGCCTCTGTGGCGGCTACTCCTGCCGCTCTCCTGGCTGTATGGCCTGGTGAGCGGGGCGATTCGTCTGTGCTATCGGCTGGGCATCAAACGCGCCTGGCGCGCCCCGGTGCCGGTTGTTGTGGTGGGAAACCTGACGGCAGGCGGTAACGGCAAAACGCCGGTGGTGATCTGGCTGGTGGAGCAGCTTCAGCGACGTGGACTGCGCGTTGGTGTTGTTTCGCGAGGCTACGGTGGCAAAGCGGCTGCCTATCCCCTGTTGTTGAGCGCTGAAACCACTACGGCCGAGGCGGGTGATGAACCCGTGCTGATATATCAGCGTACCGGGGCGCCGGTTGCCGTATCGCCTCATCGCCCGGAGGCGGTTCAGGCGATACTGGCGCAGCATGACGTCCAGATTATCGTGACTGACGATGGTTTGCAGCACTATCGTCTGGCGCGCGATGTTGAGATCGTGGTGATTGACGGCGTTCGCCGCTTCGGTAACGGCTGGTGGTTACCGGCAGGGCCGATGCGTGAACGTGCAGGCCGTCTGAAAACCGTTGATGCGATGATTGTTAATGGCGGTGTGCCGCAGCCGGGAGAAATTCCAATGCGTCTGGAGCCGGGGCTGGCGGTAAATTTGCGCACTGGCGAGCGGCGTAACGTCGCGCAGTTACACAATGTCGTTGCGATGGCAGGCATTGGTCATCCGCCACGTTTTTTCGCCACGCTTGAAGCCTGCGGCGTGCAGCCGCAAAAGTGTGTCGCACTGGCGGATCACCAGGCGTTGCGCGCGCGTGACGTACAGGCATTGCTGAATGCAGGGCAAACGCTGATCATGACGGAAAAAGATGCCGTGAAGTGTCGCGCGTTTGCTGAAGACAACTGGTGGTATCTCCCTGTCGATGCGCATTTGTCGGGGAACAAACCTGAAGCGTTACTTGAAAAGCTGATCTCGCTGGCGCGTTAGCATTCTGACACGAGGGCAGCGAATGAATGATGGAGTCATCAATGTCGTTGCCGTCCCTTTCTCTTAAAGAGGCCCGTCTTCTCCACCTCGCTGCACAGGGCTTACTGCGCAAGCCACGCCGTCGAGCCCGCGAGTCCGATATTCTCGCGACCATAACCCGCATGTCGCTGTTGCAAATCGACACCATCAATATTGTCGCGCGCAGCCCTTATCTGGTGTTGTTCAGCCGTCTGGGGGATTATCCCTCGCAGTGGCTTGACGCCGCGCTGACTCGCGGCGAGCTAATGGAGTACTGGGCGCACGAAGCCTGCTTTTTGCCGCGCAGCGACTTTAAGCTCATACGTCACCGGATGTTGACCCCGGAAAACATGGGCTGGAAGTACAAAGCGGCGTGGATGAACGACCATGCCGGGGAAATTGAACAACTCATACAGCATATTCAGCATAACGGCCCGGTGCGGTCGGCGGATTTTGCGCATCCACGTAAGGGAACCAGCGGATGGTGGGAGTGGAAGCCGCATAAGCGCCACCTGGAAGGGCTGTTCACCGCCGGGAAACTGATGGTGGTTGAACGGCGCAACTTTCAGCGCGTTTATGATTTAACCCATCGCGTGATGCCGCACTGGGATGATGAGCGCGACCTGCTACCGCGCGCCCAGGCTGAGCTGTTCATGCTGGACAACAGCGCCCGCAGCCTCGGCATTTTTCGCGAGCAATGGCTGGCGGATTACTATCGGCTAAAGCGACCCGATCTACAGCGCTGGCGAGAGACGCGCGCGGAGCAACAGCAAATTATTCCCGTTGAAGTCGACACGCTCGGTACGCTGTGGCTACACGCAGAGCTCCTGCCGCTGCTTGAACAGGCGCAGGCAAAAAAGTTGAGCGCGACGCACAGTGCGGTTCTGTCGCCGTTTGACCCGGTGGTCTGGGATCGTAAACGCGCGGAACAACTCTTCGGTTTCAGTTATCGGCTGGAATGCTACACCCCCGCGCCGAAACGGCAGTTTGGTTATTTTGTCCTGCCGTTGCTTCACCGGGGACAGCTGGTTGGTCGGATGGACGCCAAAATGCACCGTAGAACAGCGGTGCTGGAGATCATTTCGCTGCACCTGGAAAAGGGCGTCACGTCCGGGATTTCGCTACAGAACGGCTTAAAACAGGCGATTGGCGATTTTGCCCGCTGGCAGCAGGCCACGCGCGTGACGTTAGGCCACTGCCCGCCGGGACTGTTCACGGAATGTCGGCAGGGCTGGGAATTAGACGCAGACGCGTGAACGATTATGATAAGATTTACCGATTCACTGTCCGGTCCATCTGGAGGAACTATGGATCATCGTCTGCTTGAAATCATCGCCTGCCCGGTTTGTAACGGGAAACTCTGGTTTAACCAGGAAAAACAAGAACTGATCTGCAAACTGGATAACCTTGCGTTTCCCCTGCGTGACGGCATTCCCGTCCTGCTGGAAACAGAAGCCCGCGTGCTGGCGGCTGACGAGGGGAAATCATGAGTTTCGTGGTCATCATCCCCGCGCGCTATGCGTCAACGCGCCTGCCTGGCAAACCGCTGCTGGACATTAATGGCAAGCCGATGATAGTGCACGTCCTGGAGCGCGCCCGTGAATCCGGCGCCGAGCGTATTATCGTCGCAACCGATCACGACGATGTCGCGCGCGCCGTTGAGGCTGCGGGCGGCGAAGTCTGCATGACCCGCGCTGACCACCAGTCTGGCACGGAACGTCTGGCGGAAGTCGTCGAGAAGTGCGGGTTTAGCGATGACACCGTGATTGTTAACGTTCAGGGTGACGAGCCGATGATCCCGGCGGTCATTATTCGTCAGGTCGCAGAAAACCTGGCGCAGCGTCAGGTCGGCATGGCTACGCTGGCGGCACCGATCCACGGCGCGGAAGAAGCCTTTAATCCCAACGCGGTCAAAGTTGTGCTGGATGCGGAAGGCTATGCGCTTTACTTCTCGCGCGCGACAATCCCATGGGATCGTGACCGATTCGCCAAAAGCCTGGAAACCGTTGGCGATACCTTCCTGCGCCATCTGGGGATTTACGGCTACCGTGCCGGTTTCATTCGCCGTTACGTGAGCTGGCAGCCCAGCCCGCTGGAGAACATCGAGATGCTGGAGCAGCTCCGTGTGCTGTGGTACGGCGAAAAGATCCACGTCGCGGTGGCGAAAGAAGTTCCCGGTACCGGGGTGGATACCGCCGAAGATCTTGAGCGCGTCCGCGCCGAAATGCGTTAATGTTCCCTTACGACGCGTCGTCCGATCCTGGGCGGCGCGTCGTACCGTTACGATTTTCCTCACATTTTCTTGTCAACAATTGATCTCATCCGGGTGACATCTGCCCCTCTGGCGCTCATTATAAAAGCAGTAGCGTTTATAAGGGTAAACTGAATGGAACAGCTGCGTGCCGAATTAAGCCATTTACTGGGCGAAAAACTGAGCCGTATTGAATGCGTGAATGAAAAAGCCGATACGGCGCTGTGGTCACTGTATGACAGCCATGGCAATCCGATGCCGCTGATGGCCAGAAGTTTCACCACTCCCGGCGTCGCGCAGCAGCTGGCGTGGAAAATCACTATGCTGGCGCGCAGCGGTACCGTCCGGATGCCGGTCGTGTATGGCGTAATGACCCACGACGAGCACCCCGGCCCCGACGTGTTGCTGCTGGAACGCCTGCGGGGCGTGTCTGTGGAAGCGCCAGCGCGCACCCCGGAGCGTTGGGAGCAGCTTAAAGATCAGATCGTCGAAGGTCTGCTCGCCTGGCATCGTCAGGACAGCCGGGGCTGCGTCGGCGCGGTGGATAATACCCAGGAAAACATCTGGCCCTCGTGGTATCGCCAGCGTGTTGAAGTGCTATGGAGCACGCTCAATCAGTTCAACAACACCGGGCTGACGATGCAGGACAAAAGGATCCTGTTTCGAACGCGGGAATGCCTCCCTGCGTTATTCGAGGGGTTCAATGATAATTGCGTGCTGGTGCATGGCAATTTCAGCCTGCGCAGTATGTTAAAAGATGCCAGAAGCGATCAGCTTCTGGCGATGGTGGGGCCGGGCATTATGCTCTGGGCGCCGCGGGAATATGAACTGTTCCGTCTGATGGATAACGCGCTGGCGGAAGATCTGCTCTGGCATTACCTGCGCCGCGCGCCTGTGGCAGAGTCGTTTATCTGTCGGCGCTGGCTTTATGTCTTATGGGACGAAGTGGCCCAGTTGGTCAATACCGGGCGCTTTAGCCGCGCTAACGTCGATCTTGCGGCGAAATCACTCCTGCCCTGGCTCGCCTGACAGTCCTTTCAGCCACTGCCAAATACGCCCCAGCGTCTCATAACCCACGCGATCGCTGTGCATCAGCCAGACCGGCGAGGGGAGCGCGTATTCCCACGGATTCAGCGGTGAATCAATTGCCAACTGATTTGCCGGGGCAGGCAGCGGATCCAGCCCGACGCGTTGAAAGAAAATCATCGCCCGCGGCAGGTGCGAGGCGGACGTCACTAACAGGAACGGCGCGTTGCCAATGGCCCGCTTCACCGCCAGCGCTTCTTCTTCAGTATCTTTCGGCTGCTCCAGGGTAATAATATCTGCGCGAGGCACGCCTAACGATTCGGCGACGCGCGCGCCGGCTTCCGCGGTACTGACCGGATTAGTCAGCGCGGGCGCGCCGGTAAAGATCAGCTTCGAACCCGGATTCGCCCGCCATAAGCGAATGCCCTCATTAAGGCGCGGCAGGCTGTTACTGATCAGGTTGGAGCTGGGCGCCCACTCGGGATTCCAGGTATAGCCGCCGCCCAGCACGACGATGTAGTCCACTTTTCGTGTCTCCTGCCAGGTGGTATACCGGCTTTCTATCGGCCGAAGCAGTCCGTCCGCAACGGGCTGCAGGCTAAGCAGAAACAGCGCCAGCCAGCCTGCGCTGATCATCACCTTCCCGGTTTTCTGAAAACGGCTAAACCACAGCAACATCAACCCTGCGCCGATCGCTAACAACAGGAAAGGGAGAGGCAGCAGCATGCCGCCAATCACTTTCTTTAGTGTAAAAAGCATTCTTTTTGGTTCCTTTTTTAACCATACGGCAGAAGAATAATCAGGATATTACACCAGACAGGTTCATTCTCCGCTCGGGTGTGACAAAATAGCGGTTTTGATTAAGAACCCCAAGCCGTCAGTGGAGAGCCCGATGCGGGATCGCAATTTTGATGACATCGCGGAAAAGTTTTCCCGTAACATTTACGGCACCACCAAAGGCCAGTTGCGCCAGGCGATCCTCTGGCAGGATCTCGATGGCCTGCTGGCGCAATACGGTACGCAAAAACTGCGCGTGCTGGATGCCGGCGGCGGCGAAGGCCAGACCGCGATCAAAATGGCAGAGCGGGGCCACCACGTCACCTTATGTGACCTTTCCGCGGAAATGATCGCCCGCGCGCAGCAGGCGGCGGACGCAAAAGGTGTGAGCGATAACATGCATTTTATACAATGCGCCGCTCAGGACGTAGCTTCGCATTTGGAAAGCCCGGTTGATCTGATATTGTTTCATGCGGTGCTGGAATGGGTTGCAGAACCGGTCTGCGTATTAGAGACGCTGTGGTCGGTATTGCGCCCCGGTGGCGCACTGTCGTTAATGTTCTACAATGCCAACGGCCTGTTGATGCACAATATGGTGGCCGGGAATTTCGATTACGTGCAGGTGGGGATGCCAAAGCGTAAAAAGCGCACGCTTTCACCGGACTATCCCCGTGAGCCAGGGCAGGTTTATCAGTGGCTGGAACAGATTGGCTGGCAAATTACCGGAAAAACCGGGGTGCGCGTCTTTCATGATTATCTGCGTGAAAAGCACCAGCAGCGGGACTGCTATGAGATGCTGCTTGAACTTGAAACGCGTTATTGCCGTCAGGAACCCTGGATAAGCCTTGGCCGGTATATACACGTCACCGCGCTGAAACGCCTGTCCCATGAGGCTTTACCCGCAGATGCAAGGATAACCTATGAGTGAATTTTCCCAGACAGTCCCCGAACTGGTTGCCTGGGCCAGAAAAAATGATTTTTCTATCTCGCTGCCGGTAGACCGACTTTCGTTTCTGTTGGCCGTGGCCACGCTGAACGGTGAGCGACTCGACGGCGAGATGAGTGAAGGCGAACTGGTGGATGCGTTTCGCCATGTCAGTGATGCGTTTGAGCAAACCAGCGAAACCATTGGCGTACGCGCGAACAATGCGATCAACGACATGGTGCGTCAACGTCTGCTGAACCGCTTTACCAGCGAGCAGGCGGAAGGGAACGCCATTTACCGTCTTACCCCGCTTGGCATCGGGATTACCGATTATTATATCCGCCAGCGCGAGTTCTCCACGCTGCGTCTGTCAATGCAGTTGTCGATCGTCGCAGGGGAACTGAAGCGCGCAGCGGATGCCGCAGATGAAGGCGGCGACGAGTTCCACTGGCACCGTAACGTCTATGCGCCGCTGAAATATTCGGTGGCGGAAATTTTCGACAGCATCGATCTCACTCAGCGCATCATGGATGAGCAGCAACAGCAGGTAAAAGACGACATCGCGCAACTGCTGAATAAAGACTGGCGGGCGGCAATTTCCAGCTGCGAACTCTTGCTCTCGGAAACGTCGGGCACCCTGCGCGAACTGCAGGATACGCTGGAGGCGGCGGGTGATAAGCTGCAGGCCAACCTGCTGCGCATCCAGGATGCGACGCTGGCGCATGACGATCTGCATTTCGTCGATCGTCTGGTATTTGATCTGCAAAGTAAGCTTGACCGTATTATCAGTTGGGGTCAGCAGTCTATCGATCTGTGGATCGGCTATGACCGCCACGTGCATAAATTTATCCGTACCGCTATCGACATGGATAAAAATCGCGTTTTTGCCCAACGTCTGCGCCAGTCTGTCCAGACCTATTTCGACGAGCCGTGGGCGCTGACCTATGCGAACGCCGATCGTCTGCTGGATATGCGTGACGAGGAAATGGCGCTGCGCGACGAAGAGGTGACTGGGGAACTTCCACCGGATTTAGAGTACGAAGAATTTAACGAGATCCGCGAGCAACTGGCGGCGATCATCGAAGAACAGTTGGCTGTCTACAAAACCAAAGAGACGCCGCTGGATCTCGGTCTCGTGGTACGCGAATATCTGTCGCAGTACCCGCGTGCGCGTCATTTCGACGTGGCGCGTATTGTTATCGATCAGGCGGTACGTCTTGGCGTAGCGCAAGCAGACTTCACCGGACTGCCAGCCAAATGGCAGCCGATTAATGATTACGGAGCCAAGGTACAGGCGCATGTCATTGACAAATATTGAACAAGTGATGCCGGTTAAGCTGGCGCAGGCGCTGGCGAATCCGTTATTTCCGGCGCTGGACAGCGCGTTACGCTCAGGCCGTCATATTGGACTGGACGAACTGGATAATCATGCCTTTTTGATGGATTTTCAGGACTATCTGGAAGAGTTTTACAGCCGCTATAACGTCGAGCTGATCCGCGCGCCGGAAGGGTTTTTCTACCTGCGTCCGCGTTCCACGACGCTGATCCCGCGTTCTGTTCTTTCCGAACTGGATATGATGGTCGGGAAAATCCTCTGCTACCTCTATCTCAGCCCGGAGCGGCTGGCGAATGAAGGGATTTTCACCCAACAGGAGCTGTACGACGAACTGTTAACGTTGGCCGACGAAGCTAAACTGTTGAAGCTGGTGAATAACCGCTCAACCGGCTCCGACGTGGACCGGCAAAAGCTGCAGGAAAAAATGCGCTCGTCCTTAAACCGTCTGCGTCGCTTAGGCATGGTATGGTTTATGGGGCACGACAGCAGCAAATTCCGCATTACGGAATCGGTATTCCGCTTTGGCGCGGATGTTCGTACTGGCGACGACCCGCGCGAAGCCCAGCGCCGCTTAATTCGCGACGGAGAGGCGATGCCGGTCGAAAACCACTTACAGCTCAACGATGAGACCGAAGAGAATCAGCCGGACAGTGGAGAAGAAGAATAATGATTGAACGCGGTAAATTTCGCTCACTTACGCTGATTAACTGGAACGGTTTCTTTGCCCGTACCTTTGACCTTGATGAATTAGTCACCACGCTTTCCGGCGGTAACGGGGCGGGGAAATCGACCACCATGGCGGCCTTCGTCACGGCGTTGATCCCGGACTTAACCCTGTTGCACTTCCGTAACACAACCGAAGCGGGGGCGACCAGCGGGTCACGCGATAAAGGCCTGCACGGTAAGCTGAAGGCGGGCGTGTGTTATTCGATGCTCGATACCATCAACTCACGCCACCAGCGGGTGGTGGTCGGCGTGCGTCTGCAACAGGTCGCCGGTCGCGACCGGAAAGTTGACATTAAACCCTTTGCCATTCAGGGACTGCCGATGTCGGTTCAGCCGACGCAACTGGTGACGGAAACCCTCAACGAACGTCAGGCGCGCGTGCTCACGCTCAACGAGCTGAAAGACAAGCTCGATGAAATGGAAGGCGTACAGTTTAAGCAGTTCAACTCCATAACTGATTACCATTCGTTGATGTTTGATTTGGGCATCATTGCCCGTCGTCTGCGCTCGGCTTCCGACCGCAGTAAATTCTATCGCCTGATTGAAGCGTCGCTGTACGGCGGCATCTCCAGCGCCATCACCCGCTCTTTACGCGACTACCTGCTGCCGGAAAACAGCGGTGTGCGCAAGGCATTCCAGGATATGGAAGCGGCGCTGCGTGAAAACCGCATGACCCTGGAAGCGATCCGCGTCACCCAGTCTGACCGCGATCTGTTTAAGCACCTGATCAGCGAAGCCACCAACTATGTGGCGGCGGACTACATGCGCCACGCCAACGAGCGTCGCATTCACCTGGACAAGGCGCTGGAGTTCCGTCGTGAACTTTACGCCTCGCGTAAACAGCTTGCGGCTGAGCAGTATAAACATGTCGATATGGCGCGCGAACTTGCCGAGCACAACGGCGCGGAAGGGGATCTTGAGGCCGACTATCAGGCCGCGAGCGATCACCTGAATCTGGTGCAAACCGCGCTCCGTCAGCAGGAAAAAATTGAGCGCTATGAAGCGGATCTCGACGAGCTGCAGATCCGTCTCGAAGAGCAAAACGAAGTGGTGGCGGAAGCCGCCGAACGGCAGGAAGATAACGAGGCGCGCGCCGAAGCCGCCGAACTGGAAGTGGATGAGCTGAAAAGCCAGCTCGCCGACTACCAGCAGGCGCTGGACGTTCAGCAGACCCGCGCGATTCAATACAACCAGGCGATTTCCGCGTTACAGCGCGCTAAAGAACTTTGCCATTTGCCGGACCTCACCGCAGACAGCGCCGCCGAGTGGCTGGACACCTTCCAGGCGAAAGAGCAGGAAGCCACCGAAAAAATGCTCTCTCTCGAGCAGAAAATGAGTGTGGCGCAAACGGCGCACAGCCAGTTTGAGCAGGCGTATCAACTGGTGGTGGCGATTAACGGCCCGCTGGCGCGTAACGAAGCATGGGACGTGGCGCGCGAACTGCTGCGCGAAGGCGTCGATCAACGCCACCTGGCTGAACAGGTTCAGCCGTTGCGGATGCGCCTGAGCGAGCTGGAGCAGCGCCTGCGCGAACAGCAAGATGCGGAGCGTCTGCTGGCGGAGTTCTGCAAACGGCAGGGTAAACAGTTCGACATTGATGAACTGGAGGCACTGCATCAGGAACTGGAAGCGCGCATCGCGTCGCTCTCTGATAGCGTCTCTAACGCTCACGAACAGCGGATGGCGTTGCGTCAGGAACAGGAGCAGCTTCAGTCGCGCATTCAGCACTTAATGCAGCGCGCGCCGGTGTGGCTGGCGGCGCAGAACAGCCTGAGTCAGCTCAGCGAGCAGTGTGGCGAGGAGTTCACCTCCAGCCAGGATGTGACCGGATATCTGCAACAATTGCTGGAACGCGAACGTGAAGCGATTGTTGAGCGTGATGAAGTCGGCGCGCGTAAGAACGCCGTTGACGAAGAAATTGAACGCTTAAGTCAGCCTGGCGGTGCGGAAGATCAACGGCTTAACGCGTTGGCGGAACGGTTTGGCGGCGTCCTGCTGTCGGAAATCTATGACGACGTCAGTCTGGAAGATGCGCCGTACTTCTCCGCGCTGTATGGCCCGTCGCGCCATGCTATCGTGGTCCCGGATCTTTCGCAGATCGCCGAGCAACTGGAAGGCTTAACGGATTGCCCGGAAGATTTGTATCTGATTGAAGGGGACCCGCAGTCTTTCGATGACAGCGTTTTCAGCGTCGACGAACTGGAAAAAGCGGTGGTGGTCAAAATTGCCGATCGCCAGTGGCGTTACTCCCGTTTCCCGTCGGTGCCGCTGTTTGGCCGCGCTGCGCGTGAAAGCCGTATCGAAAGCCTGCATGCTGAGCGTGAAGGTCTGTCGGAACGTTTCGCCACGCTTTCTTTTGACGTCCAGAAAACCCAGCGTCTGCATCAGGCTTTTAGCCGCTTCATCGGTAGCCATCTTTCGGTGGCGTTTGAGTCCGATCCGGAAGCCGAAATTCGCCAGTTGAACGCCCGCCGCGTTGAGCTGGAGCGCGCATTAAGCGCGCATGAGAACGATAACCAGCAGCAGCGGCTGCAATATGAGCAGGCCAAAGAGGGCGTCTCCGCCCTGAACCGTCTGCTGCCGCGCCTGAATCTGCTGGCGGACGACAGCCTGGCGGATCGCGTGGATGAGATCCGCGAACGGCTGGACGATGCGCAGGAAGCCGCGCGCTTTATTCAGCAGCACGGCAACCAGCTTGCTAAACTGGAACCGGTCGTTTCGGTATTGCAGAGCGACCCGGAACAGTTTGAACAACTGAAAGACGATTTCGCCTATGCCCAACAAGTGCAGCGCGATGCCCGTCAACAGGCGTTTGCGCTGACGGAAGTGGTGCAGCGTCGTGCCCACTTCGGTTACTCCGACTCAGCGGAAATGCTCAGCGGCAACAGCGATCTGAACGAAAAGCTGCGTCAACGTCTGGAACAGGCGGAAGCGGAACGCACCCGCGCCCGCGAAGCGCTGCGTGGTCATGCTGCGCAATTGAGCCAGTACAACCAGGTGCTGGCGTCGCTGAAAAGTTCCTATGACACCAAGAAAGAGTTGCTCAACGACCTGCAACGCGAGCTGCAGGATATCGGCGTGCGCGCCGACAGCGGGGCGGAAGAGCGTGCGCGGATGCGTCGTGATGAACTGCATGCCCAGCTCAGCAATAACCGTTCGCGCCGCAACCAGCTTGAGAAAGCGCTCACCTTCTGTGAAGCGGAAATGGATAACCTGACCCGTAAACTGCGCCGTCTGGAACGCGATTACTTTGAAATGCGTGAGCAGGTTGTCACGGCGAAAGCCGGGTGGTGTGCAGTGATGCGGCTGGTGAAAGACAGCGGCGTGGAGCGCCGCCTGCACCGCCGCGAGCTGGCCTATCTTTCCGGGGACGATCTGCGTTCCATGTCGGATAAGGCGCTCGGCGCGCTGCGTCTGGCCGTTGCGGATAACGAGCATCTGCGTGACGTCCTGCGCTTGTCGGAAGATCCAAAACGTCCGGAGCGTAAAATTCAGTTCTTCGTCGCGGTGTATCAGCATCTGCGTGAACGTATCCGTCAGGATATCATTCGTACCGACGACCCGGTGGAAGCGATCGAACAGATGGAGATCGAACTGGGCCGCCTGACCGAAGAGCTGACGTCCCGCGAACAGAAACTGGCGATCAGCTCCCGTAGCGTGGCGAACATCATTCGTAAAACTATCCAGCGTGAACAGAACCGTATCCGTCAGCTCAACCAGGGCTTGCAGAGCGTTTCCTTCGGCCAGGTCAATAGCGTACGGTTGAATGTCAACGTGCGTGAAACCCACGCGACGCTGCTGGAGGTGTTGTCTGAACAGCACGAGCAGCATCAGGATCTGTTCAACAGCAATCGCCTTACCTTCTCGGAAGCGCTGGCGAAGCTGTATCAGCGACTGAATCCGCAAATTGACATGGGGCAGCGCACGCCGCAGACCATTGGCGAGGAATTGCTGGATTACCGTAACTACCTGGAAATGGAAGTTGAGGTTAACCGTGGTTCCGACGGCTGGCTGCGCGCAGAGTCCGGCGCGCTGTCTACCGGTGAGGCGATCGGTACCGGTATGTCTATTCTGGTGATGGTGGTACAGAGCTGGGAAGATGAAGCGCGTCGCCTGCGCGGCAAAGATATCTCACCGTGCCGCCTGCTGTTCCTTGATGAAGCGGCGCGTCTCGATGCGCGTTCCATCGCCACGCTGTTTGAGCTGTGCGAACGCCTGCAGATGCAGCTCATCATCGCGGCGCCGGAAAACATCAGTCCGGAAAAAGGCACCACCTATAAACTGGTGCGTAAAGTCTTCCAGAATACGGAACACGTACACGTGGTAGGGCTGCGCGGCTTTGCGCCACAGCCTCCGGAAGGTGTGCCGGGCGTGACTGAAGCGTCGTAGATCGGTTCGCAACAACGTAAAAGCCGTAATCAGTGGATTACGGCTTTTTTACGCGTGATACCTGAAAAATTCTAAATTTATATTTATATAAAATTAAATATATAACTCAAAATTCTAATATTCATTCTGCCTATCTTTATAAGGTATTAATTTTTATTCAAAAGAACTGGCTGGTGGGTTTATATTAATTTCTTTCAGGAATGTAATTTCAAGTTTTATCCAGATAATTTAATCCTGTTAATTATTGGCGTAATTGAAGGTGTTGTGCTGTTTACCATAAGATAAGCTTTTATCTTTCCCTATGGATAAACCAGGGGCAAATTATATGAATTTATCGACAAGGAAGTCTTTAGCCTGTTTGCAAATAGCGCTTCAGTTATTTTCCTCCACAAGCCTGGTCTATTTTTCACCGAGTTATGCTGAGAGCGCACAGGACAAGTCCTCTGTTTTATCAGCCAACGATACGAATAATCGCGAAGGGCAGGACGCAAATCGTGTTGCGCAAGCGGCCGTGCAAGCGGGATCGTTACTGAGTGGTGATGACGCAGCGACCGCCTTAAGCACTACGGTTATCTCGACGGCAACAGGCGAAGCCTCCTCCGCCGTGCAAAAGTGGTTGAATCAGTTTGGCACGGCGCGGGTGAATATCAGTACTGATGAACATTTTACGCTTTCTGATTCTGAACTTGATCTCCTGCTTCCGTTGTATAACGAAAAAGAACATCTGTTTTTTACTCAGTTAGGCGGCAGACGGCATGATGACAGAAATGTTATCAATACAGGACTGGGGTATCGCCATTTTTCTGACAACTGGATGTGGGGCACGAATCTTTTTTACGATCGGCAGGTTTCGGATAACCATCACGAACGTCTCGGCGTGGGCGCTGAGTTAGGTTGGGATTACGTCAAACTTGCCGCTAATGGCTATTTTCGTCTCAGTGACTGGATGGCATCTTCTCAGTATCGGGATTATGACGAGCGCGCGGCGAATGGTTTTGATGTTCGCGCGACGGGGTATTTGCCTGCTTATCCTCAGTTAGGCGCCAATATAATTTATGAAAAATATTATGGCGACAGCGTGGGATTATTCGGTGACGATGAAGACGATCGACAGAAAAATCCTTACGCCGTCACCTTAGGCCTCAACTATACCCCTGTACCGTTGATTACCCTTGGTGCAAATCAAAAAATGGGCAAAAGCGGCCAGAACGATACGCAGCTCAATCTCAGCGTAAACTGGTCGCCTGGCGTGCCTTTGCGCGATCAGCTCGATCCTTCCGCGCTGGCTCAGCGTCGCTCTCTGATGGGAAGCCGTCAGGATCTCGTCGACCGTAACAATAATATTGTACTTGAATACCGCAAACAGGAACTCATTTCACTGTCATTACCCACGGCGATTCAGGGGGAAGAACAGACTAAACAATCCGTGACAGCGAAAGTAAAAACAAAATATGGTCTTGAACGTATTGAATGGCAGGCGGCTTCATTTCTCAGCAACGGCGGCAAGATCAGTTCCGGTGGAAGTGCGGAGCAATTTGTTTTCACCTTACCCGCCTGGCAGGGAAGTGGCGTCAATAGCTACACCCTCAAAGCTATTGCGTGGGATAAAAAAGGCAACGCTTCTGACGCCAGCGAAATGAAGGTCAACGTGAGCGGCATTAATGTCACTACGCTGCAGTCGACAACGGTGGTCTCACCCGCCAGCATTCCTGCTGATGGCGCTTCAACGGCCAATGTTACTGTCAGTCTCAAAACAACGTCTGGCGAAAATGCGAGCGGACTGGCGGCACGACTGACGGCTACGCTAAGCGCTGCGAAAATGAACACCGCGCAGGTGAGCGGTGAGGTAGCAGAGAAGAACGCGACGATTGGTCATTTTAACGAGACGTCAGCTGGCGTATACGTTGCTACCGTGACGGCGGGCACACAGGCTGAAACACTGACGATTCAACCACTGATTGACGGAAACGTGAAGCTGGCCAGCGCGAAGCTGACTGAAGAGGCTACGCAAAGCGCTGCGCAACTCACCGCCGTGGATGTCCCGGCAACCAGCGCTCTGGCGAACGGCGTCACGCCCCTAACCCTGACCGCGCATGTCACCGATCAAAACGGTAATATCGTGAAAGACGCGACTGTTGACTGGTCGGCCGATAATCCGCAGGCAAAATTGTCCGCGAACACTACGCTGACAGATGCTAACGGTACCGCGCAAATTCAGGTAAGCAGTACGGCAGTGATCACCACAGTTGTGACAGCTCAGTTGCTGCAGGGCAACGCGATTAGCACCCCTTCGCTGAGTTTCACCGCAGATATAACCCGCGCAGAGGTCAGCGCTATTTCTGCCGCGAAGAAGCAGGTCGTGGCAAACAATAATGATACCGACATCATTACCGCCCAGGTGACGGATAATGCCAATCATGCGCTGGGCGGAGTGACGGTTAACTGGGTCGTTAATAAAACGGACGGCGCAAAAATCACTGAAAAGACGTCGGTGTCGGACGTACAGGGTAAGGCAACATTGAGTCTGAAGTCAGCGAAGACGGGAACAGTGACGGTGAGCGCAAGCGTTAATAATGGCAAGGCGCAAACCACAGATCCCATCACCTTTGTTGCGGATAGTAGTACGCAGAAAATTGACGGTATTACGGTAAGCACCACAAAACAAGTTGCCGATGGCGCCAGCACTATCCGTTATGAAGCGACGGTAAGAAATGCGGAAGGTCTTCCTTTACCCGATATTACCGTTAACTGGTCAGCGGACAACAGTAATGTCACATTAAGCCAGAATCAGACGATCAGTGATGCGAATGGCGTCGCTGCAATGACTGTAAGCTCGAAGAAAGCGGGTAGCGTGATTGTCACTGCGCAAACCAGTGAGAGCGCGCCTTTCCAGGCTGAAGCCGCGATTTTTACGGCTGATCCAACGACTGCACGCGTTGGGGCGTTAAGTAGCGACAAACAACGTGCGCTAGCCAATGGAACTGCGGCAATAAAAGTTAGCGCAACGGTTGTGGATGCAAATGAAAACCCGCTGTCCGCCGCTGAAGTAAAATGGGCTGTTTCGCCCTCCACAGGTCAGTTGTCTGCGACAAGCTCCACCACGCAGGCCGATGGGGTTGCGGATGTGCTGCTGACAACGACCACGGTGGACCTCTACAGCGTCGAAGCCAGCATCAATGGAAGCACAAAAACGTTAGGCGATTTAACGTTTACTGGCGATCCAGGAACGGCGACTGTATCGTCATTCAGCGCGGATAAAATGTCGGGAATTATTGCGGGTAAAGATAACGTGACGCTAACAGCGAAGGTTATTGATGCCAACCAGAACCCAATTACAGGCGTAATCGTAAACTGGAGTAGCAGTGAAACGAGCAGCCGCTTTAGTGAAAGTGCATCAACGACGGATGCTCAGGGGATCGCGAAGACCCAATTCTCAAGCCTGAAGGCGGGGAATATCGAGGTGACCGCAGCGGCAGGCGCCAGCAGCCAGACGGCACAACTCCAGGTCATCGGGAATGTGGCAACCGCGCAGGTGACGGATGTAAAAGCAAACACCGCGACGGCGGTAGCCGATGGCCAGGAAAAAATCAGCTGGACAGCGACAGTTGCGGATGAAAATGGCAACGTCTTAACGGGTGCATCGGTAAACTGGCGTGCTGACCTGGACGGCGTCACACTGTCCCCGCAAAGCAGTCAAACTGACAGCAGCGGCAGCGCCACAACGGAGGGGACCTCTGTGAAATCAGGCGTGGTAACGGTTACTGCAACGCCAGACGCTAATCCTTTAGGAGCACATTCGGGCAATAGCGTTACCTTTACTGCGGATGCGAAGACGGCAACGCTGGCAAAATTAACCCCAAGCGCTGACTCAGCCTATGTAGGGAAGGGCGAAGTCACTTACCGTGCTGAAGTGGTCGACGGTAATAATAATCCCTTGCCTTCCGCGACGGTTTCCTGGAGCACGACGCTGAATTCGCTTTCTGCTACTGAAACGCAATCCGATAGCGGGGGGATCGCTACGGTTAAACTGTCGGGCTCTACGGTTGGGCAGGTCACGGTAAAGGCCACCATTGGCAGCTCAGAGTTAACCAATAAAGCGGTCACCTTCATTGATGATTACCGGGGGAGCTGGGACATCTCGGTTGTCGGCACCACCGTACAAGGCGATAACTGGGACTCACAGCATATTGGAGGCATCCCTAATATGGCATTCGTGACGACTGGCGATACACAGGGGCCAGACTCGCTGATTTCCGACGCGAAGGGTGCCAGCCCGCTCACGGTGCCAATGACCGATCAGAACGGGAAAACGTGGAATGTGATCGTTCAGGGACGTCGCGCCACGGCCTGTAATGTCTTCCAACTGAACTCTTATGGGCAGTCTTGTTACGAGGCCACTGCGCCTGTCTGGGCGAATCTCGTGTATTCTTCCACAACAAACACGTCTTTGCCTGCGGGAGTCTATCGCGGCACGATACAGCTTTTAGGCAAAAGTAAAGGCACGCAATGGTCGTACAAGTATGATGTCGAGACCACATTAACCATTACCGAATAAGGCGTCCTTTTCGTTATTTCCCCGTGCTTAAAACACGGGGATTTTTTTCTGCCCACTTAACAACCTTCTCATACTGAGTTATCTTTAAATTCCTTTACATAAGGTTAGGTAAACGCCTGTCAGCCTTTCTATAATAGGAAAAAGCCCCGGATGTGCGGGCATGTCGTATAGCAACCAGGGGGCAAGGGATGTTGCTTAATCAATTTGGTGGTCGTCGGCTTTCGGCATTCAGTTTGTGCCTGGCTGTAACATTCGCTCCACACTTCAATGTTCAGGCTGATGAGCCTGAGGTTATCGCTGGCGGCAGTCCTGTCGTCGCCAATGAACAAAGTCTCGCTCAGCCGCAGGCGCAGTCCGCCGCAACGGCTGTGATGGCGGGTCTCCAGCCCCTTCCCGAAGGCACGGCGGAAAAAGCGCGCGCGGAGCTTCAGTCCCTGTTGCCTGCGGGGTACGCCCCTGTCTATATGAATCAACTGGAACTGCTGTATGCGGCGCGTGATATGCGGCCGATGTGGGAGAACCGTGATGCGGTGAAAGCCTTCCAGCAGCAACTGGCTGAGGTGGCGATCGCGGGCTTCCAGCCACAGTTCACCCACTGGGTGGCGCTACTCACCGATCCGTCCGTCAGCGGATTAACGCGCGATGTCGTTCTGTCTGACGCGATGATGGGGTACCTGCACTTTATTGCCAATATTCCGGTCAAAGGCAACCGCTGGCTCTACAGCAGCAAGCCGTACGCAATGACGACGCCGCCACTGTCGGTGATTAACCAGTGGCAGGTCGCGCTGGATAACGGTCAGCTGCCTGCTTTTATCGCCGGGCTGGCGCCGCAACACCCGCAATACGCGTCGATGCATGCGTCGCTGCTGGAGTTGGTCGGCGATTCCCGTCCATGGCCGCAGTTGACCGGGAAAGCGACGCTGCGTCCGGGACAGTGGAGTAATGATGTTCCGGCGCTGCGCGAAATCCTCCAGCGTACCGGGATGCTGGAAGGGGGACCGAAGATCGCGCTACCCGGCGATGAAACGCCATCAGAGGCAGTGGTCAGTCCGTCAGCCGTCGCCATTGACGCACCCGACGCGAAGTCCTCGCCGCAGAGCGCGCCGCGCAGCAAGCCAGCGCCAGCCGTACGCGCGGCTTATGATAAAGAGCTTGTCGCGGCGGTCAAACGCTTCCAGACCTGGCAGGGACTGGGCGCGGACGGGGCGATTGGCCCTGCGACCCGCGACTGGCTGAACGTCACCCCGGCACAGCGCGCAGGGGTGCTGGCATTGAACATCCAGCGTCTGCGCTTACTTCCGGCTGACCTGTCGACGGGGATCATGGTTAATATCCCGGCCTACTCGTTGGTCTATTATCAGAACGGCAACCAGGTGCTGGCGTCGAGGGTTATCGTAGGGCGTCCCGATCGTAAAACGCCGATGATGAGCAGCGCCCTGAATAATGTGGTGGTCAACCCGCCGTGGAACGTCCCACCGACGCTGGCGAGAAAAGACATCCTGCCGAAGGTCTGGAATGACCCGGGCTATCTGGAACGTCACGGCTATACGGTGATGCGCGGCTGGAACAGCAGGGAGGCGATTGATCCGTGGCAGGTCGACTGGTCCACCATTACGCCGTCGAATCTGCCGTTTCGTTTCCAGCAGGCGCCCGGCGCGCATAACTCGCTGGGACGGTATAAATTTAACATGCCCAGTTCAGATGCTATTTATTTGCATGATACGCCGAACCATAATCTGTTCAAACGGGACTCCCGGGCGTTAAGCTCCGGCTGCGTGCGCGTAAACAAGGCCTCTGAGCTTGCCAATATGCTGCTACAGGATGCTGGCTGGAATAATACCCGCATCTCTGACGCTCTGAAGCAGGGGGATACCCGCTACGTCAATATTCGCCAGACGATTCCGGTCAATCTTTATTATCTGACCGCGTTCGTGGGAGCCGATGGACGAACGGAATATCGCACAGATATTTACAATTATGACCAGATAGCGCGATCCAGCGCACAAATTGTGGCAAAAGCGGAACAATTAATCAGGTAAATGAAGAAGTTCTGATAAATCTGTTGTCGTAATATTTGGCAGTCACGGGGCTATCCGGCCAGAAGCCCCGCCACTGCTGGGCTTGGGCCATCTTGACGGCGGCTTTTTTGCCAGTTAAGGTGCCCTTCGTGCGCTAAAGCATATTGTTGATGACCTTTTACCTGTAGACCTTATTACCATGGACAATTTTGACGCTAATCGCCGCAAACTGCTGGCGTTAGGTGGTGCTGCCCTGGGAGCTGCCATCTTGCCCGTGCCTGCGTTTGCCACTCTCTCTACCCCGCGTCCGCGTATTTTGACTCTCAATAATCTTCATACCGGTGAGTCAATCAAAGCGGAATTTTTTGATGGCAGAGCTTACATTCAGGATGAATTAGCCAAACTTAACCATTTTTTCCGCGACTACCGCGCAAACAAGGTGAAGTCCATCGATCCAGGACTGTTTGACCAGCTTTTCCGCCTGCAGGGGCTACTCGGTTCCCGTAAACCCGTCCAGTTGATTTCCGGTTATCGTTCGCTCGATACCAATAATGAATTGCGCGCCCACAGTCGTGGAGTCGCTAAAAAAAGCTATCACACCAAAGGCCAGGCAATGGATTTCCATATTGAAGGCGTTTCGTTAAGCAATATTCGCAAAGCCGCGTTATCTATGCGCGCTGGTGGTGTAGGATACTACCCACGCAGTAACTTTGTGCATATTGACACCGGTCCCGTACGGCACTGGTGATTAACGAAACAGGGGAAGTATGAACTATCGTATTATTCCGGTCACCGCGTTCTCCCAGAACTGTTCCTTGATCTGGTGTGAGCAAACCCGTCTGGCAGCGCTGGTCGATCCTGGTGGCGATGCCGGGAAAATCAAACAGGAAGTGGACGCCAGCGGCGTAACGCTGATGCAGATCCTGCTCACTCACGGACATCTCGATCACGTGGGAGCGGCGGCAGAGCTGGCGCAGCACTACGGCGTCCCGATTATCGGTCCGGAAAAAGAAGATCAGTTCTGGCTTGAGGGACTGCCTGCCCAGAGTCGCATGTTCGGCCTCGACGAGTGTCAGCCTTTGACGCCTGACCGCTGGTTGAATGAAGGAGAGACTGTCAGCGTAGGGAATGTGACTTTACAGGTGTTACATTGCCCGGGCCACACGCCAGGACACATCGTCTTTTTTGATAAATCATCTCAGTTGCTCATATCCGGGGACGTGATTTTCAAAGGCGGGGTGGGGCGCAGCGATTTTCCACGCGGTGACCATAGTCAGTTAATTGACTCCATTAAGCGTAAGCTGCTGCCGTTAGGCGATGAGGTAACCTTTATTCCGGGGCATGGGCCGCTGTCGACGCTGGGGTACGAACGTCTGCATAATCCTTTCCTCCAGGATGAAATGCCTGTCTGGTAACGGTATGTAGCCAGGCCCCAGGCCGGTGCCACGCGCCAGTAAAAAAGCCCGCTGTTTCAGCGGGCTTTCTGTTTTCCGGGTCGCTTACAGAACCGCGACGATGGCTTCGCACAGCGGCGCCATGTTGTCTGGCGTCATTCCGGCAACGTTAACCCGACCGGAGGCGACGGCGTAAACACCGAACTCCTCGCGCAGACGCAGCACCTGTTCCTTGGTCAGGCCGCTGAAGGAGAACATGCCGTTCTGCTTAATAATGAAGCTGAAATCTCGGTTTGCCCCTTTTTCCTGCAGGGTATTCACGAACAGCAGACGCATGCGCTGAATGCGCTGACGCATGTCGGTCAGTTCTTGCTCCCAAATCGCGCGCAGCGCGTCGTTGCTCAGAATGGTGGCGACAACGGAAGCACCGTGGGCTGGTGGGTTAGAGTAGTTGGCGCGAATGACAGACTTCATCTGGCTGAACGCGCGGTCAACGTTTTCCGCATCGGCGGCGACCAACGTACAGGCGCCCACGCGTTCGTTGTACAGACCAAAGTTTTTTGAATAGGAGCTGGCAACAATCAGCTCCTTATGCTGCGCGGCGAAAGCGCGCAGCCCTTCAGCGTCCTCTTCCAGACCACGGGCAAATCCCTGGTATGCGAAGTCAAACAGCGGCAGCCAGCCTTTATCGACAGAAAGCTGAGCCAGCGTTTGCCACTGCTCAAGCGTCGGATCAATGCCGGTTGGGTTGTGGCAGCAGCCGTGGAACAGTACCACATCGCCTGCCTGGGCTTCGCTGAGGCTGTTCAGCAGCGCGTCGAAGTCGAGCGCATGGTTTTCTGCGTCGTAATACGCATACTCACGGACTTCAAGACCCGCAGAGCCAAAGACGCTCTTATGGTTCGGCCAGCTCGGGTTGCTCACCCATACGCGTTTTACCGCCGTGTTTTTCGCCAGGAAGTCTGCCGCGACGCGTAGCGCCCCGGTGCCGCCTGGTGTTTGCGCCGTGCGTGCGCGCTTGTCGTTAATCAGCGCGCTGCCTTTCCCGAACAGCAGCTCCTGGGTGCAACGGCCAAATTCCGGAATACCGTCAATGCCGAGGTAGTTTTTTGTTGTTTCATTTTCGAGTAAATACTGCTCGGCTTTTTTAACGCTGGTCAGCACCGGCGTTTTGCCAGTTTCATCTTTATAGACACCGATCCCGAGGTTAATTTTCCCAGGGCGGTCATCAGCACGAAACAGATCGGCCAGGCCCAGAATAGGGTCGGCAGGGGCGGCGGTAATGTTCTCAAACATGACGAGGTTCCATTGTGGTTACAGAAGGGAATTCCGCTATCAGGTTAACGGGAGATTTACAAAATGCCAACCGTTAGACGTGAAAACTCTCAAGGTTTTGTGAAGTCGCGAGATTCCGCTGACAGGCATAAAAAAACAGGACCGAAGTCCTGTTTTTGAGGCATTTAACAAAGGGGTCTGCTATTAGAACTGGTAAACAATACCGACTGCGACGGTGTCGTCGGAGCCTACGCCCAGTTTGTTGTCAGAATCAATCTGGTTGATGATGTAGTCAACGTAGGTGGACATGTTTTTGTTGAAGTAGTAAGTGGCGCCAACTTCCACGTAGTTCACCAGATCTTCATTACCAATACCTTCTACGTCTTTCGCTTTAGATTTGGTGTAGGCGATGGACGGACGCAGACCAAAGTCGAACTGGTACTGTGCGACTAACAGGATGTCCTGGGTTTTGTTAGCAAAACCGCCGCTAATTGGCGTTGCGTTACGGGTTTCACCGTAGTTTGCCGCCAGATAGAGGTTGTTCGCATCATATTTCAGACCGGTTGCCCACTGCTCAGCTTTATCACCCTGGCCACGCAGAGCCGGGTTAGTCTGCGCATTGGTACGATCGGCGGAGCCGTAAGCACCGACGATGCCGAAGCCTTCGAACTCATAGCTCAGAGAGCCACCCCAGCCGTCGCCGTTAGAACGACGCACGTCGCTGAAGTTGTTGTCATCGCCGTCAACCTCATAGGTGCTTGCGCGCTCATTTTTGCCCAGGTACTGAACGCCGAAGTTCAGGCCTTCAACCAGACCAAAGAAGTTGGAGTTACGGTAAGTCGCAACGCCGCCCACGCGACCCACAAAGAAGTTATCGGTGTAGGCGGTATCGCCGCCAAATTCAGGCAGCATATCGGTGTAGCCCAGCGCATCGTAAACGATACCGTAGTTACGACCGTAGTCGAAGGAGCCCGCGTCGCCGAATTTCAGACCCGCGAACGCCAGACGGGTTTTGTTGCCGCTCTGCGCGTCAGAACCCCCTTCAGAGTTGTTACCCTGGAATTGATACTCCCACTGACCGTAACCGGTCAGTTGGTCATTAATCTGTGTTTCCCCTTTGAAACCAAGACGGGCATAGGTCTGGTCGCCATCGCCACCGTAGCTGTTCTCACCGTTGCCTTTAGAAAAATAATGCAGACCTACCGCTTTACCGTACAGATCCAGTTTGTTGCCGTCTTTGTTATAGACTTCTGCAGCGTTTGCCGCACCGGCAGTCAGCAGGGCAGGGATCACCACTGCCAGAATATTGCGCTTCATCATTATTTATTACCCTCATTGGTTTTTTTATGACACCTGCCACTGCCGCCAATAATTTCTGTAAATAAAAATTTACGGAACTATTGATGAGAGTTTGGTGTCTTTATGTGTCTGACAGGCATCTTTCCATTCAAACCAGCGTTCCGCTACCGTCAAAGTGCTACAAAGATAAAGATTTGGTTTCAAAAAGAAAAAATATGTAACCATATGTTTCATTTTTGGAACTTTGTGAACGATATCAAGTTTCGAACCTGTTTCCGCTTCAAATATCGGCAGTCATATCTATATATATGATTTTCTTATCTTTAATTCAGATAAGTGTAAAAAATTGAACAGAAAATCGGCACCTTTGTTTTCGCGTATGCCGTGTTGTAGCCGTCTGGAATGCTATGCAATTGTTTAAAAAAAGTACTAATGGATGAGAATAAACTAATCCGTAGTGATATCAGGGATTTTGGTTTGTACGAAATATGACGCTGAAATATGACGTAACAGGACGGAAGGGGAAGGCGGTTGATCTTTACATTGCTGCCAAATTATTCACAGAAATTGACAGTTGATATCATAAAAAGGCCAGCAGCGCTGGCCTTTTGACGTCGAGATTAGAAACTCGCGTTGCGCGGTGTGCGCGGGAACGGGATCACGTCACGTACGTTCTGCACGCCGGTGACGTAGGCGATCAGACGTTCGAAGCCGAGGCCAAAGCCAGAATGCGGAACCGTACCGTAGCGACGCAGATCGCGATACCACCAGTAATCTTCTTTATTCAGGCCCATTTCCAGCATTCGGGCATCCAGTACATCCAGACGTTCTTCACGCTGGGAGCCACCGATAATCTCGCCAATGCCCGGCGCCAGAACATCCATTGCGGCAACGGTTTTCCCGTCGTCGTTAAGGCGCATATAGAACGCTTTAATGTCCTTCGGATAGTTTTTCACCACGACCGGCGCTTTAAAGTGCTCTTCCGCCAGATAACGCTCATGCTCCGAGGAGAGATCGACGCCCCAGTACACCGGGTTCTCAAATTTCTTACCGCAGTTTTCCAGGATCGTGACCGCATCGGTGTAGTCCACCTGGGCGAAGTCAGCTTCAATGAAGCGTTCCAGACGTGAAATCGCTTCTTTGTCTACGCGCTCCGCGAAGAACTTCATGTCGTCCGCACGTTCAGTCAGCACTGCATTGAAGGCATATTTCAGCATGGCTTCCGCCAGTCCGGCGACGTCGTTCAGGTTAGCAAACGCGACTTCCGGCTCCAGCATCCAGAACTCAGCCAGGTGACGGCTGGTGTTGGAATTTTCGGCACGGAAGGTCGGGCCGAAGGTGTAGATCTTCGACAGTGCGCAGGCGTAAGTTTCGCCGTTCAACTGGCCGGATACGGTCAGGAATGACTCTTTACCAAAGAAGTCTTTATCGAAATCGACTTTACCCTGCTCGTTACGCGGCAGGTTTTCCAGATCCAGCGTCGACACACGGAACATTTCGCCCGCGCCTTCGGTATCGGACGCGGTAATAAGGGGAGTGGACACCCAGAAGAAGCCCTGTTCGTCGAAGAAACGATGCAGCGCCTGCGCCAGGGTATGGCGAACGCGGGCGACCGCGCCAATCATGTTGGTGCGCGGACGCAGATGCGCCACTTCACGCAGGTATTCAATGCTGTGGCGTTTCGCCGCCATCGGGTAGGTGTCCGGATCTTCCACCCAACCGGTGACTTCCACGTTCGTCGCCTGAATCTCGAAACTTTGCCCTTGTCCCGGTGAGGCCACTACCTTACCCGTAACGATAACCGAGCAACCGGTGGTCAGACGCAGCACTTCTTCATTGTAATTGGGCAGAGAATGATTAATGACGGCCTGTACAGGATCAAAGCAGGAACCGTCATAAACGGCGAGGAAGGAGATGCCAGCTTTTGAATCTCGGCGGGTACGTACCCATCCGCGCACGGTGACTTCGCTGTCAACGTCTACGCGGCCCTGGAGTACGTCGGCTACAGGCACAACGCTCATAATATTCTCTCTGTTAGTAGTCCAATATAAAAACACGTCCCCGAAACGGGGGAATACCTATGTTACCTGGCATCTGCCATCAGACAAGCAGAATTCGTTAGCAAAGAAGAAGATTTCGGAAATAAACGTGAAAAGGGAGCCGTAGCGGCTCCCTTAAGCTGTTAACTGGCTTTTTTGATATGCGGTAAATCGAAGGCTTTGCGCAATGCGCGAACAAACGCTTTGTCGTGACAAATGGTTTTGCCTGGGCTGTCGGACAGCTTGGCAACGGGCTTGCCGTTACACTCCACCAGCTTGATAACAATGTTCAACGGCTTCACCTGCGGAATATCGCAGGTCAGGCGCGTACCGATGCCGAAGCTCAGCCGCACCCGTGAAGAGAAGTGGCGATACAGATCGACCGCTTTGCGCAGATCGAGATTATCGGAAAAGACCAGGGTTTTACTCTGCGGGTCGATGCCCAGTTTTTCATAGTGGGCGATAGCTTTCTCACCCCATTCCACCGGATCGCCGGAGTCATGCCGCAACCCCTGATAACGACTGGCGAACTCGACGCCGAAGTCGCGCAAGAACGCATCCATGGTAATACAGTCGGTCAGGGCGATCCCCAACTGGTCAGGGTATTCATGCAACCACGCTGCAAGCGCCGCACGCTGACTGGTCGCCAGTTCCGGGCTGATTTGCTGATGCGCCTGAAACCATTCGTGGGCCTGGGTTCCCATCGGCGTCAGGGAGAGACGACGAGCGAGATCGTAGTTGCTGGTGCCGACAAACCACGGCTCCTGCTGCAGGCGCTGGACAATGGCCTGCTGCACTTCGCGGGAAAAACGGCGGCGGGTGCCGAAATCCATCAGGTGGAAGTGAGACATATCGAGATCGGCGGTTAACGCAGAGAAATCGACAAGTTTACTTTCGAGCGTATCAAGCGCCTGAGAGACGCCCGCTTCCGGAGAACGATAACGATGCACCAGCTCGCTTATCACCGCCAGCAGGGGAACTTCCCACATGATGACTTCACGCCACGGGCCGGTTAAGCGGATATTGAGCTTACCGTTATCATTGCTGACCGAGACCTGCTCCGGGTTATAGCGAAAATCGCGCAACCAGTTCAGGTAATCCGCTTTGAAGAAAGGCAGTCCAGAGAGCCACTGATGCTCATCTTCCTGAAGGCGAAGATGCTGCATGGCGTTGACCTGCTCGCGAATGGCGTCAGCATAAATACCCAGCAGATCGTCGCCACGGCAACGAAATTCCGCCGCTACCTGCACATCATAGTAGTGGTGATATACGGCTTGCTGCATATGCAACTTATAAGCGTCTGTATCCAGCAACGAGTGCAGAACAGAAGAAGCGAATTGTGTCATAGGTGCGCAGTAGCATCCTCTCACGGGAGCGTTTAGTACAATAAACAACTAAGAAAACCGCTGGAGTATACCTTGTTTAGCGATTTATTGAACCCCGATCACACCATAAGCTGACTTTCGGGTCGAGTGCATTTCGTGCCTCGTGTTATAAAAATGTAGCAACAAGAGGCTTTGTGCCTGAAAAGATGAACATTCTGCGTAGCGCGATTTGCGCAACAGGAATAGACTGGAGTCGAGACTCTATAAAAGATGCGAAAGGTTTTTTTATGACACAACAGCCACAAGCCAAATACCGCCACGACTACCGTGCGCCGGATTACCAGATTACTGATATTGACTTGACCCTTGACCTGGATGCTGAAAAAACCCTGGTCACGGCAGTGAGCCAGGCTGTTCGTCATGGCGCATCCGATGCCCCGCTTAAACTCGATGGCGAAGCGCTGACGCTGATCTCCGTCCATGTTAACGATGAACCGTGGACGGACTATAAAGAAGACGAGGGCCAACTGGTCCTCAGCAATTTGCCCGAGCGTTTTACCCTGCGCATTGTTAATGCGATCAGCCCCGCGGCAAATACCGCGCTGGAAGGGCTGTACCAGTCCGGCGACGCGCTGTGTACCCAGTGCGAAGCGGAAGGCTTTCGCCATATCACCTGGTATCTCGACAGACCAGACGTGCTGGCGCGCTTTACTACCAAAATTATCGCCGATAAAGCCAAATATCCGTTCCTGCTGTCTAACGGCAACCGCGTTGCAGAGGGCGACCTGGATAACGGTCGCCACTGGGTTCAGTGGCAGGATCCGTTCCCGAAACCGTGCTACCTGTTTGCGCTGGTGGCTGGCGATTTCGACGTGCTGCGCGATACGTTTACCACCCGTTCAGGCCGGGAAGTGGCGCTGGAATTGTACGTTGACCGCGGCAATCTGGACCGCGCGCCATGGGCGATGACTTCGCTGCAAAACTCCATGAAGTGGGACGAAGAGCGCTTTGGTCTGGAATACGATCTCGACATTTATATGATTGTCGCCGTCGACTTCTTTAATATGGGCGCGATGGAGAACAAAGGCCTCAACATCTTTAACTCCAAATACGTGCTGGCGCGAACCGACACCGCCACCGACAAAGACTACCTCGATATTGAACGGGTGATCGGTCATGAATATTTCCACAACTGGACCGGTAACCGCGTCACCTGCCGCGACTGGTTCCAGTTGAGCCTGAAAGAAGGCTTAACCGTGTTCCGCGACCAGGAGTTCAGCTCCGATCTCGGTTCCCGCGCGGTGAATCGCATTAGTAACGTGCGTACGATGCGTGGGTTACAGTTTGCGGAGGACGCCAGTCCGATGGCGCACCCCATCCGCCCGGACAAAGTCATCGAGATGAATAACTTCTATACCCTGACGGTTTACGAAAAGGGGGCGGAAGTGATCCGTATGATCCACACGCTGCTGGGAGAAGAAAACTTCCAGAAGGGAATGCAGCTCTATTTTGAGCGTCATGATGGCAGCGCCGCTACCTGCGACGACTTTGTCCAGGCGATGGAGGACGCGTCCAATATCGATCTCTCCCATTTCCGTCGCTGGTACAGCCAGTCCGGCACCCCGATTGTGACGGTTAAAGATGACTACAATCCGGAAACCGAACAGTACACGCTGACCATCAGCCAGCGCACGCCACCCACGCCGGATCAGGCGGAAAAACTGCCGCTGCACATCCCGTTTGCCATTGAATTGTATGACAACGAAGGCAAAGTGATCCCGCTGCGCAAGGGGGACCATCCGGTGAATCCGGTGCTCAACGTCACGCAGGCGGAACAAACGTTTGTTTTTGATAACGTCTATTTCCAGCCCGTTCCGGCGCTGTTGTGCGAGTTTTCCGCGCCGGTGAAACTGGAATATAAATGGAGCGATCAGCAACTGACCTTCCTGATGCGTCACGCGCGTAACGACTTTTCGCGCTGGGATGCGGCGCAGAGTCTGCTGGCGATCTGGATCAAGCTGAACGTCGCGCGCGTTCAGCAGGGGCAACCGCTCTCGCTGCCGGTGCATGTTGCCGACGCCTTCCGCGCGGTGCTGCTGGATGAGACGATTGATCCGGCGCTGGCGGCGGAAATTTTGACTCTGCCTTCCGCAAATGAAATGGCTGAACTGTTTGAGATCATCGACCCGCTGGCGATTGCCCAGGTACGCGAAGCCCTGACCCGGACGCTGGCGACAGAACTGGCGGATGAATTCCTCGCGATCTATAACGCGAATCATCTGGACACGTATCGTGTGGAGCACGGGGATATCGGTAAGCGCACCTTGCGCAATACCTGCCTGCGTTTCCTCGCCTTTGGCGAAACGCAGCTTGCCGATACGCTGGTGAGCAAGCAATACCATACAGCCAACAATATGACCGATGCGCTGGCCGCGCTCTCTGCGGCGGTGGCCGCACAGCTACCGTGCCGCGACGCGCTGATGCAGGAGTATGATGATAAGTGGCATCAGGATGGTCTGGTGATGGATAAATGGTTTATCCTGCAATCCACCAGCCCTGCGGAAAATGTGCTGGAAACGGTGCGCGGCTTGCTGAAGCACCGTTCGTTCAGTATGAGCAACCCGAACCGCGTGCGTTCGCTGATTGGCGCCTTCGCAGGCAGTAATCCGGCGGCTTTCCACGCCGAGGACGGCAGTGGCTACCAGTTCCTGGTTGACATGTTAACCGAGCTGAACAGCCGTAACCCGCAGGTGGCGTCGCGGCTGATAGAACCGCTGATTCGTCTGAAGCGTTATGACCTGCCGCGCCAGGAAAAAATGCGCGCCGCGCTTGAACAGTTAAAAGGGCTGGAGAATCTGTCCGGCGATCTGTTCGAGAAGATCGCGAAAGCGCTTGCCTGATGCGTCGACCTGCCGTTTCTTAGGGGCGATAAATAATCAGCGCCACCGGGTAATTTACCGGGTGGCGCTGATTTGACCAGGCGACAGCATGCGGTTAATCAGCCATGCCGACGCACCGGTTGCGTCGTTTCGCCTCGCTGCATCACCCGTTGCAGCACCTCCGTTTCCAGCTCCGCTAAACGCACGGACCCCCGACGATGTGGTCGCGCAATATCCACCGTAAGATCCAACCCGATCTTGCCCGCTTCGATCAGCAGTACGCGATCGGCCATTGCCACAGCCTCGCTGACGTCGTGGGTCACCAGCAGCACCGTGAAGCCATGTTCCTGCCACAGTGATACGATAAGATCCTGCATCTCCAGTCGGGTCAGCGCATCCAGCGCCCCGAGCGGCTCGTCAAGTAACAGCAACCCGGGACGATGGATAAGCGCGCGTGCCAGCGCCACTCGCTGCTTTTGTCCACCGGAAAGCGCTGCGGGCCATTCCTCCGCCCGGTTTTCCAGCCCTACTGCAGACAGCGCCTGACGTGCGGCGTTCCGCCAGTCGCTTTTCAGTCCCAGACCGACATTATCCATCACCGACTTCCACGGCAACAGGCGCGCATCCTGAAACATCATGCGGATGTCCCCCTGCATCTCCGTCAGCGGCGTAGTACCTGCCAGTAACGCGCCGTCGGTGGGCGCCTCCAGCCCGGCGAGCAAGCGCAGCAGCGTGCTTTTACCGCCACCGCTACGTCCGACCACCGCGACAAACTGACCGGCCGGAATATGCAGATCCAACCCGTTCAGCACCGTGTTTTGCGCATATCGCTTTGTCACCGCATTCAGCAGGAGCGGCGTACCCTGGTTCAGTCGGGCGGTATTCATACAGCGGCCTTTTTCAATTGATAAGCGGGATGCCAGCGCAGCCAGAGGCGCTCCAGCAGTTGCGCGCTGACATCGGCGAGCTTGCCGAGCAGGGCGTAAAGAATAATGGCGACGACGACGATATCCGTTTGCAGAAATTCCCGGGCGTTCATTGCCAGGTAGCCGATACCGGAATTGGCCGAGATAGTCTCTGCCACGATGAGCGTCAGCCACATTAGTCCAAGTGAAAAACGAACCCCAACCATGATCGAGGGCAGGGCGCCGGGTAAAATCACATGCAAAAACAGCGACAAACCGGAAAGCCCATAACTGCGCGCCATCTCCACCAGTCCGCGATCGATATTGCGGATCCCATGCCAGGTGTTGATGTAAATCGGAAACAGCGTACCCAGCGCCACCAGAAAGATCTTCGCGGTTTCGTCAATGCCAAACCACAGGATGACAAGTGGAATTAGCGCCAGATGCGGTACGTTGCGCAACATCTGAATGGACGTATCCAGCAGGCGTTCTCCCCAGTGCGACAGGCCGCTGACCAGGCCCAGCGCCAGGCCGAGCGAACCGCCGATCGAAAAGCCGATCAGCGCGCGCCAGGCGCTGATTGCCAGATGCTGCCAAAGCTCACCACTGGCGGAAAGCGTCCAGAACGCGGCGATCACCCCTTCCGGCGACGGAAAAATGCGACCGGAAAGCCAGCCCAGGGAGGAAGCAAGTTGCCAGACCGCCACAATACCCACCGGCAAAAACCAGGGGGCAGCGTGCAACAATCTTTTTTCAAGGGGCGTAGCCATGTTCATTCTCCTTAGCTTTGGGCGGCTTTACGCGGAATGAAGTCATTCGCCACGGCTTCTCCCTGCAAATGCAGATGCTGCGGCTGCGGAACGTCCGGTATAGCAACGTCAAGGTGCGGGAAGAGTAGTTCGCCGACCTTCCAGGCCTCTTCCAGATGCGGATAGCCAGATAACACAAAACTGTCGATACCCAGCGCGGCATATTCCTGAATACGCGCCGCCACCGTTGGGCCGTCTCCCACCAGCGCTGTGCCTGCGCCGCCACGCACCAGCCCCACGCCTGCCCACAGGTTAGGGCTGATTTCCAGATTATCGCGTTTGCCGTTATGCAGTGACGCCATCCGTTGCTGCCCCACGGAGTCCGTCCTGGCGAAAGCGGCCTGCGCTTTCGCGATGGTTTCGTCATCGAGATGCGCGATCAGCCGGTCCGCCGCGCGCCAGGCCTCTTCGTTGGTTTCGCGCACAATCACATGCAAACGAATACCAAAGCGCAAGGTGCGACCGCGAGCCGCTGCTTTAGCGCGCACCTGGGCGATTTTCTCTCTTACCTGATCGGGCGGTTCACCCCAGGTCAGATACAGATCGACCTGCTCCGCAGCAAGTTCCTGCGCAATCTCGGAGGAACCGCCAAAATAGAGCGGTGGATACGGCTGCTGAACCGGCGGGAAAAACAGTTTCGCGCCGTTTACATGAATATGCTTGCCGTTAAAATCAACCGTTTCACCCTGCAATAACCGTCGCCAGACCTGGGTGAACTCGGCGGAGGCTTCATAGCGCTCGGTGTGATCGAGAAAGACCCCATCGCCCGCCAGTTCCTGTGGATCGCTACCGGTCACCAGGTTGAACAGCGCCCGACCGTTAGAGAGCCGGTCAAGCGTCGCCGCCTGGCGTGCCGCCACCGTGGGCGACGTGACGCTTGGCCGTAATGCCACCAGGAACTTAAGACGCTGGGTGACCGGGATCATCGAGGCGGCGACCAGCCAGGCATCTTCACAGGAACGCCCGGTCGGGATCAGTACGCCAGTGAATCCCAGACGATCGGCCGTCTGCGCGATCTGCTGGAGATAACCGTGATCCACCGGACGAGAACCCTGATCCGTTCCCAGAAAGTGACCGTCACCGTGAGTCGGTAAAAACCAGAACATATTCAGGCTCATAGCTGTTTTCCTTCCTGTTGAGTGGGTTGCCAGATGCGCTGGCGAATATCAATCTTTTTCGGCACCAGACGGTTGTCGTAAAACAGGTCTGCCGTTTGTTGTTGCAGCGCCGCAACGGCAGCGCTGACCGGGGAAATGGTGGTCGGCGGGCGATGATCGAGATAGGCGGCGATCACCGGTTCCGGTAATCCCATGGTTTTCGCCAGCAAGGTAATGCTTTCCGGGCGTTGCGAAACCGTCAGCGCGTCGGCCTGGCTAAAGGTGTCCAGCACGCCCTGAATAAACACGCCGTTCTTCTCTGCGTAGGGACGTGAGGTGAGATAGAACGAACCGGTTTGTTTCAGGTCGCTACCGTCCTTAAGCACGCGCACGCCACCCTGCAACAGCGCCGCAGAATAGTAAGGATCCCAAATCGCCCAGGCATCTACGTTACCCTGCTGAAAAGCGGCGCGGGCGTCGGCAGGCGTTAGCCACGTTGGCTGGATATCGGTAAATTTCAATCCAGCTTGCTGGAGTGCGCGTAACAGCAGGTTGTGCGAGCTGGAACCTTTCTGAAGCGCCACTTTATGCCCTTTCAGCTCCGCCACCGTCCGGATGGGGCTGGATTCCGGCACCAGTATCACTTCCGCTTTCGGTTTCGCCGGTTCAACGCCGACATAGACCAGATCCGCGCCGGCGGCCTGAGCGAAAATCGGCGGAATATCGCCGGTGCTGCCCAGATCGATACTGCCCACGTTAAGTGCTTCAAGCATCTGCGGTCCGGCCGGGAATTCAACCCAGGAAATACGGGTCTGCGGATAGCGCTTTTCCAGAAGTTGATGGCTTTTGGCAAGAACCATACTGATGCTGCCTTTCTGATAACCAATGCGTAGCGCGTCTGGTGACGAAGGCGCAGCGAAGGTTGCGGCTGAAAGCGCCAGCAGGCCGCCGAATGCCAGTAAAGGTTGTTTTAGCAAGTTAAGCATGAGCCGCGCCTCGCTGAACCGTGAAAGCTGGGGCGGGAACCTCGCGGCGATGCAGTGCTTGCCAGAAGGTTTCCAGCGCGTCGTCGAGCCGCAACTGTAAATTAGGGGTGAAGCGGGGGGCATGTTGATACTCAATGATCTGGGTATCGTCGGCAAAGACCCCGTGCAGGATTTCTTGCGCCTTGAGGGCGCTAAGCACCGGCTTTAGCGCATAGTCAACGGCAAGCAGATGCGCAACGGTACCCCCCGTGGCCACAGGTAACACCACTTTGCCTTCCAGCGCCCGCTCCGGAAGCATATCAAGCAGTGTTTTCAGGGCGCCGGAATAGGCTGCTTTATAGACCGGTGTGGCGACGATCAGGCCATCCGCTTGCTTAAGCTGTTCCGTCAGGATGTGCAACGCCGGGCTGTCGAAGCGCGCATATAACAGATCTGCCGGTTCGAAGTTGTGCAGATTCCAGTGCCAAACCTCCACGTCCAGTGCGTTGAGCTTTTCACGGGCGTATTCCAGTAATGCACTGGAGCGAGAGGGGAAGCGTGGGCTTCCCGCCAGAGTGATGACGCGCATAGTTGCCTTCTCTCTTATAACTTTATGTTTGCTTTTAAGTAACATTGATAACATTTTTTGCAGTCTGTCAGAGGAGGGGCGGGAACCGAAATGATTTATGCGGGATAGAAAATGTGAAAAAAGCATAAAAAGGGTACAGCGGGGGAAACGATTGCTTTTTATTGCCGCAGGTCAATTCCCTTTTTGTGCGATATCACCCATAATACGCCCCCGGTCTGCACACCGGGAATCCAGGAGAGTTCATGTACTACCCCTTCGTTCGTAAAGCCCTTTTTCAGCTCGATCCAGAGCGCGCTCATGAATTTACGTTTCAGCAATTACGCCGCATTAAGGGAACGCCTTTTGAAGCGTTAGTCCGCCAGAAAGTACCAGCCAGGCCGGTCACTTGCATGGGGTTAACCTTTAAGAATCCCCTTGGACTGGCTGCCGGTCTGGATAAAGACGGCGAATGTATCGACGCCCTGGGCGCGATGGGGTTTGGTTCGATCGAGATCGGCACCGTTACTCCACGTCCGCAGCCGGGCAACGACAAGCCGCGGCTCTTTCGCCTGGTTGATGCTGAAGGGTTGATCAACCGCATGGGCTTTAATAATCACGGGGTGGATAACCTGGTTGAGAATGTTAAAAAGGCCCATTATGACGGCGTGCTCGGCATTAATATCGGTAAAAATAAAGACACACCGGTCGAGCAGGGTAAAGATGACTATCTGATTTGTATGGAAAAAATCTACGCTTATGCCGGTTACATCGCGATTAATATCTCCTCGCCAAATACACCGGGATTACGTACCTTACAATATGGCGACGCGTTGGACGATCTGCTAAGCGCAATTAAAAATAAACAAAACGATCTGCAAACGATCCATCAAAAATATGTTCCGATCGCCGTAAAGATCGCGCCGGATCTTTCAGAAGAAGAACTGATCCAGGTTGCCGACAGTTTAGTTCGCCATAATATTGATGGTGTTATTGCGACCAATACAACACTCGATCGTTCTCTGGTCCAGGGAATGAAAAATTGCGATCAAACGGGCGGTTTAAGTGGTCGTCCGCTGCAATTAAAAAGCACAGAAATTATCCGTCGACTTTCCCAGGAATTAAAAGGCCAACTGCCCATTATTGGCGTAGGTGGGATCGACTCGGTCATCGCCGCCCGCGAGAAGATGGCCGCCGGGGCAACACTGGTACAGATTTATTCCGGTTTTATTTTTAAAGGTCCGCCGCTGATTAAAGAAATCGTTACCCATATTTGATTTTTTTTCCCGCGCTATATCAGAATATCAGACAACCAGGGGTTTATTTCCGCGCCTGGTTGTTTTATATTCTTTCACTGTTGCTTATTTAGACATTTTAAGCTTTGCTTATAAAAGCAATAAGCGAAGCGGCAAAAAGGGACAATTTTGCAACAGGTCAATGGAGAGGGGAGAGAAAAATGCGAATTAAACCTGACGATAACTGGCGCTGGTATTATGACGAAGAGCATGACCGTATGATGCTCGACTTAGCCAATGGCATGTTATTTCGCTCGCGTTTTGCCCGCAAAATGCTCACCCCGGATGCATTTTCGCCGTCTGGTTTCTGCGTCGATGACGCAGCGCTTTACTTCTCCTTTGAAGAAAAATGCCGTGACCTGGAGCTTTCCCGGGAACAAAAAGCGGAACTGGTGCTCAATGCGCTGGTGGCGATTCGTTATCTGAAGCCGCAAATGCCGAAAAGCTGGCACTTTGTGGCGCATAATGATAACTGGTCGCCGACGACAGGCGATACCGCCTGCGTCTGGTTAAGCGATACCCAGGAACAGGTCAATTTGCTGGTGGTGGAACCTGGCGACAACGCCGCGCTGTGCTTACTTGCTCAGCCCGGCGTCGTGGTGGCGGGACGAACGATGCAGCTTGGCGATGCGATAAAGATCATGAACGACAGACTGAAGCCGCAGTTGACCGCCAGCAGCTACAGTCTGGAACAGGCGGTTTAACGCGCCAGCTTCAGCGCGCTTTTTGGCACACAGCTACAGCTCAGAATTGTGCCGTCCGGGCCCAGCGCGGACTTTTTCAGCGGAGTCACTTCGCCTTCCAGCAATGTGATACGACAGCAGCCGCAAATCCCCGCCCGACAAGAATAGGGTATGCGAATTCCCTGGTTTTCCAGTTGTTCAAGCAGCACCTGCTGATTATTACCCCGAAATGCCTGCCCCTGCCAGTCAATGCTGACCGAGGCGTCTGCCTGCGGCGCGGCGTCGGGGATGTCATCCGTATCGGCCGCGCCATAGACGCGCGCGGGGCCGGTTGACAAAATCTCCACCTCATCGCCGACCCGGACGACGCCGCTGTTTCGGGCGATCAGATTCTGACCGAAATCCACATCGCCATTATCCGACGCGGTGCGGAAGGTCTGAAGCGTCGCCAGCGGCTCACCCGACGGGTGTTTCTGCCCTTTTTCCGGACTGACGGTGGTAAAAATGCAGCGACTGCAGGGTTTCGCCACATCAAAGATAACGTCGCCGATGCGAATCACTTTCCAGGTATCCTCTTCCCACGCGCTGGCACCAGAAACCACCAGATTCGGGCGGAACTGCTCAACCTGAACCCCTGCCGGGCAACGCTGCTGAAGATCGCGCAGCGAGGCGTCATTCACCAGCAGATAAGGATAGCCATCGGCAAAGGAGAGTGGGACGCTCGCATGGCGCTTAACCCGGCGGGTGAGTTGAGGCCCGACCCAGCGCAACTGCACGGCGCGGGAAAAGAAGCCGCTCAGCCACTGGTTGATGGCCTCCGGTGCGATGCGGGCGGTAAAATGATTCCCCCATACTTCTGTTGGCGCGTCCTGTGCGGCGAAATCGTTAAACCGGACGATGGCGGAACTGCCATCCGGCGCGGTCAGATGCAGGCCATCATGCAGAGGAGAGGGGGTAAAACGTACCATCTGCGGAAACTGACGGGCGGTAATGAAGGTGCCGTCCGCTTCGGTTATCATAAAAATCCGATCGAAAGCCAGTCCGCTGACGTCTGCCAGTGCATGGGTCAGTCCAATGCCGCGCATGGATTTGACGGGGTGAATAAATAGGCGGGTTAACGTCAACACGGTACAGTCCCTCGAAAGAAATAAGCCTTCAACTTTATGACATAGGCGTCAGTTTAGCTATAATGCGCAGCAATTTTCTTCGAGTATAAGTGACGATATGAATTCTTTGTTTGCCAGTACGGCCCGTGGGCTGGAAGAGCTGTTAAAAACTGAACTGGAAAGCCTCGGCGCCGTAGAGTGTCAGGTTGTTCAGGGTGGTGTCCATTTCAAGGGCGACACCCGGCTTGTTTACCAGAGCCTGATGTGGAGTCGCCTGGCCTCGCGCATTATTTTACCGTTGAGTGAGTGCAAAGTTTACAGTGACTTAGATCTCTATCTGGGAGTTATGGCGATCGACTGGACGGCGATGTTTTCCCCGGACGCCACCTTTGCTGTTCACTTTAGCGGCCTGAACGACACCATCCGCAACAGCCAGTACGGCGCGCTGAAGGTAAAAGACGCGATTGTGGATTCCTTTACCCGTAAGAATTTACCGCGTCCGAATGTGGACCGTGAATCGCCGGATATCCGCGTTAACGTCTGGCTGAATAAAGACACCGCCAGTATCGCGCTGGACTTAAGCGGTGACGGTCTGCATCTGCGCGGCTATCGCGACCGAACCGGTCTTGCGCCCATCAAAGAGACGCTGGCGGCGGCGATTGTGATGCGTTCCGGCTGGCAACCGGGGACGCCGCTGCTTGATCCGATGTGTGGTTCCGGCACGTTGCTGATTGAAGCGGCAATGTGGGCCACCGATCGCGCGCCGGGTCTGCACCGTGGGCGCTGGGGCTTTAGTGGCTGGGCGCAACACGACGAAGCCATCTGGCAGGAAGTGAAAGCCGACGCGCAAACCCGAGCGCGCAAAGGTCTGGCGGATTATGGTTCGCGTTTTTACGGCTCCGATAGCGACGCGCGGGTGATCGAACGCGCGCGCAGCAACGCCCGTCGCGCGGGGATCGGCGAGCTGATCTCGTTTGAGGTGAAAGACGTAGCGCAACTGAGCAACCCGCTGCCGACAGGACCGTACGGGACGGTGATCAGCAACCCGCCGTACGGTGAGCGTCTGGACAGCGAGCCGGCGCTGATTGCGCTGCACAGCCTGCTTGGGCGCACGATGAAGAACCAGTTTGGCGGCTGGAATCTGTCGCTGTTCAGCGCTTCACCGGATCTGCTCAGCAGCCTGCAACTGCGCGCTGACAAGCAGTTCAAAGCGAAAAACGGCCCGTTGGACTGTGTGCAGAAAAATTATCATATCGCCGAAACCACGCCGGACAGCAAACCGGCCACGGTGGCGGAAGATTACGCTAACCGTCTGCGTAAAAACATCAAAAAGCTGGATAAATGGGCCCGTCAGGAAGGCATTGAGTGCTTTCGCCTGTACGATGCCGACCTGCCGGAATATAACGTCGCGGTGGATCGTTACGCTGACTGGGTTGTTATCCAGGAATACGCGCCGCCGAAAACCGTGGATGCGCAAAAGGCGCGTCAGCGGCTGTTTGACATTATTGCGGCAACGCTGTCGGTACTCGACATTGCGCCAAACAAGCTGGTGCTGAAAACCCGTGAACGGCAAAAGGGGAAAAACCAGTATCAGAAGATGAACGAGAAGGGCGAATTCATTGAAGTCGGTGAGTACAACGCCCGCCTGTGGGTAAATCTCACCGACTACCTTGATACCGGCCTGTTCCTTGATCACCGTATTGCTCGTCGAATGCTGGGGCAGATGAGCAAGGGGAAAGACTTCCTTAACCTGTTCTCTTACACCGGCAGCGCCAGCGTCCATGCGGGCCTGGGCGGGGCGCGTAGTACGACGACAGTCGATATGTCGCGAACCTATCTGGAGTGGGCGGAACGTAACCTGCGTCTGAATGGCTTAAGTGGCCGCGCGCATCGTCTGATTCAGGCCGACTGTCTTGCCTGGCTGCGCGAAGCGACGGAACAGTTTGACCTGATTTTTATCGACCCGCCCACGTTCTCCAACTCGAAGCGGATGGAGGACGCGTTTGACGTTCAGCGCGATCACCTGGCGCTGATGAAAGATTTAAAGCGTCTGCTGCGTAAAGGCGGCACGATCATGTTCTCCAACAATAAACGCGGATTCCGTATGGATCTCGACGGTCTGGCGGCGCTGGGGCTGAAAGCACAAGAAATCACCCAAAAAACGCTTTCCCAGGACTTTGCCCGCAACCGCCAGATCCACAACTGCTGGCTGATTACCGCAGCCTGAAAGGATAAGTAAATGTCATTAATCAGTATGCATGGCGCATGGCTGTCGTTCAGCGACGCGCCGCTTCTTGATAACGCAGAACTGCATATCGAAGATAACGAACGCGTCTGTCTGGTGGGCCGCAACGGCGCCGGAAAATCAACGCTGATGAAGATCCTTAACCGTGAGCAGGGCCTGGACGACGGTCGCATTATTTATGAACAGGATCTGATAGTCGCGCGGTTGCAGCAGGATCCGCCGCGTAACGTTGAAGGCACCGTGTACGACTTTGTCGCGGAAGGCATTGAGGAGCAGGCGGAATACCTCAAGCGTTACCATGACGTTTCCCGTCTGGTGATGACCGATCCGAGCGAGCGAAACCTTAACGAGCTGGCGAAGGTGCAGGAGCAACTCGACCACCACAATCTTTGGCAACTGGAAAACCGGATCAACGAAGTATTGGCGCAGTTGGGGCTCGATCCTAACGCCGCGCTGTCTGCGCTTTCTGGTGGCTGGCTGCGTAAGGCGGCGCTGGGCCGGGCGCTCGTCAGTAATCCGCGCGTACTGCTGCTGGACGAACCGACTAACCATCTCGACATTGAAACCATCGACTGGCTGGAGGGCTTCCTGAAGTCGTTCAACGGGACGATTATTTTCATCTCCCACGACCGCTCTTTTATTCGCAACATGGCGACCCGGATTGTCGATCTTGATCGCGGCAAGCTGGTGACCTATCCGGGTAATTACGATCACTATCTGCTGGAAAAAGAAGAAGCGTTGCGCGTGGAAGAGTTACAGAACGCCGAGTTCGACCGCAAACTGGCGCAGGAAGAGGTGTGGATCCGCCAGGGGATCAAGGCCCGCCGTACCCGTAATGAAGGTCGCGTGCGCGCGCTCAAAGCGATGCGACGCGAACGCAGCGAACGCCGCGAAGTGATGGGCACCGCGAAGATGCAGGTTGAAGAAGCAACCCGCTCAGGCAAGATCGTTTTTGAAATGGAAAACGTCAATTATCAGATCGACGGCAAACAGCTGGTTAACGATTTTTCCGCCCAGGTGCAGCGCGGCGACAAAATTGCGCTAATTGGCCCCAACGGCTGCGGTAAAACCACGTTGCTTAAACTGATGCTGGGCCAGCTTAAGGCGGACAGCGGGCGTATCCACGTCGGCACAAAGCTGGAAGTGGCCTATTTCGATCAGCACCGCGCCGAGCTGGATCCGGATAAAACGGTCATGGATAACCTGGCGGAAGGTAAGCAGGAAGTGATGGTGAATGGCAAGCCACGCCATGTACTGGGCTATCTGCAGGACTTCCTGTTCCATCCTAAGCGGGCGATGACGCCGGTGCGCGCGCTTTCCGGCGGTGAACGCAACCGACTGTTGCTGGCGCGGCTGTTCCTTAAGCCCAGCAATTTATTGATCCTCGATGAACCTACCAACGATCTGGACGTCGAAACGCTGGAGCTACTGGAGGAACTGATCGACGGTTACCAGGGCACCGTTTTGCTGGTTAGTCACGACCGTCAGTTTGTCGACAATACCGTGACCGAATGCTGGATCTTTGAAGGCAATGGCAAAATTGGCCGCTATGTCGGCGGTTACCACGACGCGCGCGGGCAGCAGGAACAGCATCTGGCGTTTACGCAGTCAGCGGTGAAGAAATCGCAAGAAGTGGTTGCCCCAAAAGCAGAAATTGTAAAACGCGGCAGTAGCAAACTAAGCTATAAACTGCAGCGCGAGCTGGAACAGTTGCCTCAGTTGCTGGAAGAACTGGAGGCGAAACTGGAGGCGTTACAGGCGCAGGTTGTGGATGCGTCCTTTTTTAACCAGCCACATGAACAAACGCAGCAGGTTCTCGGCGACTTAGCGCAAGCGGAGCAGGAACTTGAACAGGCCTTCGAGCGCTGGGAATACCTTGAAGCGTTGAAAAACGGCGCGTAATGAAAGGAGCGCATATGTGCGAACATCACCATGCCGCAAAGCACATATTGTGCCCGCAGTGTGACATGCTGGTGGCATTGCCCCACCTTGAGCATGGGCAGAAAGCGGCATGCCCGCGATGTGGCACAACGTTGACGACAGAATGGGACGCGCCGAGGCAGCGTCCCACTGCCTACGTATTAGCGGCGCTGTTTATGCTGCTTTTGTCAAACTTGTTCCCATTTGTGAACATGAATGTCGCCGGGGTGAACAGTGAAGTTAAACTGCTGGAAATTCCCGGCGTGCTCTTTTCTGAAAATTACGCCAGCCTCGGCACCTTCTTTATCTTATTTGTTCAACTCGTTCCGGCATTTTGTTTATTGACCATTTTGCTGCTGGTGAACAGGGTAGAGATGCCTGGACGGATTAAGGCATGGCTTGCGCGTATCCTGTTTCAGTTGAAAAGCTGGGGGATGGCGGAGATCTTTCTCGCGGGCGTGCTGGTGAGCTTTGTTAAGCTGATGGCGTATGGCGATATTGGCGTGGGCAGCAGTTTTGTTCCGTGGTGCCTGTTTTGCGTGCTGCAGTTGCGCGCGTTCCAGTGCGTCGACCGCCGCTGGCTGTGGGACGATATTGCCCCGATGCCCGCTATCCGGCAACCCCTGAAACCTGGCTTGCCGGGTATCCGTCAGGGGCTGCGCTCCTGTCCGTGTTGTACGGCAATCCTGCCAGCTGAGCAGCATGTTTGTCCGCGCTGTCAGACGACGGGCTACGTGCGCCGCAGAAACAGTCTGCAATGGACGCTGGCGTTACTGTTTACTTCAATCATGCTCTATCTTCCGGCCAATATCCTGCCGATCATGATCACTGATTTGTTAGGCTCCAAAATGCCCTCGACCATTCTGGCCGGGGTGGTGTTGCTGTGGAGCGAAGGCTCTTACCCGGTCGCGGCGGTGATTTTTATCGCCAGTATTATGGTGCCGACGCTGAAAATGATCGCGATAGCCTGGCTGTGCTGGGATGCCAAAGGCCATGGCCGACGCGACAGTGAGCGCATGCACCTGATTTATGAGGTAGTGGAATTTGTCGGACGCTGGTCGATGATCGACGTGTTTGTGATTGCCGTACTCTCCGCGCTGGTGCGTATGGGAGGGCTAATGAATATTTATCCTGCGATGGGTGCATTGATGTTTGCTTTAGTCGTCATAATGACAATGTTTTCTGCGATGACATTTGATCCGCGTCTGACGTGGGATCGTGAACCAGACCATGAGGAGTCCGGACAGCATGGAATCTAAAAATGGGGAAGCCAAAGTTCAGAAGGTGAAAAACTGGTCTCCCGTGTGGATTTTCCCCATCGTCACCGCACTCATTGGGGCATGGGTCCTGTTTTATCACTACAGTCATCAGGGGCCGGAAGTGACCCTGATCACCACCAACGCTGAGGGGATTGAAGGGGGGAAAACCACCATCAAGAGCCGAAGCGTGGACGTCGGGGTGGTGGAAAGCGCGACGCTGACTGACGATCTTACACATGTAGAAATTAAAGCGCGCCTCAATTCCGGAATGGAAAAGTTGCTGCATGAGGACTCGGTCTTCTGGGTGGTGAAGCCGCAGGTGGGCCGCGAAGGGATCAGCGGTCTGGGTACGCTGCTTTCCGGCGCTTATATTGAGTTGCAGCCGGGTCGTAAAGGCAGCCAGCCGGAAAATTATCAGTTGCTGGATTCCCCACCGCTGGCGCCGCCCGATGCGAAAGGTATCCGTGTTGTGCTGGACAGCAAAAAAGCCGGACAGCTGAGTCCCGGCGATCCGGTACTGTTTCGCGGGTATCGCGTCGGTTCCGTTGAAACCAGCACTTTCGATGCGCAGCGGCGCACCATTAGCTACCAGTTGTTCATCAATGCGCCAAACGATCGCCTGGTCACCAGCAATGTGCGTTTCTGGAAGGACAGTGGGATAGCGGTGGATTTGACCTCCGCGGGGATGCGCGTTGAGATGGGCTCCCTCAGTACGCTGTTTGGCGGCGGTGTTAGCTTTGACGTGCCGGAAGGGCTTGAACAGGGCCAACCGGTAGCCGAAAAGAGCGCCTTCAGGCTTTATGACGATCAACGAAGCATTCAGGATTCGCTGTATACCGACCATATCGACTATCTGATGTTCTTTAAAGATTCGATTCGCGGTTTGCAGCCGGGCGCACCGCTCGAGTTCCGCGGTATTCGTCTGGGGACCGTGAGCAAGGTGCCATTCTTTATGCCGAACATGCGTCAGGTGTTTAATAACGATTACCGCATTCCGGTGCTGGTGCGCATTGAACCTGAACGCCTGAAAGCGCAGCTGGGTGAAGAGACAGACGTCGGTGCGCATCTGGCCGATCTGCTCAAACGGGGTCTGCGTGGCTCGCTGAAAACCGGCAATCTGGTGACCGGCGCGTTGTATGTCGATCTCGACTTCTATCCGAAAGAGCCGCCGTTAACCGGTATTCGCGAATTTAACGGTTATCAAATCATCCCGACGGTAAGCGGGGGACTGGCGCAGATCCAGCAGCGACTGATGGAAGCGCTGGATAAGATCAACAACCTGCCGCTGAATCCGATGATCCAGCAGGCGACCAATACGCTGTCGGAAAGCCAGCGCACAATGAAGCATCTGCAAACGACGCTGGACAATATGAACAAGATTACCTCCAGCCAGTCGATGCAACAGCTGCCAGCGGATATGCAGAACACCTTACGTGAACTGAACCGCAGTATGCAGGGCTTCCAGCCGGGGTCCGCCGCCTACAACAAGATGGTTGCGGATATGCAGCGTCTCGATCAGGTGCTTCGTGAGCTGCAACCGGTGCTGAAAACCCTGAATGAAAAGAGCAACGCGCTGGTGTTTGAAGCGAAGGACAAGAAAGATCCAGAGCCTAAGAGGGCGAAACAATGAAAAAGTGGCTAGTGGCGATGATGGCGTTCTGGCTGACGTCATGCAGCTCAGGTGGAGAAAATAAGAGCTATTACCAGCTTCCGGTTGCCCATAGCGGCGCGCAAAGTACGGTGAGTCAGAGCAACCGTCTGCTGTGGGTGGAGCAGGTTGCGGTGCCGGATTATCTCGCCGGAAACGGAGTGGTTTATCAGACCAGCGACGTCCAGTACGTCATTGCCAACAATAACCTGTGGGCCAGCCCGCTGGATCAACAGCTACGCAATACGCTGGTCGCCAACCTGAGTACGCAGTTGCCCGGATGGGTAGTCGCCTCTCAGCCGCTGGGAACGATGCAGGACACGCTTAATGTGACGGTCACAGGTTTTCACGGTCGCTACGATGGCAAGGTGATTGTGAGCGGCGAATGGCTGCTGAACCATCAGGGACAGCTGATTAAGCGTCCTTTCCACATTGAAGCCGTGCAGACCAAAGACGGTTACGATGAAATGGTGAAAGTGCTGGCAACTGCGTGGAGTGAGGAGGCCGCCGCTATCGCACAGGAACTGAAGCAGCTTCGCTAGTTTAAACTTTTGTAAATCTTACCGCCGTGAACCCCTCGTTTACGGCGGTTTTTTTATGCCCGACGCGGGAAACAGGAAGTTGTTCCGTCTCACATTTTTTGTACAACTGAGTTATTCAGTAGCTCACAAATATGACATTGGTGTGAATTTTGTGCATTGACGCAAGAAGGGTTTCGCGGTATTCGTTTAGTGTGATTGCACATTTCGTAATCACTGTTTTCTTTTCCACCAGATACAAGTATGAGGGAAACGAGGCATGAAGAGACAAAAACGAGATCGCCTGGAACGGGCACATCAACGTGGTTATCAGGCCGGCATTGCCGGACGCTCAAAAGAAATGTGTCCCTATCAGACGCTGAATCAGAGGTCGCACTGGCTGGGAGGTTGGCGAGAAGCCATGGCTGACAGGGTGGTAATGGCCTGATTCTGTCTCTTTAGAAAAAGAAACCTCCGCATTGCGGAGGTTTCGCCTTATTAAGCGCGCAATTTACTGTGCATTGACAGTGCTGCAGCGGCTAAATCAGAATGCGGATGTGTCCTGGAACAGGCCGACTTTCAGATCGTTCGCGGTGTAGATCAGACGACCGTCTACCAGCACTTCGCCATCAGCCAGACCCATGATCAAGCGACGGTTAACGATACGCTTGAAGTGGATACGGTAGGTGACTTTTTTCGCCGTAGGCAGAACCTGCCCGGTAAACTTCACTTCGCCTACGCCGAGCGCGCGGCCCTTACCTTCGCCACCGAGCCAGCCGAGATAGAATCCAACCAACTGCCACATAGCGTCCAGACCCAGACAGCCTGGCATAACCGGATCGCCGATGAAGTGGCATCCGAAGAACCAAAGATCCGGATTGATATCCAGTTCTGCTTCAACATAACCTTTGTCGAAGTTGCCGCCGGTTTCGGTCATTTTGACGACACGGTCCATCATCAGCATGTTCGGCGCTGGCAATTGTGGGCCTTTTGCGCCAAACAGTTCACCGCGACCAGAGGCAAGAAGGTCTTCTTTTGTATAGGATTCGCGTTTATCTACCATGTTCTCTGTAAGCCTTATTTTAGTGAAGCACGCAGGATAGCTAACACGTGTACGCTGAACAAGTCCGATCAGTTCGGAACAAACCAGTTCAGCCAGCGCAGCGGCCAGGGAAAACGATGACGTCCTTCCTGTTGCGTCGCCTGGGCGATACGCTCCTGGATCGTTTGCATCAGCGTCGTCTGGCCTTCGCCATCCCACACCAGATTTAACAGCAGCGGTAGCGCGTCGGTCACGTCATCCACCGCCCAGATAGTGAATTTTTCTTCTTCTACAGCCTTCAGTAGCGCGGGTGGCAGACTGAGATGCCTGACGTTGGCCGCCGGAATAATGACGCCCTGCTTGCCGGTCAGCTCACGCTGCAGGCAGATGGTGAAGAAACCTTCGATTTTCTCGTTTAACCCGCCGACCGGCTGAGCGCGGCCAAACTGGTCCACGGAACCGGTAATCGCAATATTCTGATTAACCGGCACGTCCGCCAGCGCGCTGATGAGGGCGCAAAGTTCAGCCATCGAGGCGCTGTCGCCGTCCACTTCACTGTAGGACTGCTCGAATGTCAGCGAAGCTGAGAAGGGAAGCTGTTGTTCAAGCTGAAGTTCCGACATCAGGAACGCCTGCATGATCATCATGCCTTTCGCATGGATATTACCGCCCAGCTCGGCTTTACGCTCAATATCGGTGAATTCGCCGTCGCCGATATGTACCACGCAACTGATGCGCGAAGGCTCGCCAAAAGCGCGCGGATGGCCCGGAAATTCAATCACCGACAGGGCATTGATTTGTCCGATGCGTTCCCCTTCCGTTTCAATCAGGATTTGTTCCTGGAGGATTTCATCCTGCATGCGCTCCGCGAGAAAACCTTCGCGCCATTCGCGCTGCGCCAGCATCAGGCTTAGTTGCTCACCGCTGCAAAGATCATTCTGGCAGAGCGGAGCCACTTCAGTGAACTGCCTGATGATCCACAGCGGATTCAGCGGCAGCGTATCCTGCTCGCCGGTATAGCGCACGGCTTCACGCACCAGCACTTCCCAGGCGTCAGGGGCGGGCGTCGGCAACTGGTTACGCTTTGCGATCCAGGTCACCCACTGGCACCACTGAATCATGGACTCTGCATCCACAATTTGCAGGTTATCTTCAAATTCGCTGTAGATAGCCTGTTCCGCAAGCTCCGGCTCCATCTCCTGGAAATCGGCCAGCGATTCGCGCTCGCCCACCAGCAACACGCTGAGCTTCAACGGCATTGAAGGCACAGAAACCGGCAGTGGGCGAGATTCATCAAAGGCGACCCAATCGAAGCGCTCGCGGCTGACAATGGCTTTCAGACGCATCCACAGCAGCGGCTGGGCGAGCAGGGTACGCAGCGAGATCACCAGCACGCCGCCGTTGGCCTGATGCACCAGACCCGGCTGCAGAGTGATGTCGCCGTTAAACTGACGCAGGCAGCCAAATAGCTGCTCCGCTTCTACCCAGTCGGCAATCACCACCTGTGAAGTGGTCGCAAAATTATCTTCCGCGCGTTCTGCCGCACGATAACGGATGGTATGCCCGGAAACCTCGTAGTGGCCGCCCGTCAGGCGACCGGCATCGTGTTGCAGCGTGCGCGCAGCCTCTGCAAGAAGATTGAGATACTCAAGCTCCTCGGGGGCTTTCGCCAACATAAAAGGAGAAGAGGCTCTGGGCTGTAATAACTGCTCCAGGGCAAACTGTAAGCGTGGTTGAGTATCACTGAGTAACGTGTCGGTTTCGTCAATGACGTGTGGCTGTGCAAATATTTCCTGATAACTTTCTGTATCAGGAACCAGATCACGCCATGCAAGTTTCGTAATGGTCAAAGTTGATGTTTTTTAGTCTGTTGTAAAAGACGCGATTATACCGCAAACCTCACCGCTTCACACAGGGAAAGCGAGAGCAAAACGTCGTGGCAGGTGTCGCGTCGCTCACAGCGTGAAGATTCTTTTCTTCGAAAGGCGAAAAAGCTGATATTCTGATAAGAGTGACACGGTAACATTGAGATCGCTATGAAATATCAACAACTTGAGAATCTTGAAAGCGGTTGGAAGTGGAAGTATCTGGTGAAGAAGCATCGCGAGGGAGAATTGATCACCCGCTATGTGGAAGCCAGTGCTGCCCAGGACGCCGTGGAGATGTTGCTTACCCTCGAAAATGAACCTGTGCGGGTGAACGTCTGGATTGAGGAGCATATGAATCCGGCGCTGTTTAACCGAATGAAGCAGACAATACGCGCAAGACGTAAACGGCACTTTAATGCTGAACATCAGCACACGCGCAAAAAATCAATCGATCTGGAGTTTATGGTCTGGCAGAGACTGGCGGGGTTGGCGCAACGGCGTGGTAAAACTCTGTCAGAGACGATCGTGCAACTGATTGAAGACGCCGAGAATAAAGAAAAGTATGCCAGCAAAATGTCCTCGCTAAAGCAGGATTTGCAGGCGCTGTTGGGCAAGGAATAGCTGTTTATACTGATAGCATGTCGGCTGAAAAATGGTATAAAAAAACCCCGCAAAGCGGGGTTTTTTGTAGACGGAAACTTAAGCCTGAGGCTGAGTTACAACGTCTTTAACGCCTTTAACTTCGATCTCAACGCGACGATCCGGGGCCAGGCAGTCGATCAGGGCAGCGCGAGCTTTCACGTTGTCACAGGTGTTGCCAGTAACCGGGTTGGATTCGCCCATACCACGTGCGGAGATTTTGTCAGCCGGGATACCTTTAGAGATCAGGTAATCAACAACAGACTGAGCACGTTTCTCGGACAGACCCTGGTTGTAAGCGTCAGAACCGATACGGTCAGTGAAGCCCAGAACCACTACGGAACCGTCTTTCGGATCCAGGTTGCTCAGCTGGCTGTACATCTGATCCAGAGCCTGCTGGCCTTCTGGTTTCAGGGTAGCTTTGTTGAAGTTGAACAGAACGTCAGACTTCAGAGTGAAGTGCTTGGTCTGTACTTCTGGAGCCGGAGCCGGTGCCGGAGCGATCGGCGCAGCTTCTTCCTGCTGACCGAAACGGTAAGAAACACCCACGCTCAGCAGACCGTTGTCTGGACGAGTACCGATGGTGTTAGCGTCACCGATGTTGTTGGTCCACTGGTATTCCAGACGGGTAGCGATGTCGCGAGTCATAGCCCACTCGATACCACCTGCGAATACTGGGGAAACACCCGTGTCGTGATCTTTGCGAGATGCGCCACCAGGTTCGTTAGCCTTGGTGTCTGCACGCCATACCATACCACCCAGACGAGTGTAGATGTCCAGATCGTCAGTGATTGGGTAACCCAGTTTAGCGGTCAGCTGAACGCCCTGAGCTTTGTAAGCGCCGTTGATGTTGTCGCCTTTGTACGGCATACGACCTAACCAGTCGTAACCCATTTCAAAGCCAACATACGGGTTAACCTGATAACCACCAAAAGCACCTGCGCCCAGTTGGTTTTCGTGGGTCGGGCCATTGTTGTTGATGAAACCAGTGTCATGGTACTGAGACCAGCCCAGTTTAGCACCAGTGTACCAGGTGTTATCTTTCGGAGCGGCCTGCGCTACGGTAGCGAAACCAGCCAGTGCCACTGCAATCGCGATAGCTGTCTTTTTCATTTTTTGCGCCTCGTTATCATCCAAAATACGCCATGAATATCTCCAACGAGATAACACGGTTAAATCCTTCACCGGGGGCCTTGCTCAATAGTTACTCTACCGATATCTGCGGCTTATGCCGAGCACCCCTGGCGATGTAAAGTCTACAACGTAGTTGGAAACTTACAAGTGTGAACTCCGTCAGGCATATGAAAAAAAAACGCTTGTATACAAAATATTTAACATTTTGGATGTCGAAATTACGAGGAAAAATACGCGGAAACCGCTTCCGACAAGCGTTCGCGCAAAAAATTCAATACGCCTTAAAAAAAGTGGACAAGGCGAAAAAAAATTCCAGGATAAATCCTGATTTTACTCAGTGATACAAATTAGAATGAATTTTTAGCCCAGTTTGGTGTCTCGTCGGATGGGTATGCGCGCTAACCGGGCGCATGATAAACCCCATCGCATTTCCTTCATCAGCGGCTTTAACCAATTCGGCATGCTCCTCTTCCGTTAACTCGTCGGCCAGCCAGCCAATGACCACGCTGTAGTTGCCTGTGCGCAATGCGCGAACCATCGATTCCAGCGTGTGGCAGGGAGAGAGCTGACGAATCTGCATGACCTTAGAGAGCGGCAACCCGGCCGACTGAACCCATTCGCGGCTCAATTTTTGCTGCGGCGTCAGCCACAGCTGCCAGCGAGACTGCTGCCCTAACTGCTGGAGAAGCGGTAACAGCAGTAACTGCGTCATCATGGGCTGGTCTTCACGATAGACCACTTCACTGATAAGCCCGGCAGTAGCTTTCTCGGTTGAAACGCGCGCCATTTTGTTCGCTGTTGAGGAGAATGACGAAGAACGATTTGCGTAGCCTGAAGTGTACATAATCAATCCAGCCCTGTGAGTTACTGTATGGATGTACAGTAACCCTGATGCCGTGAAAGATCAACTTTATTTTCGGAAACAAACTCGCAATTTTTATTCATCGTTGCGGTAAAAACGAAATACAACTTGCCCCCTGAGAATAAGTTGCCTATTTTCGTCGTTAACGGATCCGTGACGGCAAATCATTTATTTAGTTTATGATTTAAAAGGGAATTTTATGAAAGTACACTCCTATGACAGGATCAATAAATCACAGGAATATTTATCTTCTCTGGGGACTGTCCGTTATCGATCGCTGTTTGGCAGCTACAGCCTGACCATCAACGACACGGTGTTTGCCATGGTCGCCGATGGCGAGCTTTATCTCCGTGCCTGTGAACAAAGCGTACAGTACTGCGTAAAGCACTCACCTGTCTGGTTGACCTTTATGAAGCGCGGACGCCCCGTTATGCTCAATTACTATCAGGTTGATGAAAGTCTCTGGCGCGATCAGCAAAAACTCATCCGCTTGTCGAAATATTCCCTGGATGCGGCGTTGAAAGAAAAACACCTGCGGGGGGCAACGCAACGGCTCAAAGATCTGCCAAATATGACCTTTCATCTTGAGAGTCTGCTTAACGAAGCGGGCGTTTATGATGTCAGTACGCTCCGTGTTTTGGGCGCCAAAATGTGCTGGCTTCGGTTGAGACAAATTAACAAGTCGATTACCGACAAAATCCTCTACATTCTGGAAGGGGCAATTTATGGCATTCATGAAGCGGCGCTCCCGGCGACGCGTCGCCAGGAGCTTGCGGCGTGGGTTAAGACGCTGACAAAGGAGCCGCTGTTTCCGGTGAAGATTGAGTGATCTGGCGCTGCAGTCGGCCAATTTCCGGCAGCAGCGTCACCAGCAATCCTACCTGCTGAACCACCAGAGGCTCTTTGCTGTCCGGACGCGGTTCAAGCTGCTGGATACGGTGTTTGAGTTCGGCCAACGCCAGCTGTACGCGCTGTTCATCAGCCGGGAGATGATGCAAGGCATCATCAACGTAGCACACGGCGTCATCCAGTAATGCCAGCACCTCGGGGTTGGTCAGTTGCTCACGATGCGCCCCCAGCGCGGAAATGTAGCTGGTGAACGTATGGTTGAGGCAGAGTAAACGGAACGCTGCCTCACGCGTTTGGGCGGTTACGTCCGGTTCGCTCGACATATTCGACACCACGGAAGCCAGTTCGGCATCGCGATTATGCGCATCTCGTCGCGCAATGCGATAGGCCAGGCGATTGTCGCGCCCCTGATGATATTGCTCAAGAATCGCGTCAAGATAGCGGCAGTTGGCATCGGTTGCGCGTTGTAATACCCGCGGCAGGTTGCGAAAACGCCAGTCCGGCCAGATAAAGCTGACCGCCGCCCAGGCGATGGCGCAACCGATCAGCGTGTCTATGACCCTCGGCAGCGCGACCTCGAAACCTTCGCCAAGCAGATTAAAGCACAACAGCACCAGCAGGGTAATAAACATCGTGGCGTGGGCGTACTGTACGTTACGGAAGGCAAAAAACAGGACGCCGGTGATGACCAGTAAGATAAGTTGCCCTTCCAGCGAAGGCACAAACCACAGGACAGGAATGCCAATAGCCACCCCGACCAGCGTACCGATAATCCTCAAGGCCAGACGGTGTCGGGTCGCATTATAGTTGGGCTGACAAACGAACAGGCTGGTCAACAGGATCCAGTAGCCATGATGCATACCGGTGACCTGAATAATGGCGTAACCGACGCAGAGCACTAACGACATCCTCACCGCATGGCGGAACAGGGCGGATTCCGGCGTGAAGTTGCGGCTCAGGCGCAACCAGACATCGCTGAGACCGTTCGGACTGTCATCGGCGAGCTGATTTTCTGTTTCCGCGCGCGGCATGGCCTGCGCCTGCTCTGATTCTATGGTCGCCAGTTGCGCATCAATAGCTCGCAGGTTCGCCAGCAAAAAGCCCAGCGTTTTCAGCAAATCAGCCGACGCGCCGCTGGAGCGCATCCGCTCAAGCGCGGCATCCAGGTGGGTGAAGGCGCGTTCAAAATGCGGGTCGTGCTGATACGGCGTACGCAGCAAAATTGAGCGTGACAACTGCAGGCAGGCCTGGCCCTGCATCGACATCAGACGCTGGAAGCGGAACATGACGTCACTGTGGCGAAAATGCTCACGCAGCGTCTGATACTGAATGTGCGATGAACTCGCGCGTTCGTGGATATCCTGAGCCACGAAGTAATAATGCAAAGTACGGCGCGTTCCCCGCTGGCCGCGATCGCCGCGCAGTCGACTCAGCAGAGAGACTTTAGTCTGGTTCAGCGTCGCCATCAGTTGGCCGTTAGCCAGCGCAAGGTCGTATAACGGCGCCTGGCTTTCATCTTCTATGTCCGGGTCAAACAGTCGCGATTTCAGTTCCAGATAGTGTGCTAACTGCTCGTAGCTGCGCGCCAGGTTGTCCTGCAGGGGGCGAATGGGAAACAGAAGATGGCCAATGAGCGTCAGCCCGTTGTACCAGATAGCGCCCGCCAGCAGCAGAACGGGCTGCTGATACCAGTCGGCATACAACGACGTTCCCAGCATGGTGTAAATGGCGATCAGTAGCGCGCCAAAGGCAATTGTGGCGTAGCGCTGGCCAAGCCCGCCGAGCAGAATAAACCCGCTGGTCGACAGCGTCAGGCCAATGGCAAACAGCCAGGGATAAGGAAACAGCAGTTCTACTGAAGCGGAAGCAATGAAAAAACAAATTAACGTGATGATCAGATTGCGCAACCGCCCGGCAAGCCGATCGTCGAGATCGGTCAGCGCGGCGGCAACCATCCCCAGAGTCAACGGGATAGTCAGCTTAACATCGCCCAGCCACCAGGGAAGGGCGGTCGTGCCGCACAGGGCGATAAAAATCCGCACGTAATACAGCCAGGTGCTGTTCCAGGTATAACGGCGAAGCAGGGGACTCAACATAACGGCTTTCAGTCCTGATTACTCAAAACGGCGACGCGCGTTGGCTTCACGCGCAGCCTGCGCGGTTTCCACCGAGACAACGCGCCGTCCTACCGGCCACAGAGCAATAGCGGCAATTTTAAAGTTTGCGATCCCAACCGGAATACCGATGAGGGTGATGCACTGGGCGATACCGGAAGCGATGTGCATCAGACACAGCCACCAGCCAAAGCAAACCAGCCAGAAAATATTCAACAGCGTCCCGCCGGTATTCATCAGCGCGCTTTTGCCCGCCGGATTCAGTTCATCAACATGAATCGCTTCGTTGCCATAAGGCAGCAGCGACAGTTTCGTAATTTCCCAGCATGAACGAGTCAGGGGCAGAGTGAAGATCAGAACGATACTGACCAGCGTCGCCAGTAACCAGGCCAGCGTTGTCGCAAAACCACCCAACACAAAATTCAAAATATTCAGAACGGTACGCATAAACCCTCGGTTGCTTCTGGTTTTTGGTTATTGTCGGCAATTGTAACGTTTTTTTGGGCTGGAGCACGTATTCTCTGGCGGTTACACTGAGAAGAAATCCTCTTTGTCTGGATCGACTGAGTCATGGAACTGAAAGCAACTTCTTTGGGAAAACGTCTGGCGCAACACCCCTACGATCGGGCGGTGATTCTTAATGCCGGGATAAAAGTGTCGGGCGATCGCCACGAATACCTTATTCCGTTCAATCAGTTAATGGCTATTCACTGTAAGCGCGGTCTGGTGTGGGGTGAACTGGAATTTGTTCTCCCGGATGAAAAAGTGGTGCGTCTACACGGAACCGAATGGGCGGAAACCCAGCGTTTTCACCATCACCTCAATGCCCACTGGCAGCAGTGGAGCCAGGAGATGAGTGAAGTTGCCGCAGGCGTACTTCAGGAACAGCTTGCCTCTATCGCCGCGCGTACGGGGCAAAACGCCTGGCTAACGCGTGAGCAGACCGCCGGTTTACGACAGCAGATCCTGCGCGCGTTTGCCGCCTTGCCGTTGCCCGTCAGCCGGCTTGACGCGTTCGATAACTGTCGCGAGGCGCTGCAGCAGTGCCAGGCATGGCTTAACGATATCGAAGGTTGTCGCCTGCGGCATAACCAGGCTTATACCGAAACGATGCTGAGCGAACATGCGGCGTTCTTTCAGCAGGTGGAATCCTCGCCCTTAAATCCGGCTCAGGCGCGGGCGGTGGTAAATGGCGAACAGTCTCTGCTGGTGCTGGCCGGTGCGGGAAGCGGTAAAACCTCCGTGCTGGTGGCGCGGGCGGGCTGGCTGCTCGCGCGAGGTGACGCGGCCGCTGAACAAATTCTGCTCTTGGCGTTTGGGCGTAAAGCGGCGCAGGAGATGGATGAGCGTATCCGCGAGCGTCTGCATACCGATGAGATTACCGCACGCACATTTCATGCCCTTGCGCTGCATATTATTCAGCAGGGCAGTAAAAAAGTGCCAACCATCAGCAAACTGGAAAATGACGCCGCGGCGCGAAATACGCTGTTTATCAATACGTGGCGTCAGCAGTGCAGCGAGAAAAAGGCGCAGGCGAAGGGCTGGCGACAGTGGCTGGAAGAGGAAATGCAGTGGACGGTGGCCGAAGGAAACTTCTGGGATGATAAGACGTTACAGCGCCGTCTGGCGCCACGTCTGGATCGCTGGGTCAGCCTGATGCGCATGCACGGCGGCGCTCAGGCGGAAATGATCGCCAGTGCGCCCGAGGACATCCGCGATCTGTTCAGCAAGCGTATCAAATTGATGGCGCCGTTGCTGAAGGCCTGGAAGAGCGCGCTGAAAGCTGAAAACGCGGTTGATTTTTCCGGTCTCATCCATCAGGCGATAGTGATTCTGGAGAAAGGACGCTTCATCAGCCCGTGGAAGCACATACTGGTGGATGAGTTTCAGGATATCTCTCCACAGCGTGCGGCGCTGCTGGCAGCCTTGCGTAAGCAAAACAGCCATACCACCCTGTTTGCCGTCGGCGATGACTGGCAGGCTATTTACCGATTCAGCGGCGCTCAGCTTTCATTAACCACCGCTTTCCATCAAACCTTCGGCGAAGGAGACCGCTGCGATCTAGACACTACGTATCGCTTCAACAACCGGATAGGCGAAGTCGCGAACCGTTTTATCCAGCAGAATCCCCATCAGCTAAACAAACCGTTGAACAGTCTGACAACAGGGGATAAAAAGGCGGTGACGCTGCTGGATGAAACCCAGCTTGACGCGCTGCTGGATAAGCTTTCCGGCTATGCAAAAGCGGATGAACGGATCCTCGTGCTGGCGCGTTATCATCATCTCAGGCCGGAAAGTCTGGAGAAAGCGGCGACCCGCTGGCCGAAGCTGCAGCTTGATTTTATGACTGTCCACGCCAGTAAAGGTCAGCAGGCAGATTACGTTATCGTCGTGGGTTTGCAGGAGGGCAGCGATGGATTTCCGGCTCCGGCGCGGGAATCGATCATGGAAGAAGCGCTGCTGCCGCAGATGGAAGATTTCCCGGATGCCGAGGAGCGACGCCTGTTTTACGTTGCGTTAACGCGCGCTCGGCATCGCGTCTGGTTACTTTATAACAAAGAGAATCCGTCACGCTTTGTTGCGGACCTGAAAGCGCTTGATGTGCCGGTCGCCAGAAAGCCCTGACATCAGGCGGCAGTTGCCGCCTCAATCCGTTTACTTCAGACGCTCCGCCAGATAGCGCGGGTAGTCCGGGATCAGGACGTCTATATCGTCATTAAAGTGAGGCGACTGGATGATGAAATCCGCCGTAGCGACGTTCGTGGCGACCGGAATATTCCAGACAGTCGCCAGACGCAGCAGCGCTTTCACGTCCGGATCGTGCGGTACCGCGTTCAGCGGATCCCAGAAAAAGATCAGGACATCAATTTTTCCTTCCGAGATCAGCGCGCCAACCTGCTGATCGCCCCCCATTGGGCCGCTCAGCATCGCGTTGACGTCCAGGCTTGTTGCGCGCTGGATCAGGTTCCCGGTCGTGCCGGTGGCATAGAGAACGTGCTTTTCCAGCAGCGGCTGGTGCCGTTCCACCCAGTTCATCAGCATTTGTTTGCAGTGATCGTGAGCGACCAGCGCAATATGTTTGCGCGCCGGTAATGTACGGGTTGTCAGTTCCATATTTTTATTCCGTTGTTGGCTTTGCTACAGAGTACTGGAAGTGACTGACGCTGCAAGAGAAAGAGAAAAAAAATGCCGCACGGCACAACAACCTCATGAAGAGGGTTGTTTTTCTGCCCAGTGTAAAAAACGGCTTCGGGTTTGGGGATCGGCCTGACGAAACCAGTATTTCAGCCGTTGCTCGGTGAGCGTTTGCGACTGCGGCACAGCGGTGTCCAGCTCCGAAACGTCCGAAAGCAACGTGCTGTCGTCCGCCATCATCGTGGCAAACTGGCGCAGCGACGCGGGTTTCGCTGCTTTGTTATAGCGCTCAGTTTCGGCTTCAAAATCAATGATTTTTGTGCGTGTGGTCAGGGAAAGAATATCGAGTTTTACCGGGATAGGCATGGCGTCGCCGTCCAGAAGTTCCAGACGCGGCGCGGCGTCAAAATGGCCCGCGTCGCGTTCGTTTTCCAGACGTGGCAGGTGAAAATTAACCTGACCGACCTGTTGCGTATCAAAGCTCATCACCAGCGGTGGGGAAATATACAGCCGCTCTTCCTGGTTGTTAAACCGCAGGGTTTTCTCAACCCGGAAAACAATCTGATGAGGACCATTGTCCAGTTGAATACTGTCTGCGCCGCGCAGCAGAGAACTGGAGACCTTTTTGCCGTCCAGTACCAGCAGATCGATATCATTTGACAGACGAAGCGTCGTGGCGAGGACGGTTACCGGCAAACATAAGGCGAGTATTACAGTCACGGTGCCGGTTTTCATAAGATCCTCCTGTCCACAAACCGCCGGTAAGAATGTATCAAGATTTTTCGAAAATCATGTTCACTAACATATAGACATATTTTCGACTTTTGCTCTCATACTTGCGTATGGCACACGTGGTTGGGTTGGCAGGATTGTCGTACACTTGGCTAAACAGCCTGGAGAAAGACGATGAAAGAGAGTGATATTGCTGATATTTTGAACTCTACCCGCACAATTGCGCTGGTGGGGGCAAGCGACAAACCCGACCGTCCCAGCTACCGGGTAATGAAGTATCTCCTCGACCAGGGGTATCACGTCATTCCTGTTTCACCAAAGGTGGCAGGGAGAACGTTGCTCGGTCAACAGGGCTACGCGACGCTGGCGGAGGTTCCGGAAAAGGTGGATATGGTCGATGTGTTTCGCAACTCTGAAGCGGCCTGGGGCGTTGCGCAGGAAGCCATCGCGATTGGCGCGAAAACGTTGTGGATGCAACTGGGCGTGATTAACGAGCAGGCAGCGGTGCTGGCGCAAAAGGCCGGGATGAAGGTCGTGATGGATCGTTGCCCGGCCATTGAGATCCCGCGTCTGGGACTGGCAAAGCACGTATAGCAGAAGGCCCGATAGCGAAACGCTGTCGGGCCTTACAATCTTAGTTACGCAGACGAGGCGCCTGCAGCTGCTTGCGGATGGTTTGAGCAAGCTCATCCATGGATGGCTGCTCAGGATGTTCATCCTGCGTCTCGCTGCTTAACTGCGCTTCGGCCAGATAGGTATGCACCGGCTGACCGTCATCATCTTCCATTACCACGTGATACCACGGAGCGGCACGAAGCTCGTCGTTAACCGCCAGCTCATCAGGCGACGGCTCTTCGAGCGAATAGACCGGGTCGATATCCACGACCACTCCGAGATAACCTAACAGGGAATGGCGGACCTGCTGGCCGATACCGAATTTGCTGGCAATCATAGTCACCTCCCGGGAAATCATTACCTTTTATATGAGGGTAACATTCCACTTTTCAAGTTACATGACGCGACAGGCAAACCCTTTCAGATACAGCCCTTCCGGGTAGGTGGCGATCACGGGATGATCGGCGGCCTGACGGAACTGCTCTATAAATTGTACATCACGACCAGCATCTATTGCCGCATCTGCGATGATTTTCTGAAATAAATCCGTGGTCATCAGGCCAGAACAGGAGAAGGTCAGCAGTACGCCACCCGGATTCAGTAACTGAATCGCCAGCATATTGATGTCTTTGTAACCCCGGCAGGCCCCCATCAGTTGGCTTTTATTTTCGACAAACTTCGGTGGATCCATCACGATCACATCAAACTTCTCGCCGCGATCGCGATAGGTTCGCAACAGTTTGAAAACGTCGTCGCGGACAAATTCAGCTTTGCTCAGATCCTGTTTGTTCAGTTCCACGTTTTGCTTTGCAATGTCCAGCGCTTCCTGTGACGTATCGACGCTGATCACCTGACGGCAACCGCCCATCAGTGCAGAAACGGCAAAACCGCCGGTATAAGAGAAACAGTTCAGAACACGCTGATCCTCCACATAGCGCCGCGTCGCCAGTCGGCTGTCGCGCTGGTCCAGGTAATACCCGGTTTTATGGCCGCCCTGAATATCCACCAGCAGTTTCATACCGTGTTCTTCAATCGGCAACAGGGCAGGCGGAAGCTCGCCGGTCACCGGGCCGTGCGTCAGTTCCATTCCCTCTTTTTTACGTACCGCGACATCGCTACGGTCATAAATCGCACATTCCGGGTACAGCGCTTGCAGCGCGCTAATCAATGCGGCACGCTGATATTCAGCGCCAGCGCTCAGTAATTGCAGTACCAGAAATGAGCCAAAGCGGTCGATGGTCACGCCTGGCAAGCCATCGGATTCACCGGCGATCAAACGATAGCTGTCAAGGCCATCTTTTTCGGCCAACCAGTCGCGCCACTGCTGCGCCTGTTGCAGTCGACGGGTAAAGAAGGCGATATCGACAGATTCAGACGGGTCGAACGTCCAGACGCGCGCGCGGATCTGCGACGCCGGAGAATACGCGCCGCGGGCTAACCATTTACCCTGATGGTCAACAATATCGATGGTTTCGCCGAGGCTGGCTTTACCTTCCATTCGGGCAACGGCACCGGAAAAGACCCACGGATGGCGACGAAGCAAAGATTTTTCGCGCCCTTTGGCTAACACTAAACGTACACTCATAATTTACAATTCTGTCGATTCAAAGAAATGGGCGCCATTGTCCTGAGTTTTTCGTGGATTTGCAACGCGCCCGGGCAAGAGAAGGAGAAGAGCAATGTCGAGAGTCTGCATAATCGCGTGGGTACATGGCCGGGTGCAGGGCGTGGGGTTTCGCTATACCACCCAGCAGGAAGCGCGGCGGCTGGGGGTGACCGGCTATGCGAAAAACATGGACGATGGCAGTGTAGAAGTGGTGGCTTGCGGCGAAGCCGAACAGGTTGAAAAACTAATGAAGTGGCTGAAAGACGGCGGTCCACGCTCTGCCCGGGTTGACAGAGTGCTAAGTGAACCGCACCGTTCGCGCGAAGAACTCACCGGATTCAGTATTCGCTATTAAATGCATTTTACCGGTTTGGGCAGGCCGGCGATTTTGGTGGCCTGCTTCGCCGGCCCTTTCGGAAACAGGCGATACAAGTAGCGACTGTTGCCTTTTTCTTCGCCGAATTTATTCGCCATCGCTTTGACCAGCATGCGAATGGCCGGTGAGGTATTAAACTCCAGGTAAAAGTCGCGGACGAAACGCACCACTTCCCAGTGTTCAGGCGAGAGGGTAATGCCTTCGTTTTCAGCAATGACTATCGCCAGCGGTTCGCTCCACTGGGTGGTGTCTTTCAAATAGCCTTCGCTATCGGTTTCTATTTCGTTGCCTTCAAAAATCAACATAGCAGTCTGTCGTTATCATAAAACAGGTCGCAGTGTAGCAAATATCCGCGCAGCCGATAAGACTGCTCAGATGAGTAATTGCAGCAGATTGCTGGCATTGAGCTTCTTTAGCGCATTGCATTTGTGCGTTGAAACCTGCTTCTCGGACATCTGCGTCGCGCGGGCGACGCGTTGGACAGGCAGGCCTTTAATGAGCAGACACAGTACCGTGAGTTCTCTGACGGTTAGGCCAAATTCAGTCCGCCAACAGGCTGAACGACGCGGTGCTTTCGTAAGCAGGCAGACAATGTCGCGCATCGCCAGACGATCGTTAAGGATATGGATCTGCAACGTCGTGAAGCGTTGACGTATCTGGTTAATTAACGATCACGGGCGCCCGTTGGTCATCGCGAAACTGGCGGCGTTATTGGCAGAAAACAAAGTGGAGTGTCAGAGAGAGAATTACGACATTTATTATTTCAGCGCCAGATTTTCCATTGCGAAGGCCGATGAGGTTTTTATCGGCGCCTGTCCGGAAAGTAAGAGCCGTTTCTGTAAAACGATCCGTTATAAGAGTGGGGCAGGAAAATGAAAAACAAACTTTTGTATGGCGTTTGCGGTACGTTGATTGGCGGCGCGCTGGCGACATATTTTTACCCGTCGTGGTCGAGAAGTCATGACGTCATTGCCTGCACAACGGAGTTTAATTTCACCCGCAACCAGGGCAAAGAGAGTGAAGTCAGGGTGAACGCGGTTGCACAGTTTTATTTTCATCGTGACGGTACGGGGCTTACCACCTATAAAGGTGCGGCGAAGGCTGGGGGACGTGACATGATTATCGATCGCGATATGAATTTTACCTGGACGCCGAGAGAGGATAATAACGTCATTGTACTGACCTATACGAAGACCTGGCGGCGGCACAATGATGACACGCCGGACACACAGTGGGGAAGTTTCGCGCACGCCGACGCGCGTTATTATCTGACCATTGCGGAAGTGGCGCCTTCAGTCTGGTTAATCCAGGATCGCCTCTATCCGACATACCTCTGTCGCGGGAATCAGGCATAAAAAAACGGAGAATGCGCAAGCATTCTCCGTTCGTGTTTATACCCTCAGCTTAGTCGCGGCTGGCGAAACCCAGAATACTGAGCAGGCTGACAAAGATATTGTACAGCGAAACGTAGAGGCTAACCGTTGCACGAATATAGTTGGTCTCACCACCACGGATGATATTACTGGTTTCGAACAGAATGGCGCCTGAAGAAATCAGGATAAATACCGCGCTAATCGCCAGATGCAGCGCTGGCAGTTGCAGGAAGATATTTGCAACCATGCCGATCAGCACCACCACAATACCTGCCATCAGCATACCGCCGAGGAAGGACATATCTTTGCGCGTAGTCAGTACGTAGGCTGAACAGCAGAAGAACACCAGTGCGGTGCCGCCCAGCGCCATGCCAATCACATCACCCATCCCCGCGGAAAGGTAAGCGTTCAGAATCGGGCCAAGGATATAGCCAAGGAAGCCGGTAAAGGCAAACGCGGAGATAATACCACTTGGCTTGTTCGCGGTTTTATACGTCAGGAACATCAGACCATACATACCGACCAGCGTCAGAATCAGACCCGGAGAAGGTAGCATCAATACGGTACTGGCTGTCGCCGTGATCGCAGAAAACGCCAGCGTCAGGCTCAGCAGAAAATAGGTATTGCGCAGCACTTTATGGGTGCTGAGTAGCGATGTACGGTCATGTGAAGAACTAACAATACGATCCATGAGTCACTCTCTTATGATGACAGATGTAATTAATGACAGAAGATAATGAAATCCCAGGCGATGACATAGCGGTTTTACCCATCTTTACTCATTTGATCTTCATCAGGTTTCACGGTCATAAAGCGCCTGCACGCTCAAAGGCTGAAGATTGTGCTGTTAAAATGGTCAATGTGTTGTTATTTCAGTCGATTAACAGCATTTTGACTGTTTTTCAGGCAAACAAACACATTCGGGCTTTACACGGCGCACCGGGATGTTTATAGTGCGCCTCATTCCGGAAGTGTGGCCGAGCGGTTGAAGGCACCGGTCTTGAAAACCGGCGACCCGAAAGGGTTCCAGAGTTCGAATCTCTGCGCTTCCGCCAGATTAAACAAGGGGTTACCGAAAGGCAGCCCCTTTGTTTTTAGGGGCGAAGAATAAAAAAAGAATATTCTCGAAGAATATCCCACCCCTTCATTTGCATAAAAAATCACTTTTCCCTAATAACCGGACGATCAAGTGTCGGGTTGATTTGTACCTTCCTGTCGTAGATGAGCACCTGGCTTTCTGTTTTGTGACCGCTGAAAAGCTGCTTATCCCTGTTGCTACCCTCAAAATCTGAAATAGCTTTTGCCTTAATAACATGAAACGTGTAATCCAGTTCATGGCCCAGTTCGCTTTGTACTGCACGTACAGCCTTAAGCCAGCGGTTATTAAATGTCTTGCGGATGAACTGACCACGATCGTTGTTGTAAAGCACCAGCGCGTCAGGTGACAGTCTCGGGCATTCTTTCTGTGCCGTTATTCAAATCAATTTTGCGCCAGCCAACAGATTTTTGGCCGGGCTGAATATGTCTGGGTACGTGAGGTGGGCGAAAGCGACAAACCGCACACTCTGGAAAAGCTTAGTGTTGGAAGAAGAAAAAAGTTAAAGTACGAATAAAATATTGGTTGCCTGAAGTTAATTTAGGCGTTTTCTTTACAACCATATTTATGGTAATAGTTTTGAATAACAAGAGGAGAGGGCAATGTTCTTTTATGATATTATACCTAACGGTATGAAAGAGAAGCTGGAAACTAAAATATATAATCCCAATGAAACAATATTATTTGCAGAGCGGGAGAATAACTACATTTATTTCTTGATGGAGGGCACAGCTGAGGCGTATATTCAAAGCCCTCACGGAACATTTGCTACTCTGCATTTGTATGAAAAAGGAAGTTTTTTCGGTGAAATAGAACCATTCTACGATGGAAGGAAACCCGTTGAAATTACAGCCATTACATCATGTATTGCCAAACGTCTTTATAAAACAGACTTTCTGTCATGGTTACAATCTGATTTTGAAGCTACTAAATTTTTAATTAAAGAATTAGCAAATAAATTGATAATAAACGCTGAATTGGTAGAGCATATACTAAGCCTTACCGTGAAAGAAAGACTTTTGAGAAGTATTCTGATGCATTATCGACGAGACACTTTGCAAAATCTCACAAAAGCAAATTTATCAAAGGAAATTAACACCCCCATTCGGAGTTTGAATAGGGCTATCAGCACTTGTGAGAACGAGGGGGTAATTTCATATAGTAACAACACGTTTTTGATTAAGGATATGACACAACTCCAAAAAAGTGTGCCATATTTATAATGTCGGGTCAATTGACCTTGATAGGATTTCTCACTTTTACTATGCTGAAAAACACTTTTACTATGCTGTAAAAAAGAGAGATTTTTATGGACAAGATTTGCAAGAGAATATTAGAAAAGATAGAAGTGCAGGGCTTTTTCGACAGAATATGTTCTTTGAATACAGCAGACTTCAATTCTCTTTTATTGAAACTCTTTTTACTAAGAACAGCGAAATCCTCACCACAAAAAGTCCTGCATGCTTTCAGGGAAAATCGCTTTGTTGCTCCCGGCAGCTTTGATCCGATTAAACTGCACCAGTTGGAGCTTGAACTATTATCAATGACATCAAAAGCCGGAATTACAAACAAACTGTTGTCCCCGGTTGCACCGATTGGCAGTTGTAGTGTGTTTGGCTGTGTAAACCAAAACAATGTATTAAGTGCGGTACGGAATGTTGAGGTGCTTTCCGACCCGTCTAATATTCTGGCAATCATGCTTTCCAATGATATATTGAACAACCAAATTGACCATACCCGCTGTACACATTATGCGACGACGTCACGCGTAGTCAGAGGTCAGAAGTGGGAAGGCGAAAATTTATATGCACATTTTGGGATTTTTTGCATTGTATCCGCCGCAAAGGATAAGGGCTCTTATCTGTGTGAAAAGGAGCTGTTAAAGCACCATCTTCAATTCTATGATCATTTAGTACAGACAAGATACCATCGTAAAATGACGATTGTGCTAAGACGGCGAACTGGGTATACAGCCTATGAGGACTTTTTTGAAGAAATGTACTCTGCTGTAAAAGAGATGTTTCCTGATACTCCTGTTTCTGTTGATCTAAAAAGTGAGAACAACAACTACTACAAAGGAATCAACTTTAAGATTTATGTACAAAAAGATAACGAGCAAATTGAGATCGGCGATGGTGGTTTTGTTGATTGGATTAGCAAAATGACCGGGAGTAAAAAGAATCGGTGTTTAATAAGTGGTCTTGGTTTGGAAAGGTTGTTATAGCTTTAGGAGAAAATTTATGGAATTAAAAGAATGGTCTTTAGACTATGTTCACGACCTGGTACATCATGCAAATAACCGGAACATTGCCCGAAATTTGAGAAATATCTTTCCCTACCCCTATACGGAAGAAGATGCTGTGCGCTTTATTAAATTTTGCCAAACGCAAGATTTAAAGAAAACTCGCAACCTTGCAATCGTCATTGACGGTCAAGCGGTGGGCGGTATCGGTATTACAGTAGGATGTGATATGTATGAGAAAAGCGCAGAACTTGGATACTGGCTTGGAGAAGATCACTGGGGAAAAGGGATCATGACAAAAGCTGTAAAACAGATGGTGCAGCTTTCATTCCAGAATCACAATATCATCCGATTATATGCGACCGTCTTTTCTCATAATTTGGGATCATGCAGGATTCTTGAAAAAAACGGTTTTGAATTAGAGGGCGTGTTAAAAAAGGCAGCATATAAGAACGGTAACCTCTATGACAGCAAACTATATGCTTTGTTGCGGTGACCCTGGTCCAAAATCAGTGCAATGCTAAATCAGAGATCTTCGTCTTTTTGGATACTTCGGATAAATTCAGCCGGAGTTACTCTCCGGCTATACCGGGTCGTATGTTATGTCACGACAGGCTTCGTCTGCCTGGTAGGCAAGATGCTCTTCACAGGTTTGAGCTTGTGCAAGCGTCCACACACAGGAAACCTCCAGTCGTCAGAATGGAAGTACAGGGTAAGCTGGTCGGCGATAAAAAACGCGTCACCTTTTGCGTCGCGGGCGAATAGGCATCGCAACCCGTCTATCGAGCGGACTCCGCGCTGTGCCCCATCCCGGAAGCGATGCTTGCTCGTTATACCTAACAGACGCGCGCGTAAGCACATCCTTGTTGAAAGAGTCCTTCAGGACACCAATGAATGTTGTGGGCGTTTTTTACCGTAAGGGCAAACTTTGAGTGCGCATTTGAAGGGGGTAAGGCAGAGATCATCGTCGTCGCGACTGCTTTCCGGACATTTAATTTTCTCTTTCATTTCGCGCCAGACAGAAAGTTTAAGCGTCGTGATATTGTAGACTTTTAGTGGATGATATTCTCCATCAATTTTTATGCCTTCCGCAAAAGGTTCAATTGTTGATCCGGCTGGAATAATGACATCTCCTTCATACCAAATTACCAGTTTGAGCATTTTTAGGCTGACGATGCTGGAAAACGCAATACCAGTATTAGGGCATGCAATTGTGTCAATTACTGTCCACTTCACACTTAACTCCTTTAAGTTACGCACTTCTTGATATCATTTGAAATAGGCTGGTGTAGGCTTGTTTCTAAAAGTAAACAACGTTTCACTATGTTTCAAGGTGATGTAAGTCATTGAAAAACGATCGTTTTTGTTATCTCTTTTTATTTTTCTTTTTAATTCAGCAGGTAAGCGGTAAAAATCTTATTGAAAGCTATACATAACTTTACGTTACTAATTAAAATGCGATCATTTTTTGATCAAATAAAGCGAAGCGGTAAGCTGCAAAATAGAAACGCCGACAGTAATATTTTGTTGGTTCTGATTTACCTCGCCTCAGATGATTCTGGCAAGAAAAATATCGGCGAGAACTATTGGCTATAAAATATTAACACTTAAAATTATGACAGATTGGGTGGTTTTGCCAGAGGGAGAGTAATAATTATGCCTGCTCTGGCTCTTGAGTGGCCATTTCCACAACGCACGATGGAAAGGGGGCGCCTTTGTTGCCGCATTTTTCCTGCTCTCCGGGATTGTAAAATTCCCAATCAGACCTATAGTCCAAAGAGTTGTTTTGTTTACAGGACTGACTAATGCGTTTTAACGGACTGACAAAAGGATTTTTCCTTTTCCTGCTGGTTATGGTGACATGGGCGTTCTTCGATGTTTTGTCACCGTACTTCTCCGCTATCCTTTGGGCTGCGATCCTTACGGTTATTTTTTATCCCATAAAGAACAAATTGCGCGTCGCGCTGGGAGAACGCAATGGTCTGGCGTCACTGCTGACGCTGGGGATTATCTGTCTGATCGTCTTCATTCCGCTGACACTCATCCTCTCCTCGCTAGCCTTCGAACTGAACGTCGTTTACGTCAAGCTACAGAATAATAACGCCCAGTTTCCGGAGGTGATCGCGAGTTTATTTGCCCATATGCCTGACTGGGCGCGAACGTTTCTTGCCGATCACAATCTCGACAGCGCTGCGGAAATCCAACAAAAACTCTCTGAGGTGGCCCTGAAAGGGGGCCAGTATCTGGCAGGTAGCGCGTTTCTGATTGGCAAAGGAACCTTTGGCTTTGCCATCAGTTTCGGCGTAATGCTGTATCTGCTGTTCTTCCTGCTAAAAGACGGGCCTTTTCTGGTGCGTCAGATCCTCGATTCGCTTCCCCTGTCAGACTTTGTGAAGCAGCATCTGTTTGCGAAATTTGCCGGCGTTTCCCGCGCGACGGTAAAAGGTACGGTTGTGGTGGCGATTGTGCAGGGGACGCTGGGCGGGATTGCGTTTTATATTGCCGGAATCGAAGGCAGTATTTTATGGGGCGCGCTGATGGCGTTCCTGTCGCTTATCCCGGCGGTAGGCTCTGCCATTGTCTGGGTGCCTGCGGCCATTTATCTGTTTGCGACGCAGCAGCTGTGGCAGGGCTTTTTTATCGTCGGTTTCTTTATGGTGATTGTCGGTCTGGTGGATAACATTCTGCGACCGATTCTGGTCGGCAAAGACACGAAGATGCCGGACTACCTGATCCTGATCACCACGCTGGGCGGCATGGAAATCTACGGCATTAACGGCTTTGTGATTGGTCCGTTGGTCGCCGCGTTGTTTATCGCCTGCTGGAACATTCTTTCCGGGCGCGATCATGAAGGCAACGCGGAAGAACTGGATAAAGATTTTATCGAGGATGGTATCGCCGACGACCAGAAGCCGGAATAAATCTTTCGTGCCGGATGACGTCCTCATCCGGCTCGGATTTAATGCCCAATGGCGCCTGCCTGCGGAATCAGGCGAAAATAGAGATGTTCTGGCACCGGGCTTTCCCATACGCCTGCCAGCATCGCGAACGCCACGCTGGCGAACATAATCCCTAATACCAGCAGCGTCATCGTCACCCCGGACAGCGCGCCGTGCCGTTTCCCTGTCTCTCCGCCAGGCGTGCGCAGAGAAAAACTCAGGGTCTGGGCGACCGGGCAGGACTCCACGCAGGTCATACAGCCCGTACATTCCACGGTGCGCACCTGGATCAGCTTATCTACCGGAATACGCGACGGGCAGTTTTTCGCGCATTTACCACAGTCAATACAGCGACGGGCATTACGGCGGATTTTGAACGGTGAAAGCAGAGATAACAGCCCCAACAATGCGCCGTAAGGACACAGATAGCGACACCAGGCGTGACGAATAAATAAGCTCAGGACCACCAGCAGTGCGACGCTGAGGAGCGTTATCGTGCCGATATGGCGAAAGAAATCGAGCATTTTGACATCGATAATAATGCCGTAGGCGGACATCAGAAAATACTGTATACCCTGCGCAGGCATCGACAACGAAATAGAGAGAAAAAAGACCAGCAAAAGATACTTTAGTCCCCGCAAGGGAATATCCAGAAACCGGGGAAGGCTGAAATGACGGCCAAAGAGCCGCTTCCCAAGATTGGCGATAAGTTCCGACAGCGTACCGACAGGACACAGCCACGAACAGAAAGATTTTTTCAGCAGCAGGCTGGTTAACATAAAGGCCACCAGTAACAGCATGGCGGCAGCATGAATTGGCGGCAGAAATCCGGTTTCCAGCGTGTAGCGCAGATTCATCAGACCGGCGATAGGTAGCCAGCCTTCAATTCCGCCAGGGCGGGGCAGATACAGGCTGGCTCCGCCGGTTTCGTAATAGCGCACCCAGTAATAAAAGGTCACGCCAATATACCCATTGATCGCCAACATCAGAAACTGCGTCGCTTTACGCCAACTGGTGGCGTTGCGCCAGTCATGCCAGGGGAGTTTACCGCCTGTCGTTCCCGGACGGCGCTGCCAGCGCGTTCGTTTCTTATCGCTCATGGCCCACGGCTTCCCATAAAGTGGTATTCTAGATGCTACTATTCTACGGTGATCCGACAGCGTCAGCGTTGATTTATATCATTGCTGGATAAAAGGGCAGCTTTCGCCGCCCGGAATTTATGGATGGGCAATAAAGCGCGAAAGCCGCTGGCGGAGCAGGCGATTTTCCTGGCGCAAACGCGTATTGTCTTCCAGTAGAGTAAGGGCAACGGCGATACCCGGCCAGTCCAGCGCCAGTTCCTGACGCAGCCGGAGCGCGCGCTGCACCACCGCTGCGGCGCGATCGTCAAACTGCCAGCCGGGAGCGGTATCGTCATACGGTTCAATCACACCCAACCCGACCAGCTCATTCAGTTCCTCTTCCGTGACGCCGGTATGCAGACAAAATTCAGTAACCGTGAAGGTGATGGTGACATTAGCCATTATGCTTTCCCCCAGTCTTTGCGCGGATCAAACCCCGACTGCGCCTCCGCCAACTGCTGCCACAGCGCGCGTGCGCGTTCGTCAGGTTTCGGCGGCATCACAATTTTGATGACCACGTATAAATCACCGGTCTGTTTTTTGCTCACCAGGCCTTTGCCTTTAATGCGCAAGCGCTGCCCGGACTGGCTGCCGGGGGGAACGGTCACCAGAATGCTCTCTTTCAGCGTAGGCACCGCAATTTTCGCACCCAGCGCGGCTTCCCATGGCGCCAGTGGCACCACGATCTCCAGATCCTGATTCACTATGTCAAACAGCGGATGGGGCGCGATATGAATCACCAGCCACAGGTCGCCGTTCGGCCCGCCGTTTTCGCCCGGGGTTCCCTGGCCTTTTAAGCGGATCCGCTGACCGTTGCCCACACCCGCCGGGATTTTTACGTTCAGCGTTTTAGGCATTTCGCGCTCTACCATGCCAAACGCGTTATATACCGGCAGGTTATAGCTGATGGTACGGTTATGTTCCGCCAGCGTTTCTTCAAGAAAGACCGCAACGTCGATTTCGATATCATGGCCGCGGCTGGCGTGACGCTGACGCGTATGCCGCGCTTGCTGACCAAAAATGGAGGAAAAAATATCGTCAAAATCTTCGGCGTTGTAGCGCGGGTTTTCGCCCTGCTGAAACTGACGGTTAAACTGCGGGTCGTTACGGTGCTGCCACAGCTGATCGTATTCAGCGCGGCGCTGCTCGTCGCTCAACACTTCCCACGCCTCGGCAATTTCTTTAAAGCGGGCTTCGGCGTCGGTTTCTTTGCTGACATCAGGATGGTACTTGCGGGCCAGTCGGCGGTAAGCGGTCTTGATCGTCTTGAGATCGTCCGTCGGCTTCACGCCCATGATGGCGTAATAATCCTTTAATTCCATAGCGTTCTCTCGGGTTAATCAATACAGGCTGAAGGGAGCCCTGAAAAGGTGTCACCGTTAAGTGTAGGGTAATCCTCCCGTCGCCGTATGCCAACCTTATGACCCACATAACTTTACAGCCCAACAGTTGCTTATTCCCCGACAGTGGCTAAGATAACTCGCGTCAATGAGTGAGGGTGTAATGGCGAAACGTCAACGGATGGGATGGTGGTTTCTCTGCCTGGCATGTGTTGTGGTGATAGTTTGTACCGCGCAGCGCATGGCGGGCCTGCATGCGTTGCAGATGGACACGGCCACGGCGACGACGGTCGTTTCTGCGCCCTCGTCGGCACCGGATGACGCAACGCCCGTCACGCCGTGTGAGCTCAGTGCAAAATCGTTGCTTGCCGCGCCGCCGGTGGTTTTCGAAGGCGCGATACTGGCGTTTTGTCTACTCCTTGCCCTGCTAACCCCGCGACGGACGGTGCGTTTACCGTTCTTTCCGCAACGCGTTATTTCTCCGCCCGGACTACGGGTCCATCTCCGATTCTGCGTCTTCCGTGAATGACAGACCGGCTGTGCTGCACAGTTAGTTAATCATTCATGGAGAAAAATTATGATTCTTGCATTCAGGCAGGCGTTGTTCTGTCTGTTATTCCTCTGGCTGCCCGTATCCTGGGCGGCAGAGAGCGGCTGGTTGCGTTCCCCGCAGAACGATCATGCCAGCGTACGGGTTCGTGCGGACACCACTGCGCAGGGTGAAACGCGCCTGCTCATAGACGTCAAGCTGGAAAACGGCTGGAAAACCTACTGGCGTTCGCCCGGCGAAGGCGGCATTGCGCCGTCCATCGCGTGGAAAGAGAACTCGCCAGCCGTCAACTGGTTCTGGCCGACGCCCGCGCGTTTTGACGTTGCCGGTATCACCACCCAGGGCTATCACCAGCGCGTCACGTTTCCGTTGCGCGTTCAGGGGAAAGCGCCCGCCACGCTTGCTGGCGTGCTGACGCTTTCTACCTGTAGCAACGTGTGTCTGCTCACCGATTATCCCTTTTCCGTCACGCCATCTTCCCGGGATGCTGGCTTTGCCCACGATTACGCTCAGGCGATGGGGCGCATTCCGTTGGCGCAAGGGCTGACGGATACGCTTCAGGCCGACGCGCGTCCCGGCGAACTGATCGTGACGGCGCAGCGGAGCGCAGGCTGGACGGATCCCGCGTTGTTTCTCGATAGCGTCGGGGAGGTGGATTTTGGCAAACCGCATATTCGTGTTGACGGTGACACGATGCGGGCGACGGTTCCGGTTCACGACAGTTGGGGAGAAGGCGCGCCCGATCTGCGCGGCCAACCGTTGACGCTGGTGCTGGCGGATAACGAGGTTGCGCAGGAGAGTGAACTTACGCCTGGCGATGCGCCCGCCGCGGTCGGCGGCGGGTTACCGCTCTGGCAGGTCGTGCTGATGGCGCTGGCGGGCGGTTTGATCCTGAATCTTATGCCCTGCGTGCTGCCGGTACTGGCTATGAAGCTGGGTTCGGTATTGCTGGTGGAAGATAAAAGTCGCCGGCAGGTCCGTCGCCAGTTCCTTGCTTCGGTGGTCGGCATACTGGCGTCGTTCATGGCGCTGTCGCTGTTAATGACCATTCTGCGCCTGAGCAACCAGGCACTGGGATGGGGAATACAGTTCCAGAACCCGTTGTTTATCGGCGTGATGATGCTGGTCATGTTAGCCTTCAGCGCCAGCCTGTTTGGCCTGTTCACCTTTCGCTTGCCTGCCTCCCTGACGACAAAACTGGCGACCCAGGGCGGCAACGGCCTGGCCGGGCATTTCTGGCAAGGCGCTTTCGCCACGCTGTTGGCGACACCTTGCAGCGCGCCGTTCCTCGGCACCGCAGTGGCAGTGGCGCTGACCGCCTCGTTACCGACGCTGTGGGGGCTTTTCCTCGCGCTTGGCGTGGGGATGAGCCTGCCGTGGCTGCTGGTGGCGATGCGGCCCGGTCTGGCGCAGCGTCTGCCGCGTCCGGGGCGCTGGATGAATGGGCTGCGTCGACTGCTCGGTCTGATGATGCTGGGGTCGGCAATCTGGCTGGCAACGCTGCTGCTGCCGCATCTGGGCTTCTCATCGTCTCCCGCAGAAAAAGAGCGCGTTAACTGGCAACCGCTGAGCGAGCAGGCCATTACCGATGCGCTCGCGCAGCATAAGCGCGTGTTTATCGACGTCACCGCCGAGTGGTGCATTACCTGCAAGGTCAATAAATACAATGTTCTCACAACGCCGTCCGTGCAGGAGGCGCTGGGGCAACCGGATGTGGTTGCGCTGCAGGGAGACTGGACGTTGCCGTCTGATGAGATCACCGCCTTTCTCAACGCACGCGGTCAGGTCGCCGTGCCATATAACCAAATCTATGGCCCCGGCCTGCCTCAAGGGCAGACGCTGCCAACCCTTTTAACCCGCGACAACCTGCTGAAAACGCTGGCAGAAGCGAAAGGAGAGACGCCATGAACTATCTGTTAATACTTTTTTTGTCGCTATTCAGCGCTGTCAGTGTGGCGAAAGAAGCGGCGCCGTTTACGCCTGAACAGGAAAGGCAAATTGAAGCGTTGATTGATGAGGCGCTGTTTAACGATCCGGGCAGTCCGCGCATTGGCGCAAAACAGGCGAAGCTGACGCTGGTGAATTTTACCGACTACAACTGTCCCTACTGCAAACAGCTTGACCCGTTGCTGGAAATAATCGTAAAGACCTATCCCGACGTGGCGGTGATCGTGAAACCGCTGCCGTTTAAAGGTGAAAGCTCGGTGCTGGCGGCGCGTACTGCGCTGACGACGTGGCGTGAGCATCCGGAACAGTTTCCGGCGTTGCATGAAAAGTTGATGCAGAAGCGGGGGTATCATACCGACGCCAGCATCCGTCAGGCGCAAGCGAAGTCGGGGGCGAGTCCGGTCACGCTGGAGGTAAAAAGTCAGGAGACGCTGAGCACTAACCTGCAACTGGCGCGGTTGATTGGCGTACAAGGGACGCCAGCGACAATCATTGGCGATGAGCTGATCCCGGGGGCGGTCTCCTGGGAGGTGCTGAACGAGGTGGTCAAAGAGAAACTGGCGGTGGCGCATGGTCAGTAAACTGCGACGCTGGTTGCGGGAGGGGATTATCCTGCTGGTGCTGCTGGCTGGCGGCACGTTACTGCTTGACGCCTGGCGCGCTCCGCAGGCCCCGCCGTCTTTTGACAGTATGCCGCTGAGGACGCTGGATGGCGAAAGCGTCACCCTGGCCGCACTGAGCGAGGAGCAGCCGCTGCTGGTGTATTTCTGGGCAAGCTGGTGCGGCGTTTGTCGTTTTACAACCCCCTATGTCGCGCGGCTTCAGGCTGAAGGAAAGAATGTGCTCACGGTGGCACTCCGCTCTGGCGACGACCCGCTGGTCGCCCGGTGGCTGGCGCGCAAAGGGGTCTCATTTCCGGTCGTCAACGATGCTAACGGCACGCTTTCCACCCGCTGGGCGGTTAGCGTGACGCCGACGCTGGTGGTGCTGTCGAAAGGGCAGGTTGTCTCGACCACCAGCGGCTGGACCAGCTACTGGGGAATGAAATTACGCCTGTGGTGGGCGGGAATGGATTCGTAGACGTACCCGGGGAAGGGGCAAATATGTCACACCGACAACAGGTTGCGTTTACCTTACGGACAGTGCGTCTCTGAACGTTCAGCACCCGTGAACGCGCAAGGGAGGGTCGCCGCCTCCCTTGCTATCCGGGCGTACGGAGAAGCACAGAACATGAGGCGAACGGAAGCCTTCTGCGAAGGCCCTTATACGGCCTTCACGCGTTTCTGCCAGAATAAGCGGCAGCGTCGAAGTCAATCTTTTTCCGCCGTTTTTGCGGATACCTTCCCGGAAATTTATCAACACTCTGTCACACTGATGGCGCGTAAATAACAACAAGAGGCATAGGGATGAAAAAAACGTTAATTGCCGCCGCAGTGGCTGGGGGCATGTTGGTGTCTGTTGGCGCGCAGGCGCAAACCACACCGGAAGGTTATCAGCTACAGCAAGTGCTGATGATGAGCCGACACAACCTGCGCGCGCCGCTGGCGAATAACGGCAGCGTACTGGAACAGTCGACGCCGAATAAGTGGCCTGAATGGGACGTACCGGGCGGACAGCTCACCACGAAAGGCGGCGTGCTCGAGGTGTATATGGGGCACTATATGCGCGAATGGCTGGCCGCGCAGGGGATGGTAAAGTCCGGCGAATGTCCGGCGTCTGACGCGGTTTATGCCTATGCTAACAGTCTGCAACGCACCGTCGCCACTGCCCAATTCTTTATAACCGGCGCATTCCCCGGCTGCGATGTGCCGGTACATCATCAGGAAAAAATGGGCACGATGGACCCGACCTTCAACCCGGTGATCACCGACGACGCCGCCGCGTTCAGCGAGAAAGCCATCCAGGCGATGCAAAAAGAGCGCGCAGGCATGCATCTCGACGAGAGTTATAAACTGCTTGAGCAGATCACCCGTTACAATACGTCTCCGTCATGTAAAGAAAGACAACGTTGTTCACTGACGGACGAAAAAGATACGTTCAGCGCGACGTACCAGAAGGAGCCGGGCGTTTCCGGGCCGTTGAAGGTCGGTAACTCGCTGGTGGACGCGTTCACCCTGCAGTACTACGAAGGCTTTCCGATGGATCAGGTCGCATGGGGCGAAATCAAAACCGATCAGCAGTGGAAGGTGCTGTCGAAACTGAAAAATGGCTATCAGGACAGCCTGTTTACCTCTGCGGGCGTGGCGCGCAACGTGGCAGCGCCCCTGGTGAACTATATCGACAAGACGCTGGTGACCGATCGCGTTAACGCGCCGAAAATTACCGTGTTGGTAGGGCATGACTCGAATATCGCTTCGCTATTGACGGCGCTCGACTTCAAGCCATACCAGTTGCATAACCAGTACGAGCGTACGCCGATTGGCGGCAAAATTGTCTTCCAGCGCTGGCATGACAGCCGCGCCAGACGCGATCTGATGAAAATCGAATACGTCTATCAAAGCAGTGAGCAACTGCGTAACGCGGATGTCCTGACGCTGAAATCCCCACCGCAGCGTGTGACGCTGGAACTGAAAGGCTGTCCGGTGGACGCCAACGGGTTTTGCCCGATCGATAAATTCGACGCGGTTATGAATGCGGCAGCAAAATAAGAGAGGTTCCCCCGCGAATGCGGGGGAAGTGGGGTCAGACGTTTTTGCGTTCGATGGTTTGCTCGCCCCAGAAGAGCGAATCTTTATCCGTTTTATCAAAGGCTTTGATCAGGACTTCATCACTGCCTTCTTCCCAAATTTTCTCGGCCAGTTTCTCATCGTATCCGGCCACTTCAAAGATGGCCTCGGCTATTTCCGGCGACGTATTGCGCAGACTTGCCCATTCACCGACGCGGTGCGCTTTTGCTTCTTGAGTTGGCATGCTTATCCTCCTGTTGAAGACTAGCCGTTGAGCTTAACGGCCAGACCGGCAACGTATTCACCCTGATAGCGAGCGATTGAAAGTTCTTCCTGGCTTGGCTGGCGAGAGCCGTCACCGCCGGCGATAGTCGTCGCGCCGTACGGCGTTCCGCCACGAACCTGCGAAACATCAAACAGTTCCTGGGCGGCATAGCCGATAGGCACAATGACCATCCCATGATGGGCAAGTGTAGTCCATGTGGAGGTAATGGTCTGTTCCTGGCCACCGCCGGTACCGGTGGAGCTGAACACGCTGGCGAGTTTGCCGTACAGCGCGCCAGAAGCCCAAAGGCCGCCCGTCTGATCGAGGAAGGTGCGCATTTGTCCCGACATATTGCCAAAGCGCGTTGGGGTACCAAAAATAATGGCATCATAATCAGCCAGCTCCTGCGGCGTGGCGACGGGGGCGTTTTGGGCTTTGCCGCCTGCTTTGGCGAAAATTTCAGGTTGCATGGTTTCTGGCACACGCTTAACCACCACTTCAGCGCCGTCGACTTTGTTTGCGCCTTCTGCAACCGCGTGCGCCATTGTTTCGATGTGTCCGTACATGGAATAATAAAGCACCAGAACTTTAGCCATTTGTCCTACTCCTCGCGTTAACCGTGTCTGTAGCGATTCGCTACCCTTTATAAAGATATGCCGTCACGCCCAGAGTGCAAATATCGCCACCATTTCTTTGATTTATAACAATTTTCACTGAAATGGCTTTTGTAGCAAAATGATACATTTTCTGCCGGTGAGTTTTTTTTAATCATAAGAATGGCTTATTGATTGTTCGCGGCGATTATTGCCGATAACGGCGGATAGCTGTTGCAGGATATTACGATACGCTGGCTGAAATGCCCGTATTGCCTAAGCTTAGTATCACGTAGCGAAAATGATGTCACCGGTCATACGTTGCGTGAGGAATCACTCCTCAAAACCTATGCAATATGATGTCTAATCAATGACGGAGGTCAGTAATGGCAAACCATCGAGGCGGTTCCGGTAATTTTGCCGAAGACCGTGAAAGAGCATCAGAAGCAGGTCGTAAAGGTGGTCAGCACAGCGGGGGGAATTTTAAAAATGACCCGCAGCGTGCATCTGAAGCAGGTAAGAAAGGGGGCAAGAGCAGCGGCGGTAACCGCAAAAGCTAGCGTGACCCCACCCTGAAGACCATCATGCAACGCGTTAATGAACATGACTAACGCCGAGGTGATGAAACCACCGCCGCCGGAATTTTCCGGCGGTTTTTTTTGCCGGTACGGTTGAACTGTCTCTTAACCCCCCGCAGACTAAGCGCCATTATTTTTATTCGGCAGGTGAATAACACCCTGAACGAACGGACAGGAGAGGGGCATGGCGCAGGGGGCTGTAAACAAAAGTGGTAAACGCTCGCGGGCGGTTAGCGCGAAACGTCAGGCTATTTTAACGGCGGCGTTAAACACCTTTTCCCAGTATGGTTTTCATGGCACGCGCCTTGAGCAGATCGCCGAGCAGGCCCGGGTATCGAAAACCAATTTGCTTTATTACTACCCGTCTAAAGAGGCGCTTTATGTCGCCGTGCTGCGGCAGATCCTCGACATCTGGCTGGCGCCGCTCAAAGCGTTTCGCGAGGATTTCGCACCGCTGGAGGCCATAAGCGAATACATTCGCCTGAAGCTGGAGGTTTCCCGCGATTACCCACAGGCGTCGCGGTTATTCTGTATGGAGATGCTGGCGGGCGCGCCGCTATTGATGGCCGAACTGACCGGGGATCTGAAAGCGTTAATTGATGACAAATCCGCGCTGATTGCCGGATGGGTCAACAGCGGCAAACTGGCGCCGATCGATCCGCATCATCTGATCTTTATGATTTGGGCCTCGACCCAGCATTACGCCGACTTCGCGCCGCAGGTTGAAGCAGTAACGGGCGCAACGCTGCGTGATGAGGCCTTTTTTGATCGGACGGTGGCGAACGTCCAGCGCATGATCATCGAAGGGATCCGCGTTCGTTAGCCTGCTGGCGGCAACGGGCAGCTCATGTCACCTTCTTCACATTGCAGCAGCGAGGCGAGAAACGCTTCGCGCTCGATGGTTTTATCCGCCAGACACTGATTAGCGATCATCACCTGGGCGCTTCCGCCTTCGGTACCGGAACTGATCAGCGCGCAGTCGGCGTCCCGCACCGCAATCCACGCGGTTTGCGCCTTTTTCAGCAGCGCTTGTTGCGCGGGCGCCGCGCGTTTAAGCGCGTGCTGGTAAGTATCGTTGAGCTTTTTATCCGCCGTCTGATATTGCGTAATAGCACAGGCGTTCATGTCGGCCTGGGTTGTGGCGTTCGCACACTCATCGGCCAGCGCGTTTGCGCACAGCAGCAGCGTCGCGCCTGCGATAACGATTCTTTTCATCCTTTCCTCCGTATTAAAAAGCCGGATGCGCTGTGCATATCCGGCCTACGGTTGAGACATAGCCCCGGTAAGCGTAGCGCCACCGGGGGGATTCTACACGATTAACCGATTGTCATCAGGCTGGCGTTACCGCCTGCGGCGGCGGTATTCACGCTTAGCGACCGTTCGATATACAGCCGTTCCAGCAGGATATTGCTTTCGCCACGGGCAAAGCCCTGCACGGAGATAATCGCGCCTTCGCGGGCGGCGACCGCTTCACACAGTGCGCGAAGCTGATCGGAATCGCCATGGAAGATCACCGCGTCAAATGGCTGCGAAGTCAGGCTGTCGGCTTTCGCAAACTGAATACGGGCGGTAACCGCTGCGGGAAGCCGTTTTGCCAGCTCGCGGTGGAACGCATCGTCTGGCCACAGGATCAGACTGCCAACCGAGGTGACCGCCGCCAGTTGCGCCAGTGCGTCCTGTTCCTCATCGGCAATACATAATACCTGTTCGCGCGGCAGCAGCGTCCAGGTATTGCGCTCGCCGGTGGGACCCGGCAGCAGACGCTGTGTTCCCGCCTGCGCCAGTTCGCCAAATTGCTGGCAAAGCTGATGCAGCTCGGGGCGATCGCGCGCCCAGTCGCGTAGCGCCGTCAGCGGCTCCGTTAGCACGGCCTTAAGCTGAGCGTCAACCGGGTACTCCGCATCCTGACGCGCCAGGGTGATCGACAGCGCGTTTTCCGGACGGTGGGCCAGCAGGCGATACAGGTACAACGGTCCACCCGCTTTGGGGCCGGTGCCGGACAAGCCTTCGCCGCCGAACGGCTGAACCCCGACCACCGCGCCCACCATGTTACGGTTGACATACAGGTTGCCCACATGCGCTGAGCCGGTAACCTGGGCGATAGTTTCATCAATGCGAGTATGGACGCCCAGAGTCAGGCCATAGCCGGAAGCGTTAATCTGCTTAATCAAGGTCTCCAGGTTATTGCGGTTGTAACGCACCACGTGCAGTACCGGGCCGAAGACCTCTTTTTCCAGTTCGTCAAAACTTTCAAGCTCGATAAGCGTGGGCATCACAAAAGTACCGCTCTGCCACTCGCGGGCGTCATCGCTGTTTTCACGCACCGCCTGGAACACCGGACGGCCTTTTGCACGCATTGTCTGGATGTGACGTTCAATGTTGTTTTTTGCTTCTTCGTCAATCACCGGACCGATGTCCGTGGTCAGACGACCAGGGTTGCCCATCCGGCATTCGGCCATCGCGCCGCGCAGCATTTTCAACGTATGGTCAGCAATGTCATCCTGCAGGCATAGTACACGCAGTGCAGAACAGCGCTGACCGGCGCTGTCAAACGCCGAGGCCAGCACGTCGACAACCACCTGTTCGGTGAGCGCCGAGGAGTCCACGATCATCGCGTTCATGCCGCCGGTTTCGGCGATCAGCGGAATCGGGCGTCCCTGCGCGTCCAGTCGGGTGGCGAGAGTGCGTTGCAGCAGTGTCGCCACTTCCGTTGAGCCGGTAAACATCACGCCGCGCACGCGGCTGTCAGCGGTCAACGACGCCCCCACGGTTTCCCCGCGTCCTGGCAGCAGTTGTACCACGCCCGGCGGTACGCCCGCTTCCAACAGAATTGCGACGCCCTGAGCGGCAATTAGCGGGGTCTGCTCGGCGGGTTTCGCCAGCACGCTGTTGCCCGCGGCCAGCGCGGCGGCGATTTGTCCGGTGAAGATCGCCAACGGGAAGTTCCACGGGCTAATACAGACCACCGGACCCAGCGGACGGTGCGTTTCGTTGTCGAAATCATCGCGTACCTGACCGGCATAGTAATGCAGGAAGTCCACCGCTTCGCGGACCTCAGCGATCGCGTTGCTGAACGTTTTCCCGGCTTCGCGCACCAGAATGCCAATTAAGTGCTGCATCTGGCCTTCCATCAGCACCGCGGCACGATGCAGGATCGCCGCGCGTTCTTCCGGCGGGGTCGCGAACCAAATGGGCGCGTTGTTAACCGCGCTTTGCAACGCCAGCTCCACTTCCGCCTCATTCGCTTCACGCACATAGCCGACGATGTCCTTCGGTTCGGCAGGGTTAATTACCGGGCGCATTTCCCCTTCAGCAACCGCATCTTCGAGCATCGGCTTCGCCTGCCATTTCTGCAACGCGCTGTTGAGCAGGGCAGAGGAGAGGGACGCCAGACGGTGTTCATTGGCGAGATCCAGACCGGCGGAGTTGTCGCGGCCTTTGCCGTAGAGATCGCGCGGCAGCGGAATTTTCGGATGCGGCAACCCGGTTTGGCCTTCCTGCTGCGCCAGCTTCTCCACGGCTTCTACCGGATCGGCCACCAGCTCATCCAGCGGCAAGGTGGTGTCGGCAATGCGATTAACAAACGACGTATTCGCGCCGTTTTCCAGCAGACGACGCACCAGATACGCCAGCAGTGTTTCATGGGTGCCCACCGGGGCGTAAATGCGGCAAGGACGATTCAGTTTGCCGTCGGCCACTTTTCCGGTGACCTGTTCATACAGGGGTTCGCCCATGCCATGCAGGCACTGGAATTCATACTGGCCCGGATAATAGTTCTGTCCCGCAAGCTGATAGATGGCCGCCAGCGTGTGGGCGTTATGCGTCGCAAACTGCGGGTAGATAAGATTAGGCACCGCCAGCAGCTTTTTCGCGCAGGCCAGGTAAGAAACATCGGTGTACACCTTACGGGTATAGACCGGATAGCCTTCCAGACCTTCCATCTGCGCGCGTTTGATCTCGCTGTCCCAGTAAGCGCCTTTCACCAGGCGGATCATCAGGCGACGGCGGCTGCGGGTGGCCAAATCGATCAGGTAATCAATCACAAACGGACAGCGCTTCTGGTAAGCCTGAATCACAAAGCCAATCCCGTTCCAGCCCGCCAGCTCTGGTTCAAAACACAGTTTTTCCAGCAGGTCTAAGGAGATTTCCAGACGGTCGGCTTCTTCTGCGTCAATATTGATCCCAATATCGTACTGACGCGCCAGCAGCGTCAGGGACTTCAGCCGCGGATAGAGTTCTTCCATCACCCGATCGTATTGCGCGCGGCTGTAGCGCGGGTGCAGGGCGGAGAGCTTGATGGAGATCCCCGGTCCTTCATAGATGCCGCGACCATTGGACGCTTTACCAATCGCGTGGATCGCCTGCTGGTAAGAAACCATATAAGCCTGCGCATCGGCAGCGGTCAGCGCGGCTTCGCCGAGCATATCGTAAGAGTAGCGGAAACCTTTCTCCTCCAGCTTGCGGGCGTTCGCCAGGGCTTCGGCGATGGTTTCACCGGTCACGAACTGCTCGCCCATCAGACGCATCGCCATATCCACGCCTTTGCGGATCAACGGTTCGCCGCTTTTGCCGATTATGCGGTTCAGCGAGCGAGAAAGATTGGCTTCGTTATGGGTGGAAACCAGTTTGCCCGTGAACAGCAACCCCCAGGTGGCGGCGTTGACAAACAGCGACGGGCTACGACCAATGTGTGAATGCCAGTTTCCGTTGCTGATCTTGTCACGGATCAGGGCGTCACGCGTTGCTTTGTCCGGAATACGCAGTAGCGCTTCCGCCAGACACATCAGGGCTACGCCTTCCTGCGAAGAGAGGGAAAATTCCTGCAACAGTCCCTGAACCATCCCGGCGCGACCGCTGGCGGTTTTCTGGTTGCGCAGTTTATCCGCCAACTGATATGCCAGCTTGTGCGCTTGTTCGGCGACCGGCTGCGGCAAACGCGCTTGTTCCATCAGCATGGAAACGGCGTCGGTTTCTGAACGACGGTACGCTGCGGTAATGGCGGCGCGCGAAACCGACTGCGGCAGGATCTGCTCGGCAAATTCGAGGAACGGCTGATGGACGTCTTCCTGCGCGGCAGACGGTTCATCGCCTTCGTTTGCCGCGCCTGCCAGCAACGCCGGAAGCTCCGGTAACGCGTCTTCATTTTCCAGCTTTTCCAGATAATTAAAAATGGCCTGCTTGATCAGCCAGTGCGGGGTGCGATCAATGCGTGTGGCCGCCAGCTTAATTCGTTCACGCGTGGCGTCGTCCAGTTTAACCCCCATCGTGGTGGTTCCCATGCCGTCTGCTCCTGTTATTCGGTAATGTCCTGCGATTAGTTATCGAGAAATATCCACTATGTTGCAACTTTGTGCAACCACGTTAAATGTGACCTGCATAACAAGCATAAAAATGAATGAATTGTTAATAAAAGAAAGCGCTATGACCGCAGCGAAAAGAATAACGGTATCTTTTTCTCTGCGGCACTTAACACTTTTAAAAGGTGCAACCGTAAAAAATGTGAGAGAGTGCAACCTGCAAGAAAATAGTATTCATCTGCAATAAAAATTGATGTAAATGGTGTGTTAAATCGATTGTGAATAACCCGCGCTTCCGGCAGGATACGGTCGCCTGGCAAATACAACATGCTCTGTCACGTTCCGGCAGAGCAATAAAACAGTAAAGTTTGGAGAATTTATGGCAATTAGCACACCGATGCTGGTGACATTCTGCGTATATATTTTTGGCATGATATTGATTGGCTTTATCGCCTGGCGTTCAACCAAGAACTTTGATGATTATATTTTGGGTGGTCGCAGCCTCGGCCCCTTCGTCACGGCGTTATCCGCAGGCGCTTCGGATATGAGCGGCTGGCTGCTGATGGGCTTACCTGGCGCGATTTTTCTTTCCGGTATTTCGGAAAGCTGGATTGCTATCGGTTTGACATTAGGCGCATGGATTAACTGGAAGCTGGTTGCCGGACGCCTGCGCGTGCACACGGAATACAACAATAACGCCCTGACGCTGCCGGATTATTTCACCGGTCGCTTTGAAGATAAAAGCCGGATCCTGCGCATTATCTCCGCGCTGGTGATCCTGCTGTTCTTTACGATTTACTGCGCGTCCGGGATTGTGGCCGGCGCGCGTCTGTTTGAAAGCACATTTGGCATGAGCTATGAAACCGCTCTGTGGGCAGGCGCGGCGGCGACCATCTTGTACACCTTTATTGGCGGATTCCTGGCAGTAAGCTGGACCGACACTGTACAGGCCAGCCTGATGATTTTCGCACTGATCCTGACCCCGGTAATGGTGATTATCGGCGTTGGCGGCTTTGGCGAGTCGCTGGAAGTGATCAAGCAAAAGAGCATTGAAAATGTCGACATGCTTAAAGGACTGAATGTTGTGGCCATTATTTCCCTGATGGGCTGGGGGCTGGGCTACTTCGGTCAGCCGCATATTCTGGCGCGTTTTATGGCGGCGGATTCCCACCACAGTATCGTTCACGCACGGCGCATCAGTATGGCCTGGATGATCCTCTGCCTGGCGGGAGCGGTAGCGGTCGGCTTCTTTGGCATCGCATACTTTACTAACAATCCGGCGCTGGCGGGCGCGGTGGATCAAAACGCTGAGCGAGTGTTCATTGAGCTGGCGCAAATCCTGTTTAATCCGTGGATTGCCGGTATTCTGCTGTCCGCGATTCTGGCGGCGGTGATGTCCACGCTCAGCTGCCAACTGTTGGTCTGTTCCAGCGCGATTACGGAAGATTTGTACAAGGCGTTTCTACGCAAAGGGGCAAGTCAGCAGGAACTGGTGTGGGTCGGGCGCGTGATGGTGTTGGTGGTGGCGCTGGTGGCGATCGCCCTGGCTGCCAATCCGGACAACCGCGTGTTGGGTCTGGTGAGCTACGCCTGGGCCGGTTTTGGCGCCGCGTTTGGTCCGGTCGTGCTGTTCTCCGTCTTGTGGCCGCGAATGACCCGCAACGGCGCGCTGGCGGGGATGATTATCGGCGCAGCCACCGTTATCGTCTGGAAACACTTTGGCTGGCTGGATCTGTACGAAATCATTCCTGGCTTTATCTTTGGCAGTATCGGGATTGTTATCTTCAGTCTGCTGGGGAAAGCGCCGTCGTCTGCCATGCTACAACGCTTCGCTGAGGCGGATGCGCACTATCACTCTGCGCCGCCGTCGCGTTTGCAGGAAAATTAATCGTTAGACATTCTTTGCCGCGAGACCTTCTGCAGGTTCCGCCCAACGACTTTCCAGGCCCGCTCAAAGCGGGCCTTTTTATCACCGCCCATTTACCCAACGGCACGTATTCTTACCTCGCTAAGTGTTTACATTCAGACATCATTCTCATGACATTCCGCTTGAATTTTTATTTTGCGTAATGATAATCACTATCACTCTAATTTACTTTTCTTTGCATTAATTGACTGACAATAACGTTAAGGGTGCCCGGCATGTTTGTTCCGTTTCTGATTATGTTGCGTGAAGGGCTGGAAGCCGCGCTGATTGTCAGCCTGATAGCCAGTTACCTGAAGCGAACCCAGCGGGGGCGTTGGATCCGTGCAATGTGGGTTGGCGTTATTCTCGCCGCCGCGCTTTGTCTTGGGCTTGGGGTTGTGATTAACGAGACAACCGGCGAGTTTCCACAAAAAGAGCAGGAACTGTTCGAGGGGATAGTGGCGGTGATTGCGGTCGCGATCCTCACCTGGATGGTGTTCTGGATGCGGAGAGTATCGCGCAACGTCAAGGTGGCGCTTGAACAGGCGGTGGACAATGCGCTGCAACGCGGCAATCACCAGGGCTGGGCGCTGATCCTGATGGTCTTTTTTGCAGTAGCGAGGGAAGGGCTGGAGTCGGTCTTTTTTCTGCTGGCCGCGTTTCAACAGGACGTGGGTATCTGGCCGCCGGTAGGGGCGCTGCTGGGGCTGGCCACTGCCGTGATCCTGGGCTTCTTACTTTATTGGGGCGGTATTCGTCTGAATCTGGCAGCCTTCTTTAAATGGACCAGACTGTTCATTTTACTGGTGGCGGCAGGTCTGGCGGCGGGCGCGATCCGCGCCTTCCACGAGGCGGGGCTGTGGAATCACTTCCAGGACGTTGCGTTTGATATGAGCGCCGTTCTGTCGACACATTCATTGTTTGGCACCCTGATGGAAGGCATTTTTGGTTACCAGGAAGCGCCAAGCGTTAGCGAGGTGGCGGTCTGGTTTATCTACCTGATACCGGCGCTGGTGCTGTTTGTATTGCCGCCGCGTACAGGCGCAACCGCGTCAGGCATCACGTCCTAAGGCAGTGCGACGCAAATTTTTAATTAGTTACAACATACTTTAAAGGGATGGTCATGACGAAAAACTTCCGCATGAGTGCGCTGCTGCCTGGCATGGCCGCGCTTTTCGCTTCCGCCTTGTCGGCGCATGCCGCCGATGTGCCGCAAGTGAATGTGACGGTAACCGATAAACGGTGCGAGCCGATGACGCTTACGGTGAACGCCGGTAAGACACAATTTATCATTCGAAACCACAGTCAGAAAGCGCTGGAATGGGAAATCCTTAAAGGGGTGATGGTGGTTGAAGAGCGCGAAAATATCGCGCCCGGTTTCAGCCAGAAAATGACCGCCAATCTGCAGCCGGGCGAATATGAAATGACCTGCGGCCTGCTGACCAATCCCAAAGGGAAGCTGGTTGTTAAAGGCGCCGCTAGCGTTGAAGGAGCGCAAAGCGACGCGCTGTTACGTCTGAGCGACGCCATTAGCGAATACAAAGCCTATGTCACCGCCGAAACCGCGCAACTGGTGTCCGGGACAAAAGCCTTTACCGATGCGGTGAAGGCAGACGACATGAATAAAGCGAAGTCGCTGTATGCGCCGACGCGGCAACATTATGAACGTATTGAACCGATTGCCGAACTGTTCTCCGATCTCGACGGCAGCATTGATGCCCGCGAAGACGACTACGAACAGAAAGCCGCTGACCCGAAATTCACCGGTTTTCACCGTCTGGAAAAGGCACTGTTCAGCGACAATAGCAATAAAGGTATGGCGCAGTACGCCGACGGGCTGTATACGGACGTGCAGGATCTGCAAAAACGCATCAGTGAACTTGCGTTCCCGCCGTCCAAAGTGGTGGGTGGGGCTGCGGCGCTGATTGAAGAAGTGGCCGCCACCAAAATCAGTGGCGAAGAAGAACGCTACAGCCGCACCGATCTGTGGGATTTCCAGGCCAACGTTGATGGCGCGCAGAAAATTGTCAACCTGTTGCGTCCGCAGTTGCAGGATGCAAACGCCGAACTGCTGGCGAAGGTGGATGCTAACTTTAAAAAAGTCGATACCATCCTCGCGAAATACCGCACCCCGGACGGCTTTGAAACCTACGACAAGCTGACCGGGGTTGACCGTAACGCCCTGAAGGGACCAATTACCGCGCTCGCGGAAGATCTCGCGCAGCTACGCGGCGTACTGGGACTGGATTAACCGCGATGCAGGACGATGACAAAACCGGCGTGAGCGAGCCGTCACGCCGACGTTTACTGAAAGGGATGGGCGCTCTTGGCGGCACACTGGCGCTGGCCGGCGGATGTCCGGTCGCTCATGCGCAAAAAACGCGCAGCGCCCCGGGGACGTTAGCGCCGGATGCCCGCAACGAGAGGCAGCCGTTTTATGGTGCGCATCAGGCCGGGATCCTGACGCCACAGCAGGCGTCGATGATGCTGGTGGCTTTTGACGTCCTGGCGAGTGAAAGGGCCGATCTCGAACGTTTGTTCCGTCTGCTGACAAAGCGCATTGCCTTTCTGACTCACGGCGGTCCTGCGCCGGATACGCCTAACCCCCGTCTGCCGCCAATGGACTCGGGCATTCTTGGGGCCTACATTGCTCCGGATAACCTCACCATGACCTTGTCGGCGGGTTATTCGCTGTTTGATGCGCGTTTCGGCTTGCAGTCACACATGCCGACATCGCTACAAAAGATGACCCGTTTCCCCAATGACTCGCTGGACGCCGCGCTGTGTCATGGCGATTTGCTGTTGCAGATTTGCGCCAATACTCAGGATACGGTGATACATGCCCTGCGCGATATCATTAAGCACACGCCGGATCTGCTGAGCATTCGCTGGAAGCGGGAAGGGTTTATATCCGACCACGCGGCGCGGAGCAAAGGGAAAGAGACGCCTGTCAATTTACTGGGTTTCAAGGACGGTACGGCAAACCCGGACAGCCGCGATGACAAACTTATGCAGGCGGTGGTATGGATTACCTCAGATCAAAATGAACCTGCGTGGGCGTTTGGCGGCACTTATCAGGCGGTGCGTCTGATTCAGTTCCGCGTAGAGTTCTGGGACCGGACGCCGCTTAAAGAGCAGCAGACAATTTTTGGTCGCGACAAGCAGACGGGAGCGCCGCTGGGAATGCGGCACGAGCATGACGTGCCCGACTATGCCAGCGATCCGGACGGGAATGTGATTGCGCTGGACAGCCATATACGTCTTGCCAATCCACGCACGCCGGAAACCCAGTCCAGTCTGATGATGCGCCGTGGCTACAGCTATTCCCTCGGGGTGACGCCTTCCGGTCAACTTGATATGGGACTCTTGTTTGTCTGCTATCAGCACGATCTCGAAAAAGGTTTTCTGGCAGTGCAAAAGCGTCTGAATGGGGAAGCGCTGGAGGAGTACATAAAGCCGATTGGTGGAGGCTACTTCTTTGTTTTTCCAGGCGTGAAGGATCCGGATCATTATCTTGGCCAGTCGCTCCTTGAAGCCTGATACTGTCACCCTGTCCACGGACAGGGCTGACGGCGCGGCTTAAAAAAATAGTTTTTTTGTATGATCCGATTTTTGAAATAATTTTGTAATATGCTTGTAAGAGACTGTTGCCAACATCAAAAGTGAATTCAGTTAATATTGTGTAAATATATTGTTGCAATATTAATAAATTCTGATGTACTTAAAAGTAAGAGCGGTAGTTCCCGGCGGTGATGAACATTCACTATGGAGATCGCGGATGGTAAGGTCCTGTACTGGACAGCTTGTTGAACATCAATGCACTCTCTTTCGCGGACGTCTTTCCTCCGGTTGCCCCCTCGTCACCGCTAAATTTCTCTCACCCCTCCTTTTACGATGTCATACGGACGCCATTGTCGGTGCGCGTAGCCGTGCGTGGCGTCTTTTCGAAAGGCAAGTCATGGCTTACAAGGAAGCCAACCCTCAGATGTTTGTGCGCATAATCGCGCTGCCAACGGCGCGTGTGATGAATACCAACAACTCAAGGTGCTATCCATGGGAAGACAAAAAGCAGTGATCAAAGCTCGTCGTGAGGCAAAACGTGTGCTGAGACGGGACTCGCGCAGTCATAAACAGCGTGAAGAAGAATCGGTCACCTCGCTTGTGCAGATGAGTGGCGTAGAAGCGATCGGCATGGCGCGCGACAGTCGCGACACCACGCCAATCAAGGCGCGTAATGACGCTCAGTCGCAGTACCTGAATGCTATCGAGAGTAAACAACTGATTTTCGCCACGGGCGAAGCCGGGTGCGGTAAAACCTGGATCAGCGCGGCAAAAGCAGCAGAGGCCCTGATACATAAGGATGTTGACAGGATCATCGTAACCCGTCCAGTTCTGCAGGCCGACGAAGATCTCGGCTTCTTACCTGGGGATGTAGCGGAGAAGTTTGCCCCGTATTTCCGGCCTGTTTACGACGTGCTGGTTAAACGGCTCGGGGCATCCTTTATGCAATATTGCCTGCGACCTGAAATCGGTAAGGTAGAAATCGCGCCGTTCGCCTATATGCGCGGACGTACATTTGAAAATGCGGTGGTCATTCTCGACGAGGCTCAGAATGTCACTGCTGCGCAAATGAAAATGTTTTTAACTCGCCTCGGGGAGAACGTGACGGTCATTGTGAATGGGGATATCACCCAATGCGATTTACCCGCGCACGTTCAGTCTGGATTAAGCGATGCGCTGGCGCGCTTCAGTGAAGATGAAATGGTCGGCATTGTCCGCTTTGGCAAAGAGGATTGTGTGCGCTCGGCGCTGTGCCAGCGAACACTCAATGCTTATAGTTGAAAAAGTACGTTGTGTTCAGAGCCCGGGGAAACCGGGCTTTGTTTTTCATCGCATGCGACGTGCGCATATCAGTTCGCCTGCTTTTTCATCATGCTGAGGATAAAAAGCAGCGCGGCGCATAACACCACTGACGGACCGGCGGGAGTATCGTAGAGCGCGGAGAAGGTCAGGCCGCCTGTCACCGCGATCATGCCTGCTACCACTGCTACCGCGGCCATTTGTTCCGGCGTGCGGGCAAACCGTCGCGCGGTGGCGGCGGGAATAATCAACAAGGACGTAATAATCAGCGCACCCACGAACTTCATCGCCACGCCGATGGTTAGCGCGGTGACCAGCATCAGCAGCAGCTTCACGCGCTGCAACTTCACGCCATCGACGAACGCCAGGTCGGGACTGATGGTCATAGACAATAAATTCCGCCACTGCCAGCCGAGGATCCCCAACACAATCACCACGCCAATGGCGATGGAAAGCAAATCCTCCGGCGTCACGGCCAGCAGGTCGCCAAACAGATAAGCCATCAGGTCAACGCGAATATTTGACATCAGACTGACCACCACCAGGCCAAGCGACAACGCGCTGTGGGCCATAATGCCAAGCAGTGTGTCGATGGCGAGGTGAGGGCGTTTTTCCAGCCACACCAGGCCTGCCGCCAGCATCAGGGTTACAACAATAACCGCGTAGAACGGATTAACATTCAGCAGAAGCCCGAAGGCCACGCCCAACAGCGACGCGTGGGCCAGCGTATCGCCGAAATAGGACATCCGGCGCCAGACAACAAACGAACCTAACGGGCCAGCCGCACAAGCCAGCATGATCCCGGCCAGCCAGCCGGGCAATAACAATTCAATCATGAGTGACCATTTCCCCGGCGCAGCACAATACGACCCTGTAAGTCGTGGCGATGATTATGGTGATGGCGGTAAATCCCTAACTGTTCAGCGCCACGAGGGCCAAACATCGAGATAAATTCCGGGTGCATGGAAACGATTTCAGGCGTTCCTGAACAGCAGATGTGGTGGTTAAGGCACAGCACTTCGTCGGTTTTCGCCATCACCAGATGCAGGTCATGGGAGACCATCAGCACTGCGCAATCCAATTCACGACGCAATTGGTCGATAAGATCGTACAGCGCGACCTGACCATTGACGTCCACGCCTTGTGTCGGCTCGTCCAGCACCAAGAGCTGCGGCTGGTTCAGCAACGCGCGGGCCAGCAGAACGCGCTGGGTTTCACCGCCGGACAGCTTTTGCATCGGCGCGTCGATAAGATGGCCTGCCTGCACGCGCTTCAGCGCTGGCAGGATATCTTCTTTGCGGGTCGCGGGACGCAGGCGTAAAAAACGATTGACCGTGAGCGGCAAGGTGGTGTCGAGATATAATTTTTGTGGGACGTAACCGATACGCAATTTTCCGTTGCGCTTGATCACCCCTTCGTCCGGCGCTACCAGACCGAGCACAACCCGGACCAGGGTCGATTTACCGGCGCCGTTAGGCCCAAGAAGCGTTAAAATTTTGCCGGGTCTGAGCTCGAGCGACACGTCAGAGAGTACGCGGCGCTGCCCGAAAGAGACCGAGACATTTTCCAGTGATACCAAAGTCGTCATGTCAATTTTAGTCTTGCAGATGTCGTGGAATGTTATAATATCACAATTCACACAAACGTTACGATGATTGGTCGCATTATGTTACATAAAAATACGCTTCTTTTCGCTGCATTATCCGCCGCTCTTTGGGGTGGTGCAACCCAGGCTGCAAACGCCGCCGTTGTTGCCTCGCTTAAGCCAGTAGGTTTTATCGCGTCGGCGATTGCCGACGGCGTGACGGAGACGGAGGTATTACTTCCGGACGGGGCATCCGAGCATGATTATTCACTGCGTCCATCGGATGTAAAACGCTTACAGGGCGCGGACTTAGTCGTCTGGATTGGTCCGGAAATGGAAGCGTTCATGGAAAAACCGGTGAGTAAAATCCCGCAGGCGAAACAGGTAACGATTGCGCACCTGAATGACGTGAAACCGTTGCTCATGAAAGGCGCGGATGACGACGAGGATGAACACGATCATGACGCTGCGCACGGTGAAAAAGGTGATGCGCATCACCATCATGGCGAGTACAACATGCATCTTTGGCTTTCCCCAGAGATAGCGCGGTCTACAGCGGTTGCAATCCATGAAAAATTAGTGGAACTTATGCCGCAAAGTCGAGCCAAACTTGACGCCAACCTGAAAGATTTTGAGGCACAATTAGCCGCAACCGATAAGCAGGTCGGTAACGAGCTGGCACCGCTCAAGGGTAAAGGTTATTTTGTTTTTCATGACGCCTATGGCTATTACGAAAAACACTACGGGCTGACTCCGCTGGGTCACTTTACCGTAAACCCTGAGATACAACCTGGTGCGCAGCGTTTACATGAAATACGAACACAGTTGGTTGAGCAAAAAGCAACCTGCGTTTTTGCTGAGCCGCAGTTCAGGCCAGCGGTCGTCGAAGCCGTTGCGAGAGGGACATCCGTTCGAATGGGAACGCTGGATCCGCTCGGGACGAATATCAAACTGGGTAAAACGAGCTATTCCGCGTTCTTAAGCCAATTAGCGAACCAGTATGCGAGCTGCCTGAAAGGAGATTAATGAGGAAGTGAATACGTGCAACAGATAGCCCGCTCTGTCGCTCTGGCATTTAATAATCTGCCAAGACCCCATCGCGTTATGCTGGGGTCCCTTACCGTTCTTACGTTGGCCGTCGCTGTATGGCGGCCCTATGTTTACCACCCCGATTCCGCCCCCATCGTTAAAACCATCGAACTGGAAAAAAGCGAAATTCGTTCTCTGCTTCCAGAGGCCAGCGAGCCTATCGATCAGGCTGCGCAGGAAGATGAAGCTATTCCGCAGGATGAGCTGGACGATAAAATTTCGAGCGAAGCGGGCGTTCATGAATATGTTGTCTCCACTGGCGATACGCTGAGCAGTATCCTGAATCAGTACGGCATTGATATGAGCGATATCACTCAGCTTGCCGCGTCGGATAAAGAACTGCGTAACCTGAAAATCGGTCAGCAGCTTTCGTGGACGCTGACAGCCGATGGCGATTTACAGCGCCTGACCTGGGAAATGTCGCGTCGTGAAACCCGAACCTACGATCGGACGGCGGCAAACGGTTTTAAAATGACGGCGGAAACGCAACAGGGCGACTGGGTCAACAGCCTGCTGAAAGGCACCGTCGGCGGCAGCTTTGTCGCCAGCGCCAGAAACGCCGGCTTGACCAGTTCAGAAATCAGCGCGGTTATTAAAGCTATGCAGTGGCAGATGGACTTCCGCAAGCTGAAGAAAGGCGATGAGTTTGCGGTGCTGATGTCGCGTGAAATGCTTGACGGCAAGCGTGAACAGAGCCAACTGCTGGGCGTGCGTCTGCGTTCTGCGGGCAAGGATTATTATGCGATCCGCGCTGAAGACGGGAAGTTCTACGACCGCAACGGTACCGGCCTGGCGAAAGGCTTCCTGCGTTTCCCGACGGCCAAACAGTTCCGCGTCTCCTCTAACTTTAATCCGCGTCGTACTAACCCGGTTACGGGACGCGTTGCGCCGCACCGTGGCGTTGATTTCGCTATGCCGCAGGGTACGCCAGTACTTTCCGTCGGTGACGGCGAAGTGGTCGTGGCGAAGCGCAGCGGCGCGGCGGGTTACTACGTGGCGGTGCGTCATGGTCGTACCTATACCACTCGCTATATGCACCTGCGTAAACTGCTGGTTAAACCTGGGCAGAAAGTGAAACGTGGCGATCGTATCGCGCTTTCCGGTAATACCGGACGCTCTACGGGGCCGCATCTGCACTATGAAGTGTGGATTAACCAGCAGGCGGTGAACCCTCTGACGGCGAAACTGCCGCGTACGGAAGGGCTGACCGGTAAAGATCGTACGGATTACCTGGCGCAGGTGAAAGAAGTTCTGCCACAGTTACGTTTCGATTAACCCTTACGCGCAGAAAGCCGGTACGCAATGGTGTGCCGGCTTTTTTATTTTGTGCGCGGCAGGGTGCGCCGCTACACTATCATCAGATTTATTGTTTGCGTCATCAGGCACTGGACGAGCATGGAAACAAAAAAAAATAATATTGAGTACATCCCTGAATTTGAAAAATCCTTTCGCCATCCCCGTTACTGGGGCGCCTGGTTGGGCGTCGCGGCAATGGCGGGCATCGCCTTAACGCCAGCCTCTTTTCGCGACCCGCTGCTCGCAAAGCTGGGGCGTTTTGCCGGACGCATGGGCAAAAGCTCGCGTCGTCGTGCGCTGATCAATTTATCGTTGTGCTTTCCCGAACGAAGCGAAGCGCAACGCGAGGCCATTGTTGATGAGATGTTCGCCACCGCGCCGCAGGCGATGGCAATGATGGCGGAGCTGGCGATACGCGGCCCTGAAAAAATACAGTCACGCGTTGACTGGGAAGGGCTGGAGATCATCGACGAGATGCGTCGTAATGACGAAAAGGTGATATTTCTGGTGCCGCACGGCTGGGGTGTGGATATTCCGGCGATGCTGATGGCTTCGCAGGGGCAGAAAATGGCGGCGATGTTCCATAACCAGGGAAATCCGGTGTTTGATTATGTCTGGAACACGGTGCGTCGTCGTTTCGGCGGTCGTCTCCATGCGCGTAACGACGGCATCAAGCCGTTTATACAGTCGGTGCGCCAGGGTTACTGGGGCTACTACCTTCCCGATCAGGATCACGGTCCGGAACACAGCGAGTTTGTCGATTTCTTTGCAACGTACAAAGCGACGCTGCCAGCGATTGGTCGCCTGATGAAAGTGTGCCGCGCGCGCGTCATCCCCCTGTTCCCGGTCTATGACGGTAAAACCCATCGCCTGACTATTCAGGTTCGCCCGCCGATGGACGATCTGTTGACCGCTGACGACAACACTATTGCCCGTCGGATGAACGAGGAAGTGGAAATCTTTGTCGGCCCGCACCCTGAGCAATATACCTGGATCCTGAAGCTGCTGAAAACACGCAAGCCGGGTGAAATCCAGCCATACAAGCGCAAAGAGCTGTATCCCATCAAATAAAAAAAAACCTCTCGTCAGAGAGGTTTTTTTACTCACAGCAGAGGACGGCGGCTTCATCTGCCCATGCCTGTACGGGCATGGGCCGGAGAAACCGGGCAAACATCACGTTACTCTACGGTCAGAATGCGTGTGGTATTGGTAGATCCGATGGTGCTCATCACATCACCCTGGGTCACGATCACCAGATCGCCGGAGACCAGATAGCCTTTGTCGCGCAGCAGGTTTACCGCTTCGCTTGCAGCCACCACACCGTCAGCCGCGCTGTCAAAATGTACCGGCGTAACGCCACGATACAGAGACGTCAGGTTCAGCGTGCGCTCATGGCGGGACATGGCGAAGATCGGCAGACCGGAACTGATGCGAGAGGTCATCAGCGCGGTACGACCAGACTCGGTCATGGTGATGATCGCAGTCACGCCCTTCAGATGGTTCGCGGCGTACATGGCGGACATTGCAATGGCCTCTTCCACGTTGTCGAACTGAACGTCCAGACGGTGTTTAGAGACGTTGATGCTCGGGATTTTTTCCGCGCCGAGGCATACGCGCGCCATTGCGGCGACGGTTTCCGCAGGGTACTGGCCCGCGGCTGTTTCTGCTGACAGCATGACCGCATCGGTCCCATCCAGCACGGCGTTAGCCACGTCCATAACTTCCGCACGGGTAGGCATAGGGTTGGTGATCATCGACTCCATCATCTGGGTGGCGGTAATCACCGCGCGGTTCAGCTGACGCGCGCGACGAATCAGTGCTTTCTGAATACCGACCAGCTCCGGATCGCCAATCTCAACGCCGAGGTCGCCACGGGCAACCATCACCACATCGGAGGCCAGAATGATGTCATCCATCGCGTTCTGATCGCACACCGCTTCAGCACGTTCCACTTTGGCAACGATTTTCGCATCACAGCCCGCGTCACGCGCCAGGCGACGCGCGTAGTTCAGATCTTCGCCGCAGCGCGGGAAGGAGACGGCGAGATAATCAACGCCGATCAGCGCGGCAGTGACGATATCCGCTTTGTCTTTTTCGGTCAGCGCTTCCGCAGACAGACCGCCGCCCAGCTTGTTAATGCCTTTATTATTGGAAAGCGGTCCACCGACGGTTACCTCGGTGAACACTTTCATGCCCTGAACTTCCAGCACTTTCAACTGAACGCGTCCGTCGTCGAGCAGAAGAATGTCGCCAGGCACGACGTCCGCCGGCAGTCCTTTATAATCGATGCCGACTTTCTCTTTGTCGCCTTCGCCTTTGCCGAGGTTGGCGTCTAACAGGAATTTATCGCCGATGTTGAGGAAAACCTTGCCTTCTTTGAAGGTTGAAACACGAATTTTTGGCCCCTGGAGGTCTCCCAGAATCGCCACGTGGCGTCCCAGTTTGGCGGCAATCTCACGAACTTTATCCGCGCGCATTTTATGATCTTCTGGCGAGCCGTGAGAGAAATTCATGCGCACCACGTTGGCGCCCGCGGCGATAATCTTCTCAAGATTGTTATCGCGGTCAGTAGCCGGGCCTAAGGTGGTGACGATCTTGGTTCTGCGAAGCCTTCTGGACATGTAATACTCCGTTAACTAAAACAACTTGGTGTTGCGTGAATATTGATCCGGCGGTTCTGAAAACCTTTACATAGCATAGCGAACAAAACCGGATGACGAAAAAAGGTCGTACTTATTATTGCTGTTAGCGGTTATCACTCTTGATGAGTAATTCTTTATCAAAACGCGATTCCTTAAGCGCTTCCTTGACACGCTTCAAGTTATCTCTGAATTTTGCCCCACGACGCAAAGTAAATCCTGTTGCCAGCACATCTATCACGGTCAACTGCGCAAGTCGAGAGACCATGGGCATATAAATGTCAGTATCTTCCGGTACATCCAGGGTAATCGCCAGCGTGGCTTCTCGGGCCAGCGGCGTACCGGCGGAGGTGAGAGCAATGACCATCGCATCGTTTTCGCGCGCCAGTTGCGCCAGCTCAACCAGACTTTTGGTTCGCCCGGTGTGAGAGATCAGTACGACCACATCATCGTCGCTACAATTCATACAGCTCATCCGTTGCAGCACGATATCGTCCGAATAGATCACCGGGACGTTGAAGCGGAAAAACTTATTCATCGCGTCATGAGCGACGGCGGCAGAGGAACCGAGGCCGAAAAATGCGATTTTTTTCGCCTGAGTGAGGAGATCTACCGCGCGGTTAACCGCCGACTTGTCCAGTGACTGGCGAACATGATCGAGGCTTGCCATCGCGGATTCAAAAATTTTTCCCGTATATGACTCTACGCTGTCATCTTCATCGACATTGCGATTTACATACGGAGTGCCATTTGCCAGACTTTGCGCCAGATGCAGTTTAAAATCCGGAAACCCCCGGGTCTCCATACTGCGGCAGAAGCGGTTGACGGTAGGTTCGCTGACGTTGGCTTCCTGAGCAAGGGTCGCGATACTGCAGTGAATCGCCCGTTCTGGCGAGGCAAGAATAACATCGGCGACTTTGCGTTCAGATTTGCTTAAATGTTCCAGTTGAGACTGGATTTTTTCCAGCATATTCATGATGTAAACTCAAGGATATGACGATTTCAGTAATACAGGAAATCGAGCGGCGATTTTGGTAGATAGTACCCCTGCTGGCCCATGAAGGGGGGAAAATGGTCAGTATAGTTGTTGTTTTTTTTCATAACATGATCAGCATCTTATTTTGTCCTGATGTCATGCTTACAAAAACGACACCCCTTTTTACACGATCGCGCCACTCAACAACAAAACGGCGCGACGATCGCCAACCGCACGGGTGGTTAACCGTTTACGGTTTCAGGATTCACGTAAAAGCAGTACAGTGCACTGTAATAAAATTACAAGTAATGCCTGGCAACGCACCAGGATAGCTAACTAAGGAGAATGACATGGCGGTAACGCAAACAGCCCAGGCCTGTGACCTGGTCATTTTCGGCGCGAAAGGCGACCTTGCGCGTCGTAAATTGCTGCCTTCCCTGTATCAGTTGGAAAAAGCCGGTCAGATCAACCCGGAGACCCGCATTATCGGGGTAGGGCGCGCGGACTGGGATAAAGAGGCCTATACCCGGGTTGTTCGTGAAGCCCTTGAAACCTTCATGAAAGAGAAGATCGACGAAAGTTTATGGGATACCCTGAGCGGTCGTCTGGATTTTTGCAATCTGGACGTCAATGACACCGCGGCGTTTACCCGTCTGGGCGACATGCTGGACCAGAAAAACCGTACCACCATTAACTACTTCGCTATGCCGCCAAGCACCTTTGGCGCGATTTGCAAAGGTCTGGGCGAAGCCAAACTGAATGCCAAACCGGCGCGCGTGGTGATGGAAAAACCGCTGGGAACATCGCTGGCGACATCGCGCGAGATCAACGATCAGGTTGGCGAGTATTTTGAAGAGTGCCAGGTTTACCGTATTGACCACTATCTGGGGAAAGAGACGGTTTTAAACCTGCTGGCGTTGCGTTTTGCCAACTCGCTGTTCGTCAACAACTGGGATAACCGCACGATTGATCATGTGGAAATTACCGTTGCCGAGGAAGTGGGGATCGAAGGCCGCTGGGGCTACTTTGACCAGGCAGGCCAGATGCGCGATATGATCCAGAACCATCTGTTGCAAATCCTGTGCATGATTGCGATGTCTCCGCCGTCCGATCTCACCGCAGACAGTATTCGTGACGAAAAAGTGAAGGTGTTAAAGTCGCTGCGTCGCATTGATCGTTCCAACGTGCGTGAAAAAACGGTCCGCGGCCAGTACACCACCGGCTTTGCCCAGGGTAAAAAAGTACCGGGTTATCTGGAAGAAGAAGGCGCGAACAAGAGCAGTAACACTGAAACGTTTGTGGCGATTCGCGTGGACATCGACAACTGGCGCTGGGCGGGCGTGCCGTTCTACTTGCGTACCGGCAAGCGTTTGCCGACCAAATGCTCCGAGGTGGTGGTGTACTTCAAGACGCCTGAACTCAACCTGTTCAAAGAGTCATGGCAGGATCTGCCGCAGAACAAACTGACCATCCGTCTGCAGCCGGATGAAGGGGTGGATATTCAGGTATTGAACAAGGTGCCGGGCCTCGATCACAAGCACAACCTGCAAATTACCAAGCTCGATCTGAGCTACTCCGAAACCTTCAATCAGACGCATCTGGCGGATGCTTACGAGCGGTTGCTGCTGGAAACCATGCGCGGCATTCAGGCGCTGTTCGTGCGTCGCGACGAAGTGGAAGAAGCATGGAAGTGGGTGGACTCAATTACCGAAGCATGGGCAATGGACAATGACGCGCCGAAACCGTATCAGGCCGGGACCTGGGGACCTGTCGCCTCGGTGGCGATGATCACCCGCGACGGGCGTTCCTGGAATGAATTCGAGTAAAAGCGTCCCTGCTACTAAGGTGTTATTTTACCGGTAACATGATCTAACACAGATTGTAGAACAATTTTTGCACTTTTAAGCCTCGCGTGGATTCACCCGCGGGGCTTTTTTTATTACACTGCCTGAAACGATTTTGCCCCTGAGCTACTGCTTGCCAGCGTTTTCCGGGTCCCGGGACCCATTGATGAATGTTGCTAAACCGGTCGCTCTGACAAATAAATTTCAGGAGCCGTTATGAATCCGAATTTGTTACGCGTAACACAGCGCATTATTGAACGTTCTCGCGAGACCCGTTCTGCCTACCTTGCTCGTATTGAGCAGGCCAAATCTTCAACCGTTCACCGCTCGCAGCTGGCGTGCGGCAACCTGGCGCATGGCTTTGCCGCCTGCCAGCCGGAAGATAAAGCCTCCCTGAAAAGCATGTTGCGTAACAATATCGCGATCATCACCTCATACAACGACATGCTCTCGGCGCATCAGCCTTATGAACACTATCCGGATATTATTCGTAAAGCGCTGCACTCGGCGAATGCGGTCGGACAGGTGGCGGGCGGCGTTCCGGCAATGTGTGATGGCGTAACGCAGGGGCAGGACGGTATGGAACTTTCCCTGCTGAGCCGTGAAGTGATCGCGATGTCGGCGGCGGTTGGACTGTCGCACAACATGTTTGACGGTGCGCTGTTCCTCGGCGTGTGCGACAAAATTGTGCCGGGCCTGGTGATGGCTGCGCTGTCGTTTGGTCACCTGCCGTCAATCTTTATCCCATCAGGCCCGATGGCCAGTGGTTTAGCGAATAAAGAAAAGGTGCGTATTCGTCAGCTGTACGCTGAAGGGAAAGTGGATCGGATGGCGCTGCTGGAGTCGGAAGCGGCCTCTTACCATGCGCCAGGCACCTGTACCTTCTACGGAACGGCCAACACCAACCAGATGGTGGTGGAATTTATGGGCATGCAGCTGCCGGGATCCTCTTTTGTGCATCCGGATGCGCCGCTGCGTGAAGCGCTGACCGTGGCGGCGGCGCGTCAGGTGACGCGTCTGACCGGTAACGGCAACGACTGGATGCCGATCGGTAAAATGATCGATGAAAAAGTGGTGGTCAACGGGATTGTCGCGCTGCTGGCAACCGGAGGTTCCACCAACCACACAATGCACCTGGTGGCAATGGCGCGTGCGGCAGGCATTCAGATTAACTGGGATGACTTCTCGGATCTGTCGGACGTCGTGCCGCTGATGGCGCGCCTGTACCCGAACGGTCCGGCAGACATTAACCACTTCCAGGCGGCGGGTGGCGTACCGGTGCTGATGCGCGAACTGCTAAATGCGGGCCTGCTGCATGAAGACGTCAATACCGTGGCGGGTTTCGGTCTGAAGCGCTACACCCTGGAACCGTGGCTGAATAACGGTGAGCTTGACTGGCGTGATGGCGCACAGAAATCACTGGACAACAATGTCATTGCCGCTTTTGATCAACCGTTTTCCCATCACGGTGGAACGAAGGTACTGAGCGGGAATCTGGGTCGCGCAGTCATGAAAACGTCTGCGGTGCCGGTTGAGAATCAGATTATCGAAGCCCCCGCCGTGGTCTTCGAAAGCCAACATGACGTTTTACCGGCCTTTGAAGCAGGTCTGCTGGACAAAGATTGCGTCGTGGTTGTCCGTCATCAGGGACCAAAGGCGAACGGAATGCCAGAATTACATAAACTCATGCCGCCACTTGGTGTATTATTGGACCGCTGTTTCAAAATTGCGTTAGTTACCGATGGACGGCTTTCGGGTGCTTCAGGTAAAGTGCCTTCAGCCATCCATGTTACCCCGGAAGCCTACGACGGCGGCCTGCTGGCGAAAGTGCGCGATGGCGACCTTATTCGGGTGAACGGACAGACAGGGGAATTAACGCTGCTGGTTGATGACGCGGAACTTGCCGCCCGCCAGCCTCACATTCCGGATCTGAGCGCTTCGCGTATCGGTACCGGTCGTGAGATGTTTAGCGCGCTGCGTGAAAAACTTTCCGGCGCGGAGCAGGGCGCAACCTGTATCACTTTTTAAGACTCATTTTGTAATCAGGCGAGAGAAAAACTCTGATGAAAAACTGGAAAACAAGTGCAGAAGCAATCCTGACCACCGGCCCGGTTGTCCCGGTGATCGTGGTGAATAAACTGGAACACGCTGTGCCGATGGCAAAAGCGTTAGTTGCCGGTGGTGTGCGCGTACTGGAAGTCACGTTACGTACCGCCTGTGCGATGGATGCTATCCGCGCTATCGCCAAAGAGGTGCCGGAAGCCATTGTCGGCGCGGGTACCGTACTCAACCCGCAGCAACTGGCGGACGTCACTGCTGCCGGCGCGCAGTTCGCCATCAGCCCGGGTCTGACCGAGCCGTTACTGAAAGCGGCAACGGAAGGTACGATCCCGCTTATTCCGGGGATCAGCACGGTTTCTGAACTGATGCTGGGAATGGACTACGGCCTGAAAGAGTTTAAATTCTTCCCGGCGGAAGCCAACGGCGGCACCAAAGCGCTGCAGGCGATTGCGGGTCCGTTCTCACAGGTACGTTTCTGCCCGACCGGCGGCATTTCTCCGGCCAACTACCGTGATTACCTGGCGCTGAAAAGCGTGCTGTGTATCGGCGGTTCCTGGCTGGTGCCGAACGATGCGCTGGAAGCGGGTGACTACGACCGTATTACCCGCCTGGCGCGCGAAGCAGTAGAAGGCGCGAAGCAGTAATTAGCGGTTATGTCGTTTATCAGGCCTACGCGCGGCTGTAGGCCTGATGGCGATTCAACCTTTGACAATCACCTGACGGGCCGCGTCTTTTGCGCTCATCACTGCCGCGTCAACGTTTTCTCCTGTCGCCAGGACGACCCCCAGACGACGGGTTCCATCGATTTCCGGCTTACCGAATAAGCGTATCTGCAAGCCTGCGCCAACCGCATTCTGCACCTGGTCAAACGTGACGTTCTGGCTGGACAATGACGGTAAAATCACCGCTGAAGCTGACGGCCCGTACTGGCGGATAGCGCCCACCGGCAGACCGAGAAAGGCGCGTACGTGAAGGGCAAACTCGGATAGATCCTGCGAAATCAGTGTCACCATTCCGGTGTCGTGTGGACGAGGGGAAACTTCGCTAAAAATGACCTCATCGCCGCAGACAAACAGCTCAACGCCAAACAGCCCGTGGCCGCCTAATGCCAGCACCACTTTACGTGCAATCTCCTGGGCGCGTTCGAGGGCCAGCGCGCTCATCTGCTGCGGCTGCCAGGATTCACGGTAGTCGCCATCTTCCTGACGATGGCCCACCGGCGCGCAGAAATGCACGCCGTCGACGGCGCTAACGGTCAACAGGGTAATTTCGAAGTCGAAATTCACCACGCCTTCCACTATCACTCGCCCGGCCCCCGCGCGACCGCCTTGCTGCGCATACGCCCAGGCCTGGGCCAGTTGTTCTTCGGAACGGATAAAACTTTGTCCTTTGCCGGAGGAGCTCATTACCGGTTTCACAATGCAGGGATAGCCAATTTCGCTGACGGCCTCACGAAAGCTGGCTTCGCTGTCGGCAAAACGGAAAGGGGACGTGGGCAGCGCCAGCGCCTCCGCCGCCAGGCGGCGAATACCTTCACGGTTCATCGTCAGTTGTGTCGCGCGGGCGCAGGGGACAACGTTCAGACCCTCCTGCTCCAGTTGTACCAGCATGTCAGTGGCGATAGCTTCGATTTCCGGTACGATAAAATGCGGTTTCTCCTGTTCAACCACACGTCGCAGGGCGTTCCCGTCCAGCATATTGATGACGTGAGAACGGTGCGCGACATGCATCGCTGGCGCGTCGCCATAACGATCGACCGCGATAACCTCAATGCCGAGGCGCTGGCACTCTATCGCCACTTCTTTACCCAGCTCGCCGGAACCTAACAACATCACCCGAGTGGCTGCCGGACGCAGCGCTGTACCTAATAACGTCATACAAATATCCCCCGATAAAATTGGCCGCAGTATATACGAAAACGTTTGCGTCTGTCTTTATTACCAGGTTGATTTCAGGCCGCAAATGGAATATACTGTATATAAATACAGTAATATTGAGAGGCTGCAAAATGGCGGTTGAAGTTAAATACGTAGTCATTCGTGAAGGTGAGGAAAAAATGTCATTTACCAGCAAAAAGGAAGCCGATGCGTATGACAAGATGCTGGACACGGCGGATCTGCTTGACACCTGGCTTGAACAGTCGCCGTTAGCGCTGGAAGACGAACAGCGTGAAGCGCTTTCCCTGTGGCTGGCAGAACAGAAAGATGTCCTGAGCACTATTCTCAGAACCGGCAAATTGCCATCGCCGCAGGTGGTTGAGTCCGCGGAAGACGACACCCAGGCCGCCTGAGTCTGACTTGCGCTCCTGCCGTTTTGTACCATGCTTTTTTCTGAGTCAACGCAATGGGCTATGGAGAAAAACATGAACAAAACGGGCGCGCTGCTGAGCCTGCTGCTGGTTGCCAGCGCATCGGCGTATGCAGCCAGTACAGACAGCAAAACGGTCAAATTTCCTCAGTGTGAAGGGCTGGATGCCGCGGGCATTGCGGCGAGCGTTAAGCGCGATTATCAACAAAATCGTATTGCGCGCTGGCCTGACGATCAAAAGCATGTTGGTCAGGCCGATCCTGTTGCCTGGGTTAACCCGAAAGAAATTACCGGCCAGGATGGAAAATGGCAGGTGCCGCTGACCGTACGCGGCAAAAGCGCGGATATACACTATAACGTCAGCGTCGATTGCAAAGCCGGCAAGGCGGAGTATCAGCCGCAGTAACGTCATAATTTGCGCATCTTTTGCAGGAAAATACATTTCCTGACATCCCCTCGGGTACGATTTGAAGATTCATTGTCAGTACTTGAGGGGCAAAAATGGCTAACTGGCTAAATCAATTACAATCTTTGCTTGGACAGAGCGGAGCGTCTTCGTCGTCTTCCTCTTCCGGTCAGCAAGGATTAAGTAAACTGTTGGTTCCCGGCGCGCTGGGTGGCCTGGCAGGTTTACTGGTCGCAAATAAATCTTCCCGTAAATTACTCAGCAAATATGGCACTGGCGCGCTGCTCGCGGGCGGTGGCGCGATTGCTGGCACAGTATTATGGAACAAGTACAAAGACAGAGTGCGTGCCGCCCATCAGGACGAGCCGCAATTTGGCGCGCAGAGTTCGCCGCTGGATGTGCGCACCGAGCGTTTGATCCTGGCGCTGGTTTTCGCTGCAAAAAGCGATGGTCATATTGATGCGAAAGAGCGCGCCGCTATCGAGCAGCAGTTGCGTGAAGCGGGCGTGGAAGAGCAGGGGCGCGTGTTCATCGAGAAGGCTATTGAGCAACCGCTCGATCCGCAGCGTCTGGCCGAGGGCGTTCGCAACGAAGAAGAAGCGCTTGAGGTTTACTTCCTGAGCTGTGCGGCCATTGATATTGATCACTTTATGGAGCGCAGCTACCTTAACGCGCTGGGCGATGCGTTGAAAATCCCGCAGGATGTCCGCGAAGGTATTGAACAGGATCTCAAACAGCAAAAGCTGGCGTTACCCGGCTAACCGCTGAATGCAGCATGTTTCGCTTGCATCATTCGTGAGTTTTGCCACCCTTAGAGGATGTATAATCACGAAAGAACAGTGACATGCTGCCGAAAGCCAATCGTATTCCCTACGCCATGACGGTCCATGGCGATACACGCATCGATAATTATTACTGGCTGCGGGACGATAGCCGCTCGCAGCCGGAAGTCCTTGACTACCTGCGCCAGGAAAACGCCTACGGGCATCAGGTCATGTCCACCCAGCAGGCATTGCAGGACCGCGTACTGAAAGAAATTATCGATCGCATTCCCCCGCGCGAAGTCTCCGCGCCTTATGTGAAGAACGGTTATCGCTATCGCCATATTTACGAACCGGGCTGCGAGTACGCCATTTATCAGCGTCAGTCGGCGCTCAGTGAAGAATGGGATGAATGGGTCACGCTACTTGACGGCAACAAACGGGCGGCGCATAGCGAGTTTTACACCCTTGGCGGGCTGGCTATTACTCCTGACAACTCGATTATGGCGATAGCGGAAGATTACCTGTCCCGCCGTCAGTACGGGATTCGTTTCCGTAATCTTGACAGCGGCAACTGGTATCCGGAAATGCTCGATAACGTCGCCCCCGAGTTTGTCTGGGCGAATGATTCTCTGACCTTCTATTATGTGCGCAAGCATGCCACAACGCTGTTGCCTTACCAGGTCTGGCGCCATACCGTTGGCACGCCGTCGAATCACGACGAACTGATCTACGAAGAAAAAGACGATACGTTTTACGTCAGCCTGCATAAAACAACCTCGCAGCATTACATTGTGATCCATCTTGGTAGCGCGACGACCAGCGAAGTGCGGCTGCTGGATGCCGAGTTGGCCGACGCTGAACCGTTCGTCTTTTTGCCGCGTCGTAAAGATCACGAGTACAGCCTTGATCATTACCAGCACAAGTTCTACCTGCGTTCGAACCGTGACGGCAAAAACTTCGGTTTGTATCGCACTCGCGTTCGTGACGAAAAAAAATGGGAAACGCTGATCCCGCCGCGGGACGCTATCATGCTGGAAGGCTTTACCCTGTTTACTGACTGGCTGGTTGTGGAAGAGCGGCAGCGCGGACTGACCAGCCTGCGGCAAATTAACCGTAAAACGCGAGAAGTCATAGGCATCGCCTTTGATGATCCGGCTTATGTCACCTGGCTTGTTTATAACCCGGAGCCGGAAACCTCACGGCTGCGTTACGGCTACTCTTCCATGACCACGCCCGACACACTGTTTGAACTGGACATGGACACCGGTGAGCGTCGGGTGATTAAGCAAACGGAAGTGCCCGGTTTCGACGCCGCAAACTACCGAAGCGAGCACGTGTGGATAACCGCGCGCGACGGCGTCGAAGTGCCGGTATCGTTGGTCTACAACCAAAAGTATTTTCGTAAGGGGCAAAATCCGCTGCTGGTCTACGGCTACGGGTCGTATGGCTCCTGTATGGATGCCGATTTCAGCAGTAGCCGCTTAAGCCTGCTGGATCGCGGCTTCGTCTATGCCATTGTCCATGTGCGAGGCGGCGGTGAGTTGGGACAGCAGTGGTACGAAGACGGTAAATTTCTTAAGAAGCGCAATACGTTCAATGATTATCTTGATGCGTGCGACGCGCTGCTCGCGTTGGGTTTTGGCTCGCCTTCGCTCTGTTACGCTATGGGCGGCAGCGCCGGTGGTATGCTGATGGGGGTTGCCATTAACGAACGTCCCGAGCTTTTTCATGGTGTGATTGCCCAGGTGCCTTTTGTTGATGTGGTCACGACGATGCTGGATGAGTCGATCCCGCTGACGACCGGGGAATTTGAGGAGTGGGGAAACCCGAAAGATCCTCAGTATTACGCGTATATGAAAAGCTACAGCCCTTACGATAACGTCACCGCACAGGCTTACCCTCACATGCTGGTCACGACCGGGTTACATGACTCGCAGGTGCAATACTGGGAGCCGGCGAAATGGGTGGCAAAACTGCGCGAGTTGAAAACCGACGATCGCTTATTGCTGCTTTGCACTGACATGGATTCGGGACACGGCGGGAAGTCAGGTCGCTTTAAATCGTATGAAGGCGTAGCGCTGGAATTCGCTTTTCTGATTGGCCTGGCCCAGGGGACGTTACCGGGGCAAGGCGAGCATTAAGCGTTTTCCAGATAGTGCTTTAATGTTAAGCGCAGCTCCGGGCTCATGCTGTCGAGATTATTAAACAGCCAGCGCAGATAGCCCGGATCGCGCTCTGCGATCTCAGACACCGGTTTACCGCGGTATTTGCCAAAGGTGAAGGTGGTGAGCAGCGCCGGACGTCCGGTAATCTCGACCATCTGCTCTGGCGTCCAGCCTGAACTGTTCATGATATCGATTAGCAAGGCCGCCGTAATATAGCAATCGTATAATGCGCGGTGGTGGTGCAGGCCGGCCGGTGTTTGCACGTTCAGCTTACGGGATTTATACAGCGCCATATTGCTGTATTTGATGCCGGGCCACAGCCGACGCGACAGCTTCATGGTGCAAATCCACTCACCCGGCATATCCGGGAGCACGCGCCGGTCGAAGCTGGCGTTATGCGCAACGTACCACTCGCTTCCGTAATAGTGCGGAATAATCTCTTCAATCCAGGGTTTATCGGCCACCATCGCTTCGGTAATACGGTGGATCGCCATCGCCTGAGGGGAAATAGGGCGGTCAGGACGCACCAGGTGGCTCATCGGGTTGACGATCTGACCATCGATTACGTCGACAGAGGCGATCTCGACAATCCCGCCCTGTAAGCCACAGGTTTCTGTATCGATGATGCGTAGCATGTAACACTCCTGACCGAAAACGACTAGCGTAATGGAATGATATCACCTTGCCAACCCCGTGGGGTGCGCTGTCCCGTTAATAACAGCGGACCGCGGTCAGCGCGAACGATAAGTCGACCACTTTCATCCCATAATGCGCTGTTGCCACGCGCATTGGCCATCAGTACGGCAATCGAAAATTTATGAGAAAAGTTTTGCAACCGTGACGTTGAGGAGAGTAATTCTGGCTCGCCGACGCTCTGGCTGGTGGTGAACAGTGAAAACGCCGGGTCCAGATCCATGCCTTCCGGTTGATCATCCACCACGCGTATCGTTTTAAGATCGTTGCCAAGGCAAGCGCCAAGACTGTGATGATAGGTACGCGGCGCGGTCATCCACGGCGCAAAAACGGCCATGCCTTTGACAAAGCGCTCATTATGCTCCACGGGAAGGCCGGCAATGATTGTCATACGATGATGCGCTGCAGCCCAGGACAACGGTTGGAGCAGACTGGCATCCGGCGGCGCAGGTAACGCCTTTCGGTCGTCAGCGCAGCCGGACAATGAAAGGGATGGAAAGACCAGCAAATTGCAGTGTTGTTGGGCCGCCGCTTCGATAAAGGCGAGATGCTGTGCAACGCGCTCGCGGACAGGTGTTTTTAGGGGTTCATACTGCGCGGCAGCGATTTTCCAGTTCGACATAATGACTTCCTTTTCATAGTGTCTACAATCGTTCTTAAATGATAGATTAAGAATAGACTTATACTGTAGCAGGCAATATGTAAGGATATGTAACTTTAAAGCAAAACGTTATTTTACTTTTGGCTCATACGGTAAACGTGACAACGTCACAGACGTCAGGCGGTGGGCGATAAGACGCTCGCGGAACCAGTCGCGCAGATGCTCTGGCTGTTCGCGCTCCACAACCTCGGCGACGACGGGCATGTTATAGCGTTCTTTAAACGCCACGCCAGCGGCCGCCAGATCGACATTCACTTTATCCATTTCAGCTTGTTCAAGCTGAGCGAGATTTTTTTGCATGGTCTTCTCCTTAGGTATTGCGCGCAAAAGTTACTAAGAGACCGACGCGATGGCAAGTCGCAATTGATGCGTCTCGACTCAAACATTATAGAGGGTTATCCTCTGAAGATAAGACATAACAAAAAGGAATAGTTGATATGGTCACTCCTGCACGTACGCTCCTGTTTCTGACCGCCATGCTGACGACGCCCGTAGTCTGGTCGCATGCGCATCTGACGCATCAGTATCCGGCTGCCGATGCCAATGTAACCGCCGCGCCGCAGGCGCTCACCCTTAACTTTTCTGAAGGGATTGAGCAAGGTTTCAGCGGTGTGACAATTACCGGTCCAAAGCAGGAGGCTATCAAAACACGGCCCGCCAGGCGCAACGAACAGGATAAAACGCAACTGATTGTGCCCCTTGATGACGCACTGCCGCCGGGGACGTATACGGTTAACTGGCACGTTGTGTCCGTTGATGGCCATAAAACCAAAGGGCAGTACACGTTTAGCGTGAAATAAGTATGCTGTCGCTCACCTGGGTCACGCTTCGTTTCATTCATTTTACCGCGCTGATGCTGATATTTGGCAGCGCGCTTTACGGTGCGTGGCTGGCGCCGGTGGCGCTTCGTCGTCTGATGAATTGCCGGTTTTTACGTCTGCAACAGTACGCTGCTGGCGCGAGTTTTCTGACTGCGGCGCTGATGCTGGCAGTGCAGGGCGGTTTGATGGGCTCCGGGTGGCAGGATGTATTCTCTGTGTCAATCTGGCGCGCGGTTCTGCTAACCCAGTTCGGCGGCGTCTGGCTATGGCAAATTATTCTCGCCCTTGTGACGCTGGTGGCAGCGCTTCTCGTTCCGCGAAATTTACCGCGACTGCTGCTGATTTTAGCGTTTGCCCAGTTTGCATTGCTGGCGGGCGTCGGCCATGCCACGCTGCATACAGGCATTTCAGGCGCGCTACAGCGGAGCAATCACGCGCTGCATTTGCTCTGTGCTGCGGCCTGGTTTGGCGGTCTGATGCCAGTCCTCTACTGTATGCGCCTGGCAAAAGGCCGTTGGCGTCAGCAGGCCATCGCCGCCATGATGCGTTTCTCGCAATATGGTCATCTCGCCGTGGCGGGCGTGTTGATCACCGGGATCGCGAATGTCGTATTTATTCAGGGATTCTCCCTCCCCTGGCGAAGCGGCTGGGACCAGTTGCTTTTGTTAAAATGTGCACTTGTGGTGCTAATGGTGGCAATCGCGTTGCTGAATCGGTATGTTCTCGTACCACGGATGCGGCTGGGACATTGCCGTATCAATCAGTATTTTATCTGGATGACAAAAATTGAATGGGGTATGGGAGCGGCGGTTCTGGCGATTGTCAGTCTGTTCGCGACTCTGGAACCGTTCTGAAGGACAGGCAAAATTCATGAAAAAAATGATTCTTTCTTTGCTGCTGTTGGTTAGCTCCGGCGCGGCGCTGGCGGCACCGCAGGTCATTACTGTTAGCCGTTTTGAAGTGGGCAAAGATAAGTGGGCGTTCAATCGGGAGGAAGTGATGCTGACATGTCGACCGGGAAACGCGCTGTATGTGATCAATCCGAGTACGCTGGTCCAGTATCCGCTTAATGATGTGGCGCAGCAGCAGGTGGCCAGCGGAAAAACCAACGCTCAGCCTATTCACGTTATTCAAATAGACGATCCGGCAAAGCCAGGGGAAAAAATGAGTCTTACGCCCTTTATCGAACGCGCCGAAAAACTCTGCTAATTACCAAAAATATCTTTCTGATTTCCAATAAAAAACCGCAAGTATCGTCGAAACGCGCTTGCGGTTTTTGCTTTTTAGCACATGACGGATGCCTGTTTTTTCCAACCACTTTCGCCATGGACTGGAAAACCTGGCGTCGTCATCTATTCTTATAAGGCAAGGCGACTTAGCCTGCATTAATGCCAACTTTTAGCGCACGGCTCTCTCCCAAGAGCCATTTCCCTGGACCGAATACAGGAATCGTATTCGGTCTCTTTTTATCTGCCTTTAGGCGATATCGCGTGAAAGGCAGGCCCGTCATCACCAGTAAGCTGGCGTTACGGTCAGTTTTGTTATACCACAGCAAAAAACGGTTTAACATTTCTTTTACGAAAAATCAGTGCTTCTATCACGTCCAGTCGGCGACGCTGGAAGCAGAGTTGTCGTGGAGTGGGGCGTCAACGGCCGAACTCACTTGTGTTGCGAAGTGAGCAAGCCTCCATTGTGAAAAAGTCCCTGCAGGTTACGTACACCGACTTTCTGATAGATGCGCGAACGATGCGCATATATGGTTTTAGGGCTTACGTTAAGGGCTTTCGCGATGCTCTCAACCCGTTTACCTTTCAGAATCATACGAATGATCTGATGCTCGCGTCGGGTGAAACGCGACAATAGCTGATTGCTGGTGATGTTGATATTTTGGGGCGCGCGTTTTTGCAAAATAAAGTCTCGCAAATTTTTTTTGATCTCTGCCACTGGCGCGCCTTTAGCTAAGCAACAGTCAACCTCGGCAATAGGCAATTCCTTATGGATAACAAGCATCATCGAACCGAAAATTTTCATTCCCTGAATTAAGTTAAGCACCTGGGAATTGCCGATCAGCCGCACATCGTAATCTGCGATAAGCAGTCTGTCTTCATTTTGAATCATATCCTGAAAGTTCATGTGAAATACACTCTCACAATGTACGACGTTATAAAGCACTCCTTTTTCGCTCAGGATCTCTGGCAGCATTGAATGGATGATATGCTTTATCGCCATAAAGAAGTAGCGGTCAGTCGTAATAACAGTAATTGTTGACTCATGACATAAGCGTTCAGCGACAGGGCTCAATTTCTTACCCATTTTACTCTCCATAACGGGGCCATATCCTTTTATTACCTTTTCTCCATTCGCATGATTAATCACCACGTATAGAGAATCAATGTTTGTTTTTGCGGGAAAAATCCTGGCATAAAAAGATAACGATTTCTGGGTATTTACAGTTCAATGCAATGCGGCGACTAGCTTTTCGACTTTTACGCGAAAAGAAAAATATTTACACTGCCAATTTCTATTACGTATAATTATATGAATTCAATGGGAATTTTATGTTCGTCTTTTAACAAGTCTATTACTATTACGTAGATTAATTATCTTTTATTAACTATCACTGAATCTACTGACTGTGTCTGCATTAAGAAAACTCTTATTTTATGCGCGTTTTTCATGCCTGTATGTGCCATAAACGGGTTAAAATTGTATGCAAAAACACCAATACGGTGGATTTACTTTCTTTTGAAAGCATCATTTGTGAAAAATTATCTACCACATTACTTTTTGATATCATTTTGTTAACATTGTCGGGTGGGATAGGTTTCTTTTTTATTGACAGTAAACGGAAACGTGCCTGGTCAAATTCCTCGTACGTAGAAAAGTACCTGGACCATGTCATCAATAGGCATATTAGGATTTTTTTCTTAATTTTTTTGCGGTGTTGTGTTCTGTCTGGCAATTAGAATGTGTGCAGATAAATCATTTTCAATGATTTATCGTTCAACGCGTTCGAAATTGATTGTCAGACTAATTTCTTAATCTGCATTTTTATTTAAATTCAAAATAAAGAATTTTGTCCTATTTTTAAGCTAAAGTCTTAATCGACCTTTACTGAGATAATTCGCTGCTTTAGTATTTATTTGTCGAAGGCCTAATAAAACTTAGGGTACATCTACGTTCAGCCGCTGTGATATGTGGTCTGGGCTTATATCATCCTTCGCAAAGAAAAGGGTATTAATAGAAGTGGTTTAATACTCGTGCTACTGCAATTTATTCCGCGTGAATATTTTAATATACATGGAGTTTGTACAATGAGCATCAAAAAAACGTTTCTGGCTGCCGCTTTAATTGCTGGAGGATTTGGCACGCAGGCACAGGCCGCTGATGGTACGATTTATTTTGAAGGTAAACTGACCGGCACTACCTGTGATATCACCGTTGACGGCCAGGCTTCACCTGCAACAGTCGTTCTGCCGGAAGTCAGCACCTCTCTGCTGCAGACTGAAGGTCAGACAACGGCGGATACCGGTTTTAATATCCAGCTTGCTAACTGCACGGGCGTCACCAGCACATCAACGGCGGCGGCATTCTTCGAAAACGGTTCTACGGTTGACACGACTACCTTTAACTTGCTGAACACTGACGAAAGTGTGCCTGATGGCGCGACCAATGTTCAGCTGCAGTTGGTTGACAAACTGACAGACCTGCCGCTGCAGGTGGGCCACACTAACCAGACAACTACTACTTCACGCATTGATATGAGCAGCGGCGCAGCCAGCCTGCCTTACACCGTGCGTTATTACGCAATGGGCGCGACAACGCCTGGAACAGTGAAAAGCCAGGTTAACTTCAGTATCGATTACGAATAATCATAACGGAAAGATATTTTCATTATGACTGCAGGCGAGCGTAATGCTCGCCTGAAAAAAGGACTTGAGCGATGAAAATGAAATTACTGCCCCTTATCTTTGCCTTGTTTTCCACGCTTGTGGTCTTTTCCGCAAACAGTGCGGTTATTATTGCCGGCACTCGCGTCGTGTATCCAGAAAAGGATAAAGAAGTTTCCATCAAGATGACCAATAATGGCAAATCACCGGTATTAATCCAGTCGTGGATAGATTCCGGCGATCGTCATTCCCGTCCGGATAATGCCAGGGCTCCCTTTACGTTGACGCCTCCTATTAACCGCGTCGATCCCGGAAAAGGGCAGTCATTGCGGATACGTTATACCGGCGAGACCTTGCCAAAAGATAAAGAGTCTATCTTCTATCTCAATGTACTGGAAATCCCGGCAAAGGTGAAAAACGCCGAGGATAAAAGCATGCTGCAAATGGCTTTTCGTTCTCGTCTGAAGCTTTTTTATCGACCGTCCGGGCTGGCGATGACCGCCAGTGATGCCCAGCAGCAGGTGAAATGGACGCGTCAGGGCACGACGGTAACCGCCAATAATCCCACCCCATATTTTATTAATGTCGCTTACTTTTCTGAGGATCGTGACGGGAAAGTCAGTATTGGCAACGGCGGGATGCTGGCGCCTGGCGAGGTAAAAACCTTTCAGCTCAGCCGTGCTGCGGGTAATTACTATCCCTTCATCATTAACGACTATGGCGCTATGCGTCTTATTGAAACTGAAAAAAAGTAATGCCGAATACAAAATTATAAAGTGCAGTTACAGGAAGATATCATGGAACGGAACCTTAATTTAACCATCACCGGCACAATGACGCTTTGTCCTCTTGCGATTGCCATTGCTACCGCCTGTTTTTCTGTTGCCTGTGCGGCTGATACTTCTTTCGTTGAATTCAATACCAATTTTATTAGTCCTGATAGCAAAAACCGTATTGATATCGCTCGTTTTCAGAAAGGTGTCCCGATCCCCGGGAAATATAACGTTGAAGTGATTATCAACGACGTTGCCATGGGGCAGTATGACCTGCAGGTATCAAATGGATCAGGTCAGAATGTCGACGGTGACATATGTCTGTCGAAAAAAACATTTATCAATCTTGAATTTAATACCGAGAAACTCTCAAGGGAATCGCTTAAGCTCCTCAACCGCGCGGAGGATAATGACTGTTTGCCGATAAATCAGATCCTGCCCGAAGCATCGTTCGAGCTGGATACCGGTGAACAAACGCTTAGTCTCGCGATTGCCGATATCTACTTAATTAAGCGCCCGCGTGGTTACGTTAACCCGGCATTATGGGATCAGGGGATCACCGCCGGTATTCTGAACTACAATGCGAACTTTTACCGCAACGTAACCTCGCATAACGAAAGCGATGCGATTTATGCCGGGATTAACAGCGGTTTTAACCTGTTAGGCTGGCATTTTCGCCATAACGGCAGTCTGAGCTGGCAGGAAGACTTTGGCCGTCATTACCAGGCCCTGGATACCTACGTGCAGCGTCATATTCCAGAGATAAGCAGTAAATTAACGCTGGGCGATGCCCACACCACGGGCGAACAGTTTGATACCCTGGCGTTTCGCGGTATTCAACTCGCGAACGCGGAGCAGATGCTGCCTAATTCCCAGCGTGGCTATGCGCCGTTAATTACCGGTATTGCCAGAACCAACGCCAGGGTAAAAGTGATGCAGCAGAACCGTTTGTTGTACGAGACGACGGTTGCGCCTGGCGCGTTCGAAATTAACGATCTCTTTTCCACGGGTTACGGTGGTGAACTTGAAGTCATTGTGGAAGAAGCCGACGGTTCAGTACAGCGTCAGCTCGTGCCGTTTGCCTCCACCAGTAATCTCTTGCGCCCTGGCATCACGCACTACAGCGCTACCCTCGGTACGTTGCGTAAAGGCTGGGTCGAGGATGAACCTTTTCTCGCCGAGTTCACCTGGCGTCGGGGGCTGTCCAATCGATTCACCGCGTATACCGGTATTCAGGGAAACGAGGACTACAAAGCCGGGCAAGTGGGGTTGGCCATGGGGACCCATGTTGGCGCCTTTTCATTCGATGTGACCCATGCCAGGAGCACATTACCGAAAGAGTATGACCGCTTTGGCAAAACGATGTCCGGGGAAAGCTATCAGCTGAAATACAGCCATTCTATTGTACAAACCGGCAGCAATATCAGCGTGGCGGCCTACCGGTTTTCTACCGAAGGCTACATGAACTTTATGACGGCGATGCAACTGCGAGAGGCGCTGAATCATTGTGATAGCCGGCTCGAGGTTTATCGTCCCAAGAGCCGTCTGGGGATCACGGCTAACCAGCGACTTCCTGATGGTTGGGGGAATTTTTATGCCAGTATTTACCAACAGAATTACTGGAAACAGCATGGGCAGGATCGCCAGTATCAGCTTGGCTATAACAATCACATCGGCCGGGTTAACTATAGCCTGAGCGCCAGCCGTAACCGCAATGGCGAGGGTGACTATGAGACCCGTTATATGCTTAGCCTGAGTATTCCTTTCTCAAGCGGTAGTCCGTTTAGCCAGATGTCCGTCAACCTCAACCGCGACAACGATGGGCGCATGCGCGAACAGATTGGGGTAAGCGGGACGGCGCTGGACAACAATGCCTTCAGCTACAGCGTCAGTGCCGCCAACGCCAATAAAGGCGGAACCCGCAGCGCGGCCTTTAACAGTTCGTTGCGCACCCCGTACACCACGCTACAGACCGCAGCAGGGGCAGGCAAAAACTACCACAACTATTCACTGGGCGTGAACGGTACGGCTGTCCTGCACAGCGGCGGTCTAACCCTGTCGCCATACACCGCCGATACCGTGGCGCTGGTCGAAGCGAAGGGGGCGAAAGGGGCGGCTGTCAGCAGCTATCCGGGAGTCAGCATCGATCGTTTTGGCTATGCCGTCGTGCCTTATCTGAACGCCTGGCAAATGAACGAAGTCAGCCTCGATCCGAAAGGCTTACCCGACGACATTGAGTTAAATCTGACCAGCCAGAAAGTGGCGCCATACAGCGGCGCGGTCGTTAAGCTTCAGTATGGCACCACAGTGGGAACACCGGTGCTGATTGTCCTGGACGAAAACAGCAAAGTACCGTTCGGCGCGGATGTCTATGACAGCAGTCAAAATTCTGTCGGCGTTGTGGGTCAGGGAAGACGTATTTTTGCTCGCCTGGCAGAGCAGAGTGGTCAACTGAACGTGCGCTGGGGAGAGTCGGCGCATCAACAGTGCCTGCTCAACTACCAATTACCGTCTCGCGATAAAACGGACAGCCGCGGCATGCTGACCATCAATGGTCGCTGTGTGTCGCAGTGACCCCGTGAACCGGCCATGTGATTTAAGGAAAAACGTCATGCAAATCAAACCCGCCTTTTGGCGCTATGTTGGCGCCACTGGTTTTCTGTGCTGCGCCATGCTGTATAGCCATCCGGCAAACGCCCTGGTGACCTGTTCAGGGACAAGAATAAATAATGTCGACAGTGAAATCATTCCTCAGGATTACGTCGAACTCAACGTTCCTATTCTTTCCGATCGCGTCACGGTAAGTGCCCTTCGCGATCTCCCTTTTGGCTCTGAGTTATTTTCGCAGCGGATAATAAACACGGGCGCTGTGGGCTTAGGATACAGTGATTGCACATCAAGTACGGGTAGCAATGAAACTTTTTACGTAAACGGTAGACTAGAATTTGAAAATGGCGGACCGGCGACCGTCGGTCAGTATCAGGGGTTTGACATTTATGAAACGGGAACACCTGGTGTCGGTTTTTCACTGGTCTGGCGCGACAATACCGTCAACCGTTCTCTTCCTGTCGAAAAAATCTCGTCGCCGAACTCGTTAGACATGCCCTTCGCCAACGTTGTCGCGCCAGGTGCCGGTTATATCATGTTTGTGCTGGTCAAAACGGGGGATATTCCTGCAGGGACATGGACGCTGCCTGTCACTATTCCCCCGATTATTACTTACGCTTTTCCCGGCCAAAATATGGCGGCGGACTTTCAGGTAAAGGGTCAACGTATTCGTATTAGCGGTAACCTTAATGTCGTTGCTGGCAGTTGTCAGACACCGGATGTGCATGTGCAGTTAGGGGAGTATGAGATAACTGATGCGATGAACCGATCTAACTGGTATTCGCCGTGGAAAGATTTCAACATTCAATTGATCAATTGCCCGGTGATGGCCGGACGCTATGAGAATGCTTTTAATTATTTGAGTCCCAGCAGCAGTTGGGCCGGTGAAGGCAGCAGCAATACCTTTGTTGAGGACCCCTGGTATCCCAGCGTCATCGCCTATCGCCTCGATCCGATTAACGAAGTGGGGGTAACCTACATTGGTCAACCCTGTGTTAAAACCGATCCTGAGCCGAATGGTTCAGAGGGGCTCTGTATTGAGATCGAGGATCCGATACTGCCAAATCATACAAGCGCGTTAGCATCCAGCAGTTTCGATTGGCGAGGTAAGGCTTTTTTGAATCAGTATTACCTGGGCAGTAACGCGACAAGTTATACAATTCCGCTGCGTGCGCGCTATTCCCGCCTTCGCGAAGCTACCGGCGGCACTGTGCTTCCAGTAAAAGCCGGCACGGCAAATGCAGCCGTGGAATTTACCATCTTCTACGAGTAAACAATCGTTCATTAATACGCAGCCCCTGGCGGCTGCGTAGCTTTCTTCCCGCCAGGCGAGTGCTGTCATGGCTAAAAGTCGCTGTACTGCTGCGCGGGCATCCAGAATCCATCAATAAAATCTTCGACCGGAAAGCAGCCGCCGTGGCGAATCCGCTGATCGTCCATCGAATACAGGCATTGTTGCTCAGTATCGTATACATCCACCACGATATCGTCACAACCGCCATCCAGATAACACACAAACAGAACCAGTGCGAACATTCCATCCTCTATTTGTACAGCCGTATCAATAGTGTAGGAGGAATTTACGGAAGCGGGAAAGGGGAAGTAAATAACCCGCCAGGCCGACGGGTTCTTTTTGAATCAGGCAAGGCGCATGATCCAGGCATCAGACTGTTGATCGTAATGGTTGCGGAACAGCACCGAATGTTCCCCGTTGAGGATGGCAGGGATGCTGGTTTCGTCGTCCCAGGCATCCAGTTGCATACATAAATCCGGGTCGGATTTACACGGAATGGTTAACGTTCGGTCTCCCGGCGACTCGCCGTGTAATTCGGCATCGTCGATTTCAAAGGCGCCAATGCGCACACTGGTTTTCATCATCGTGCTCTCCGTTGGTTCACTGTTTGTGGTACGACCAGTTTAGCCGCCCATTTTTCAGCGTAGTCAACGCAGGCAAAAGCGCCAGTCAAAAAATGCGCAAAATTAGTTCTTTTGCGCGTTACCGGTAAACAATTTGCCGTCGCGAACCAGCTCGCGCGGATAGCTGTTTTTCAAACGCGAACCGATGCGTTTCGCCAGACCAATCGGCTGATGCTGAAAAGTGACCAGAACGTCATCCGTATCAGGCGTGTGCTGTGGGTAGACATCACGCCCGCGATACCACGCTTCGGCTTCCTCTGGGGTAAGTTCAAAGGCCGTACGATGGGTGACATCGGCAAGCGCAATCACCGCTTCGTGCTGCCAGCGGAAACCCTTGTTATGGGTCTCAGCGAGCTTAATGCCCAGACGTGAGAAACGGATTTTTCCGATCACGGGTTCGATCTCCGCCGGGAAAAGCCATAGCTCTTTATCGCGTTGCCACAGACGCATACCGTTGTCCCATTTCAGACCGAGGGCGTTCGCGGCCTGGACAATCTTTGTCGCGTCGCGGTCTTTTACCGGTGCAAAAGGAAAATTGCCTACCTTGTATGTTGGGGCCGGCAATGGCGGGAGCGACGCCGTTTTGCGCAGACGCGCCACAAAGAAGCCTTCGCAATCATAAATCTGCGGGAAAACATGCAGGAAACCCTCTGCCGTGAGCGCTTGTTTTGCTTGTGGAAAGAGGTCGGCGAGCGGCAGAAATTCGACGGCATCGCCATACTGTCCTTTCAGCCAGTGTACGACGGCTTCATTTTCTTCACGGTTCAGCGTACAGGTTGAATAGACCAGCGTGCCGCCAGGGCGCAGCGCATGGAACGCGCTGTCGATCAGTTCACGTTGTGTTGCGGCGATCGCATGATTGCTCTCAACGGACCAGTTTTTCAGCGCATCGGGATCTTTACGCACGACGCCTTCGCCTGAGCAGGGCGCATCAAGCAGAATGGCGTCGAACATTTCCGGCAGCGCCGCGCCGAATACGCGGCCATCAAAGTGGGTGAGCGCCACGTTACCGATCCCGCAGCGGCTGATGTTAGCGTGAAGCACTTTTACCCGGCTGGCGGCGTATTCGTTCGCCAGAATCGCTCCCCGGTTCCCCATCCGCGCAGCGATTTGCGTCGTCTTTGAACCTGGCGCGGCGGCAACGTCCATAACGCGTTCCGGCATATTCCCGTCGGCAAACAGCGCGGCGACCGGCAGCATCGAACTGGCTTCCTGAATGTAAAACAGCCCGCTCAGATGCTCTGCGGTACTGCCCAGCGGCAGTGAGTCTTCATCATCCCGCGCGATCCAGAATCCTTCCTCGCACCACGGCACCGGCGTAAGCGACCAGCCGTAAGGCGCGGTCAGGGTAAGGAAGTCGGCGACCGTGATTTTCAGGGTGTTGACGCGAATGCTGCGACGCAGCGGACGCTGGCAGGCGGCGAGAAAATCGTCGAAAGAGAGGGAGGCGGGCATCGCCTCGCGCATTTGCGTGAGAAAGGCTTCAGGAAAATAAACAGCGTGTTGAGTCACGGAGCGGCACCAGCGGCAGTAAAACAGGCGCGCAGTGTAGCATAAAGGCTCCGGCGCGAGCACGCCGGAGCAATGGTATTAGCGCGGCAGAGCCGTTCCCCATTCGCGCCACTCTTTCGGTTCGCTTTCCTGCAACAGGAAGTGTTTGCCTGCCTGCGCTTTCGGCGCCAGCGGTATGCCTGGCGGGGTAGCAAAGGCAATGCCGCCGCGAATGAACTGATTAAAGGTGCCGGTTTTCACGACGCCGCCCGTCAGGCCGAAGTCCAGACTGTAGCCGGAGGCCAGCCAGAAGACCGAATTATTGCGCACCAGATGCTGATAACGTTGGCTGATGCGCAGGGCAATCATCACGCGGTCCGACAGCGAACCCAGCGTCATGCCGGTCACCGTTCCGACCTCTATCCCGCGGAACAGGACCGGCGTACCGATAGCCAGCGAACCGGCCTCCGGCGCTTCCACCACAATACTTAAACCGTCGAGATAGCGAGAGTCGGTGATGGTGGCTTCCTGAAGTTCAAAGTTGCGACGAGGATTCCCGCGCCCCGGCTCCACGTTGATATAAGGTTGCAGGATGGTGTCCAGATGCTCCACGCCTGCCGCCGAGATTTGCGGGGTGATCACCGAGAAACGGGTGCCCGCGCGGGCAAAGGTCTGCACGTATTCCGGGTATAACACCGCTTTCGCCTGAACTTCGTTGCGGGCGGTGATCAGTTCCAGGGTCTGGATTTGCCCGATATCAATCCCGAGGTAGCGGATCGGCATGCCGGCAGCCAGCTTCCCGGCATCAAATGCGTGAAGCGTAATCTGGCCGCCAACGGCGCGGGCGGCGGTTTCCGAGGCGTACAGAATGCGTTTGTCGCCTTTACGCTGGCTGGCGCTCGCGCCGCTCAGGTTATCGAAGCTGATCGCGCCTTTCAGCGCCCGCGACAGGGGAGAGGCCTGAACGGTCAACCCGCTGCCGTTGAGCTGTACTTTCGCGCCGCCTTCCGCCCAGAACACGCTGTTGCTGGTCAGCAGGTTACGGTATTCCGGTTTGATATGCAGGTCGATATCAAACGCGTTGGCGCGCGGACGCACCGTGATCACTTCACCCACCTCAAATTTGCGATACAGCACGACCGAACCCGCCTGCACGTCAGGCAGCGTTTCCGCGCTGAGCGTCAGGGTGGTCGTAGGCAGATCGCTGAGGCTATTTTCCACCGCTTTTTCCAGATTGGCATACAGCGGATAGCTGGATTTCATTTCGCCTTTATTACCGGGCAGAATGCGAATACCGCCGTTGATCCATTCGCTGGCGCTGGCGCCGAGAAACTCCACGCCGTCCAGTCCGACTTTGACGTCGACCCGGCTATTGACGACAAATTTGCTGTCGCCTTTCACCAGATCGCGATGTTGCGGATCGATGGCGACGGTAAAAGTCACGCCTTTGGGGGTCAGTTTGCGGTCGATAACCTGGCCGACCTGAACGCCATGCAGGATCAGCGGCTGCCCCGCGTCAATGCCGTAGCTTTCCGGCGCGGTGAGAGTCAGGGTCAGAACGTCAGGCTCGTGCAAAAGCGCTTCTTCGCCGGGAACGACCACAAACTCGCTACGCGGTTCGCCGTCGCCGGGTACCAGCTCAAAGGTTTTGCCCGTCAGCAGCGAGCTAATATTGGCGTCGCTAAGCGAGAGTTTAGGACTGCGCAGTTCAATGCGGGTATTCTCACGCAATAATGTGACCACGCTGGGATCGACGGTCATTTCGCCGGTGACTTTACCACCCGGTTGTAATACCAGTTTGGTGAGTTCGCCAACCTCAAGCCCCTGATACATCAGCGGGGTGGAGTCCGCCTTCAGCCCTTCGCCGCTCGGCAGTTGCAGCTTCACAATAACGCCACGCTGGCTGTGGGCCAGATCTTCATACAGCCCGAACGAATCTTCTTGCTCCGCCGGTTTTGACGACTCCGGCGAGTCAAAGGCGATAGCGCCGTTAACCAGTGCGGCCAGGCTTTCGAGCTTCACTTTCGCCCCGCTCAGGCTGACGTCTGCGTCGATGCCCGACACGTTCCAGAAGCGACTGCCTTTTTTCACCAGGTTGGTGAATCGGCGTTCGATCAGCACGTCGATAGTGACGCCCTGTTTATTAGGATTGATGCTGTAGTCATACACTTTGCCGACCGGGATCTTACGGAAATAGACCAGTGAGCCGCTGTTCAGCGAACCGAGATCCGGAGCATGCAGATGAATCATTAAATCGCCATTATCAAGACGATATTTCGGCTGGGTGTCGAGAGCGACAAAGTGATCCTTCTCGGCGCCTTTGCCGGGCATCATGCCGATATAGTTGCCGCCGACCAGCGCGTCAAGCCCGGAGACGCCAGCAAGCGAGGCTTTAGGCGTGACCAGCCAGAACTGGGTTTCTTCGCGCAGGGCATCCTTCATGTCTGATTTAATGCTGACCCGCACTTCAATTTTGCGCAGGTCTTTACTCAGGCTGATATCCTGGACAGTACCGACTTCGACGCCCTGATAACGGACGGGCGTTCGCCCCGGCACAATACCGTCCGCCGACTGAAAGTCGATGGTAACGGTGTTTCCACGATCCTCGTAGCTGTTCCATATCAGCCAGCCCGCAATCATTAAAGCAATGAGCGGCAATAGCCAGAAAGGCGAGATACGGCGTTTTGTTTTAATTTGCGCTTCAGTCTGCGAAGCGGGCGTTTCCTGACTCATGTGCATCCCAAAGTAAGCGGCTGTCCAGCCATTCAACAGCAAGAATAGTCAAAATTACCGCTGCGCCGAAATAAAACGCAGCCGGTCCCATAGTAAAAGCAAGAATCTGGTCGCGGTTAATGAGCGACATGGTTAACGAAATGACAAACAGATCCAGCATCGACCAACGGCCGATCCAGGTCACCATCCGCAGCAATTGGATGCGCGTCCGCAGCCCCTGCTCACATTTGAAATGAATGCTGAGCAGCAGGGTAAACATGACGATCACTTTGGTAAAGGGCACCAGAATACTGGCGATAAAGACCACGGCGGCAACGGCGATATTGCTGCTGGCGAGCGACATAATACCGGACATGATGGTGTCTTCCTGACGCCCGCCGTTGACGTAGATCACCGAGATAGGCAACAGGTTCGCGGGCAGCAGAAAGACAATTGACGCCAGCAGCGCCGCCCAACATTTTTGTATGCTCTGGTTTCGACGTTCGCGCAGCGGAATGTGACAGCGCGGGCAGCGTCCCCGGCGATCCGGGTAGCCGGTAAAATGGCAGCCGAGGCAGACGCGGAGCTTTTCGTCCGGTCGATTTGCTGGCCGCTGCGGATAAAAACGCTCCCACAGTTGCTCGACGTTGAGGTGCGAGAGCGTCAGGATGCTCAGGATGACTAACGCCACGAAAGCGAAAAGGCCGACGCCCGGCTGTAGGAAGGCGTAATCCTGAACCTTAATTGACGCGACGCCAATGCCGACCAGGTAAATGTCCAGCATCACCCACTCTTTCAGTCTTTCCAGCATCAGCAGGACTGGGCGCAGGTTCATGCCGAGGATATTGCCAAACCACAGATAGGCTATTGCGGTGACAAGGATCAGCGGCGCGCCGGCGACGCAAAAGAACACCATCGCGGCGGTGACAGGATCGCCCTGTTTGGTCATCTGCCAGATCCCCTGCATAACGTTGGCGTCAATGCGGATACCGAGCAGATAGATGTGCAGCAGCGGCTCGCCCCAGGCAAAGGGCATCAGCAGCATCATGGTAACCGCCATCGCCGCGAGACGGGTTAACGACCAGTCGCGACCGTCGCGTATTTTCGCCTGACAGCGGGGGCAATAGGCGCTCTGGTGAGAACGCATTTTCGGCAGACTAAACAGCAGGTCGCACTGAGGGCAGCGCTGATAGTGTGCACGGGGAAGAGCTTCGCTGATGGACCAGATCGCTATTTTTTTGGTTGGCGTAATGTGTTGAGTCTTGAGAGCCATGTATCGCGATTCAAAGTGTTAGATTAATGTAATATTAACTCATGACGGGAATGATCTTGAGCAATAACGCATTTAATGCTTATTTTAATAGTCCGGCAGTAAGCGTAAGACAACCAAGTGATTAAATAATGAACAAGACCGAGCTGTATGCGGATCTGAACCGCGATTTTCAGGCATTGATGGCAGGGGAGACCAGTTTTTTGGCAACGCTGGCGAATACCAGCGCGCTGCTGTACGAACGTCTGGCGGACGTGAACTGGGCGGGTTTTTACCTGCTGGAAAACGACACGTTGGTGCTGGGCCCGTTTCAGGGCAAAATCGCCTGCGTGCGGATCCCGGTGGGGCGCGGCGTATGCGGTACCGCCATCGCGCAAAATCAGGTTCAGCGTATTGAAGACGTTCACGCGTTTGATGGACACATAGCCTGCGATGCCGCGAGCAATGCGGAAATCGTGCTGCCGGTTACGGTAAACGCGCAGCAAATCGGCGTGCTGGATATCGACAGTACGGTGTTCGGACGTTTCACTGAAGAGGACGAAGCCGGACTTCGTGAGCTGGTAGAACAGCTCCAGACCGTGCTTGCAACGTCGGATTACAAAAAATTCTTTGCGAGCGTCGCAGGATAATCAACGGATAACGTAGCAATTACTGATGGCGTCATTATAATGACGCCTGTTCATGCCTGCGGCTTGTTGGCTACGTCCGTTGTAATCAGGAAATTTCATGGAAAATCAACCTAAGTTGAATAGCAGTAAAGAAGTTATCGCGTTTTTGGCCGAGCGTTTTCCGCAGTGCTTTAGTGCGGAAGGCGAAGCGCGCCCGCTGAAAATTGGTATTTTTCAGGATCTGGTGGAGCGTATTGAGGGTGAAATGAACCTCAGCAAAACGCAACTTCGTTCCGCTTTACGTCTTTATACTTCCAGCTGGCGTTACCTGTACGGCGTGAAGCCGGGTGCGACGCGTGTTGATCTCGACGGCAACCCGTGCGGTGAGCTGGATGAGCAGCATGTTGAACACGCGCGTAAGCAGCTTGAAGAAGCGAAAGCACGCGTTCAGGCGCAGCGTGCGGAACAGCAAGCGAAAAAACGTGAAGCTGCCGCTGCCGCAGGGGAAACCTCCGACGCGCCACGCCGCGAGCGCAAGCCGCGTCCAGCTCCGCGCCGTAAAGACGCGACCGAACGTAAACCGCGTGCAGAAAAACCGGCTGCAAAAGCGCCGCGCGCCCCTCGTGAAGAGAAACTGACTCCGGTTTCGGATATTTCCGTCCTGAGCGTAGGCCAGTCTCTGAAGGTGAAAGCGGGTAACGATGCGATGGATGCCACGGTATTAGAAATCACCAAAGATGGTGTCCGTGTACAGCTGAATTCGGGTATGTCTTTGATTGTACGCGCAGAACACCTGGTGTTCTGAAACGGAGGCCAGGCCTGGCATGAACAGATTTTTTAGGCTTACCGCGTTAGCTGGCCTGCTTGCACTAGCAGGCCAGACCTTCGCTGTAGACGACATTACGCGTGCCGATCAAATTCCCGTCCTTAAGGAAGAAACGCAACATGCGACCGTCAGTGAGCGCGTTACGTCGCGCTTCACGCGTTCGCATTATCGTCAGTTCGATCTTGACGAGGCTTTTTCCGCCAAAATTTTCGACCGTTATTTAAATCTTCTCGACTATAGCCATAACGTATTGCTGGCTGGCGACGTAGAACAGTACGCGAAGAAGAAAGGCCAAATAGGTGACGAGCTGCGTTCGGGAAAGCTTGACGTTTTCTACGATCTCTACAATCTGGCGCAAAAGCGCCGCTTCGAACGGTATCAGTACGCGTTAACGGTGCTGGAACGTCCGATGGATTTTACCGGCAACGATAATTTCAACCTGGACCGCAGCAAAGCGCCCTGGCCGAAAAATGAGGCTGAGCTGAATGTGCTGTGGGACAGCAAAGTGAAATTTGATGAGCTTAGCCTCAAGCTGACCGGCAAAACCGACAAAGAAATTCGCGAAACGCTGACGCGCCGCTATAAATCAGCGATTCGCCGTTTGACTCAGACCAACAGTGAAGACGTTTTTTCCCTGGCGATGACGGCATTCGCCCGCGAAATCGACCCCCATACCAACTACCTCTCGCCGCGCAACACCGAGCAGTTTAATACTGAAATGAGCCTGTCTCTGGAAGGCATTGGCGCGGTGTTGCAGATGGATGACGACTATACGGTTATTAACTCCATGGTCGCGGGCGGTCCGGCGGCGAAAAGTAAAGCGATTAGCGTTGGCGATCGCATTGTCGGCGTAGGACAGACCGGCAAGAGCATGGTGGACGTGATTGGCTGGCGTCTTGATGACGTGGTTGCGCTTATCAAAGGTCCAAAGGGCAGTAAGGTTCGCCTGGAAATTTTGCCTGCCGGTAAGGGGACAAAAACCCGCATTGTGACGCTGACCCGTGAACGTATTCGTCTTGAAGATCGCGCGGTTAAAATGACCGTTAAAACCGTCGGCAAAGAGAAGGTCGGCGTGTTGGACATTCCGGGCTTCTACGTCGGTCTGACTGACGATGTGAAAGTCCAGTTGCAGAAGCTGGAAAAACAGAACGTCAGCAGCGTCATTATCGATCTGCGTACCAACGGCGGCGGGGCATTGACCGAGGCGGTTTCGCTCTCTGGTCTGTTTATCCCTTCAGGTCCGGTGGTCCAGGTGCGCGACAATAACGGTAAAGTCCGTGAAGACAGCGATACCGATGGCGTTGTGTACTATAAAGGGCCGCTGGTGGTAATGGTCGATCGCTTTAGCGCATCGGCGTCGGAAATCTTCGCCGCGGCGATGCAGGACTACGGTCGTGCGTTAATCGTTGGCGAACCGACCTTCGGCAAAGGTACCGTTCAGCAATATCGTTCCCTGAACCGTATTTACGATCAAATGCTGCGTCCGGAATGGCCCGCGCTGGGCTCGGTGCAGTATACGATCCAGAAATTCTACCGCGTGAACGGCGGCAGTACCCAGCGCAAAGGGGTAACGCCGGATATCATCATGCCGACAGGTAATGAAGAGACGGAAACCGGTGAGAAATTCGAAGATAACGCACTGCCGTGGGATAGCATTGATGCGGCAACTTATGTAAAGTCAGACGATCTCAAACCGTTCGGACCCGCGTTGCTGAAAGCGCACAATGCCCGTATCGCCAGCGATCCTGAGTTCCAGTACATCATGAAGGACATTGCCCGTTTCAATGCTATGAAGGATAAACGCAATATCGTTTCTCTCAATTATGCTCAGCGTGAAAAAGAGAATAATGAAGATGATGCGTTGCGTCTGGCGCGGATCAACGATCGGTTTACGCGTGAAGGCAAACCGGTGTTGAAGAAACTGGACGATCTGCCGAAAGATTACCAGGAACCGGATCCGTATCTTGATGAAACCGTGAAAATCGCGCTGGATCTGGCGCGCCTCGAAAAAGAGAAGCCCGCAGAACAGCCCGCTCCCGCCAAATAACCCCACACAGGCACAAGAAATTGTGCCTGTTTTTTTAACACTCGCAGCAGGACGTCAGCCAACGGCAACAAAATGTAAAGTTGTGTCTTTCTGGTGACTTACCGCCCGCTGATGCTTGAAAATAACCATACGACCCATACGATGTGGGTAATCGCATAGTGCGTTTTGTTAAGTTGAGGTTAAAAGAAAATTATGATGCGAATCGCGCTCTTCCTGTTAACGAACCTGGCCGTCATGGTTGTGTTCGGTCTGGTGTTAAGTCTGACAGGAATTCAGTCGAGCAGCGTACAGGGCCTGATGATCATGGCGCTGCTGTTCGGTTTTGGTGGTTCCTTCATCTCTCTGCTGATGTCCAAATGGATGGCGTTGCGTTCCGTGGGCGGAGAAGTGATTGAGCAACCGCGCAATGAAAGAGAACGCTGGCTGTTAAACACCGTCGAAACGCAGGCGCGTCAGGCGGGTATCGCCATGCCGCAGGTGGCTATTTACCATGCGCCGGATATTAACGCCTTTGCGACCGGTGCGCGCCGTGACGCGTCGCTGGTGGCGGTCAGTACTGGCCTGCTGCAAAACATGAGTCCGGACGAAGCCGAAGCGGTCATTGCGCACGAAATTAGCCATATCGCCAATGGTGACATGGTGACAATGACCCTGATTCAGGGGGTCGTGAACACCTTTGTTATCTTTATTTCGCGTATTCTGGCGCAGATCGCCGCAGGTTTTCTTGGTGGCAACCGCGACGAGGGTGAGGGTAGCAACGGCAACCCGATGATCTACTTCGTGGTGGCGATGGTTCTGGAGCTGGTCTTCGGTATTCTGGCAAGTATTATCACCATGTGGTTCTCCCGTCACCGTGAATTCCATGCCGACGCGGGCTCTGCGAAGCTGGTCGGGCGTGAAAAAATGATTGCCGCATTACAGCGTCTGAAAACCAGCTATGAACCGCAGGAAGCATCCAGCATGATGGCGTTTTGCATTAACGGTAAGGGCAAGTCCCTGAGCGAACTGTTTATGACGCACCCGCCGCTGGATAAACGTATCGAAGCGCTGCGCAGTGGCGCATACCTGAAGTAAGACATGATGTCCGGTGGCGCTGACGCTTCCCGGACATCATGGTTGGATCTGAATGCGCGTCTTTTGACGCGCATTTTTTACGCCTGCGAACGAGGTTGAGTGATGCGTAACCCACTCACCACGGCCGCCACCGACGCCAGAATACCGGCTGCCAGCAGGGAAACGTGCGTGCCGTTATCACCGAAATGGTTGAGCATAAGGGCAACCAATGCCGCGCCCGTACTTTGTCCCAGCAGACGTGCTGTTCCCAGCATACCGCTCGCGCCGCCGCTGCGTTCGCGCGGGGCTGACGTGATAATGGTGTGATTGTTTGGCGACTGGAACAGTCCAAAACCCGCCCCGCATAAAATCATCGGCCAGATGATATTAAAGTCGGACGGCGCAGAAGGCAGCAACACCAGCGCGAACAGGCCGCATGCCATCACCACCATGCCCATCGCGCCAAGTAATCCGGCGTGAACACGCTCGATCAGATACCCCGCCAGCGGGGCCATCACCATTGTGGCCAGCGGCCAGGGGGTCAACAGCAAGCCGGTTTCCACTTCACTACGTCCCAGAACCGTTTGCAGATAAAAAGGCAGGGAGACCATTGCCAGCATTTGAGCGCAGAAAGAGCAGATGGATGTGCCAATCGACAGGGAAAAAAGCGGAATACGCAGCAGATCGACCGGCAACAGCGGCACAGGAAGGGCCAACTGTCGGCGGATAAATAAGTAACCTACTATCATCAGCGCCACCAGCTCCGCGGTAATTAACGTCAGCGATTGTCCTTGCGCAAAACCACTGAGGGCCGTGATTAACAGACCAAACGTCAAGGCATTCATGATCGCGCTCGGGAGATCGAAGCGTGGTTTATTCTCCCGCGGCGCGTTGGGCGGCAGATAGCGGATTGCCAGCAGCAGGGCGATAATGCCCAGCGGGACATTAATTAAAAACAGCCACTTCCATGATGAGATGGAGAGGATGGCGGCGGCAATGGTGGGGCCAGCGGCAGACGAGACGGCGACAATAAACGAGTTAATCCCCATTCCGCGTCCCAGATGGCGCTGGGGGTAGATCAGACGGATGAGCGCCGTATTGACGCTCATTAACGCCGCGCCACCGAAACCCTGCGCCACACGCGCCACGGTGAGCATCTGTAACGAGTCGGAAAGCGCGCAGAAAAGCGAAGCCAGCAGAAAGACCACCAGTCCGCATTTGTAAATACGGCGATAGCCAAACATATCGCCAAGAAAAGACAGTGACAGTAACGAAACGACAATCGCGATTTGGTAAGCGTTAACCACCCAGATAGAGCTGGCGGCAGAAGCCTGGAGATCGGTGGCGATGGTGGGCAACGCCACATTAGCGATCGCGCCATCAAGCACGGCCATTGAGATCCCGATGACGATGGTGAAAATAGCACCGTAGCGCTGCGGAAGCGGCAGACCGTCGGCCTGTGATTTATTCATATGGTTGATAGTTTTTGCGAGGAGTATGATCAGGGTAGCGATTTTAGCACTGATATTCAGGCCTTATGTCGCAGATTTGTAACGAAGTAAGCAAAGATGGATTGCGGCCGCCTGGCGCTGAAATTATAATAAAAACTCGTTCTGATTTTTATAAAACACTCGTAATGAGGTGATAAATGGCTAACGCAGATCTGGATAAACAGCCCGATTCTGTATCTTCCGTGCTAAAGGTTTTTGGCATTTTGCAGGCGCTGGGAGAAGAGCGTGAAATAGGGATTACCGAGCTGTCTCAGCGCGTCATGATGTCAAAGAGCACCGTTTATCGCTTTTTGCAGACCATGAAAACCCTGGGCTATGTGGCGCAGGAAGGCGAATCAGAGAAGTATTCTCTGACGCTCAAACTGTTTGAACTGGGCGCGCGTGCGTTGCAAAACGTCGATCTTATCCGCAGCGCCGATATCCAGATGCGAGAACTTTCCCGTCTGACCAAAGAGACGGTGCACCTGGGGGCGCTGGATGAAGACAGCATCGTTTACATCCATAAAATCGACTCCATGTACAACCTGCGCATGTACTCCCGAATTGGCCGCCGTAACCCGCTGTACAGTACCGCGATTGGTAAAGTCCTGCTGGCCTGGCGCGACCGTGAGGAAGTGAAGCAAATTCTTGACGGCGTTGAGTATAAACGCAGCACCGAACGCACCATCACCACCACGGAAGCGTTGCTGCCGCTGCTGGATAAGGTGCGCGAGCAGGGCTACGGCGAAGACAATGAAGAACAGGAAGAAGGATTGCGCTGCATCGGGGTGCCGGTATTCGACCGTTTTGGCGTAGTAATCGCCGGTCTCAGCATTTCTTTCCCGACCCTACGTTTCTCTGAAGAACGCTTGCACGAATATGTTGAAATGCTGCATACCGCCGCACGTAAAATCTCTGAACAAATGGGCTATAACGACTATCCGTTTTGACAATCTACGGAATGAGATGACGCGTTAACGCAACGCGAGGCGTGACAAGAAATACAGGGGCAAATCGTTCCTGTATTTCTTATTTGCTTCCTCTTCCGCTTCGGCAGAAGATTAATTATTATCCACCACCACTGCGCTTTTGCGTAGCAGCGGGCAGTTCGTTAAACCAATGATGCCGCTATCAGAATGAATATACTGCGCAGTCGCCGTGCCGCGGGCCGTTAAGTATTTACACTGCAGGCCCAATCCGGCTGCGTTCTCCTGGCTGCCGATCAGCACACCATACCCACTTAGTAACAGGCCAATCCAGACCAGAGCAAGCAAAACAATAGCGCGAACAATCAAACGCATTATGACCTCTTTTCTTTTGTTGGTGAGACTGAGCTTAACGGCTACAACTATTGAAACAAGTGAATGATTCCTAAAAGATGCTATTGTCGCTACAGTTAGCCCCGGTTTAAGTAGCGCATGGTAATTTAGCGCCATAAGGTGTTGAAGCGGAGAGTGGAGTGAAAAAGTTTCGATGGGTCATTCTGGTTGTTGTTGTACTCGTGTGCCTGCTGCTGTGGGCTCAGGTGTTCAACCTCATGTGCGATCAGGATGTTCAATTCTTCAATGGAATTTGCGCCATCAATAAATTTATCCCCTGGTGATGCCATTTTCGCATCCGTTGATTTCCTTCCTCTGGCGCGGTGGTAGAATAGCGCGTCTATTGTGAGGTGGTGAAATGAACGAAGTTGTAAATTCTGGCGTGCTCAATTTTGCGTCATTGATTGTATCGGTGGGGGTTCTGGTTGTCGGTCTGGTGCTGTGGTTCTTCGTTAACCGCGCCAGTTCTCGAACAAACGAGCAGATAGAACTGCTTGAAGCGTTACTGGAACAACAGAAGCGGCAAAATGCATTGCTGCGCCGCCTCTGTGAAGCCAACGAACCGGAGAAAACCACGGAAGCGCCAAAAGCAGTGAACGACGCAAAAGAGGATGATGGCATCATCCGTCTTGTTGCAGAGCGTTAATCCAGCGGTAAGAACGGGAGTGACGTTGCCTGCCATCGCGTCACTCCTGCATGTCGCTTTTGCAGGCGCACTTTATTTGTGCATTCCCCACCGCTTCGTTATATCCCTTTTTCCTCGTTCTATTAAACTGTTATCGTGCGCTGTCTCGGTATTATATTTTCTTAACCGGGAATAACGCGTTGGTTTTCGTTATGTGATAACGATCGTTTTTATTTTTATCGAAACGTTTCTCTCCCTTTTTTTGTGCATTGTCATCATTCTTTCATTAAATTAGTGCATAAGAAGAGAAGAAAACCCGGCAGGGTAAAATGTTTTGGAATTTATGCAACCCGACATTTTTGCGTTGAAACAATTTATGCATAACAAAGCAGAATTTGTGAAAACGCCGTAAACCAACAAAATGATCGGGGATAAGCTGGCGGTTCTGAAACTCCTGGTCTATGGTTAACAAGTCCTTGTAGCGCAACCGATCCGGCGAAGGTGCTGGAACGCCGCGGGAATATAACGATACGCGTGTTGACGCATAACTGTGCAGATACACCTTATCATCTCGTGAGATTTGTGCGACGGATCGAGACACGTTTAAAAATGGCTTGCCATAATTAACGTTGTATGTGATAACACGTTTTGGGTTAAACGAGGTACAGTTCTGTTTATGTGTGGCATTTTCAGTAAAGAAGTCCTGAGTAAACACGTTGTCGTTGAATACCGCTTCTCTGCCGAACCTTATATTAGTGCCTCATGCAGTAATGTCTCAGTTTCATCTAGGTAATGCCTGCGGGCAAAGAAAACACTCTAAGGAATTTTGCAAATGGCAAAGATTAAAGGTCAAGTTAAGTGGTTCAACGAGTCTAAAGGTTTTGGCTTTATTACTCCGGCAGACGGCAGCAAAGATGTGTTTGTACACTTCTCCGCTATCCAGGGTAATGGCTTCAAAACTCTGGCTGAAGGCCAGAACGTTGAGTTCGAAATTCAGGACGGCCAGAAAGGCCCGGCTGCTGTTAACGTAACCGCTATCTGATCGACACCACTGATTTGAAGCGCTCACGCGCATCACACTCAGATTTAAAGCCTCGCGAATGCGGGGCTTTTTAATTCATAATCCTTCAAAATATTTCAAAACCCTCATCCGTTAGTGGTTTGTTGCAAAGCCGCGACATTATTAGCATTGTTCTCCCCGCTTTCCTGCCGGATTTCTCGTTAAATCAATCACCTGAAAAGAATGAAAGCCGGAGTACAGGTGAAAAAGAAAAATGAAGGGGCGGCGAGAAACTTCACGCCAGCGCGCTTCGCGCTCCTCTGTCTCGCCATATTGCTCAGTCTTGGGCTGCTGCTGGGGCGGGTGGCATGGCTACAAATTGTGACGCCCGACACGCTGGTAAAACAAGAAGATATGCGTTCGTTACGCCATGTGACCACGGCTTCGCCGCGCGGGATGATAACCGACCGGGAAGGTCGTCCGCTGGCGGTCAGCGTTCCGGTCAACGCCGTCTGGGCAGATCCGAAAATGCTGATCGGCAAGGGTGGGGTAGGATATAACGAACGCTGGCAGGCGCTGGCAAAAACGCTGCATCTTTCGCTCAGTACGCTGGCGGCCCGGGTTAATCGCGATCCGTCCAGCCGCTTTCTTTATCTCGCCCGTCAGGTCTCGCCGCAGCAGGCGCAGTGGATCGATAAGCTTAATCTGCCAGGGATCAATTTGCGCGAAGAATCCCGTCGTTTTTATCCCGCAGGTCACGTCGCGGCGAATCTCATCGGCTTTACCAATATCGACGGCCAGGGCATCGAAGGCGTGGAGAAAAGTTTTAACGCCCAGCTGATGGGCAAACCGGGGTCGCGCCTGGTGCGAAAAGATAAGTTTGGTCATGTGATTGAGAACATTACTGAAGTCAGTCCAGTCCCTGCGCACAATTTGCAGCTCAGTATCGATGAGCGGTTGCAAACCGTAACGGAAGACGCGCTGGATAACGCCGTCACCTGGAACAAAGCGGAGTCGGGGGCCGCTATTTTAGTGAGCATTGCCACCGGCGAGGTGCTGGCGATGGCGAACTACCCGGACTTTAACCCGAACAATCGTGACGGCGCGGTGCTGGATGATTTCCGTAATCGTGCCATCAGCGACACCTTTGAGCCGGGGTCGACGGTGAAGCCGCTGGTCATTATGACGGCGTTGCAGCAGGGCATAGTGCAGCCGGACAGTGTCATTGATACCCATCCGTTTACCCTCGATGGACATCGCATACGCGACGTAGGATTTTACCCGGAGCTTACGCTGACCGGTATTTTACAGAAGTCGAGTGATACCGGCGTGTCGCATTTGTCATTGGCGATGCCGGTTCAGAGGCTGATCGATACCTATAAAAACTTTGGCTTCGGTCAACCGACAGGGCTGGGACTTACCGGCGAAAGTCGCGGGCTGATGCCGCAGCGCCGCTACTGGAGCGATCTCGATCGGGCGACGTTTGCCTTTGGCTACGGGCTGATGGTCACACCGTTACAACTGGCGCACGTTTACGCCACGATTGGCAGTTTCGGTATCTACCGACCACTCTCTATTACCCGCATAGACCCGCCGGTGATGGGAAAACGGGTAATGCCCCAAGCGCTGGTTAAGCAGGTAGAGCATATGATGGAAAGCGTCGCCTTGCCGGGAGGCGGCGGGACGAAGGCCGCCGTGCGGGATTACCGGGTGGCGGTGAAAACCGGTACCGCCAAGAAGATTGGCGCTGACGGGAAATACGTTGATAAATATGTGGCCTATACCGCCGGTGTCGCGCCAGCAAGCGCGCCGAAATTTGCGCTGGTGGTGGTGATCAACGATCCGCAAAACGGTTCGTATTATGGCGGTGCGGTGTCCGCGCCCGTTTTCAGCCAGATAATGGGGGATGTGCTGCGTCTGGAAAATGTAAAACCGGACGGCATGCCTGCCGATTCCAGTCATCTGCTGGTAATGCATGGCGCGCAGACGCCTGAGACCACGTGGTGACATATTCTCCCGGGGCGCAAATCGCGCTACACTTGCGCCCTTTAGCAGCCTGCCGGAGTTACTATGTCGTTTTCCTGCCCCCTATGTCACCTGCCGCTTAAACAGGTGAAGAACAGCTATCTCTGTCCACAGCGTCATCAGTTTGACGTGGCGAAAGAGGGGTATGTGAATCTGCTGCCGGTACAACACAAACGTTCACGCGATCCGGGTGACAGTGCCGAAATGATGCAGGCGCGACGCGCCTTTCTGGACGCGGGGCATTATCAACCGCTGCGTGACACCGTAGTGGCGCAACTCTGTGGGCGTCTGGACGTTCCGGCCCCATCGATTCTGGATATCGGCTGCGGGGAGGGGTACTACACCCATGCCTTTGCTGACGCTCTCCCTGCGGCTACCCTTTATGGACTGGACGTCGCGAAGGTGGCCATTAAAGCCGCCGCAAAACGCTATCCGCAGGTCACGTTTTGTGTGGCATCCAGCCATCGCCTGCCGTTTGCCGACGCCAGCCTGAACGCCATTGTCAGGATTTACGCACCGTGTAAGGCCGCCGAACTGGCGCGGGTGGTTAAACCTGGCGGATGGGTGATCACCGCCACGCCAGGGCCGCGTCATTTAATGGAGCTGAAAGGGCTGATCTATGATGACGTGCGCCTTCATGCGCCGCATGCGGAACAGCTGGAAGGATTCACTTTAGTCGAGTCGGTTTCTCTCGCTTACCCCATGTCCCTGAGTGGGCAGGCAGCGGTGGCGTTGTTGCAGATGACGCCATTCGCCTGGCGGGCGAAAGCGGAAGTATGGACGGCGCTGGCCGACAGAGAGACCTTTGATTGCCAGACGGACTTTAGTCTGCACATCTGGCAACGCGCGGCTTAACCGTGAAAGTGCGTCCAGAGGATCTGGACGCCAATGCCAATCAGGACCAACCCGCCAAGTATTTCGGTCCGTTTACCGAGCAGGGGACCGATAAAACGGCCGACCATCATACCCGTCGTTGACATGATCAGGGTTGCGCAGCCGATAGCCAGCGCGGTGGCAATGATATTGACCTGCAGGAACGCCAGACCTACGCCAACGGCCATCGCGTCGAGGCTGGTGGCGATGGCGGTGGTCACCAGCAACCAGAAACCATGACGGCGCAGGGGTTCTTCATCCTCGTCGTTACCGCCGCGAATGCCTTCAATCATCATCCTGCCGCCAAGAAAAACCAGCAGGATAAAGGCGATCCAGTGGTTCCACTCCAGCACGAACTTACTTGCCAGCATCCCCAGCCCCCAGCCGATCAGCGGCGTCAGGGTTTCGACCGCGCCGAAAATCAGTCCCGTGCGCAGGGCTTCAGAAAATTTAGGTTTGTGCAGCGTGGCGCCTTTACCAATGGATGCGGCAAATGCATCCATTGACATACCGAAAGCGAGAATAATTGTGGCGGTGATATTCATGACAGCGTCCTGACCGGGGTTTCCATAAAACACACCACTGCCCCCAGTAAACATGCATGCCGGAACAACGTTCTGTGGCCTGCACAGCAGTTGATGCGCCTATGGTCTCGCCTGACTCAACTGATGATGAGTCCGTACGCGCCACGTTTTGCAACGAGTATGTTGACACGTACATTTCCGGAGTCTGGAAATCGGCTACTCCCCAATGACGGCGCAACCTTAACATATTTTGAGAATATAAAACAACTGCGGGGAAATATTATTTGACTTCTAATTGAAAACGATTTTCATTTGGCTTTAATTATTGAAAAAACGTTAAAATAAATAACATTTTCGAAGCGGATATATAGCCTGAGCTATGTTTAGGTTACCGAAAAAACAGTAAAACATTGCTCAGGCTATAACTGTAACTCACTGAGAATAAACAAGAAGTTTATATATTTTTTCGAGGTCATCGATATTCCGAACGCGAATGAGTAAGCGCCGTTGCTCTAATTGCATCACCAGAACGCCATCTTCCGATAAATTCATCTCTTTAATCCGGTTATATTCTATCCACACATTGGCGAAGAAAAAGCCTTGCTGCTTGAAGATGATCCTGGGCGCACGGATCCAGAAAATATAAAAGCCCATCAACGCCAGCGCACATAATAACCAGGTGGTCAGAATTGCCCCATGGCTGGTGACGTTGTTGTAGATCAGAATGGCGAGTAAACCGATGAAAATAACGCTGTCCACGCGTCCCCGACGCAGCAGGGGGATAGCAAGCAGAGTGGGGCCGTTGCGGCGGGGCATGATGAACTGATCGTAAATCGCGTATGCCAGTAACGCGGCGATAAAGAAAACCAGCACCAGGTCCGTGATCGACATCTGTCCTCCAGAGAAAATAAAAACGGGGCCGTTTGGCCCCGGTAGTGTACAACAGTCTTACTGGCCCAGCAGGCCGACGGCGTAACCTGCGATACCGATGACGAAGAAGCCAACGATAATCCACAGCGGGTTAACTTTCTTACGCAGCAGCCACATACAGGCGAAGGTCAGCAGCAGCGGCACCAGGCCCGGCATCAACTGGTCGAGGATGGTCTGAACAGTGGTGACGCGGGTCTGTCCGTCCTGACCGGTGATCGTGGAAACCACCAGTGGAATATTGACGTGCGTCCACTTGTTCACCAACGCCCCCATGACAAACAGGCCGAGGATTGACGCCCCCTCAGTCAGTTTTTGCAGGAAGCCGCCGCCCATATCCTTAACGATATCGACGCCTTTACGGTAACCGTAGGCCACGCCGTAGTAGCGGGTCGCCAGGCGCACCAGGTTAAACAGAATGAAGAACAGCAGCGGACCAAGCAGGCTACCGCTCATCGCGATCCCGGCGCCTAATGCCGCGAATACCGGACGTACGGTACCCCAGAAAATCGGATCGCCGACGCCCGCCAGCGGTCCCATCAGACCGACTTTGATACCGTTGATCGCGCCATCGTCAATCTCTGCGCCGTTGGCGCGCTGTTCTTCCATCGCCAGCGTGACGCCGAGAACCGGTGCGGCAACGTACGGATGGGTATTAAAGAATTCCAGGTGACGTTTGATGGCCTGCTTACGCGCATCGTTGTTCTCCGGATACAGACGGCGAATGGCCGGTACCATGGAGAAGCAGAAACCCAGCGCCTGCATACGTTCGAAGTTCCATGAACCCTGAAACAGGTTAGAACGGATGAACACGCCACGAATGTCACTCTGAGTGAGTTTTTTCTCGGTGGTAGTTTTAGTCATATCAACCATTTCGTTCACCTGTTAGTCCAGTTCGTTATCGAGATCGTTGTTACCCGCGGCCTGTACTGGCGCACCTGCGACACGGTTATATTTCGGGCTCAACTGAATGTAGAGGATGGCCATGACCGCGCCAATCACACCCAGAGCAACCAGGTTGAAGTTAGTAAACGCCGCAGTGACGAAGCCGAGGTAGAAGAACGGCATCAAATAGCCTGCGCGCATCATATTGATGACCATCGCGTAACCGACGACCACAATCATGCCGCCGGCGATGTTCAGACCGCCTGTCACCACTTCCGGAATCGCGTTCAGCATGCCCTGAACTTCGCTGGTGCCTACGGAGATCGCCACGATCACCGCCGGGATAGCGATACGCATCGCCTGCAGGAACAGGGAGGAAACGTGTAGCCAGGAGAGCGCCGTCAGGTTGCCGCTTTCCGCGGCTTTATCCGCAGCGTGCTGGAATGCGACAGTGATGGTACGAACGATGATGGTCAGCACCTGGCCTGCCGCGGCCAGCGGGATCGCCAGCGCAATACCGGCGCCAATGCTTTGATGACCCGCGATAACCAGAACGGTCGAAATAATAGAGGCCAGTGCGGCATCCGGTGCGACCGCAGCACCGATGTTCATCCAGCCCAGCGCGATCATTTCCAGGGTACCACCGATGATAATACCGGTTTTCATATCCCCGAGAACGGCGCCAATGAGCGTACAGGCCACCAGTGGGCGGTGGAACTGAAATTCATCAAGTACCGACTCCATACCCGCGATACATGCGACGATGAACACCAGCACAATCTGAAGAGTGGTAATCTCCATTGTACTTCTCCTATTGCTATACAGACATATGTGTGAAAGCTAATTAAATGCCGGTGGTTACTTGCCCACTTTGGCGATCAAATCCATCATTTTCAGTTTTGGATCGGTGGAAACTTTCCGCGCTTCAAGTTCAATACCGCGCGCGTTGAGTTTATTGAAGGCTTCGATATCTTTCGCATCGACGGAGATTGCGTTGTTCACCTGGGTTTTGCCCTGACGGAAAGCCATACCGCCAATGTTGACAGAGGTGATCTTCACGCCGCCTTCCACAATACGTTCAACGTCGGTCGGATTAGTGAACAGCAGCATCACACGCTCGCCGGCATATTTCGGGTTGTTGTAAACGCGAATCATCTTGGCGACGTCAACCACATGGGCCGTCACGCCGGGCGGTGCGACCTGGGTTAACAGTGTTTTACGCACGGTATCCGCAGCCACTTCGTCGCTGACGACGATAATGCGGGTCACGTTCGTTTCTTTAGTCCAGCGGGTCGCCACCTGACCGTGGATTAAACGGTCATCGATGCGCGCAAGGCCAATCACCATATAATCATTCGGTCCCATCGGCTTCGCGGGGGCCGCCGCTTTAGGCGCAGCGGCGACAGGCGCAGGCGCCGCCGTTTCAACCGGTTTCGCTTTCAGCGCTTTCACGCCTTCGCGACCGGTTTCGACAGCAAGCTGCACCAGCTCGTCAAAGCTCGGGTTGTCGTCTCGCGCCATAAAGGTTTCAACCAGCATAGGAATATTGACGCCAGCGATCACTTCGTAATGCTCTTTGTCGACGACAATGCGGCTGGCAGCGTTAAACGGACTGCCACCCCACGTATCGACGAGAAACAGCACGCCGCTGCTGGTGTCGAGTTTTGCTAGCTGAGCGTTGTACTTTTCGATCAGTGTCTCAGCGTTTTCACCAGGAACGAAATCGATCCAGCCGACGTTTTCCTGCTCGCCTAACAACATCTCTGCTGTTTTGAGTAACTGCTCTGCAGCCCAACCATGTGTGCCTATCACAATAGCAATGGTCACTTGCTACCTCCTTTATTATCGTTAACACATCATTCAGTAAGATGTATTTGAATCGTCGTCCGCAATCGAATCGATTCAGATAAGGGTTACAATGAAAAAGCAATGAGTTTCGTGAATTATTTTAGATATCGAAAAAAATATTTTATGTGATGAAGATCCGTAATTTAGCTTTCGCCGATGAGAAATTTCGTAGAGTAAAATATCCCCGTTACATTTCTTTGCAAAGGAAGGTAAATCTTTGCCAAAAATGCATTCTCTCTGTTATGTTTAACGTCCGTTTAACTTATCAGGAGTATAGGGCACCAGCCCGCTATATGGATCGTCACCGACGTCATTTCACTTTCAGGCCGCAACGCGCCTGCCAGTCTGGCATTTCGTGTCACACTTTTCGTCTGCATATTGCCGTATCGCCTGTTAACCATTCCTTAAGCAGGAGCTTGTCATGGAATTCTTAATGGACCCTTCAATTTGGGCGGGTTTGCTCACGCTCGTCGTTCTTGAAATTGTTCTGGGTATCGATAACCTGGTCTTTATTGCAATTCTTGCGGATAAGCTGCCGCCAAAGCAGCGTGACAAAGCGCGCCTTATCGGTTTATCGCTCGCGCTGATTATGCGCCTGGCGCTACTGTCCATCATTTCCTGGATGGTGACCCTGACCAAACCGCTGTTCTCCGTTATGGATTTCACCTTCTCTGGCCGCGACCTGATTATGCTGCTGGGGGGGATATTCCTGCTGTTCAAGGCGACAACAGAACTGCATGAACGGCTGGAAAACCGTGAGCACGATTCAGGGCATGGAAAAGGCTACGCCAGTTTCTGGGTGGTGGTCACGCAGATCGTTATTCTTGACGCCGTGTTCTCACTTGATGCGGTGATTACCGCGGTCGGTATGGTGAACCATCTGCCGGTGATGATGGCGGCCGTGGTGATCGCCATGGCGGTAATGCTGCTGGCGTCGAAGCCGCTGACCCGTTTCGTCAACCAGCACCCAACGGTGGTGGTGCTCTGTCTCAGCTTCCTGCTGATGATCGGTCTGAGCCTCGTGGCGGAAGGTTTTGGTTTCCATATACCGAAAGGGTATCTGTACGCGGCGATTGGTTTCTCGATCATCATTGAGGTGTTTAATCAGATTGCGCGTCGCAACTTCATCCGCCATCAGTCAACGCTACCGCTGCGCGCCCGTACCGCCGACGCCATCCTGCGTTTGATGGGCGGTAAACGCCAGGCTGCCGTGGCCCATGAGCCGGACAGCCAGACAGCGGTGCCCATTCCGGAAGGCGCATTTGCGGAAGAAGAACGCTATATGATTAACGGCGTCCTGACCCTGGCCCAGCGCTCGCTGCGCGGTATCATGACGCCGCGCGGGGAAATCAGTTGGGTGGACGCGAACCTGAGCGTGAATGAAATTCGCGAGCAACTGCTTTCTTCGCCGCATAGCCTGTTCCCGGTGTGCCGTGGCGAACTGGATGAGATCATTGGTATCGTGCGGGCGAAAGAATTGTTAGTGGCGCTGGAAGAGGGCGTTGACGTGGCGGCGATCGCCTCGGCTTCGCCTGCGATAGTGGTCCCGGAAACGCTGGATCCTATCAACCTGCTTGGCGTACTGCGCCGCGCCCGCGGCAGTTTTGTGATCGTCACCAACGAGTTTGGCGTCGTACAGGGGCTGGTGACGCCGCTGGACGTGCTGGAAGCTATCGCCGGAGAGTTCCCGGATGCTGACGAAACGCCGGAAATCACCGCTGACGGTAACGGCTGGTTAGTGAAAGGCGGCACCGATCTCCACGCGTTGCAACAGGCGCTGGCGGTGGACAATTTGGTTAATGAGGATGAAGATATCGCGACGGTGGCCGGTCTGGTGATTGCTGCGAAGGGACACATCCCCCATGTTGGAGAGGTGGTTGAGGTCGCCCCGCTCAGCATTACCATTGTCGACGCTAACGACTATCGCGTGGATCTGGTGCGAATTGTTAAAGAGCAGCCTGCGCACGACGAAGAGGAGTAATCGCCTCTAGCGCAGCGGTATAACGGGCGTCATGCGCCCGTTATGCCTGGCGGGAGGCGGCAGGCTTCCCGCCAGCCACTGCGGAAAATCACGCAGCGGCATGGGTTTCGCATAAAGATAGCCTTGCAGCAAATGCACGCCATGACGGCGCAAATACTGCGCCTGTTCCTGCGTTTCCACTCCTTCCGCGACCAGTTCAATGTTCAGTCGTTGCCCGAGGGCGATAATAATGTCGGTCACCGTCGAGTTAACGGCGTCGGTGCCAATGGCATGGGTGAACGACTTATCAATTTTCAGCACGTCCGGGCGCAGCTTTTCCAGCCATGACAGCGAGCTATTACCGGTGCCGAAATCATCGATCGCCAGTTTGATATGCTGGCGCTGCATTTCGCGAACGGTGCGATAGTCCACATCCCGCAGGGCATCGCGTTCCGTCAGTTCAATAACCAGTTGCTGCACAGGCTGTGCGCTGAACCAGTACTGGTCCAGATCCCTCAGTAACTCCCCCTTACGAAAGTGGCTGGCGGCAACGTTGATGCCGATATGAAACTGGTGGCTCATCGGGAAAAAATGCCGTTGCCGAATGGTTTCCGCTATCACATACCGGGTCAACGGCGCGATGAGATGATGTTCTTCCGCGATAGGAATAAACACGTCCGGTGAGATCCAGCCCTGACGCGGGTTATTCCAGCGCAGCAAGATTTCCACCCCTGTACACTGCTGCGTGTGCGCGTCCAGTAGCGGCTGGCAGAACAGTTCAAACTCCCGCTGGGCGATGGCGAGGTTAATTTCCCAGGAGAAACTCACCCGGTTGGCGGTGACCAGCCACATGAGATACCCCACCAGCAGGCTTAGCAGGAGGGCCAGCGGCAACTGGGTCGGTAACGTCCTCAACGCCAGCGCCTCTGCACCCGGGCCGGTGACGCTGATGGTAAAGGGAAAGTGCTGCGAGTGATGTTGATAGCGCTCATCTCCATCGAGAGGAGGCAGAGTAGCGACGACACCCTTACCGTAAAGGAGATGGCGGTTGCCGACCGTCAGACTGGCGTGGGTAATTTGCGGTTTTCGCGGCTCCAGCAATAAAGAGATGAGCAGGTCGATGTTTATCACCTCCAGCAGGCCGTCTTTGCCATCGGGCGAAGCGGGATACCACTGGATCAGAATAGGGGTGCCAGCAATAAGTACCGCGTCTGTGGAAAGCAACAGCCTGGCATCCGCAGCTGGGAGATCGGGCTGAAGCTGGCGGATTGGGACATCGCGCAGGCCAAGCACACTGGAGCAATACAGCACGCCGTTTCGCACCAGCGCGATAGCCCGTACCGTTTGCAGCCGGGCGACCTCTTTACGTAAAGGCAGGTGCGCCGAGGCGCAGGGAAGCCCAATTAAAGGCAGCAGATTGTCGCGTCCGTTTTGCAGGGGACGGAGGATCTCATCCAGTGAGGCCACCGCGCGGGAGGCAAAGGTGGCGGTGCGCTGCTGATTTAAATTCCGCTCCGAAATAAATCGAACGCTCAGCGTCAGAATGAGTGTCGCCAGCGCACAAAGCGTGCAAAGAATAAAACGTCTGCGGCGATATTTTTTTATGATCCGTTGTGCTGTCTGCATGCAGGCCACCCGAAAACCGTCGGCCACAAAAGCCAACCGTAACAGAGCAAGTGTAGTGGGGAAAATGCGGGCCGACGAGAGAGGGCAAAAAATTTCGCCCATCCGTGGCAGATGGGCGAAAGGAAAATTATGCGTGTGAGTGGGCGGGCTTAGTCACACTGCACTTTGATCGCCAGACCGCCGCGAGAGGTTTCCCGGTATTTCGCGTTCATGTCTTTACCGGTTTCGTACATCGTTTCGATGACTTTATCCAGCGAGACGCGGGGCGCGCTGGTACGGCGCATGGCCATCCGCGCAGCGTTGATCGCTTTGACCGAGGCAACGGCGTTCCGCTCGATGCACGGAACCTGAACCTGACCGGCAACCGGATCGCAGGTCAGCCCCAGGTTATGCTCCATGCCGATTTCCGCGGCAACGCATACCTGCTCCGGACTGGCGCCCAGCAGTTCCGCCAGGCCTGCGGCAGCCATTGAACACGCCACGCCGACTTCACCCTGACAGCCCACTTCCGCGCCGGAAATGGAGGCGTTCATTTTATACAGCGCGCCGATCGCCCCGGCCGCCAGGAAGTAGCGGGTATAGATATCCGGGCTGACGGATTCAATAAAGTGATCGTAATAGGCCAGCACAGCAGGCACGATCCCGCACGCCCCGTTTGTCGGCGCGGTAACCACGCGCCCACCGGCAGCGTTTTCTTCGTTGACCGCGAGAGCAAACATGTTCACCCAGTCAATCACGTTCATCGGATCGCTGGACAGCTTGTCGCTGGAAACCAGCATCCGGCGCAGCGCGGAAGCACGGCGCGGTACGCGTAACGGCCCCGGCAGCACGCCTTCGGTGTTCATCCCGCGATCGATACAGGCCTGCATGGTCTGCCAGACGTGACCAAAATAGTCTTCGATCTCTTTCTTGCTGTGCAGCGCCAGTTCGTTTTGCATGGCCAGCCCTGAAAGCGACAGACCGGTGCTGTTGCAAAAGCCCAGCAGCTCGGTAGCCGATTTGAACGGATACGGCACACTGACTTCACCGGCGGCGTCCTGACCGAAATGTTCTTCATCGACGATAAATCCCCCGCCGATAGAATAATACGTTTTGCTGTAGACAACGTTATCCCCGCTGTAGGCGTGGATCTGCATGCCGTTTTCATGCAGCGGCAGGTTGCCATTGTGAAAACGCATCCCGTCATTTTGCGGGAAATCGACTTCATGCTGGCCCTGCGCCAGCAGCAGGCGACCGCGATTTTCAACATCGCGAATGAAACCCGGAATGCTGTCAATATCTACGGTGGCAGGTTCGTTGCCTGCCAGGCCCATAATAATGGCGATATCGGTGTGGTGACCTTTACCCGTGAGCGACAGTGAACCATACACGTCGACGGCAACACGGGTAACGCTATCCAGTAATCCTTTTTCGACCAGGTCATCGACGAACTGTTTACCCGCCTTCATAGGCCCTACAGTATGGGAAGATGAGGGACCAATCCCCACCTTAAACATGTCGAATAGACTAATCACGATAATACTCCTGACAGGGTGACTGGAAACTTCCAGAAACGATGTAATAACTGCGCATAGTGTAAGAGGGAACGTCGGCATCAGCTTAACTATTCACATGAATTAAACTAATGAGTAACCGCGTTTTTACTAATGTTGTGACGGGAGTTTCAGGTTGTGTTGTTTGCGCGTAAAGATAAGTATAGCTTGCGGGACTTGAGGGGGGTAATTTCCCTGCCGGTGTGACAGATACCTTTTTCAGATCGCAGGATATCTCTCCATGTAACCCCGCAGAAAGGTTCCGTTCGCCCCATGTTCTGTGCCTCTCAGGGCGTCCGTCTCCCGCGAACGTGTTAAGGGCGTTCTCCGCCACGCCCTTAACAATCCCGGCTCCCGGTCGGAAAATTGCCGCTTCGCGGTGCCCTCCGCTTATTCCTTCAGGCTGTCGGGTCGGGGGTGACGCAGCGTCCCTGCTGCGCACCCCCTGAAGCCGCCTCCCTGCGGCTTCCCCCGGCCTTACGGAAACACGTCGGCAATTTTCAGCCGGACCATCCACACCTGACCTCCACAGCGGCGGGCAGGGGATAACAGCATCAACCAGAACCGTAAACCTGTTAGGGTACAGCGCCAGCTGCTCATCACAGCGAAACTCATCTCCCTGAAAAGCAGAGCGTGGCAGCGATGATCCGGTCCGGCGTGAAAATCGATGAGCCGTTGACGGCTGACCGGGGCCGCCCGCAGGGAAGCGGGCGGAGGGGGCGGCCTGCGGGGAGGCAGGCTCGCCCCCGACCCGACAGGCAGACGGCAAAAGGCGAATGCACCACGCAGTGGCGATTTTCCCTGCCGGGAGCCTGGGTTGCAAGGGAGGCGGCGGCGAGCCTCCCTTGCGCGTTCACGGGTGCTGAAAGTTCAGAGAAGCACTGCCCGTATGGGGAACGCAACCTGTTGCCGGTGTGACAGACATCCTGTTCAGATCGCAGGATGTCTCATCATGCAACCTGTTGCCGGTGTGACAGATATCCTGTTCAGATCGCAGGATGTCTCATCATGCAACCTGTTGCCGGTGTAGCAGACATCCTGTTCAGATCGCAGGATATCTCATCATGCAACCTGTTGCCGGTGTAACAGATATCCTTTTCAGATCGCAGGCTATATTTTCCGTTTGGCCATGCGCCATAACCCTACGGCTTCACGCCAATCTGCAATGCCAGTTCACGAATGATGCCCGCGGTCATACCCCAGACGAAATAATGCTCATACCATGACAGCCATACGCGGTGAGAATCGCCTCGACGGTAAACGTCCAACGGATGGTAGCGCCCCAGATGCAGCGCCTGTGCCAGCGGCATTTCAAACACAGCGGATACCTCATCCTCACTGGCGCGATAAGGTAGGTTTGGCGGGATCACGCCCACCACTGGCGTCACCTGGTACCCGGTGACGCTATCCACGGGCGGCAAAACGCCAATCACTTCCACCACTTCCGGCGGAATAGCCACCTCTTCCTGCGCTTCACGCAGAGCGGCGGCGATAAGCGACACATCAGTACTGTCTACCGCGCCGCCGGGAAAGGCCACCTGTCCGGCATGCTTGCGCAGATGCACGGAACGCTGGGTCAGTAGCAGCCCGGGCTGAGGACGACGCACCACCGGAATGAGAACCGCAGCCTGGCGCTGATTGAGCGACGCACGATTGATCTGCGGTCGCAAAAGTTGGAAGCGTGATAAAAAATCATCCAGCGTCAGGCCTGTGTTTTCCATGGGTTAGTTCTCCAGTTGATGCAAAATACGGTTCACTTTATCAAACGTTTCCTGATATTCCGCCTGTTCCTCGCTATCGGCCACAATGCCGCCTCCGGCAGAGCAGTATAGCTGACCATTAACCGCTGTGAGGGTGCGAATAGTAATGCTGGTGTCCATATTGCCGCACACGCTCAGGTAGCCGATGCTGCCGCACCAGGCGTTGCGGCGATGGGGTTCCAGTTCATCGATAATCTCCATCGCCCGCACTTTTGGCGCGCCGGTAATGGAGCCGCCCGGGAACGCAGCGCGAAGGAGATCCGTGGCGTGGCGTGTCGCGGGCAGTTGCGCGGTGATGGTGCTGACCAGGTGATGCACCGCCGGAAACGGTTCAACGACAAACAGTTCCGGCACTTTCACCGTGCCGGGAATCGCCACGCGGCCGATGTCATTACGCATCAGGTCGACGATCATCAGATTTTCGGCGCGATCTTTTGCCGAATGCGCCAGTCTTTGCGCCTGTTGGCGGTCGGCCTGCGCGTCCGACAGTCGTGGCAGGGTTCCCTTGATCGGCCGGGTCTGGATTTCGCCCTTATCCAGCAACATAAAGCGTTCCGGCGACAGGCTCAGAATCGCCCCTTCGTCAAGACGTATAAAGGCGCTGAACGGCGCGCGGTTGGCCTGATTAAGCTGCGTAAAGGCCAGCCATTCATCCCCCTGATACGCCGCCTGAAAACGCTGCGCCAGATTCACCTGATAACAATCGCCGCTGTGCAGGTACGCCTGCACCTGACGGAATTTTTCCCCATACTGTTCGCGGCTCATATTCGACTGCCAGCCAGAGGTCAGCGCAAACGGCGTCCGGGCGGGAGAACGCTGGCTTTTCAGCCAGTCGTAGCGTGCCTGTACGTCGGTATGGCTGAGCAGCGTCACCGTGTGGCGGTGATGATCGACAATCAGCGTCCAGTCGTAAATGCCAATCGCCATTTCCGCAAGAGGAATATCCTGCTGCGCAATAGACGGCAATGACTCAAAACGTCGCCCAAGGTCGTAGCCGAATAATCCCAGCGCGCCGCCCTGAAACGGAAGCGCGTCATTAGGCGACGGATGAAGCTGCAGCGTATCCAGCGCCGTTTGCAGCAACGCCAGCGGATCGTCGTGGCTGTCGCGAACGCCATTCGCGTCGCGGATTTGGGTTGCGTCGCCGTGGGTGGTGAGCGTACAGCATGGATCGGCCACCACGATATCAAAACGGCTGTGCGGATGATTCGCATGGCCGGAATGCAGCAGCATCGCCCAGGGTAAATGGCTTAGCGGGGCAAAATAGTATTCGGCGGCGTCCTGACGCCAGGGGAGCGTAATAATCGCGGGAGATAACGTCTTCATTGATCCTGACTGTACTGGCTATGTGACGGGTTGCATGAAATAATTAGCGCAGACAATTTAGCAGGAGTTGACGATGTTTGCAGGTTTACCTTCACTCAGCCACGAGCAGCAGCAGAAAGCGGTTGAACGAATCCAGGAACTGATGTCCCAGGGCATGAGCAGCGGTCAGGCGATTGCGCTGGTGGCGGAAGAGCTACGCGCCACGCATACCGGCGAACGGATCGTGGCGCGTTTTGACGATGAAGACGAATAGCGACTCAGACCGCCGCGATAATCTTTATCTCAACTTTATATTTCGGGTTCATTAATCCAGCCTGCACCGTGCAGCGCACCGGAGCGTGTCCGGCAACGACCCAGGCGTCCCAGGCTTTGTTCATCGCCGCAAAATCGCTTTTATCCGCCAGGAAAATGGTTGCATCAAGAATACGTGACTTGCTGCTGCCCTGCTGCGCCAGCGCGGCGTCGATCTGCGCCAGCGTATTGGCCGTCTGTTCAAACGCATCGGCGTCCAGATTCGACGGCACGCCGGTGTAGTACAGCGTGTTGTTGTGGATCACCACATCGGACCAGCGGTCTTCGGCATCAATACGAATAATCGTCATACATTCTTCCTCTTTAACGTTCTGCATACGCGGGCAAACTGCCATATTGTCAGGGCGTCGACATTTCTTCAACTGGCGTAAGACTCTCCGGCCTGACATAATCCCTGTTCAAATTAACAGGGGGTAGTGTGACGGACGATTTTGCACCAGAAGGTCAGCTGGCTAAAGCGATACCGGGTTTTAAACCGCGCGAACCACAGCGACAGATGGCGGTAGCCGTCACACAGGCCATTAAACGTGCGCAGCCGCTGGTGGTGGAAGCCGGGACGGGGACGGGGAAAACCTACGCCTACCTCGCGCCAGCATTGCGCGCGAAAAAGAAAGTGATTATCTCTACGGGGTCGAAGGCCTTGCAGGATCAGCTGTACAGCCGCGATCTGCCGACGGTAGCAAAAGCGCTACAGTACAGCGGCAAACTGGCTCTGCTGAAAGGGCGTTCAAACTATCTTTGCCTCGAACGCCTGGAGCAACAGGCGCTGGCGGGGGGAGACCTGCCGGTGCAGACCTTAAGCGATGTGATCCTGCTGCGCTCCTGGTCGAACCAGACCGAAGATGGCGATATCAGTACCTGCGTCAGCGTAGCCGAAGATTCCCAGGCCTGGCCGTTGGTTACCAGCACTAACGATAACTGCCTCGGTAGCGACTGTCCTCTGTATAAAGACTGCTTCGTGGTAAAAGCGCGTAAAAAAGCGATGGAGGCGGATGTCGTGGTGGTGAACCATCATCTGTTTCTCGCTGACATGGTGGTCAAAGAGAGCGGTTTCGGCGAACTGATTCCGGAGGCGGAAGTGATGATTTTCGACGAAGCCCACCAGCTTCCGGACATTGCCAGCCAGTATTTCGGACAATCGCTTTCCAGTCGCCAACTGATGGATCTGGCGAAAGATATTACCATTGCCTATCGTACCGAGCTGAAAGACACCCAGCAGTTGCAAAAATGTGCCGACCGTCTGGCGCAAAGCGCGCAGGATTTTCGCCTGCAGCTGGGCGAACCGGGGTATCGCGGCAATCTGCGCGAATTGCTGGCAGATCCGCGCGTGCAGCGTGCCTTTTTACTGCTCGATGACACCCTCGAGTTATGTTATGACGTGGCGAAGCTGTCGCTTGGCCGCTCGGCGCTGCTTGACGCCGCCTTTGAGCGCGCCACCCTCTACCGGGCGCGCCTGAAGCGGCTGAAAGAGATCAATCAACCCGGTTACAGCTATTGGTACGAATGCACGTCGCGCAATTTTACCCTTGCGCTGACCCCGTTGACCGTGGCGGACAAATTCAAAGAGGTGATGGAGCAGAAGCCGGGGAGTTGGATCTTCACCTCCGCCACGCTGTCGGTGAACGACGACCTCCACCATTTTACCGCACGTCTGGGTATTGAGCAGGCGGAATCGATGCTGCTGCCCAGCCCATTTGACTACAGCCGTCAGGCATTGCTGTGCGTGCCGCGCAATCTGCCGCAAACCAACCAGCCAGGCGCGGCGCGCCAACTGGCGGCAATGTTAAGACCGATCATCGAAGCCAATAATGGGCGCTGTTTTATGCTCTGTACTTCTCACGCCATGATGCGCGACCTGGCGGAGCAGTTTCGCGCGACCATGACGCTGCCGGTACTGCTGCAAGGCGAAACCAGTAAAGGCCAGCTGTTACAGCAGTTCGTCAGCGCCGGTAATGCCCTGCTGGTGGCGACCAGCAGTTTCTGGGAAGGGGTGGATGTGCGCGGCGATACGCTGTCGTTGGTGATTATCGACAAGCTGCCGTTTACCTCGCCGGACGATCCGCTGCTGAAAGCGCGAATGGAAGACTGTCGACTGCGTGGCGGCGATCCGTTTGACGAGGTGCAATTACCCGATGCGGTGATCACCCTGAAACAGGGCGTAGGCCGCCTGATCCGCGATGCCGACGATCGCGGCGTGCTGGTGATTTGCGACAACCGGCTGGTAATGCGCCCCTATGGCGCGACGTTTCTGGCCAGTCTGCCGCCCGCGCCGCGTACCCGGGATATCGCCCGCGCGGTCCGTTTTCTCGCCATGCCTTCAGCGGAGTAATTTACGCTGGAGTATGGTAAGATGCGGGCCATTTTATTGATCTAAGCACGAAAACCCATGCGAATTCTGGCTATCGATACCGCCACAGAAGCCTGTTCTGTCGCTCTGTGGAACGACGGTTCCCTCACGGCTCATTTTGAGCTTTGTCCACGCGAACATACGCAACGTATCCTGCCCATGGTGCAGGACATCCTGACCCGAAGCGGCCTTTCACTCACTGAACTTGACGCGCTTGCCTTTGGACGCGGGCCGGGCAGTTTTACCGGCGTGCGTATTGGTATTGGCATTGCGCAGGGGCTGGCCTTGGGGGCGGAACTGCCGATGATTGGCGTCTCCACGCTGGCGACAATGGCGCAGGGCGCCTGGCGCAAAAGCGGCGCAACCCGCGTACTGGCGGCCATTGACGCGCGCATGGGCGAAGTCTACTGGGCTGAGTATCAGCGTGACGAAAACGGCCTCTGGCACGGCGAAGAAACGGAAGCGGTGCTCAAACCGGAGCAGGTGGAAGGACGGCTGCAGCAGCTCGACGGCGAATGGGTTACCGTGGGAACCGGCTGGCCTGCGTGGCCCGATCTCGGTAAACAGAGCGCTCTGGCGCTGCGTGACGGCGGCATTTTGCTGCCCGCAGCGGAAGACATGCTTCCTGTTGCCCGCCAATTGTTGGCGGCAGGAAAAACGGTCGCCGTTGAACACGCCGAACCGGTTTATTTACGTAACAACGTGGCCTGGAAGAAACTTCCGGGCAAAGAATGAATCTCAGTAGTATGTATGCCCTGGAAATGCACTGGAACTTCGGGGCAGTGCGCTGAGAAAAGGAGTCGCAGTATGGCGGTTCAAAAACAAGTTGTTAAAAATCTGCTGGCGGGCGCGATCGTGCTGATGCTCAGCGGGTGTGTGACCGTTCCGGATGCCATCAAAGGCACCAGCCCGACGCCGCAGGACGATCTGATGCGGGTGATGAATGCCCCGCAGCTGTACGTTGGTCAGGAAGCGCGATTTGGCGGTAAGGTGGTGGATATTCAAAACCAGCAGGGCAAAACCCGACTGGAAATCGCTACCGTCCCGCTGGACAGCGGCGCGCGCCCGATCCTTGGCGAGCCGTCACGCGGACGTATTTATGCTAACGTGAACGGCTTTCTTGATCCGGTCGATTTTCGCGGTCAGTTAGTGACGGTCGTCGGGCCGATCACCGGCAGCGTGGCGGGAAAAGTCGGCAACACGCCGTATAACTTCATGACCATGGACGTGACGGGCTACAAGCGCTGGCGTATCGCTCAACAGGTCGTCATGCCGCCGCAGCCTATCGACCCCTGGTTCTATGGCGGACGAGGCTGGCCCTATGGCTACGGCGGCTGGGGGTGGTATAACCCTGGGCCTGCTCAGGTTCAGACGATAGTCACAGAGTAACCCTTTGTATTATCAGTAAAAGAAACAGCGGCACGTCCGCTGTTTCTGCGTTAGTCATGTCATAAGAAAAATAAATAGTGACGCGCTTCGCAACCTTTTCGTTGAGTAATTAATAAACTGGTACGCTGAGTTAATATTGTGTTAACGACTTGTTTATTATCTGGGGTTGCGATGACGACGAACACTCATTTTAGAGGTGATGCAGTGAAGAAGGTTTGGTTAAACCGTTATCCCGCGGATGTGCCTGCGGAGATCAATCCTGACCGTTATCAATCCCTGGTAGAACTGTTTGAGCATGCTGTCGCGCGTTACGCCGATCAGCCCGCGTTCGTTAATATGGGGGAGGTGATGACCTTCCGCAAGCTGGAAGAGCGGAGCAGGGCGTTTGCGGCCTATTTGCAGGAAGGGCTGGGTCTGAAAAAGGGCGATCGCGTCGCGCTAATGATGCCAAACCTGTTGCAGTATCCCGTCGCGCTGTTTGGCATTCTGCGTGCCGGGATGATCGTGGTGAACGTCAACCCGCTATACACGCCGCGCGAGCTGGAGCATCAGCTCAACGACAGCGGCGCGGCGGCGATCGTCATTGTCTCGAACTTCGCCCACACCCTGGAAAAAGTGGTTGAGAAAACTCAGGTTCAACACGTTATTCTGACCCGCATGGGCGACCAGCTGTCGACGGCGAAAGGGACGCTGGTGAACTTTGTGGTCAAATACATCAAACGTCTGGTGCCAAAGTACCATCTGCCGGATGCCATCTCGTTTCGCAGCGCGCTACATGCGGGCTACCGCATGCAGTACGTGAAGCCGGAAGTGGTGTCTGAGGATTTGGCTTTCCTGCAATATACCGGCGGCACGACCGGCGTGGCGAAAGGCGCGATGCTCACCCATCGCAATATGCTTGCTAACCTTGAGCAGGTGAAAGCGACCTATGGACCGCTCCTGCATCCGGGGAAAGAGCTGGTGGTGACCGCACTGCCGCTCTACCACATATTCGCGTTGACCATGAACTGCCTGCTGTTTATCGAACTGGGCGGACAGAACCTGCTGATTACCAACCCGCGCGATATTCCGGGGCTGGTGAAAGAGTTGGCAAAGTACCCGTTTACCGCCATGACCGGCGTGAACACCCTGTTTAACGCGTTGCTGAATAATAAAGAGTTCCAGCAACTGGATTTCTCCTCCCTGCATCTTTCCGCCGGCGGGGGTATGCCGGTGCAGCAGGCGGTAGCTGAACGCTGGGTGAAACTGACCGGACAGTATCTGCTGGAAGGCTATGGCCTGACCGAATGCGCGCCGCTGGTCAGCGTGAACCCGCATGATATTGACTATCACAGCGGCAGCATTGGGTTGCCGGTGCCGTCTACCGAAGCTAAGCTGGTGGACGATGATGATAACGAAGTGCCGCCGGATCAGCCCGGCGAACTGTGCGTCAAAGGTCCGCAGGTGATGCTCGGTTACTGGCAGCGTCCGGATGCGACCGACGAGATCATCAAGGACGGCTGGCTGCATACAGGTGATATCGCGGTGATGGACGATGAGGGTTTTTTGCGCATTGTCGACCGTAAGAAAGACATGATTCTGGTCTCAGGTTTCAACGTTTATCCAAACGAGATCGAAGATGTTGTGATGCAGCATCCGGGAGTACTCGAGGTCGCGGCCGTCGGCGTGCCGTCCGGCAGCAGCGGCGAAGCGGTGAAGATTTTCGTGGTGAAAAAAGATCCGTCATTAACGGACGAGGCGCTGGTGACTTTCTGCCGCCGCCAGTTAACCGGCTATAAGGTGCCGAAGCTGGTGGAGTTCCGCGATGAATTGCCAAAATCCAACGTCGGAAAAATTTTACGTCGAGAATTGCGTGACGAAGCCCGCGCCAAAGTAGACAATAAAGGCTGAGCGTTAAGCAACACGTCAAGCGCCGGATAATCCGGCGTTTTTTTTGGCGTAAAACAAAGAGAAAGCAATTTGAATTACCAAATGATCACCACTGACGACGCGCTGGCGACCCTCTGTGAGGCGGTTCGCGCGTTTCCTGCCATCGCCCTTGATACCGAATTCGTTCGTACGCGCACCTATTACCCGCAGTTAGGGCTTATCCAGTTGTTCGACGGCGAACATGTTGCGCTAATCGATCCGCATGGCATCACCGACTGGTCGCCGCTGAAGGCGATTTTACGCGATACCGCTATCACGAAATATCTGCACGCAGGCAGTGAAGATCTGGAAGTGTTTCTGAATGCCTTTGGCGAGCTGCCGCAGCCGCTGATCGACACGCAAATTCTGGCGGCTTTCTGCGGTCGCCCGCTGTCGTGGGGTTTTGCCTCAATGGTCGAAGAGTTTAGCGGCGTGGCGCTCGACAAAAGCGAATCGCGGACCGACTGGCTGGCGCGTCCTCTGACGGAACGCCAGTGTGAATATGCGGCGGCGGACGTATGGTATCTGTTGCCGATCGCCGGAAAACTGATGGCGGAAACCGAAGCTGCTGGTTGGCTGCCCGCAGCGCTGGACGAATGCCGTCTGATGCAGCAACGTCGTCAGGAAATTCTGGCGCCGGAAGAGGCGTGGCGTGATATCACCAATGCCTGGCAACTGCGTACCCGCCAGTTGGCCTGTCTGCAGCTGCTTGCCGACTGGCGGTTGCGCAAGGCGCGCGAGCGCGATCTGGCGGTGAACTTCGTGGTGCGTGAAGAACATCTGTGGTCGGTGGCGCGCTATATGCCCGGCAGCATGGGGGAACTCGACAGCCTCGGGCTTTCCGGGAGTGAAATTCGCTTCCATGGCAAGACGCTGCTCGCGCTGGTTGCCAAAGCGCAGGCGTTACCCGAGGAGGCGCTGCCAGCGCCGCTGCTTAACCTGATCGACATGCCTGGCTATCGGAAAGCGTTTAAAGATATTAAAGCGCTGATTGCCGGAGTGAGCGCCGGGCATAACGTCAGCGCCGAACTGCTGGCGTCACGCCGCCAGATCAACCAGTTGCTTAACTGGCACTGGCAGCTCAAACCGCAAAACGGCGAGCCAGAACTGATCTCCGGTTGGCGCGGCGAGTTGATGGCCGCGCAGCTTCATGCGCTGCTGGCGGAGTATCCGCGTCAGGGCTAATGTCAGCCCGCTCCGGCTGGACATCCGCCAGCCGGTCGCGTTGTACTGTACGGTCTTCGCTTACTGCATGGACCGTATCCGTTCGCAGACAGCCTCGCCCACCTGCCGGGTTGAGGCGTTCCCCTTCATATCAGGCGTTTTCGGTCCGCTGGCAATCACTTGCTCGATCGCCGCCAGGATACCGTCATGGGCAGCGGTATAGCGCGCATCGCCTTCCCCGAGGAAATCGAGCATCATCGCGCCTGCCCAGATAGTGGCGACCGGGTTGGCAATGTTCTGGCCGTATATGTCCGGCGCGGAACCGTGGACCGGTTCGAACAAAGAGGGGAAAGTGCGCTCCGGGTTCAGGTTGGCGGAAGGCGCGATGCCAATGGTACCCGTACACGCCGGACCGAGGTCTGACAGAATATCGCCAAACAGGTTAGAGGCGACCACTACGTCAAAGCGTTCCGGCTGCATGACAAACCGGGCGCACAGAATATCGATGTGCTGCTTATCCCAGCGAATAGCGGGAAAGTGCTGCGCCATTGCCTCCACGCGTTCATCCCAGAATGGCATACTGATCGCCAGCCCGTTAGATTTGGTGGCGGAGGTCAGCGTTTTACGCGGGCGACTTTGCGCCAGTTCGAACGCATAGCGCAAAATGCGATCCACGCCGCGGCGGGTAAACACCGACTCCTGGATCACCAGTTCATGTTCGGTGCCCGGATTAACCCGTCCACCCAACGCCGAATATTCGCCTTCAGTATTTTCTCGCACCACGTAGAAATCAATATCGCCAGGCTGCTTGCCCGCGAGCGGGCAGGGCACTCCCGGAAAGAGGCGTACCGGTCGCAGGTTAACGTACTGATCGAATTCACGGCGGAACTTCAGTAGCGATCCCCACAGGGAGATATGATCCGGCACGGTGTCCGGCCAGCCAACCGCGCCAAAATAGATGGCATCAAACGATGACAACTGTGCGTGCCAGTCATCCGGCATCATCTTGCCGTGTTGCTGGTAGTACTCACAGCTGGCCCATTCAAAGGTTTCAATACTCAGAGACAGCCCCCAGCGCTCGCTGGCGACCTTTAACACCCGTAGCCCTTCCGGCAGAACCTCTTTACCAATGCCGTCTCCGGGGATGGCGGCAATGCGACAGGTTTTGTTCATTTCAGATCTCACTTATCGGCTCAGAAAATTGACTTCACCGCTATCCTATAATTGACTGAACGGCAGTTAATGAGACCAACTGGTGAAACATAAAACACAGATCATGAATAATCTGCCGTTGTTAAATGACTTACGCGTCTTTATGCAGGTTGCCCGGCGCTCGGGATTTGCCGCGGTGGCGCAGGAGATGGGCGTATCGCCTGCCTTCGTCAGCAAACGTATCGCCCTACTGGAACACACGCTCAACGTGGTTCTGCTGCATCGCACCACCCGGCGGGTGAGCATGACCGAAGAGGGCGAGCGCATCTACGCCTGGGCGCAGCGTATTTTGTATGATGTGGATCAGATGATGGACGAGCTTTCTGACGTACGTCAGGTGCCGCAAGGGATGCTGCGGATCATCAGTAGCTTTGGCTTTGGCCGGCGCGTGGTAGCGCCCGCGCTTTCAGCGCTGGCGAAGCAGTATCCCCAGTTGGAATTGCGCTTTGATGTCGAAGATCGGCTGGTGGATCTGGCAAATGAAGGCGTCGATCTGGATATTCGCATTGGCGATGATATCGCGCCGAATCTTATCGCCCGCAAACTGGGTACGAACTATCGTATTCTTTGCGCCTCGCCGTCATTTTTAGCGCAGCACGGCACGCCAAAGCAACTGACGGAGCTGTCCGCCTGTTCCTGTCTGGTAATAAAAGAGCGCGATCACCCATTTGGCGTTTGGCAACTCCAAAATAAAGAGGGGCAACATGCCATCAAAGTGACAGGCGCGCTGTCGTCGAACCATGGGGAGATCGTTCACCAGTGGTGCCTGGACGGCCAGGGGATTGCGTTACGCTCATGGTGGGATGTCTGTGACAATATTGCCAGCGGTCAACTGGTGCAGGTTCTGCCGGAGTATTATCAACCAGCAAACATCTGGGCCGTTTATGTCTCCCGGCTGGCGAACTCCGCGAAGGTACGAATTACGGTTGAGTTTTTGCGGGATTATTTCGCCGACCGCTATCCGACATTTTCCGTGAAATGAATTCAGGTCATACTGTATAAATAACCAATATTTTGACCAGAAAAAATGTTTATTACGATTTTCTTATACAAATAAAAAAGGCAGAAAGTTCCGCCTTTTTTTCCAGGATTTTTCTGAGCGAAAGCGTTATTTCGACTCTTCCGCTTCTGGCAATGTCACGTTAAGTTCGAGAATAGAAATGTCGCCGTCTTTTTGTTCAAGCTGAACGGTGACCATTTCAGGATCGATTTGTACGTATTTACAAATGACCTCAAGAATATCTTTGCGTAACTGCGGTAAATAATGCGGCTCGGCGTCGCTACGACGACGCTCTGCGACAATAATCTGTAATCGCTCTTTCGCGATGTTGGCTGTACTCTTTTTCCGCGAGAGAAAAAAATCCAGTAATGCCATAACTTATCCTCCGAACAGGCGTTTGAGGAAACCTTTCTTCTCTTCTTCAATGAAGCGGAAAGGACGTTCTTCTCCCAACAGACGATCTACCGTATCGGCATACGCTTTACCCGCGTCTGCATTGATATCCAGAATGACCGGCTCGCCCTGGTTAGAGGCGCGCAGTACAGACTGATCTTCCGGGATCACCCCGACAAGCTTAATGCGCAGGATTTCCAGCACATCTTCCATGCTGAGCATATCGCCTTTATTCACCCGGCCAGGGTTGTAGCGCGTCAGCAGCAGATGTTCTTTGATCGGTTCTTCGCCATTTTCGGCGCGGCGGGATTTCGACGCCAGAATCCCCAGAATGCGGTCGGAGTCACGAACTGAGGAGACTTCCGGGTTCGTGGTGATGATCGCTTCATCGGCGAAGTAGAGCGCCATCAGCGCGCCGGTTTCAATCCCCGCCGGGGAGTCGCAGACAATGAAGTCGAAATTCATCGCTTTCAGATCGTCGAGGACTTTCGCGACGCCTTCGCGGGTCAGGGCGTCTTTATCGCGCGTCTGAGAGGCAGGAAGAATAAAGAGGTTTTCAGTACGTTTGTCCTTGATCAACGCCTGATTCAGCGTCGCATCGCCCTGAATGACGTTGACGAAATCGTAAACGACCCGGCGTTCACACCCCATGATAAGATCGAGGTTACGCAGGCCGATATCAAAATCAATAACGACAGTTTTCTTTCCCTTCTGGGCCAAACCAGTAGCGATGGCCGCGCTGGAGGTGGTTTTGCCAACGCCCCCTTTACCCGAAGTAACTACAATAATGCGTGCCATAGAAATTCCTTGTTAAAAAGGGATCAATTCAACGGTTGAACTGTCAAAGCGTTGTCTGCTAACTGCAAACGGGCCGCTTTGCCATAAAATTCTGCTGGGATTTTATCACTCAGCCAGTAAACACCTGCGATAGAGACCAGTTCTGCCGTCAGATGGGTACAAAAAATTTGCGCTTCCCGATCGCCGCTTGCGCCCGCCAGCGCACGGCCTCTCATCATGCCGTAGACATGAATATTACCGTCAGCGATAAGCTCTGCGCCAGCGCTGACGTGACTTGTAACAATCAGATCACATTGTGGTGCATAAATGCGCTGACCGGAACGAACCGGCACATCAATAAATCGCGTTTTTGTGACGGAACCAGCGTTTTGCGCCGGGGCGACAGGGGCGACGGGTTCAGTTGGCGCGGAACGCGCGGCTTTTTCTTTCCCTTCAGTCAATAAGGGAAGGCCCATCTGGTCGATTTCCGCTTTTAAACGGGCGTCTTTGCAGCCGCTGACCCCGATAATCCGCAGTCCTGTGGAGGTCACCACCTCCTGCAGAACCGGCCAGTTTACCGGCGCGTCCAGACCGCTGACGTTAATCACCACCGGGGCGTGTTTTAAAAAAGCGGGAGCCTGAGCGATTTTGTCTTCTAACGCCTGACGAATAACCTCGGGTTCGGCTTCATGCAAATGAACCACTGATAAGGTGAAGCTACTGCCTTTAAGTTCGATGGGCGTGTTTGACATCCTGGCCTTACTCAATTTGCTATTTATCATCCCCGATATGGGATGATATTCCGAAGTCCAGAAGGCATGTTATAGTCACTATTATATTGAGGCAAGTCGCCAACCGTTTAATTCAGAGTAAAATGTATGTTTTGTGTGATCTACAGAAGTACCCGACGTGACCAGACCTATTTATATGTCGAAAAAAAAGACGATTTTTCACGCGTACCTGAAGAGCTGATGAAAGGATTTGGCCAGCCAAAACTGGCAATGATATTGCCGCTGGATGGTCGTAAGAAGTTAGTCAACGCCGATCTGGATAAAGTAAAGCAAGCCTTAGCGGAGCAGGGATATTATTTACAATTGCCTCCGCCGCCGGAAGATTTATTGAAGCAACATCTTTCAGCCTCCTCGCAGCACGCTCCAGAAACGGATAAATAAACGGTATCCGGCGTTAAGCCTTGCCGGTGCCATTACTGACCATCCAGGATGACAGATTAGGGGAAAAGCATGTATCAACATCATAACTGGCAGGGCGCGCTGCTCGACTTCCCGGCAAGCAAAGTGGTTTGCGTAGGCAGCAACTACGCAAAACATATTAAAGAGATGGGAAGCGCGACGCCGGATGAGCCGGTGCTGTTTATCAAACCGGAAACAGCGCTTTGCGATCTGCGCCAGCCGTTGGCGATTCCAACGGCGATGGGCGCGGTGCATCATGAAGTCGAACTGGCGGTTCTGATTGGCGCTACGTTACGCCAGGCGACGGAAGATCATGTGCGTAAAGCCATTGCCGGTTACGGTGTGGCGCTCGATCTGACGCTGCGCGACATTCAGGGCAAAATGAAGAAGGCGGGGCAGCCATGGGAAAAAGCCAAAGGCTTCGATAATTCCTGCCCGTTGTCGGGGTTTATTCCGGCTGCTGAATTTAACGGCGATCCGCAGGATACGCCGCTTAGCCTGACGGTAAACGGCGAGGTTCGCCAGCAGGGCACGACCGCCGACATGATCCACAAAATCGTGCCGCTGATTGCGTATATGAGTAAATTCTTTACCCTGAAGGCCGGAGACGTTGTATTGACCGGTACCCCGGAAGGCGTCGGGCCGCTTGCCAGCGGCGACGAGCTGGAGATTCATTTCAACGGCCATTCCCTTACGACTCGCGTTCTGTAAAAGCCCTTTGCCGCCTTTTTTGGGCGGCAAAACTTGCATCAGCGTGCCAGACTGGTTATAAGGTGCAGCTTTACAGCAATGGCGGATACCCTGATGAGCGATTTACCTTTCTGGCAAAGTAAAACCCTGGATGAAATGACCGATGCCGAATGGGAGTCGCTCTGTGATGGCTGTGGTCAGTGCTGTCTGCATAAGCTGATGGACGAAGACACTGACGAAATCTATTTTACCAATGTCGCCTGCCGACAGTTAAACATCAAAACCTGCCAGTGTCGCAACTACGAACGCCGTTTCGAATACGAGCCTGACTGTATCAAACTCACGCGTGATAATTTGCCGACTTTTGAATGGCTGCCGATGACCTGTGCGTATCGTTTACTGGCGGAAGGGAAAGGGTTACCCGCGTGGCACCCGCTGCTGACGGGGTCAAAAGCGGCGATGCACGGCGAACGCATCTCGGTGCGCCATATTGCGGTAAAAGAGTCAGAAGTCCGCGACTGGCAGGACCATATTCTGAATAAACCTGAATGGGCGGACTGAGCCGCCCATGCTGAGAGCGGATGTTATGCGTTTTTCGCCTGATACATCTGCTCGCCTTCGTGATCTTCATCGACCCAGAAGTTGATGTTAAACTGAGCGTCATCGCTCAACTCGACCCGGTGCCAGTACTGCGGTGGGCTGGTGGCGAACTGGCCGGCGTTGATCACCACTTTCACTTCCGGTTCTTTTGCTTCTTCGTTAGCGAAACCGTAATAGGTGACCGTCCCTTCCATGACACACAATTGACCGAAAACGCCGGCGGCAGTGTTGTGGTGGGAGAGAAGCGCTGCGGGGACGTTATCTTTGGTGAAAAATGGGGTTGAACGTTTGATTTTCCAGTTTGCCGGGATGCGTAGATGTGACATAAGGACTCCCCCTGGTGGGCTTTATAAGATGTATTTAATATACATCTTATAAAGCGTCGCACGCAATGATTTTCCGGCAAAAAAAACGCCCCCGGGTGGGAGCGTTGCGGATTAACGACCAAACAGATCGCGTCTTTTCGGCTTAAACGGCTGCGCGATTAACACCAGAATCGCCACCACCAGATAAGCGGCAAAAATGCCCAACAACCACTGCGGCATTTCGAGGCTTAAAAATTCCCACTGACGTTCCGCACAGTCGCCAGAGGCAACAAACACTTGCGGCAACCATTTATCCAGCGGCAGCCAGCCCGGGAAGCGCGCCATAAAATCACAGGTCATGAAGGGGGAAGGATGTAACTGAATCATGGTGTGTTCCCATGCCAGTTGAACGCCGCGGATGGCGCTGTATATCCAAATCACCAGCGCGACATAGCGTAACGGCGTTTTCGGCGCGATGGCGCCGACTAACCCGGCGCCCATGATGCCAAACAGCGCACAGCGTTCGTAAATGCACAACACACACGGTTTAAGTAGCATGACATGCTGAAACCACAGCGCGACCAGTTCGAGCGCCAGGGCAGTCAATGCCATCAGTAACCATGCGCCCCGACCCCGTGAGCACTGGTTCAAAAATCGCAACATAGTTATTTCCCTGCAATATGCGTAGACACGGCAGTGTAAACCAATTCAATAACTGCGCCACCAGGAGAAAATGAAATATTGTGTAATTGGATAATTATCACGCAAAAAGGCAAACCGGGCAGTGAAATGCCCGGTAAGTTGTTATGGAAGTGTAGCTAAAAGGCCGATCCGGGTCATCCATTCGGTGTACGGGGCGAGAGTGAACTCCACGCACAGCAGACCCACCAGCGTCAGAACAACGGTATAAGGCAGCGCCATCCACACCATCCGACCATAAGAGAGGCGAATCAATGGCGCAAGGGCAGAAGTCAACAGGAACAGGAAGGCCGCCTGGCCATTTGGTGTGGCGACCGACGGCAGGTTGGTGCCAGTATTAATGGCCACCGCCAGCAGTTCAAACTGTTGCAGTGAGATCGCGCCGCTTTCCATCGCCGCTTTGGCTTCGTTGATGTAAATCGTGCCGACGAAGACGTTATCGGAGATCGAAGAGAGCAGCCCGTTAAACAGATAAAACAGCGTTAACTGGGCATGCTCCGACGCCTGCAGGACATACTGGATGATCGGCGTAAACAGATGCTGGTCAATGATCACGGCGACAATCGAGAAAAACACGGTCAGCAGGGCGGTAAAGGGCAGTGACTCGGTAAACGCTTTGCCGATGGCGTGCTCGTCAGTTACGCCGGTTAGCGAGGTCGCTAAAATAATGACCGACAGGCCAATCAGCCCCACTTCCGCCAGATGCAGCGCCAGGGCAACCACCAGCCAGACGCCGATAATCGCCTGCACCACCAGTTTCAGTCGGTCCTGACGGGTGCGCTGATGGCGGTTTTGATCGTCAAACTGCTGCAAGACTTCACGCACTTTTTCCGGCAGCGTTTCGCCATAACCAAACCAGCGCATTTTCTCTACCAATACGCAGGTCAGCAGGCCGCAAATCAGCACGGGGAGGGTGACAGGCGACATGCGCAGAAAGAAGTCGCCAAAGTGCCAGCCGGCGGCTTTTGCAATAATCAGGTTCTGCGGTTCGCCCACCATGGTCATCACGCCGCCAAGCGCGGTCCCAACGCCTGCGTGCATCATCAGGCTGCGTAAAAAGCCGCGGAACTGCTCCAGCACCGTTTTGTAATGCTGATCGATATGGCTGTCGTCCAGAATATCGTTATCTTCACCGCGCGCGGAGGCCACACGGTGATAAATACCGTAAAAGCCAACGGCAACGCTGATCACGACGGCAACCACGGTAAGCGCATCAAGGAAAGCCGAAAGAAAGGCGGCGGCAATGCAGAAGGCCAGCGATAGCATGGTTTTGGAGCGAATACTCAACAGTAAGCGGGTAAAAATAAACAGCAGTAACTGCTTCATAAAGTAGATGCCCGCCACCATAAACATCAGCAGCAGCAGGACTTCCAGATTGGCCGCGACTTCTTCGCGCACATGGGCGGCGCTGGTCATGCCGATCATCACCGCTTCAATCGCCAGCAGTCCGCCCGGCAGCAGCGGGTAGCATTTCAGGGCCATGGCCAGCGTGAAGATAAATTCCGCCACTAGCAACCATCCCGCTACGAAGGGGTTGATCATGAAAATCAGCGGGTTAACGATCAGAAATATCAGTAGAGCGAGTTTGTACCAGTCTGGCGACTGGCCTAAAAAGTTGCGCCAGAATGCGCGACCCCAGGAGATCTCCATGGCGGTTTCCCTTACCTAATTAAATGAAATGATGTTTTTATGTTTAGCCGCAAAGCTTAGCGGTCAGCGCTAAACCAGGCAAGTCCTTAACCTTATATACCGGCGCGGCGTTATCCGGAAAATGAAGCCTTGATCCCCTTTTTCTTTGTTGCCTGCGCTATCGGGGTTGTAACCCGTCTGGTATGATGAGTGTAACTATGTTTTGCTGTGTAATGGAAATCTCACTATGGTCATTAAGGCGCAGAGCCCGGCGGGTTTCGCGGAAGAGTACATCATTGAAAGTATCTGGAATAACCGCTTCCCCCCGGGCACTATTCTGCCTGCTGAACGTGAACTCTCCGAGCTGATCGGGGTGACGCGTACCACTTTGCGTGAAGTGCTTCAGCGTCTGGCGCGTGATGGTTGGTTGACCATTCAGCACGGCAAACCGACGAAGGTGAATAATTTCTGGGAAACGTCCGGGCTGAACATTCTTGAAACCCTGGCGCGTCTCGATCATGAAAGCGTTCCGCAACTGATTGATAATCTGCTGTCGGTGCGAACCAATATCTCAACGATCTTTATCCGCACCGCATTTCGTCAGCATCCTGACAAAGCTCAGGAAGTGCTGGCGACAGCGCAGGAAGTTGCCGACCACGCCGACGCCTTTGCGGAACTTGATTACAACATTTTCCGCGGCCTGGCGTTTGCCTCCGGCAACCCGATTTACGGCCTGATCCTCAACGGCATGAAAGGGCTGTACACCCGTATCGGGCGTCACTATTTCGCTAATCCGGAAGCGCGCAGCCTGGCGCTGGGGTTCTATCACAAGCTGTCGCAACTTTGCCTGCAAGGCGCGCACGATCAGGTGTATGAAACGGTACGCCGCTACGGTCACGACAGCGGCGAGATCTGGCACCGGATGCAGAAAAACCTGCCGGGCGATCTCGCGATTCAGGGGCGATAGGACATAAAAGAAAAACCTCTCTGCAGAGAGGTTTTTTGCGTTTATCCAACCCGGCGGTTTCCCCTGCGGGCGACAGGGCGATTACAAACTGTTCACCCTCGCCGGGCAGCGTTCCAGTAGCTCAACGCTGCCGTCTTCGTTCTGCTGTTCCAGCGTTACGTCAAATCCCCATAGCCGATGCACGTGCTTCAGCACCTCTTTACGACCCTTGTCCAGCGGCGCGCGGTTGTGCGGAATGTAGCGTAGCGTCAGAGAGCGATCGCCGCGCAGATCGACATTCCACACCTGGATATTTGGCTCAAGATTGCTCAGGTTATATTGTGACGACAGGCGATTGCGGATTTCACGGTAGCCTTCCTCGTTATGAATCGCAGAGATTTCCAGATAGTTATGCCGATCGTCGTCCAGCACCGTAAAGAAGCGGAAATCACGCATCACCTTCGGCGACAGGAACTGGCTAATGAAGCTTTCATCTTTAAAGTCGCGCATCGCGAAATGCAGCGTCTCCAGCCAGTCTGATCCCGCCATATCGGGGAACCAGTAGCGATCTTCTTCCGTTGGCGACTGACAGATGCGCTTGATGTCCTGGAACATCGCAAAGCCCAGCGCATAGGGATTAATGCCGCTGTACCACGGGCTGTTATAGGGCGGCTGGAACACCACGTTAGTGTGGCTGTGCAAAAATTCCAGCATAAAGCGCTCGGTGACTTTGCCTTCGTCGTAAAGATGATTCAGGATCGTATAGTGCCAGAAGGTGGCCCAGCCTTCGTTCATCACCTGGGTCTGCTTCTGCGGATAGAAATACTGGCTCACTTTGCGCACGATACGCAGGATCTCACGCTGCCAGGACTCCAACAGTGGCGCGTTCTTCTCCATAAAGTAGAGCAAGTTCTCCTGCGGCTCCGACGGATAACGTCGCGCCTCGGCCACCGTTTTTTCTTCCTCTTTCTTCGGCAGTGTACGCCACAGCATGTTTACCTGGCTTTGCAGATATTCTTCACGGCTTTTCTGACGGGCTTTCTCCTCCTGCAAAGAGATTTTTTGCGGACGCTTGTAGCGATCAACCCCGTAATTCATCAGCGCATGACAGGAGTCCAGCAATTTTTCCACCTCATCAACGCCGTAACGCTCTTCGCACTGAGTGATGTAATTGCGGGCAAAAATCAGGTAATCAACAATCGAGCTGGCGTCGGTCCAACTGCGGAACAGATAATTGTTTTTGAAGAAAGAGTTATGCCCGTAGCAGGCGTGAGCCATTACCAGCGCCTGCATGGTAATGGTGTTCTCTTCCATCAGATAAGCGATACACGGGTTCGAGTTAATGACGATCTCATAGGCCAGACCCTGCTGCCCGTGTTTATACAATCTTTCGGTTTCGATAAACTTTTTGCCAAATGACCAGTGCGGATAATTGATCGGCATCCCGACGCTGGAATAGGCGTCCATCATCTGCTCGGAGGTGATGACCTCAATCTGGTGCGGATAGGTGTCCAGTCTGTAGAGTTTTGCCACGCGGTCTATTTCTGCCAGGTAAACATCCAGCAGATCAAACGTCCAGTCGGGTCCATCGCTCAACCGTGTGGTGTCCTTGTTCATGGAATCAATCGTAGCCATTCGCGCACCCTCATTGTTGGCGGCGCTCTCTGTGTGGAGCACCTCATTTCAAGCATAGAACACCCTGTTAAAAACCGTGTTGGCGATGCGATCTTTTCTTCGCGATTTCTGCTGGTTATCCCGCCAGAAATTGCCATCGCTACGCTATTTTATGCTGGATAAAAATGCGGCATAGCAGGAGATGCCAAACAATCGCTATCACCCTGCAATCGGCTATCTGTGAGGCAGGTCACCATAAAAAAGCCATATGTTGAATAATATTTTCATCTGGGTTATCAAGATGTAATTAGAAGATTGTTCTTTTACTGTTAACGGAGTGGCTATGCGAGTTGTCATACTGGGAAGTGGCGTCGTTGGCGTGACCAGCGCCTGGTATTTATGTCAGGCCGGGCACGAGGTGACCGTCATCGATCGTGAACCCGGTCCGGCGCTGGAAACCAGTGCCGCGAACGCTGGACAGATTTCACCAGGCTATGCCGCCCCCTGGGCGGCGCCAGGCGTTCCTTTAAAGGCAATTAAATGGATGTTTCAGCGCCACGCGCCGCTGGCCGTGCGTCTGGACGGTTCGCCGTTTCAACTTAAATGGATGTGGCAAATGCTGCGGAACTGCGACACCCGCCACTACATGGAAAACAAAGGCCGCATGGTGCGTCTCGCGGAATACAGCCGCGACTGTCTGAAAGCGCTGCGTGCGTCAACCGGCATTCAGTACGAAGGACGTCAGGGCGGGACGCTACAACTCTTCCGCACCGAACAGCAGTATGAAAACGCCACCCGGGACATCGCGGTGCTGGAAGACGCGGGCGTGCCGTACCAGTTGCTGGAATCTGCCCGGCTGGCGGAAGTGGAACCGGCGCTGGCGGAAGTGGCGCATAAGCTGACCGGCGGGCTGCGGTTGCCGAACGACGAAACGGGCGACTGCCAGCTTTTTACCCAGCGACTGGCGCAAATGGCCGAACAGGCTGGCGTCACGTTCCGTTTCAACACGACGGTGGACAAGCTGCTCTGTGAAGGCGAGCGTATCTATGGCGTGAAGTGCGGCGACGAAATCATCAAAGCCGATGCGTATGTGATGGCCTTTGGCTCCTATTCCACGGCGATGCTGAAAGGCATTGTCGATATTCCGGTGTATCCGCTGAAAGGCTATTCGCTGACGATCCCTGTGGCGGAAGAGGACGGCGCGCCTGTTTCGACTATTCTTGATGAAACCTACAAAATCGCCATTACCCGTTTCGATCAGCGCATTCGTGTCGGGGGCATGGCGGAAATCGTCGGCTTTAATACCGAACTGCTCCAGCCGCGTCGGGAAACGCTGGAGATGGTGGTGCGCGATCTCTACCCGCGCGGTGGACGCATTGAACAGGCCACATTCTGGACCGGGCTGCGCCCAATGACGCCGGATGGTACGCCGGTCGTGGGGCGAACCCGCTTTAAAAATCTGCTGCTGAATACCGGACACGGGACGCTGGGGTGGACCATGGCCTGCGGCTCCGGACAGCTCCTGAGCGATATCCTCTCTGGCCGCACGCCCGCGATCCCGTATGAGGATTTGAGCGTGGCGCGTTACAGCCCGGGGTATACGCCATCCCGGCCACAGCAACTTCATGGCGCACATCACTGATAAGGATGCGAAATGACCCGCCCTATACTGGCCAGCCTTGACCTGCAGGCGATGAAGCAGAATTTGAGTATTGTCCGTCAGGCTGCACCGGACGCCCGCGTCTGGTCAGTGGTTAAAGCCAACGCCTACGGACATGGCATTGAACGTATCTGGAATGCGTTAGGCGGCACCGATGGGTTTGCGCTGCTCAATTTAGAAGAAGCGATAACCCTGCGAGAGCGCGGCTGGAAAGGACCGATCCTGATGCTGGAAGGCTTCTTTCATGCAGACGATCTGACCGTATACGATACCTGGAGGCTGACAACGTGCGTACACAGCAACTGGCAGTTGAAGGCAATCCAGAACGCGAAACTCAACGCGCCGCTGGACGTGTACGTGAAAGTGAATACCGGGATGAACCGTCTTGGTTTTCTACCGGAACGGTTGCAGACAGTCTGGCAACAACTGCGGGCCATGCCGAACGTCGGCGAGATGACGCTGATGTCGCATTTTGCCGATGCTGAACACCCTGACGGCATCAATGAGGCGATGGCGCGGATTGCGCAGGCGACGGAAGGGCTGGAATGCCGCCGTTCGCTGGCGAATTCTGCGGCAACCTTGTGGCATCCGGAAGCCCACGGCGACTGGGTGCGACCGGGGATTATTCTGTACGGAGCGTCGCCTTCCGGCCAGTGGCGTGATATCGCCAATACCGGGCTGAAACCCGTCATGTCCCTTTGCAGCGAAATCATCGGCGTGCAGACGTTGAAAGCCGGCGACCGGGTTGGTTACGGCGGGCGTTTCACAGCCCAGCACGAACAGCGGATCGGTATTGTCGCGGTGGGGTATGCCGACGGCTATCCGCGCCACGCCCCAACGGGAACGCCGGTTCTGGTTGACGGTGTGCGCACGATGACGGTGGGTACGGTCTCTATGGATATGCTGGCGGTGGATTTAACACCCTGTCCGCAGGCGGGGATTGGCACGCCGGTTGAGCTTTGGGGCAAAGAGATTAAGATTGACGACGTCGCCGCTGCCGCCGGCACCGTCGGTTATGAGCTCATGTGCGCTCTGGCGCTGCGCGTGCCGGTTGTGACGGTGTAACTTATTGAACGATGCCGGGCGACGGCTACGCGTGTCCGGCATCGCCATCGTTATTCTTCGTCTTCTTCTCCCGCCACGCGCACCCCGACTTTGCGCACTGCGTTATCTTCTTTTTCGGCGACCGTCCAGATCATGCCGGCAAATTCAACCTGGTCGCCCACGACTGGCGCGGCGCCGAGCAACTGCTGGACAATTTCACCCAGCGTCTGCTGTTTGTCGCGATACTCGGTTCCGTCTTCCAGCCCGTAAATCAGCGCCACATCGGCGAATTTCGCGCTCGCTTCCAGAATGAAATCACCGAAGAAACGCTGGTCCAGCGCCACCGGCGGTGACTGGCTGAACAGTTTGCCCAGCGCAGGCAAATCGCGTTCGCGTCCTATCACGCAGAGCACATCGCCTTCCTGTAAACGGGTGCTGCCGGTTGGGTGAAACAGCTCATTGTTGCGGAACAGCGCTGCAATGCGCGTCTCCTGCGGCATATGCAGATCGCGAAGGGCCGCGCCCACACACCATTTGTCGGCGCTGAGCTGGTAGACAAACTGCTCCCAGGGGTTTTCCGGATGAATATCCAGCCCCACCCGGGAAACCGGCCAACCCACGGGCGGCACCACGACCTTCGCTTTTTTCGCCGCCCACGAGAGCGAGGTGCCCTGAAACAACAACGAGATCAGCACCACGAAGAAGGCGACGTTGAAAAACAGGCGCGCGTTGTCCAGACCAGCCATCATCGGAAACACCGCAAGAATGATGGGAACCGCGCCGCGCAGTCCAACCCAACTGATGAATACCCGCTCGCGCAGGTTAAAGCCGCGGAACGGCAGTAACCCGGCAAAAACCGAAATGGGACGGGCAAAGAAAATCATCCACGCCGACAGCATCAGCGCCGGGACGGCTATGGGCAGCAGGTCAGACGGCGTAACGAGCAGTCCCAGTACGAGGAACATGGCAATTTGCGCCAGCCAGGCCAGCCCATCGAAGTTTTGCAGTATCGCGTAACGGTTGCGGATCGGGCGGTTGCCCAGCAAAAAGCCGCACAGGTATACCGCCAGTATCCCGCTGCCGTCCAGCGCGGTGGTTAAGGCGAAAATCAGGATCCCGCCGCTCAGGGCCAGCAGCGGATACAGACCGCCGGGCAGGGAAATGCGGTTGATCATCTGTTGAAGCAGGTAGCCGCCGCCTAAGCCAAGCGCGATCCCGAGACCAAACTGCTGAATGATATGGACCGCGAACATCCAGCTCAGGCCGGTCTCATGCTGCTGGATCATCTCAATCAGGGTAATGGTGAGGAATACCGCCATCGGATCGTTACTGCCGGATTCGATTTCCAGCGTTGAGCCCACGCGTTCGTTCAGCCCCTTGCCGCCGAGCAGCGAAAAAACCGCTGCGGCGTCGGTAGAGCCGACAATCGCGCCAATCAGCAAGCCTTCGATCAGGTCCAGCTTAAACAGCCACGCCGCCATCATGCCGGTCAAGCCAGAGGTGATCAGCACGCCGACGGTCGCCAGCGACAGCGCCGGACCCAGCGCGACGCGAAAGGAACTGGCCTGCGTACGCATCCCGCCATCCAGCAGGATAATCGCCAGCGCCAGGTTACTGACCATATATGCAAACGGATAGTTGTCGAACGGTATACCGCCCACGCCATCAACGCCTGCCAGCATGCCGATGGCGAGGAAAATAACCAGAATGGGGATACCGAGACGTGACGAAAATGAACTGAGTAAGATACTGCTGGTGACGAGGACGGACCCCAGGATAAAAAGACTGATTATTGCAGTGGCGTCCAACGGTCGTATTCTCCTCAATTATGCTTTTTTATTCATTAAGCCTAACATATTAACGACCGTTCCCGCGGATTAGTTAGCCCTCGCCAGCGCTTTTTTTAAGATTTCAACACCGGATGACCGGACAGCGTAAGCTGAGCGCCATTGGCGTCATTACGCAAAACCGCATGCGCACCCAGCGGCAGCGTCACGGTGCGTTGTTCGTGGCCAAAATCAAGCCCGGTGATGAGCGGAATAGCGAGGCGTTCGCGTAAGAATGCATAGACGGCGTTGAGATCGTATCCCGCGTCATACTCATTTGGCGCGCTACCGCTAAAGCTACCCAGCACAATGGCGTTCTGACGGTTGAGGATGCCCGCGTCAAAAAGTTGCAGTAGCATACGCTCAACGCGGAAGGGGTGCTCGTTGATATCTTCCAGCACCAGAATACCGTTTTCAATTTTCGGCATCCACGGCGTGCCGATGAGGGAAATCAGCATCGCCAGGTTACCGCCCCAGAGAGTGCCTTCGGTATGGCACGCCGGGCCTTCGCTGCGCCACGCCACTGAATACACCGCGTTACGTAGCGCCCGCCAGAAATGATCTTCCGTAAAACGGTCCAGCTCCGGCGCGCCAAAATTGCCTGCCAGCATCGGACCGCTAAAGGTAATGACCTTACCCAACGCCAGCAAACCGCACTGGATCGCCGTAAAATCGCTGTGTCCGCATATGAGCAGCGGATCCTGCTGCTGACGCGCGGCCAGTGCCTGCCAGTCGATATGCGCCAGCAGACGGCTCGCGCCGTACCCGCCGCGCACCGGCATGACGATAGTACCGGGCATCGTCAGGTTAACCAGTTCAGTGATATCCGCCAGGCGCTCCGCTTCGGTACCGGCAAAACGCTGATAACGTCGTCCAACCACGGCGGTATTTTCTACCTGGTGACCAGCCTGTTCCAGACGTTGAATACCCAGTGAAGCCGCTTGCTGATTAATGCAATAGCCCGAAGGGGCAATTAAGTGAAACCGGGACATGGCAATTCCTTGCTACAACAGAAACCTAATGTATATCATGCCGCCTATAGTAGAACGTTTTGCCGGATAACGCCTGGCTTATCCGGCCTGCATTGTTGTATTGACGCCGAATAAACGCCCGATGCGTCGGCCATAAGGACAGATGACGTGAAATTGAGATGGTTTGCTTTTTTGATTGTGCTGCTTGCTGGCTGTAGTTCAAAACCCGATTATCAAAATCCGCCGTGGAACCCGGAAGTGCCGGTAAAACGGGCAATGCAGTGGATGCCGATCAGTGAGAAAGCCGGCGCAGCCTGGGGTGTCAGCCCGAAGCTGATTACCGCGATTATCGCCATTGAATCCGGCGGCAACCCCAGTGTGGTAAGCAAATCCAACGCCGTCGGGCTAATGCAGCTTAAGGCGTCCACCTCCGGGCGCGATGTGTACCGCCGTATGGGCTGGAGCGGCGAGCCTTCCACCAGCGAACTGAAAAACCCGGAGCGTAACATTTCGATGGGCGCCGCTTACCTGAGCATTCTGGAAAACGGTCCGCTCGCAGGCATCGAGGACCCGCAGGTGATGCAGTACGCGCTGGTGGTTTCGTATGCGAACGGCGCGGGTGCGCTGCTGCGTACCTTCTCCTCCGACCGTAAAAAGGCGATCGAAAAAATTAACGATCTGGATGCGGACGAATTTTTTGAGCATGTCGTCGATAACCATCCCGCGCCGCAGGCGCCGCGCTATATCTGGAAGCTACAACGCGCGTTGGACGCGATGTAATTATGTGCCCAGGTTGCGGGATTTCGACGGGTTATCGGCAGAACCTGAGACAACCCTTATCTATACCACAAGGAATAATTGCACTGCCCGGTTCGGCGTGGATCAGCGACTTGCCTATACTTAGCGTACGGGCGCAAGAAGGTGTTGCGTGTGGTTTCACTGAACAGAGGGCCTCAACATGGGGATCATTGCCTGGATTGTTTTCGGTCTGATTGCCGGTGTTATTGCCAAACTGCTGATGCCGGGGCGCGACGGCGGCGGGTTTATTCTCACCTGCATACTCGGTATTGTGGGGGCGGTAGTGGGGGGCTGGCTGGCGACCATGTTCGGCATTGGCGGCAGCATCAGCGGTTTTAATCTGCACAGTTTCCTCGTCGCGGTGGTGGGCGCCGTTGTGGTGCTGGGTGTTTTCCGGCTTGTACGGCGCGACTAACCTTCGGCACAACGGCTCCTGCGGGAGCCGTTGTTTTATGCGAAAAAATATACCGTAGAAAGGGTGTTGTTGATTTGCAAATAAAAATGAGAATAATTGCTATTCCTATTTCATATTATAACGATTCTCATGATGATAACCCCTTCACGCTTTCGCTTGCGCGCGCTCTCTGGCTGTATCTCACTGGCTCTGACCACTTCCTGTTATGCCGCAGAGGCAGACGAAGCCACTATCGTGGTGTCCGCGTCGGGGCAGGAGAGCTTGCTGCCTGCCTGGACCAACAGCGCGACCAAATCCGCAGCGCCTGAAAGTAAGATGCCGCAGGTGATTAATACTCTCGATAAAAAAGAAATCACGCTGCGCCATGCAACGTCGGTTAACGAGATATTGCGCTACGCACCGGGCGTGTCAACGGAAATGCGCGGCAATACGACCTACATGAGCGAGTACAAAATCCGCGGTTTCACCGTCGATCAAGAGTACTACAACGGCTTACAGTTGCCGTATAACGTCACGGGCAACACTAAAGCGCGCATCGATCCGCTGCTCATTGAACATGTCGATATTCTCAAAGGCCCCGCGTCGGTGCTGTACGGCAACGGCTCGCCGGGTGGGCTGGTGAATATTCAGGGCAAGACGCCGCAGGCGGAGCAGAAAACGGAGTTGGGTGTTATGACCGGTACGCGCAACCTGAAAGAAGGGTATCTGGACGCAACGGGAAACATCCGTGACAGCGACTGGAATTATCGCCTGCTCGGGAAAGCGACGGAAGGGAACGATCAGCCATATACCACGCGCTATGAAGATTACCTGCTTGCACCCTCCGTGAGCTGGCAGCCGGACGGCAGAACGCGTCTGACGATGGATGCGCTGGTACAAAATACGCCGTCGCTGTCGCCGTCGAATCCATTGCCCATCGCATATCTGCGCTCCGGTTATGCCGACCGTCGGGATTTTGCAGGCGATAAGTGGAGCGGCTTCAAACAACGTCAGTGGATGCTGGGCTACCATCTCGAACATGCGTTCGAGAGCGGCTGGGGATTCAGCCAGAAAGCGCGGTATTTTGACGTCGATACCCACCAGCGCAGCGTCTATGCCACCGGCAATGGCGTCAACCCGGTCTGGATGCTCGATCGCTTTGCCTACACCACTGATGAAGATCTTAAGAGCGTTAACATTGATAACCAGTTAACCAAAACGGTGCTGTTGGGCGGCTGGCAGCATCACCTGCTGGCCGGTTTCGACTACCAGAAACTCGACAGCCATTATTTCTATCGTTATGCCAGCGCCACGCCGGGCATTGACATGCGCCATCCGGATTTCCACCAGATTCATACTGACGATCTCGGCCTGTACACCGCGCAAAAAAATCGTCTTTCTTACCAACAAAATGGTTACTATCTCCAGGACCAGATCGTCTTTGGCGGCGTAAACCTGCTGGCCAGTATCCGCTACGATGACTATCGCTCGACGACCACTGACGCGCTGCAGAACGGCGAGAAAACGTGGATCTCCCAGGATCGGGTGACCAAACGTATTGGCGCGCTGTACGCTTTTGCTAACGGACTATCCCCGTTTATCAGCTATTCTGAAGGCTTCAGGCCGATTTCGCCGCAGGGCTCGCTGACGACCAAAGACGTGAAGCCGACCACCAGCAAACAGGTGGAGGGCGGGGTGAAGTATCTGCTGGCTGACTATGCCACCACTTTTACCGCTTCGGTATTCACTATTCGTCAGAAAAATGTCCTTTCAGCGACGCCAACGTGGGATTACCGCCAGACTGGCGAAATTGAGTCAAAAGGCGCTGAGCTGTCCCTCATCAGTCGTCCTGCTGACAACGTCACGCTGATCGCCAACTACGCCTACACCCATGCGATTAATACGAAAGATGAAAGCTACGAAGGAAAACGGCCCACTCAGGTACCGGAAAACGCCTTTACGCTGTGGGGCGATTACACCTTCGATAGCACTGCGCTACGCGGGCTCACGCTGGGCGCTGGCGCGCGCTACACCGGACCGATGGAGATTTCGCCGGATAACACAGCCGGGAAGCTGGGCGGCACGACGCTGTACGATCTGGCAATGTCTTACCGCCTGGGCGAAGCGCTACCTTCGCTCAGCGGCGTGACGCTAAAGGCCAGCGCGCAGAATGTCACCAATAAAGAGACCTTCAGTTGCTACGACAGCACCAACTGTTGGCTCGGGCGCGACCGGACTGTTCAGGTTGGCGCCAGCTACAGTTTCTGACAGAGATCTGCGCACCGGCCTGGCGCCCCAGGCCGGTTAGCGCCATGATTACGGCGTGGCTTGTGTTTGCGCGTTTTCAGCGCTTGTCGGCTGAACGGGCAGGCCGGGTGGAGGGGACGCTGTCGCAGGGTTTTTCCTGCGGACAGATCAGGTCGAGCATTTTCAGCGTGACGCCGTTTGTCCAGCCAAACCCATCCTGCAGCGGATATTCACCGCCGCCACCGCCGGTGCCAGTGCTGCTGACATCATACTTCTCTACCAGCTTCTGTTCCCGATCGTAGGTGTGCTGAACGTTAGTCAGGAAACGCCAGGTCACCTCCATCGCCACTTTTTCCTGCCCGTAGTTCTGCAATCCTTCGGTGGCGACCCACTGGAGCGGCGCCCAGCCGTTTGGCGCATCCCATTGCTGACCGCTTTTCACCGACGTAGTGGCAAGGCCGCCAGGCTGGAGCAGGTGCGCCTGGGTAGCGACGGCCATTTTGTGGGCGCGATCTTTCGCGGCGGCATTGACGTACAGCGGGAACAGCGCGGCGGCGGTAAGCGGATTACGTACCTGTTTGCTCTTAAGATCGTAGTCGGCGTACCAGCCCTCTTTGTCGTTCCACAGGTAATGTTCGATGGCTTTCTGACGTTCGTTCGCTAACCGATCATAATGACTGGCCTGTGCGTCGTCGCCTGCTGCTTTGCTGGCGCGGGCGAGGATTTTTTCCATCTTGTAAAGCAGGGAGTTGAGATCCACGGGCACAATGCTGGTGGTCCGAATCGTACCGAGTTGCTGCGGATCATCCATCCAGCGCGAGCTGAAATCCCAGCCAGAGGCCGCAGCCGAACGCAGATCGCGGTAGATTTCCGTGGCCGGACGATTGGGGTTGCTTTTCGCGGTGGCGATATCCTCCACCCAGGATTCGGGGCGCGGCGTATCCCGTTCGTCCCAGTAGCGATTGAGTACGGCACCGTCATCCAGTTTCACCACCCGCTTATGCTGTTGGCCTGGCTGTAACGTGTCGACGCCTTCCATCCAGTAGCTGTACTCTTTTTGTAACTGCGGCAAATATTTTTTCAGCGTGTCATCGCCTTCATGCTGTGCCAGTAATTCGACCATCAAAGAAAAGAAGGGCGGTTGTGAGCGGCTCAGATAATAGGTGCGGTTACCGTTCGGGATATGCCCGAAGGCGTCAATTTCCCAGGCGAAGTTCGCCACCATATCGGCAATTTTGTCCCAGTGACCGCTTTCGGCCAGCCCCAGCATGGTGAAATAGCTGTCCCAGTAGTAGATCTCGCGAAAGCGCCCGCCGGGCACTACATAGGGTTCAGGCAGCGGCAGCAGGGAGTCCCATTTACCCGCGCTTTCGGTTGAACGGGTCAGTACCGGCCACAGTCCGTCAATATGTTCGCGCAGCGACTGCCCCGCTGGCGGGACATATTTTTCCCCTTCTTTCGGTAAGGTGAAGTTGACGTTGACGAAGTGGCGCAGGTCAAAGCTGGACTGGTTTTTCTGCATCCGATAGTCCGCAAGGATGGTCAGCGGATCGTTATTCGGTACGGCGTCAGCAAAGGTTTTCTGATCGGGAAACAATTTTGCGTTTTGCACATCATTAAACAGGGGACCGAGCAAAATGTCGGGCGGCTGCGGCGGGTTGGTCATCGATTCTTCTGCATTGGCCGACAATGAGGCAAAGGTGAGAAGGGTGCCGGTCAGCGCCAGTTTAATGGCCCAGGATAGCGCGCCTGTATGGCGAACAGCAGGGGTAAGCATTGAATAATCTCCTTAGTGCGTACCGGATTACGGCATTTATCATGAGAAAATCGTAGTTCAGGATCGCCTGCTGCGCGTCGTTGAAGCCGCATTTTGCGAAGCTACAGACATTTTTGTTATCCGGGTATGACGTAATGGCGGGAAATATATTCACCAAAATAATAACAATAGCCGAAGCGCACGCAGGTTATGAAGAGCGATCACAAAAGATAAAAAACATAAGAAATGAATCAAAAAACATAATAGACCGAAAAAAGCATCTGTGAAGAAATGCACGCACCGGGATGTTGTGTGCTGCTTTTATTATTTTATTAAGGATAAATTATGTCTGAAGTGGAACAATTACCCATAAAAGAAAAAATAGGTTATAGCCTGGGCGACGCCGCAAGCCATATTGTCTTTGACTCTTCCGTTGCCATTCTGGCCTATTTTTATACCGATATTTATGGCCTAGCGCCCGCCGTAATGGGGACCATGTTTTTGCTGGTCCGTCTGCTGGACGCCATTACCGATCCGGTGATGGGCGCAATTGCCGATGCGACCGCGACGCGCTGGGGCCGCTTTCGTCCGTGGCTGCTGGCAATCTGTATCCCTTTTGCCGTGAGCTGCGTACTGGTCTATTCCACGCCAGATTTTAGCGACAGCGGTAAAATAGCCTATGCCGTCGCGGCTTATATATTTATGACATTAATGTATACCGCCATTAATATTCCTTACTGCTCGTTAGGCGCGGCATTAACCGCCGATCCCAATGAGAATTTATCGCTGCAATCCTGGCGGTTCGCCATTACGCCGATTGGCGGCGCGTTAGGCACCGCCTTTATTCTGCCGGTGGCGGATTACCTCTCGCCGGGCGACAGAGCGAGCGGTATTCAACTGGCGATGGCGCTGTTTGGCGCGATTGGCTGCGTTATGTTTTTGATCTGCTTCCTGACCACCAAAGAACGCGTTCAGCCGATTAAAGAGGAGAATATGAACATCGCCCGCGATGTGAAAATCCTTTTTCAAAACGAGCAGTGGCGTATTTTGTCGGTCTATAACTTTATGATGCTGGTGGCGGTAGTGATCCGCGGCGGCGCAGTGGTGTATTACGTTAACACGGTGCTGAACAAAGGTGCGGATGTGATCACCTGGTTTATGCTTGGCGGGATGTTTGCATCAATGCTCGGTTCGGTGCTGGCGAAACCGTTTGGCACCCGCTTTTGCAAAATTAAGCTCTCTTTCTGGATCAATATTCTCAACGCCGCGCTCGGCGTAGCCTGTTATTTCCTGCCGGTAGCATGGTGGATTGTCCCGCTGCTGGCGCATCTGGCGATCCAGATTATTCAGGGCGGCAATGGCGCGATTCAATGGTCGATGATCACTGATGCTAATAATTACGGTGAATGGAAAACCCGTCGGCGAATCACCGGAATGAACGTCGCGGCGAACATTTTTGTCATCAAACTTGGCGTTGCGGTTGGTGGTGCGATTATCGGTTGGGTACTGGCGTTTTACGGTTACGCCACCAACAGCGACACCCAGCCGGACGGCGCCGTGGATGGCGTGATAATGCTGTTTACGCTACTGCCCGCGCTGTTTTATTTACTCACCGCGGTGTCGATTAAGTTTTACCAGCTCACTGCCGACAAAATGCATGCTGTGGTTCAGGATCTGCAAAAAGGTCAGTTTGCGGGCTAACGGTAGGGTAAGCGTGTATCCGGCCCACTGAACACTGCGGACCGGATACCGGCAGGGTCATTTCTGTCGTAAGACGCGCTGCCCCGCGACGTCGAGCGTCAGCGCCTCGCCGGTTTGTACTGCATCCAGCGCATGGCCTTGCTGACAAACCCAGGCGATGCCCATTTCACGGGCGATAAGCGCGCCGTGCGCAAGCGGGCTTCCGCCACGCAGACAAATGCCTTTCACCACCGCAGGGTCAAGCGCCACCACGGTGGAAGGGCAGAGATCGTCCGCCACCAGAATCGCCGGAGCAGTAAACTCAGGCAACGTAAGCGGGCATTGTTGCAGATGACGCAGACTACGCTGCAACAGATCGTCAATGTCGATATCGCGCGCCCGCAGATAAGCGTCATCAAGCTGGCGATACTGCGCGCTCATCTCCGTTAATACCTGCTGCCATGCGTACTCTGCGGTACAGTGCTCGCTTCGCAGTAATTCACAGGCGCGGGTAAACAGCTCCGGGTCGTCGAGCAGCATATGGTGGCCAGAGAAGATCGCCGCCAGATCGCCCGGCCAGCTCGCCTCGACGCGGGTTACCAGTGACATCAAATCCAGCAGGGTGAGATCCAACGCGTTGCGCAGACGTGACTGTTCTGCCGTGACGCTCAATACGCTCTTTTTAACGACGGGGGGCAGCGTCGGCGCATAGCGGTATGCTTTTCCCGTTACCGCCGCCGTCGCAGTCTGCATTGCCGGCGCTGCTGCCGACTCGCCAAAATTCGCGGCCGCCAGTTGGCTGAACGCCGCCAGCGCGTCATCCGCCTGCTCGCCACGGGCTAACAGGCGAATAGTGTCATTACAACGTATCTGCAACAGCGCAATCTGATTCAGGCTGTCCGGGGTCACGCATTTGCCGTTCTTTTCCAGCAGAAGGGCGGCGTTAAAGCCGGACAGCGTCGAAACCAGCCGCGACGCCGGACGCACATGCAGCCCGTTGTGATTCTTTACCACCACCGAAACCGACTTTGCTTCGCCGTCCGTAAGCGAGGGCGCGGTCTGCGTCTGGGCGGCTGGGGAAGGTAAACCTAATTGCTCACGTTTCGCCTCCAGCGCATTCATCGCATCAGCAACGACTTTATCGATATCCGCGCCTGCCGCAGCACTCACCGTGGCCGCCAGCGTACCCTCCACCAGCGGCGCGGCGCACAGGCGAACTTTCGCGGCAACAGCCGGTTCGAGCAGTTCCAGCGCTGTTTCCGCGCTCAGCAACGCGCTGCCGATATCCATCATCACCAGCACGTTGTCGGCATCGGCAACAGACTCGATAGCCGCCATCACTTTTATCGGGTCGGTACCGATAGGGTTTTGCGGATCGTCGATCCCGGCGGCAATGGCAATCTTACAATCTTCGCCCATTAACATTTGCCGCGCTAACTCGCCGACCCCTTCACCCAGCCGGGCGCTATGAGAAACAATTACCAGGTTTACCATCACACCGTCCTTACTCTTTTGCCGCTGCGCTCAGCATCTGGGTAATAAACATGACCGAGGTTGCGCCAGGATCCTGATGCCCAATGCTGCGCTCGCCCAGATAGCTGGCGCGCCCTTTGCGTGCCTGCATCGTAATCGTACTTTGCGCGGCGGCTTCCGCCTGCGCGGCGGCGGCGTCCAGGGCGGCGGGTATGGACAGATTTTGTTCGCAGGCCAGACGCAACGACTCGACTACCGGCAGCCAAACGTCGCACATTGTTTTATCCCCCGGTTCCGCTTTGCCCCGGCTGATGACGCCATCTGCGCCTTCGCGCATCATCTGATAAAGTTCTTCCAGCGACAGACTCTGATGGGCTTGTGTCACCTGGGCGGCGCGGATAAAAAAGGTACCAAACAGCGGGCCGCTGGCGCCGCCGACGCTGGAAAGCAGCGTCATGCCGGTATTTTTCAAAATAAAACCGATATCTTTGTCGGCAATAGCGGGTAATTTTTCTACCACCTTGCTAAAACCGCGATGCATATTCAGACCGTGGTCGGCGTCGCCTATTTCGCGATCCAGCCCGGTGAGATAATCGCTTTGCTGGTTGAAAATGTCGCCGCAGCGATAGAGCCAGTTGACGATTTGCGTTCTGGTCAGTGACATAACGTTCTCCTTAGTTTCCCCAGTTCAGGGCCGGGGTGTGAACCGGGGCGTCCCATAATGCGAGGGTGTCGTCGTCCACTTTCAACAGGGTGATGGAAAAGCCGGACATATCGAGCGACGTGCAGTAGGCGCCGATCAGATTGCGCTCGATAATCATTCCTGCCTCCTGGCAGCGCGTTTCCAGGCGATTGTAAACGCCGTAGAGTTCCGAAAGCGGCGTCGCGCCGAGATTATTGACCAGCGCAATTACCCGGTCGCCGCGCTGTAAAGGCTGCTTGTTTTGTTTGTCTTCCAGCCAGACGCCCTGCTGTGGATCCCAGTGGCGCAGCGTACGGCTATAGGCACCGTTTTCCAGCAGCGTATCGAACATCTGATCCACGGTCTCATCCAGCGAGGAAAAGGCGCGACGGTCGATACCTGGCTCACCGTGAATACCCACGCCGAACTCCATTTCGTTGTCGTTCAGGGTGAAAGATGGTTTACCGGCGGCGGGAACCGTGCAGGCCGCAAGAGCGACGCCAATCGAATGACCGTGATTATTCAGTCTGCGGCCCAGCGCAGCGCAGGCTTCCAGCGAGTCGCCGCGCTCTGCCGCCGCGCCGACCAGCTTTTCTATCAGGACCGTATTGGCGACGCCGCGACGTCCGGCGGTATACAGGCTGTCTTTGACCGCCACGTCGTCGTCAACCACAACGGTGGTGACCTTCACGCCGCTGTCGTGGAGCAGTTCGGTGGCGGTTTCAAAGTTGAGGATATCGCCAGTGTAGTTTTTAATAATCAGCAGCACGCCTTCGCCGCCGTCAATCTGCATGGCGCACTCAAACATTTTATCCGGCGTCGGCGAGGTGAATATTTCGCCGGGGCAGGCGCCGGAGAGCATTCCCCGCCCAATATAGCCACAGTGCATCGGCTCATGCCCGCTTCCGCCGCCGGACAGCAGCGCCACTTTGCCCTGAACGGGGGCATCCGCGCGGGTGACATACACCGGATCCTGATGCAGGGTCAGCGTAGGGTAGGCTTTCGCCAGACCCGCCAGTTGTTCACTCAGTACGTCTTCCACACGGTTAATTAGCTTTTTCATTTTTTGCTCCGGGTTATCTCCAGGGACAGGACGTGTTCAACATCACGGCGACCGCGCGCTGCCGATAGCGCAATTGTGCCCCAGCGCGCGAAAAAGAAAATTCATCGGTGTTATGTTTCATAATGGAACCAAACTGAGCAGAAATGTTTCATTCTGGAACGCATTTGACGGAAAACAAGCAAAAATGCGAGCGAGCGCACCCTGACTGGAGATAACCGGCAATGGCTTCACCTGATGACGAGATTCCTGCGTTTCTGCGCGCTTCATGGTTGCGCTGCGCCAGTATTATGCGCCCTGATTTCTGGTCGAGGCCGCATCGGGCGCAGGGGCTGACCTTTGACACCATTTGCCGGCGTAAAGCGGCGCTGCTGACGCTGGGACAGGCGGCGCTGGAAGATGCGTGGGAGTACATGATGCCGCGTCGGTGCGGGCTGTTTATTCTTGATGAAAGCGCCTGCGTGTTGAGTTGCTGCGGCGATGCCGGGACGCTGGAGCAGCTTGCGGCGCTTGGGTTTGTTGAGGGGACCTACTGTGCGGAAAGCATTATTGGCACCTGTGCGCTGTCTCTTGCCGCTCTGCTTGGGCAGCCGGTAAAAACCCGGGGTTCCCATCACTTCCGGCACGCGTTGCGCCCGTGGTGCGTCTGCGCGACGCCGGTTTTTGATAATCACGGACGTCTTACCGGTTCGATCGCGCTGGTTTGCCGGGCGGACGACGATACCTCATCCGATCTGCCGCTCACGCTGGCGATAGCCCGGGAGGTGGCTAATTCTCTGCTCACCGACAGTCTGCTGGCGGAATCCAACCGTCACCTTAACCATCTGAATGGTCTGTTAGAAAGCATGGACGATGGCGTGATGACCTGGAATGCCCAGGGCCACGTGCAGTTTATCAATGCAAGGGCGGCGCGGTTGCTGCACCTTGACGTAGCGGCAGCCCAGGGGAAAAACCTGACGGAGTTATTCACGTTGCCCGCAGTGCTGGTGCGGGCCGTCCGGCAACACCGTCCACTTCATCATGTCGAGGCAACGTTCGAAAGCCAGCATCAGTTTGTGGATGCGGTGATCACCCTGAAACCGATCCAGGACGCACAGGGCACCGGCTTTATTTTATTGTTGCACCCGGTGGAAAAAATGCGCCAGCTCATGACCAGTCAGTTGGGCAAAGTGAATTATACCTTTGCGCAAATGGCGCAGAACGATCCGCAAACCCAGCGGCTCGTCCACTTTGGTCGCCAGGCGGCGCGCGGCGCTTTTCCGGTGCTATTGCGCGGTGAGGAAGGCGTGGGTAAGGAGTTGCTGAGCCAGGCGATCCACAATGACAGCGAGCGGGCGGAAGGGCCGTACATAGCAGTAAACTGTCAACTGTATGCCGAACGGGCACTGGATTTTGCGTCAACGACGGCGGGTGAGGAGGGCGAAGGACGCCTGAGTCGGCTGGAACTGGCGAACGGTGGAACGCTGTATCTGGAAAAAATCGAATATCTCGCCCCGGCACTGCAGTCGGCGCTGCTGCAGGTCATCAAACAGGGCGTGATTACCCGTCTCGATGCCAGGCGCGTAGTGCCGGTCGATGTGAAGGTTATCGCCGCCACCACGGCGGATCTGGCGCTGCTGGTGGAACAAAACCGCTTCAGCCGTCAGCTTTACTATGCGCTACATGCTTTTGAGATCACCATTCCGCCGCTGCGGATGCGTCGCAGCAGCATTCCTTCGCTGGTCGATCACCGGTTACGCCGTCTTGAGAAACGCTTTTCCACGCGACTCAGGATGGACGATGACGTGCTGGCGCAACTGGTCGCCTGCGACTGGCCGGGAAATGATTTTGAACTGAACAGCGTCATTGAGAATACGGCGCTGCGCAGTGAAAAAGGGCGCATTCACCTCAGCCACCTGCCGGACTATGTCTTCAACGAACGGCGAAATGCGCCTCTGGCGGAAGAGCGGCGGTCTGCCAGCTTATCGTTCGCGGATGCCGGGAAAGAGGCGATTATTCACGCCGCCAGACTTACCGGCGGACGGGTACAGGAGATGTCCGCGCTGTTAAAAATTGGCCGGACGACACTTTGGCGAAAAATGAAGGTCTATGGCATTGACGTCGGCCAGTATAAATCGCAGCGCGATAACGATTAGAAGCGTGATGGCAGATGGTTAATCGCGATCAGCTTGCCCTGGCTCAGTTCGATATAGCCCCCTTTTTTCAGCGCCGAGAGAATTTTCATCACGCTGCTGCGTGAGATATGCGTTCTGTCGAGAATAAACTGATAAGCGGCCACGCTTTCCCGGATACTGTCCGGCTCCTGATTCAGCGCCAGCAACTGCTTACAAAGAAGATCATAGGCGGTTGGCGCGGTCGCCATCTCATTTTGTATAAACAGCTTATTCATCACGACGATCATATGCTTCGCCATGATTTCCCAGAGCTGTTTCTCCTCAATGCGCGCCATGACGGTATCAAGGGGCACGGTGGCGACCTCACACGGCTCCAGAGCACGCAGCAGCAGCTTTTCGGATAAGGCGCTGGTAAAACCCAGCGAGACAGGGGCGGATGCAATGCCGAGCGCCAGGTGATTTTCCTGGTTTTCAATGCTGACCACACCGCTACGGATAAACTGACAGCAGTGCTCGCCCGCGCGAATAAAAACAAACCGACTGCCTTTAGGATAGCAGCGAAATTCCTGCTCCTGCGTCAACTGCTTTAGCAGTTCCGGGGCATAAACGGAAGGCTGCTTGAGAAGATTAAACGATGATTGCTGCGACATGATGGCGGTCCGGTCATGATTAACGCATTGAGAACCTGCGGTATCAGGTTCTTACTTTGACGAGCATAGTCTACGGCTAATATTTCAGGGGAATATTTTGCTGTATCTGGAGAAGTACGCCACGTTCCGTGATGATATAGCCACCTTTTTTAAGGTCGGCAAGAATTTTCATAATGCTGCTGCGTGACAAAAAGGTTCGGCTCTGAATGTAGTTCGCCGCGGTAATGTTGCGGCGGAACTCAACAGATTCCTTCATTAACTCATAAAGTTGTGAGCGAATAATATCGTAGGAACTGGGCGCGGTAATACGCGTACAATGATCGTAAACCCGTCCTGCGGTGTAAACCAACAGCGACGCCAGGCTTTCCCACAGATTCTCTTTCGTAATGACCTCATTGACTTTTGTCAGGGGTAATACCGCCACCCGCGAGCACTCCTCACTGCGCATAAAAAGATAACTGGCATCACAGAGTTGATTACTTAAGCCAAAGACAAACGGCGCGACTTCGGAATTAAACATAAAGCTATCCCGCGTTCTGAATATTGAAATGGTTCCTTTCAGCAGGAGTAGGCATTGATGGGAGTTATTGTTTTTATAGTTAATTATTTGTCTTGGTTTTGTTTCGTATATGTTAGCGTGTGGCAGAAGTTTATCTATTATCCGCTCAATGTGTTTTACCGGTTTTATCGGCAGGTCTTTATATGCAATTGATTCAGTAGCTATTTTGCGTGCAGGCATCATTGCTCTCCCATGGCATTATCATAATTGGAATAACGTAACTTACTGCTTGATTTAGTAATTATGGGGAGTGCAAATTAATAAGTGAATCTGGAATAAAGTGTAAAATTACACCAAAAAATCACTTGAGCGAATATATGCAGCTATATGAAAATCATCATTAAGCAATATGACAACGTATTTGGTTGCTGCTTGCAGAAAGCGGAATGACGTGTAACCCGATAACGTGGTTTTGACTTATGGCCTGGCATTTTTCAAAGACATAGCGGAAATGTTCTCGCTAAAGAGGCGGTTTTCGCACCGGTAAATTAACCGGATTATAAATAAACAAAAGTTAAGGATAGCAATGATGAAAAAAAATAGCGTAGTGATGGCGTTATCCGTCGCAGGTCTTTTGACTATTTCAAATGCCATCGCCTATGACGGCACGGTTAATTTTATGGGACAAATTCTCGATACCGCATGTACCGTGGATATTGGTTCCAATAATACCCTGATGGTGGATATGGGCAGCGTTTCCAAAACGGCTTTTGTCAGCGTTGGCGATGAGGCATCGACAACGAAATTCACCTTAAGATTGATCAATTGTCCGGTCAGCGTGACGTCGGCAAAGGTCAAGTTTGATGGCTTAGTCGATGCGTTTGACAACAGTTTACTGGCGATAAACCCGGATCCGGGTGCGGCGAGTGGCGTGGCGATTCGACTGAAAACAGCGGATAAAAGCAACCTTGGGCTGAACGAGGTGAACGGCTATTCGTATCCGTTATCCAGTACCGCGGATAATCATCTGGATTTTTACGCGGCTTATGTCGCCACCAGCGCCACTGTGATGGCGGGGCCGGCTAACGCTGTCGCCAATTTTACCGTTAACTATAACTGATTTACCTGCGCCGTTTAAGGGCCAGTATTTGGCCCTTTCAGAGGTTTAGTATGAATGCATTACGTTGTTGCGTCCTGTTCCCCGTGTTTTTCGCGATGGGTATTTCGATGACTCACGCTGGCGTTTCCGTTGGCGGTACGCGCGTTATTTATGATGGTGAAAAAAAAGAGGCCTCTCTGAGCGTCAGTAATCCCGATACCATCCCGTATTTAATTCAATCGTGGATTGAATTACCGGATGCGGCTCGAACAAAAGCCCCGTTTATTATTACGCCGCCGCTTTATCGTCTGGATAACGGTCAGCAAAACGTAATGCGAATTATCCGCAGCGGAAATTTGCCGGAAAATAAAGAATCGTTGTTCTGGTTGAACATTAAGTCAATCCCGTCGGCAGCGCGAAAGGACAATACGTTGCAAATCGCCGTAAAGACACGAATAAAACTCATTTATCGTCCCGGTCAACTGCGTCAGTCGACGCCGGAAGCGCAGGCAGAGAAATTAATCTGGCGGCTGGACGGAAAGTTTATTCAGGTAAAAAATCCTTCCGCATACTTTATTAATTTTAATGAAATTACCGTGGCAGGTAAAAAAGTGAACGATGTGACATTCGTTGCGCCGGAAAGTACCGCCCGTTTCGTGCTGCCGTCCGGCGTCAGTGGCGGAGCCGTCACCTTTAAAATCATTAACGATTATGGCGGGACAGGCGACGCGCATCGCGCTGCAATATAGCCAGGGATGGCTGTCGGGGAATAAAGTCAATGATGATAGCAAATTACAGAAATCACCTTCCCCCGATCCGACTGGCGATGTTTATCTCATTAATGATTTCAGCTGTGCTGAATGAGGCGAAGGGAAGAGATTATTTCAACCCGGCGTTACTTGAACGAACCCAAAGCGCATCCGGGGAAATTGACCTTTCTGGTTTTGAAACGGGTCAGCAGGCAGAAGGAACCTATCGGGTCGATATTCTCCTTAACGGAGAGCTCCGGGAGACCCGGGAGGTTGCCTTTGTCAGGGATGATGACGGAAACCTTCAACCCTGCCTGAGCGACGTTATTTTACAGCGCTACGGGGTGAGAACTGACGTCTATTCGGGGTTAATGGCGAAAGGCGACTGTGCGGAGCTGTCAGCGATCCCTCAGGCATCCAGTGAACTGTCATTTTCCTCCCAGAAACTGATGCTAAGTATGCCACAGGCTGCGCTTTCCGCCCACGCGCGGGGCTATGTCGCGCCGGAACTGTGGGACGAAGGGATAACCGCGGCAATGCTGAATTACAGCCTGAGCGGGGACAATAGCCGGGAAAAAAATACCGGCTTAACCCGCAACAGTCAGTACGCCAATCTGCGACCGGGCATGAATATCGGCCCCTGGCGTCTGCGTAACTACACCACCTGGAATCGCGACAGCGAGGGCAACGAGCGCTGGGATACGGTTTACACCTATCTGCAGCGCAACATTATTCCCTTGAAAGCGCAGGTGGTTCTGGGCGACAGCGCCTCGCCCGCCGATGTTTTTGACAGCATTCCGTTTCGCGGCGGTCAGCTTGCGTCAGATGACGACATGCTGCCGGATTCGCTGAAAGGTTATGCGCCGGTGGTCCGGGGGATCGCCCGTACGCATGCGCAAATTATTATCCGGCAAAACGGCTATCAGATTTATCAAGGTTACGTCGCGCCCGGCGCGTTTGAGATCAGTGATATGTACCCGACTGGCGGGGCCGGCGATCTTGAGGTGACCCTGAAAGAAGCCGACGGCAGCGAGCAGCATTTCACCGTGCCGTTTGCCTCATTACCGGTACTCCAGCGTGAAGGACGCTTCAAATTTTCGCTTACCGCGGGCCGCTACCGTACTTACGACAGCCGGGTGGAGCGCGCTCCATTTTCCCAGGGGACGGCGATGTATGGTTTACCCCACGCGTTTACCGTTTACGGGGGAATACAGATCGCTGATCGCTACCGCGCGATGGCGATGGGGGTGGGCAAAAACCTCGGTGTCGTAGGGGCGGTTTCTGGCGATGTGATTCAGTCATGGGCCCGACCACATGAAGCCGGGAAGGCGCAGGGACAGTCCTGGCGCATTCGCTACAGCAAAAACAGCGTGGCGACCGGAACGAATTTCGCGATTGCCGGTTATCGCTACTCAACACGCGGTTATTACGCCATGCAGGACGTGTTTGATACCTACGGTGGCGGTAACATGCTGTCGCAGAAGCGGCGTAATCGCATGGAGGCTAACGTCAGCCAGAGTCTTGGCGCAGGCGCAGGTTCGCTGTCGCTCACTGCGGTGCGGGAAGATTACTGGCATTCAGGTAAACCCATGCAGTCGCTGAGTGTCAGCTATAACAACACCTGGAAGCAACTCAGCTACGGAATTAGCTGGACGCAGAGTCAAAACAGTCAGTCAGGCAATCACGGTCATGCGGAGAGCGATCGCCAGATAGCCCTTAACGTCAGCATGCCGCTGACGGCGTTTATGGCAAATACCTGGGCTCATTCTGGCCTGAACCACAGCCGCAGCGGCGGCACGACCCAAAGCATCGGAGTCAGCGGTATGGCGCTGGCAGGAAATGCCCTGAGCTGGAATATCCAGCAGGGATACGGTTCGGATGACGTGGGCTATACCGGCAGTCTGAACGCCGACTATAAGGGAACCTATGGGGAACTGAGCGGCGGCTACAGCTACGACCGCGCGATCCAGCGGGTGAACTATGCCCTGGCCGGCGGCGTGTTGGCGCACGCTGACGGCGTTACGCTGTCCCAGCCGCTGGGAGAAACTAACGTGTTAATTAAAGCGCCGGGCGCAGGCGGTGTCGGGGTGAAAAATCAGAGCGGCGTCAAAACCGATTTTCGCGGCTATACCCTGGCCAGTAACGTATCGCCGTATCGTAAAAACGATATCGGACTGGATACGCTAACCGTTCCCGACAACGTGGAACTGGCGTTGACCAATAAAAACGTTGTGCCGACGCGCGGCGCCGTCGTGCGTGCGGAGTTTATCGCCAGCGTCGGGCAGCGCCTGTTGCTGAATTTACGCCGTGATAACGGGCTACCGGTGCCGTTTGGTTCGGTTGCCAGCGTTAGCGGCGCAAAGGGGCCGGGGTTTATTGTGGGCGATGACGGACAGGTTTATCTCAGCGGAATGGAACGGCAGGGCACGCTGGATGTCGTCTGGGGAGACGGCCCGCGACAGCGCTGTCGCGCCGCTTATTCGCTGGATGCGACAGAACAGTATTCCGGCGTCAACGTCGCCAACAGCCTTTGTCGCTGAATACTTCACTTATGGCAATGAGAACAATACCGTGCGGCAATTTCATTTTTTATTCGGCGCGTTACTCCTGGTATTTTCCGGTCTGTGTTCCGCCGACGTGTGCGAAATAACGGCGCCGCTGATTCGAACCGTGTCGACAGGCAATATTCTGGTGCAGCGTGATACAGGCGCAGGCGCGGAAATTGCCCGCGTCCGGGTCTCCGGATTTGTTGAACTGGCGTCGTTTTCATCCACTGGCGTCGCGAGTTGCAATGGCGGCTATACGTTTAATTACTTATCCGCCACGCCCGCGTCCATGAGCGGAGTGTATAACACTAACCTCGACGGCGTCGGGATCCGCACGTCGTTCGACGCCGGTAATTTCATGCTGCCATCTTATGGCGCGAATATTAAGACGCTCTATTACCTCGGTAATTATGACGTCATTTTTTATAAAACCGGAAACATCACCTCTGGCCCCTTAACCCCTGGATTAATCGCGCAGGGCTGGTATGGCGCGCCGGACAATCACTTTGTGCAAATTTCGCTGGACGCCGCAAGTCAGGTCACGGTATTAGCCTGTTCGCTTTCCAGCCAGGTGATTAATTTTAATCTCGGCGATATTAATGCCAGCGCATTTTCAGACCGACCAGGATTTATCCCCTCGCGCGGCGATACGCAAACCCTGGGATTGAATTGCGATCCTTCAACCAATATCAACATTGAACTGAGCGGAACGCCAAACCCGGATGTCAGCGGCGATTCCGGCGTTCTGGCGCTCAACGGGCAGGGGATGCCCGGCACGGCGGAAGGTGTTGGGGTGCAACTGCTTTACAACACGATTCCGCTGCAGCTGAACAACCGCATCCTGCTGAAACAATCGGCGGGTGGGCAGGAAGCGTTTCCCCTGACGGCGCGTTATTACCAGACCAGGGCTGTTGTTAAGCCGGGCAGTGCGAATGCCACGGCAACGCTGAATGTAACGTATCAATAGCAGGTGATGAAAATGCCCGGTAAACAAGGACTGGCAATAGCGATGTTATTTTCTGCGCCGGCGTGGAGCATTGGCGATCCGGTGGCGCTGTACGTCACCGGCAACGTAAAAGCGGCGCCGTGTCAGATCAGCAGCGACAGCGTAACGAAAACGGTCGACCTTACCGCCGATCAGTCGGTTACCGCGTCGTCGATGTACACCCCGGGCTCAACCACGCCATGGGTGGCGTTCGATTTGAGTGTGGAAAACTGTCCCGCGGGCACTACTCAGGTAACCGTCATGTTTAATGGCAGTCCGGATCAAAACCAACCGCAGGACCGATATCAAAACGTCGGAACGGCGACGCCGGTGGCGGTACAGCTTCAGAGCCGCGATGGACAGCCGCTTGGGGATGGAAAATCACTTAGCGGTCAGGTGGAAAGTCAGCGTTATACATGGCAACTGCGCGCCCGCATCGTGAGCCAGCAGGGACATGTCATGCCGGGCACCGTTAATGCTGTCGTGACCGTTTCAATGACCTATCAGTAAAACGTTGACAGGCGCTTTATGAATATCATTATCCGCTGTGATGATAGCTTTTATAAATTTGGGCTGACCGCGCTGCTGGCGGAAATATTCCAGCAGGAAGACGAACAGCAGACGGTCATTTTTGCTGATTATCATCCAGATAAAATCAGGGCGGCGGATATTCTCGTTGCTGTTCTGCGTCCGGGAGAGGCCTATCTGTGCCATCCGGAATTATTACATTGTAAGGCCGGGTTGATGATTGGCATTGTCGAACAGCGTCACGTTCCCGCTCGCGGCGAACTGCCGGATTGCCTGCGCCAAATTGTGTTGATGGCCCATAACGCCACGGTTGACCATCTGCGCAATACGATAGCACATCACTGGCCGTTAACCCGGCAAGATAAAGATGAGGGCGTTAAACGTTCCTGCGTCAGTTGTTCCCATAAGCGCGTTTCAGATAAGCAGCAGCATCTGATACGTCTGTTGCTCTCCGGCCTGACGTCCCGGCAGATCGGCGCGCAGATGAACATTGGTCAGAAAACCGTACTGGCCCATCGCCATGCGCTCATGCATAAATTCAGGCTCAGGTCGGACTGTGAACTGATGCAGTTTCTGGTGGCGAAGGAGGAAAAATATCCGCACCGGGGCGGGGAAGAAGGAGGATGATGATCTGGCCGGGCAGGGGAGGCCGCCGCCCGGCGCAGGGCAGGATCAGCGTCCTGCTTTCAACTTCTGATAATACTCTTCGTAGATTGCGCTGGCCGCGCCTACGTCGTTCTGCCATTCCCCTTTGCTGACGATTTCCGCATCCGGGTAGAGCGATTTGTCATTGGCGACTTCCGGGCTGAGTAGCTTACGCGCCGCCAGGTTTGGCGTCGGGTAACCGATGGTTTCCGCTACTTCTTTCGCCACATCCGGGCGCAGCAGGAAATTGATCAGCTTAAGCGCGCCTTCTTTATTTTTCGCGTTTGCCGGAATGGCGAGGCTGTCCATCCAGAAGATACCGCCTTCTTTCGGCCAGACGACTTCCAGCGGCGTACCCGCCTGGCGCGCCACGAACGCAGAACCGTTCCATACCATCCCGAGGTTGACTTCACCCTCCATGTACGGATTTGCCGGGTTGTCGGAATTAAAAGCCGCCACGTTTGGCATCAGTTTTTTCAGCTCGTTGTACGCCGCTTCAATCTCTTTCGGATCGGTGGTGTTGCCGGAATAACCCAGTTTGCGCAGCGCCATCTGGAACACTTCTCGCGCATCGTCGGTCAACAGAAGGCTGCCTTTGTATTCCGGTTTCCACAAATCGGCCCAGCTGATGACGGTTTTCGGGTCAATGCTGTCGCTGTTGACGCCAATGGCCGTCGCCCCCCAGATATACGGAATGGAGTAGTCGTTGTTTGGGTCAAATGGCTTGTTCAGCATGTCAGGGTCAAGGTTGCTGAAGTTGGTCAACGTCGACTTGTCGATCTTCTGGATCATGCCTTCTTTGCGCATTTTATCCACGTAATAGGTGGACGGAACCACCAGATCGTACGCGCCTTCTTTATAGGTTTTGAGCTTGGCGTACATGGTTTCATTCGACTCATAGGTCGAATAGATAACCTTAATGCCGGTCTCTTTGGTGAACTGTTCCAGCAGACCTGGCGGAACATACTCGGTCCAGTTGTAGAAATAGAGCGTTTTACTGTCGTCCGCGTGCGCGGCGCTCATACCGATAGCGAGAGCGCCTGCCGCGAGCAGGTGGCGTGACCATTTTTTCATTTAACGTCCCCTGAGATTAACGCCTGACTCTCCAGGCGGATTGAACAACACTTACGCCTGACGAGACAGGCTCTTCGTTTTATCGCGAGCGATCAGCTGGCTGGCAATCACCATCACCAGCGACAGCACCAACAGGATTGTCGCCAGCGCATTCACCTCCGGTGAGACGCCGACTTTCACCATGGAGTATATTTTCAATGGCAGAATTTCATAACCCGGTCCGGTGACGAACGACGAGACCACCACATCGTCCATTGACAGGGTAAAGCTCAGTAGCCAGCCTGCCGCCACCGCCGGCATTGCCAGCGGCAGGATGATTTTACGCAGAATAGTCAGTTCGCTGGCGCCCAGATCTTTTGCCGCTTCCAGCATTCGCACGTCAAATCCTTTCAGACGCGAGTAGACCGTCACCACCACGAAAGGCAGACAGAACGTGATATGCGAGAACAGCAGCGACCAGAAGCCGAGCTGGATGCCAAGCAGCATAAACAGGACCAGCAGCGAAATCGCCATCACGATATCCGGCGACATCATCACCACAAACAGCATACCGCTGACGAACGGTTTCCCGCGAAAACGGTAACGATACAGCGCTACCGCGGTCAGCGAACCGATCAGCGTGGCGAAAGTAGCAGAAAAGATCGCCATCGTCAGCGAGTGCTGAGCGGCCTGCAGCAGGCTGTCATTATTCATCAACAGGCCATACCATTTTGTGGTAAATCCCTGCCAGTTAATGCCGAATCGCGAGCTGTTAAAGGAATTCACAATCAAAATAATGATGGGAATATACAGGTACGCGTAGATAGCGGTCATAAAACCGCCGCGGAGCAGTCGACCGATCATTCGAGTTCCACCTTCTTATTCAGCAGTCGCGACGCGCGCCAGTAAACCAGCAGCATCAGGCCCATCACGATGGTCAGCGTAATGCTGGTCGCTGCGCCGAACGGCCAGTCGCGGATGTTCAGGAACTGTACCTTAATCACGTTACCGATCAGCAGGTTTTTCGCGCCGCCCATCAGATCGGAGACGTAAAACAGACCCATCGCCGGCAGCATCACCAGCAGACAGCCCGCGATAATGCCTGGCATGGTCAGCGGAATGATAATGCGGATAAAGGTTTGCAGCTTGCTGGCGCCGAGATCTTTCGCCGCTTCCAGCAGCGGTTTATCGAGCTTTTCGATGCTGGAATAAAGCGGCATAACCATAAATGGCAGCAGGATATAGACCAGACCGATAATCACCGCCCCCGGCGTAAACATAATGCGAATAGGCGTGTCGATGACTCCCAGCCACAGCAGAAACTCGTTAAGGTAGCCTTTGGTGCTAAGGAAAATTTTCAGCCCGTAAATGCGGATCAGCGAGTTAGTCCAGAAGGGGACGATCAGCAGAAACAGCAGCAGCGGACGCACTTTTTGCGGCAGTTTCGCCAGAAACCAGGCAAACGGATAACCCAGTGCCAGACAGGCGAGGGTGGCAATCAGCGCCATATTCAGCGAGTGCAGCAGCACGTCGAAATAGAGCGGATCGAGCAGACGCGTGTAGTTGTCCAACGTAAAGACCATTTTGACGAAATTTGCATCGTCACGGGTCAAAAAGCTGGTGCCAATGATCATCAGGTTGGGCAGAAAGACAAACAACACAAGCCAACCGACGATAGTGATAATCACCACATTCTGGAATTTACTTGTGTTCTTCATCAGCCAGTACGACCTCCCAGCTTTCTACCCAGTTAACGGCCATTTTCTGGTCGAGCGAGTGGTCAAAGTCGGGATCGTCTTCATTGAAGAATTCACTGACCATCACCATCTTACCATTTTCCAGTTCGACAACCGACTCAAGGGTCATCCCCTTGTAGTTGCGCTCGCGCACGTAGCCGATAAGCCCTTCGCCAGGCGAATCGTCGTTAATTTCTTCCACGCGCAAATCTTCCGGGCGCAGGAGAACGTGCAGTTGTTGCCCTGGCTCAACGGCAAAATTCACATAGATATTGCACTCGCGGCCTTCAACGTTCGCGCGTACCCGCTGTTCGTCTAACCGTTCAATGACTGTCGCATTGAACATATTAATTTCGCCAATGAATCCGGCAACGAACAGGTTTTTTGGCTCTTCGTAAATTTCACGCGGCGTGCCGTCCTGCTCAATGCGTCCGTCGCGCATGACCACAATGCGGTCGGACATGGTGAGCGCTTCTTCCTGGTCGTGGGTGACGAAGACGAACGTGATGCCGAGCTTACGCTGCAAGGCTTTCAGTTCGTTCTGCATCTGCTTTCGCAGTTTATAGTCCAGCGCCGAGAGTGACTCATCCAGCAGCAAAAGACGCGGTTTATTGACGACTGCCCGGGCGATGGCCACGCGCTGCTGCTGACCGCCGGAAAGCTGATGCGGTTTGCGCTGTGCGAACTCTTCCAGTTGCACCATCCGCAGCGCTTCAGTTACGCGCGGGGCAATTTCCGCCGCCGGGGTTTTTTGCATACGTAACCCAAAGGCCACATTTTCAAAAACGGTCATGTGGGGGAATAACGCATAGCTCTGGAAAACGGTGTTTACGTAGCGGTTTTCTGCCGGAACGTGGGTGATGTCCTGGTTATCCAGCATAATCTGACCGGAATCCACGGTTTCCAGACCGGCTATCAGGCGAAGCACGGTTGTTTTACCGCAGCCTGAAGGACCCAGCAGCGTGAGGAACTCGCCATTATTGATAGTCAGATCCAACTGGGAAATGACCTCTTTGCCATCGAAGCTTTTGCTGATACCTGATAAAAGAACCAGCGGTGAAAGCGAACGCGGTTGTTTATTCAATTTTTTTCTCTGTCCCATGTAGACGTATCGGATGGCTGACCGATACGGGGTTTGTGGTTGACCACCTTGGTGACTCTTAAAGAGGGCGGTCATTCTACGGCAAACCACTGTAATCGCCAATCCTTGTTATAGTCAGTAGGGGTCTGAAGAGAAATATTCTCGTTTGCGGGGATAAAAGTGACCTGACGCAATATTTGTCTTTTGTGGCTTCCTGATAATGTTGTCACAAATAGTGAGGATGACTGCATGGATAAACTACTTGAGCGTTTTCTACACTACGTTTCGTTGGATACCCAGTCGAAAGCGGGTGTGAGACAGGTTCCCAGTACAGAGGGACAGTGGAAGCTATTACATTTGCTCAAACAACAGCTCGAAGAGATGGGGCTGGTCAATGTGACGTTAAGCGACAAAGGGACGCTGATGGCGACGCTGCCGGCGAATATCCCCGGCGATATCCCTGCTATCGGTTTCATTTCACATGTGGATACCTCACCAGATTTCAGCGGCAAAAACGTGAATCCGCAAATTGTTGAAAATTATCGCGGCGGTGATATTGCGCTCGGCATTGGCGATGAGGTGCTGTCGCCGGTCATGTTCCCGGTGCTGCATCAGTTGCTGGGACAAACGCTGATCACCACAGACGGTAAAACGCTGCTTGGCGCGGACGACAAAGCGGGCGTGGCGGAAATCATGACCGCGCTGGCGGTACTGAAAGAGAAAAACATCCCCCATGGCGATATTCGGGTGGCCTTTACCCCGGATGAAGAAGTGGGCAAGGGGGCGAAGCACTTTGATGTCGCGGCGTTTAACGCGAAGTGGGCTTACACCGTTGACGGTGGCGGCGTCGGCGAACTGGAGTTTGAGAACTTCAACGCGGCGTCCGTGAACATCAAGATTGTCGGCAATAACGTTCATCCCGGCACCGCGAAAGGGGTGATGGTGAACGCCCTGTCGCTGGCGGCGCGTATTCATAACGAGGTGCCCGCAGATGAAAGCCCGGAAACCACCGACGGCTACGAAGGCTTTTATCACCTGGCGAGCATGAAAGGCACCGTCGATCGCGCCGATATGCACTACATCATTCGCGACTTCGACCGCAAACAGTTTGAAGCGCGGAAGCGCAAGATGATGGAGATCGCCAAAAAGGTGGGCAAAGGGCTACACCCGGACTGCTATATCGAACTGGTGATCGAGGACAGTTATTACAACATGCGAGAGAAAGTGGCTGAGTACCCGCATATCCTCGACATCGCCCAGCAGGCCATGCGCGACTGCGATATTGAACCGGATATGAAGCCGATCCGCGGCGGCACCGACGGCGCGCAGCTGTCGTTTATGGGACTGCCGTGCCCGAACTTGTTCACCGGCGGCTACAACTATCATGGCAAGCATGAGTTTGTGACGCTGGAAGGCATGGAAAAAGCGGTACAGGTGATTGTGCGTATCGCTGAGCTGACGGCGAAGCAGCCGTCGTCTTGTTGAGACCGGATGGCGCCGTATTGTCCGGCCTACGGGAGGTGATCCTGCAGGCCGGATAAGCGAAGCGCCGACTTACCCTTCGAAGAACCAGTAGCCGCTGTTGACCAGCGCGGCCAGCATCGCCAGGAAGGACGGATCGTCCAGCGCATCGCCAAAGTTTTCGGCGGTAAGCACGATGTGGCTGGCAAGCGCTTCCAGCGCCGGACGATGCGGAGAGTCGATCTTCTCGCCGTTGGCGTATACCTCACCGTCCACGCGCAGAACGCGCAGACCACCCAGGCGTACCAGCACGTCGCCCTGCTTCAGGGCATCGTAGATTTCGTCGGGCTGATACGGCGGCTCCGGCGGGGCGATATCCAGCTCGTGGCGAGACTGGGAGATAAATTCCCCAAACCATTGCTTAAAGTGTTCCGGTTGGTTAATCAGATCGAGCATCATCGTGCGCAGTTTGTCCATTTCCTGCGGTAGCACGTCAGCCGGGTGCTCACGTGGGGGAACGTCCGGGTCGCTGTAATACGTGCTGCCCAGTTCGCGTTGCAGCACATAGTCGGCAAACCCGCTGATCAGTTCGCGGGTATTCGGTGCGCGGAAGCCGACGGAATAGTTCATTGCGTTTTCCAGCGCATAGCCTTCGTGCGGGAATCCCGGCGGGATATACAGGATATCGCCCGGCTCCAGTTCTTCATCAATGATCGCCTCAAACGGATCGACCTGTAAAAGGTCCGGATGCGGGCAATGCTGCTTCATTTGCAACTTTTCACCGACGCGCCAGCGACGGCGGCCAGTCCCCTGAATGATAAAGACATCGTACTGATCCAGATGCGGACCCACGCCGCCGCCGGGTACCGAGAACGAGATCATCAGGTCGTCAATACGCCAGTCCGGCAGGGCGCGGAAAGGGCGCATGAGCGCGGCGGTGGGCTCGTGCCAGTGGTTAACGGCCTGAACCAGCAGCGACCAGTTGTTCTCGCCGAGATGATCGTAGCTTTCAAACGGACCGTGGCTGACCTGCCATTTGCCATCCTGATGGCTTACCAGACGGCTGTCGACTTCGCTTTCCATCGCCAGCCCCGCCAGTTCGTCAGGAGAGAGCGGATCGATGAAGTTATTAAAGCCGCGTTTCAACACCACCGGGCGTTTTTGCCAGTGGCGTTCAAGAAAGTCGGGCCAGTTGAGAGTTAATTGGTATTCCATATTGCGCATCCACAGGCTGTTCGTTGCAACCGATTATAACGGATGCGTAACAGGATGAATGTAGTGAGCGCATATTTATTAGCGAAGGTCCCGTGATTTTCGGCGTTAATCGTCTTTTTGCCCCGGCTGCTGGTGTCCAAAAATTACCTCCATTCGGGCGCCGCCCAACAGACTGTCGCTGGCGATAATCTTGCCGTCGTATTGCTCGGTAATTTCACGAGCGACCGCCAGTCCCACGCCTTGGCCCGGACGCAGTGTATCCACCCGCTGACCGCGATCAAACACCAGATCGCGCTTGCTCTGCGGGATGCCGGGACCGTCATCTTCCACCACAATATGCAGATGGTCGTCGGCCTGGCGGGCGGAAATTTCGACAAATTCGAGGCAATATTTGCAGGCGTTATCCAGCACGTTGCCCATCACTTCGACAAAGTCGTTCTGTTCACCGACAAAACTCACTTCCGGTGAAATATCGAGGCTGATAGTGACGCCTTTACGCTGATAAACCTTATTGAGCGCCGAGGTCAGGTTATCCAGTAAAGGGGCCACCGGATGCAGTTCCCGGCTGAGCAGTACGCCACCGCCACGCATACTGGCGCGATGCAGGTAATAGCCAATCTGCTGAGAGATACGGCTGATTTGTTCAAGCATCACCGGCTCGGCGTCGCTAACGCTCAGCTTTTCACTGCGCATTGAACGCAGCGTACTTTGCAGCACGGCCAGCGGCGTCTTCAGGCTATGGGTCAGGTCGGTCAACGTGGTTCGGTACTTATCGTAGCGTTCGCGTTCGCTTTTCAGCAGACGATTAAGGTTGCGCACCAGACTGGTCAGTTCGCGCGTGGTTTCCGGGTTTAACTGTTCGCGATGGTGTTCCTCCAGTTCCCGGACTTCGCGCGCCAGCGCCTCGATAGGGCGCAGGCTCCACCAGGCCGCCACCCACAGCAACGGAATCACCAGCAGCAGGTTGGCTGCCAGCACGTAAATAAACCAGCTCCAGACCATATAAGAGCGTTTAAGCTCAATGGGAATTGTGTCGACCACCACAATCGTCAACTGCGGCATACGCGCCGTCGCCGGGTAGACGTTTACCGCGACCGAGTGGGTCATTTCCGCGTCGTCATCGTCTTCCCGTACCTCTTTCAGTTGCGCCTGCACCGAGTGGTCTTCGTTTACCAGCGTGCTGGTGGCGTCAATATCGGCTTCGATTTCGTGAAAACCGTTGGTTTTCAGCCAGTCGGGATGAATAAGTTTTACCAGCCACGGCACATTACGCTGCGCCCAGAGCAGCTTGCCGTTTTCATCATAAATCAACGAGATCGTGGGGCTTTGCATATCGAGATGCTCCGGGATCTCGACATGGATCTTATTGTCCTCCCACCTGGCGAGCGTATAGAAAAGATTGCTCTCGCCGCGCAGCAGGCGGAAGGTCGTTTTGTCAAAGCTGACGCTATAGCCCACCAGCGCGACTGCGCCATAGGCCAGAGACAGCACCAGCACCACCCCTGCAGTCGCCAGTAAAAAGCGTAGCCGCAGAGACAGCGGAAAAAGGTGACGCAGCAGTTTATTCATTAGCGCAGTTCGAACAGATATCCCTGACCACGGACGGTGGTAATCACGTCATGGGGATACAGCGCCTGAATCTTCTTGCGCAGACGGCCCATCAAAACGTCAATGGTATGACTTTCACGCAGTTCAGCATCCGGATAGAGCTGTAACATCAGCGCATCTTTACTGACCACTTTGCCGTTATTACGGATCAGCGTTTCCATAATGGTGTATTCAAAGGCGGTCAGCTTAATGACTTCATCGTTCACCGACAGTTCACGGCGAGAAAGATCGACCTGGAAAGGGGGAATGGAGATAATCTGTGAGGCATGGCCGCTGTTACGCCGCATCAACGCCTGCATGCGTGCCACCACTTCCTCAATGTGAAACGGTTTGGTGACATAGTCATCCGCCCCCGCGCTCAGCACCTCCACTTTGTCCTGCCAGCCTTCGCGCGCAGTCAGCACCAGAACCGGTAGGGAAACGTCATTCCCGCGCCAGCGACGGATCAGCGACAGCCCGTCTTCATCGGGTAGTCCGAGATCGACGATCGCGATATCTGGCACGTGTTCGTTAAGATAATAGTCGGCCTCTTTGGCATCTTCGGCGTCATCAACCTGATGTCCTGCATCCTGAAGTTGCACCTTCAGGTGGTGGCGTAACAACGCATTATCCTCAACAACCAGTACGCGCATCATCTTTTCTCCCTATATATACGGTATGAATAGTTTAACGCTGATTATGTTGCTGTGGGGATAAACATTTAATAAACCGGGGAAGGGGAAATGCCGGAAGCGCACCGGCACGGAAAACACGTCTGGCCATTGCAGGCCGGATAAGATGCCGTTGCATCATCATCCGGCACAGGCGGGTGGCTTATTTTAGCTCATCAACCATTGTCACGGCGCGACCAATGTAATTCGCCGGGGTCATCGCTTTCAGCCGCGTTTTTTCGTCTTCCGGCAGCGCCAGACCGTCGATAAACTGCTTCATCCCTTCAGCGTCAACGCGTTTGCCGCGGGTCAGCTCTTTCAGCTTTTCATACGGTTTTTCAATGCCATAGCGACGCATTACGGTTTGGATCGGCTCTGCCAATACTTCCCAGTTGTGATCCAGTTCGTCCAGCAGACGATCGCGGTTCACTTCCAGTTTGCTTACCCCTTTCAGGGTGGACTGATAGGCGATCAGCGCGTAACCAATACCCACGCCCAGGTTACGCAGCACGGTTGAATCCGTCAGGTCGCGCTGCCAGCGGGACACGGGCAGTTTGCTGGCCAGATGTTGCAGAACCGCGTTTGACAGGCCCAGGTTACCTTCGGAATTTTCAAAGTCGATCGGGTTTACTTTATGCGGCATGGTGGAAGACCCGATTTCGCCCGCAATGGTTTTTTGCCTGAAGTGGTTCAGCGCGATGTAACCCCAGACGTCACGATCGAAGTCGATCAGAATGGTGTTGAAACGGGCGATACAGTCGAACAGTTCGGCGATGTAGTCGTGCGGCTCAATCTGGGTGGTGTACGGGTTCCACTGAATGCCCAGCGAGGTGACAAATTCTTCGCTGAACTGGTGCCAGTCAACCTCCGGATACGCGGCGATGTGTGCGTTATAGTTACCGACCGCGCCGTTGATTTTACCCAGGATTTCTACCTGGTTCAGCTGGCGGAACTGGCGCTCCATGCGGTAGGCCACGTTTGCCATCTCTTTGCCCATGGTCGACGGTGTTGCCGGTTGACCGTGAGTACGGGAGAGAAGGGGGATGTCGCGATACTGCACGGAAAGATCTTTTACCGCGTCGATCATTTTGCGCCAGTACGGCAGGATCACTTCGTCGCGCGCGGTTTTCAGCATCAGCGCGTGTGAGAGGTTATTAATATCTTCTGAGGTGCAGGCAAAGTGAATGAATTCGGAAACCGCGTGCAGCTCAGGCACCTCCGCCACTTTCTCTTTCAGGAAATACTCGACTGCTTTGACGTCGTGGTTGGTGGTGCGCTCGATGGTTTTAATGCGCGCGGCGTCTTCTTCATTGAAGTTTGCCACGATAGCGTCGAGGAAACCGTTTGCGTCGGCAGCAAAAGCAGGAACTTCCTTGATCGCTGCGTGCGCGGCCAGTTTTTGCAGCCAGCGTACTTCTACCTGTACGCGGAATTTCAGCAAACCGTATTCGCTGAAAATCCCGCGCAGCGCGCTGACTTTATCGCCGTAGCGTCCATCGACAGGGGAAACGGCGGTCAGTGAGGATAATTCCATAGATCACAACTCCGGGGTTAAATGAGCAAGAATTTGTTTTGCCTGAGTGGTCAGGCGATTACGGGAAAACATGAGCTGCAGGCGGCCTCCGCCAACCTGGTGCCAGAGCACGGCGGCGCGAATCCCTGCCAGCAGCGAGGCGCGAACTTTGGCCTGCACCTGCGGGCTTTGCAGTACGGCGGGGGAACCCGTCACCTGAATACGCGGTCCCAGCGGGCTGATGACGTCGACATAAATGCCGGCCATGGCGCTCATCAGCGTTTCCGATTGAAGATCGAAGTGTTCCAGCTGGCGCTGCAGGCCATTAATACGATCGCCCAGGGTATCCAGCGCGCCTTTGGCGGCGGAGAGTTTGCGCTCCAGCACCATCAGGCTCAGGGTATAGCGGGTTAGCTCTGCGTTTAGCCCCTGGCGACTGCTGGCGTTGAGCACGCCGAGCAGGGTCTCCAGGCCGAGGCGCAGATTGGCTTCGCTACCGCCGAACACCCCCAGCGTTGAGCTGGGGTTCATATCAATGACGCTGTTCAGTGAGACGTGGAGTGCATCGGCATCACAATGTCCCTGGTGCGCCAGTTGTTGCACCAGGCGTGCCGACTGGCAAATACCTGCCAGGGCGAGGGTGATGTCATAGTAATTTTTTGCCACGTTCACTGCTTCCTTGTATTTAAGAGGTAAAAATTAGACCGGCAACGGCAGGCGCTGTTCGATAATGCCGCCGCCGAGGCACACTTCGCCACGGTAAAAGACCGCCGACTGGCCCGGCGTGACCGCGGCAACCGGTTCGTCAAAGATCACTTCGATGCGTTCGTCATCCAGCGCGTTCACGGTGCACGGAATGTCAGTCTGGCGATAGCGTGTTTTCACCGTGCAGCGCATTGTGCCGGTGAACGGCTCGCGATCCACCCAGTGCAACTGTTGCGCCACCAGGCCGACGGACATCAGGCGCGGGTGTTCATGGCCCTGCGCGACAACCAGGATGTTGTTCTCAACGTCTTTATCGACCACGTACCAGGGATCGTCGGTCCCTTCTTTGGTGCCGCCGATGCCGAGTCCTTTACGTTGTCCCAGCGTGTGATACATCAGCCCCTGGTGCTGGCCAATCTCTTCGCCGTCTACGGTAACGATTTTACCCGGCTGTGCCGGCAGGTAACGGCCAAGAAACTCGCGGAACTTACGTTCGCCGATAAAACAGATGCCGGTGGAGTCTTTTTTCTTTGCCGTCACCAGGCCCAGATCTTCGGCTATTTTACGCACCTGCGGCTTGGCCAGTTCGCCTACCGGGAACAGGCTTTGCGCGATTTGTTCATGGCTGAGGGTATACAGGAAGTAGCTCTGGTCTTTATTGCCGTCGAGCCCGCGCAGCAGACGGCTTTTGCCGTCCACATCAGCGCGGCGCACGTAGTGCCCGGTGGCGATAAAGTCAGCGCCTAAATCTTCTGCGGCGAATTCAAGGAACGCTTTAAACTTGATCTCTTTATTGCACAGAATATCCGGGTTTGGCGTACGTCCGGCTCTGTACTCCTCAAGGAACAGCTCAAAGACGTTATCCCAGTATTCTGCGGCAAAGTTAACGGTGTGCAGTTCAATGCCGAGCTTATCGCAGACGGCCTGCGCGTCAGCCAGATCGGCCGCCGCGGTGCAGTATTCCTCACCGTCGTCTTCCTCCCAGTTCTTCATGAACAGGCCTTCTACCTGATAACCCTGTTGTTGCAACAGCCAGGCGGAAACGGAAGAGTCGACACCGCCGGACATCCCGACGATCACTTTTTTTGGGCTTTCTGACATTGGAATACTCACGACATTGAACTTCAAGGCGGCGTATTCTATCACGCACCCCTTTTAGTTGACACCCTCAGTAAACGGCCAGTTAAATTCACCGACCATGTCCAGTGGATAACGCTCTGGCCGCTGATAGCTGCGAATACTTTCGGCCACCAGCGGCGAACGCAGGTTCGGGGCGCGAAGAATCTCTTCTGCGCTGACCCAGCGGCAGCAATCGATATCGCTGTCATGCGGTTCAGTGTCGCACATATTGGCAAGTTCAATAGAGAACAGAAAGCGGAGAAAGGGCGTTTTGTCGGGCGCAATCCATTGATGCATACGAATAAAGTATTGAGGTTGCGCCTTAATCCCGGTTTCTTCCCACAGCTCGCGCGCCGCCGCTTGCACCAGCGTTTCGTCGGCTTCCAGATGTCCGGCAGGCTGATTCCACAACGCTTTGCCGTTTATCGTTTCTTCGACCACTAAAAATTTGTCTTCTGCATGGACGATGCAGGCAACCGTGACGTGTGGTTTGAACATACTTTATCCTTTATTTGCATTGGTGACGTCTCGCCACTCGCCGTTAGCGAGATTATCCAGCGTGTAATCCCCCATGGCATAGCGAATCAGACGCAGCGTCGGAAACCCGACGTGCGCGGTCATACGCCGCACCTGCCGGTTACGCCCTTCATATAAGGTGATCTTCAGCCAGCGGGTAGGGATGGTTTTCCGCTCACGAATCGGCGGGTTGCGCGGCCACAGCCAGTCAGGCTCCGCGACAAGCTCGACGCCGGCGGGCAGGGTGGGGCCATCGTTCAGCGTGACGCCATCGCGCAGCGCGTTCAGCGCTTGCGTCGTAGGGTCGCCTTCAACCTGCACAAAATAGATTTTGCCGGTGCGTTTGCCCGGCTGCGTCAGGCGCGCCTGTAGCGCGCCGTCGTTGGTCAGCACCAACAGTCCTTCGCTGTCCCGGTCCAGACGGCCTGCGGCATAAATCCCCTGTACGGGGATAAAATCTTTTAAGGTGCGCCGTCCGGCCTCGTCAGTAAATTGTGGCAAAACATCGTAAGGTTTATTGAATAAAACCACGCGTTTTGGCTGGTTTTCTTTGCGCCGCTTAGTGGCTTGTCGCGAGCTGAATCGCTCAACCCGGTGATTTCTAAAAGAAGTTTTCTGCATGGTATTTTCAGATTATAGCAATTGCCGCATTATAGCCTAATCACGAGCGTCTTTCATGGCGGCGAACATTAGGGTAGTATTGACATGCTCATTACAAAACATTAACAAAAAATTGCTCTAACGCATTCGTGCAGCAGGACGCAATGGCACATGCAGCGCGATGACAGACGAGCAAACCAGAAGCGCTCGAAGGAGAGGTGAATGGAAAGCAAAGTAGTTGTTCCGGCGGAAGGTAAGAAGATCACCCTGCAAAACGGCAAACTCAACGTTCCTGAGAATCCGATTATCCCGTTTATCGAAGGCGACGGTATCGGTGTTGATGTAACCCCTGCCATGCTCAAAGTGGTCGATGCCGCGGTCGAGAAAGCCTATAAAGGTGAGCGTAAAATCTCCTGGATGGAAATTTACACCGGTGAAAAATCCACCCAGGTTTATGGTCAGGACGTCTGGCTGCCCCCTGAAACCCTGGATCTGATTCGTGAATACCGCGTGGCGATTAAAGGCCCGCTGACTACCCCGGTTGGTGGCGGTATCCGCTCTCTGAACGTTGCGCTGCGTCAGGAACTTGACCTGTACGTTTGCCTGCGTCCGGTGCGTTATTACCAGGGCACCCCAAGCCCGGTTAAACACCCGGAACTGACCGACATGGTTATCTTCCGTGAAAACTCTGAAGACATCTACGCAGGTATTGAATGGAAAGCGGACTCAGCGGACGCTGAGAAAGTGATTAAATTCCTGCGCGAAGAGATGGGCGTGAAAAAAATCCGCTTCCCTGAGCACTGCGGTATCGGTATCAAGCCGTGTTCTGAAGAAGGAACCAAACGTCTGGTGCGCGCGGCAATCGAGTACGCGATCACTAACGATCGTGACTCCGTGACCCTGGTCCATAAAGGCAACATCATGAAGTTCACCGAAGGCGCGTTTAAAGACTGGGGTTACCAGCTGGCGCGCGATGAGTTCGGCGGCGAGCTGATCGATGGCGGTCCGTGGGTGAAAATCAAGAACCCGAACACCGGCAAAGAGATTGTCATTAAAGACGTCATTGCCGATGCGTTCCTGCAACAAATCCTGCTGCGTCCGGCGGAATACGACGTTATCGCCTGTATGAACCTGAACGGCGACTATATTTCCGATGCGCTGGCTGCGCAGGTTGGCGGCATCGGTATCGCCCCGGGCGCGAACATTGGCGACGAGTGCGCGCTGTTTGAAGCGACTCACGGCACCGCGCCGAAGTACGCAGGTCAGGATAAAGTGAACCCGGGCTCCATCATCCTTTCTGCTGAAATGATGCTGCGCCACATGCAGTGGTTCGAAGCCGCAGACCTGATTGTTAAAGGCATGGAAGGGGCGATTGCCGCGAAGACCGTGACCTATGACTTCGAACGTCTGATGGAAGGCGCTAAGCTGCTGAAATGTTCAGAGTTTGGTGACGCGATCATCGCCAATATGTAATTCAGATTCTGGGTGACACCATAACGGGAGCCAGTGGTTCCCGTTTTTTATTTTTTTCCGATAACGTCTGCCAGGTATAGACTGACTGCGGGCTGTTAGCGAATGGCTAATGATGCACCACGGTTTTTCCTGGGCGAAAGGTGTTAATACAGATTACGAAAGATAAACATTCGCTGCTGAAGGGCCATGCAGACCGTTTATTCGACAAAACTCAACGCGTAACCCAGGGGTCAGTACTTCTGAATCGCGAAGGCTGAGTGCGGAAATGTGAAGCTGAACATCTTTGCGGCCATCGGAGGGGCTGATTAGACCTTTACCGCTTTTGCAGTCAAAGGTTTTGACAATTCCTGTCATTTTATGGGACAAACAAATTCCTTAATGCTAATTACAGGGGGCACTATACACGTGCTTAAAGAGAACGCCAGAGTTATTTTCTGGCTATAAGGATATCCGGATGGCTAAAATAAACATTGCTTAACGGATACGTCCATGCGTTAATGACCTCATCGGTTTAAGAACAAACGATCTATAAAGTTGTTTACTCAAGCAGTTCTCATTTCAGGTATATTCTCTTTGTCCCTTCTTTGAGTCTTCCCACTATTCACTTCGTCGTTTCTGTAAAAACCCTACGCCGGAAGGCTCAAATTAAGGTATCGATCATGTCAATTAAAAAGACAGGCTTAGTAAAAGAATTCAACGCTGAAAAAAGTTTCGGTTTTATTGCTCCGGCTGATGGCAGCAAAGATGTGTTTGTCCCTTCTTCTGCAATTCAGAGCGACAATTTTAAAACGTTAAATGAGGATCAGGACGTCGAATTTAGCGTAGACCAGGGCCCCAGAGGCCCGCACTTTAAGGTGACCGTTATGACTCCTCATATCCACTTCAGATGTCCATGTTGTCATGGTTCTCAGTACAGAACCTCTGCTTTTGATGTTACCGAGAAAAACCCTTTCGGCGCAAAATGCATTTTTTGCAAATCTGTCATGGTGACATTTGACAATATTACACAGTACATTCGTTCCGGTCAGACACCGGTAGACTACCGAAAATAATTGAGGCTCCGCCGGGAGCCTTTTGGCATTTTTATCTCCCTTCCTTTTTGTGATGAAACGCGGCTAATCAGGATTATGGTACTCAAGTCGGTATCCCTCCGGACACCTCTGTGCGCAGGGTGGCATTTGTTATCAGCGAGCCGGAAGGTGTCGGTGTGAACGAGGTTATTTTCCGTCCGATGACACAGGCGCTGTAAACGGCGCCTTCACATTTTACGCTACCTTACTTTCTGGAATTAATAAGAGCGAGAGCCAAAAGGTTCTCGTTTTTTATTGTCGCGAATACGGTATAAGCAACATAATTCGAGAAATATTGCCGTGTTAATAAGGAATTTCCGTATTATTTTTCCTTGTTGTGCAGGTCCCGGTTTACTATTGGTTTACATTATCTGTGTTTAGATGGACGCGTTTGATTTAAGCCTGTCATTGGTTTTTATTCCCTCCCGTGCGTGATTATGCGCAGCAGGTCAATTGTCTTTTAATGAAAGGATACGTCTGGTTCACTGTTGTTATATCAGGTTTTGCCGTGGCGTCCCTGAAGTGAGAAATGAAATGAGCACACAAGGATGGTCAGCAAATACCTCCGCAAGCACTCTTATTTATCATGTTGTTGCCTCTACGCTGGCCTGCGGTTTTGCGGTGTTGTCGCCCGCTGTCGGGGCGGTATCATTAATTCCTGTAGAAACAGAAACGACGAATGAGCGTTGTAATATTAACTGCCTCATTTCTGGCGAGACAGTAATATACAATGGAGATGCTGTCGTAAAAAATATTATTGTCGAAATGTCTGTCCCACAAAAAATTAGTGGTGTTTTAGAATTACAGGATAACGCCACGTCTTACGGCACGGTACTTAACGATAAAGGTTTTGAAAATGTCAGAGATAACGCCGTTGCCAGGGGGACGATTATCAACAGCAATGGTACGCAAAACGTTTATTCTGAAGCGGTGGATACCGTTGTTCAGGGGAGCGGCGGACGCCAGTATGGTTATGAAAATGCGCTAATCACCGGCACTCAGCTCAATAACGGCGGGCAGCAATGGCTCAAGGATAACGCGCATGCAAAAAACACAACGATAGAGGAAGGCTCTTCACAATACCTGAGTGACAGCGCGCGGGTGACAGACACCACGATTAATCACGGCGCGCAGTATATTTCTGGCTTAAATGCGGTTGCAGAAGGTACAACCCTTAACGGAACGGCTCGTCAGCAGCTTACCGGTGGTTTGGCGGTGAATACCACTCTCAACGGAAACAGTGTTCAGACACTTCAATTCCAGACCTGGGCGCCGGGCTTCGTGGAAAATACGATACTGAATGATAACAGCGTTCAGTATGTTTACTTTTCCGCCTCCACGGCGAAAAAAACGCAGCTTAATGATACGTCGCGCCAGTATATTTATTTCGGCTCGCAGGCCGAAGACACGCATATTAACGGCGGCCATCAGATCGTTTATAGCGAAGGTTATGCGGACAGAACGAGGATTGACGCCGGGATCCAGTCGGTGGCGAATAATGCCATTATTAATGACACCACAATCAATGGCGGTCGTTCTTATTTATATGATGGCGCACGCGCGACTGGTTTTATGAATGTCGGGCAGGCGGGAGGCGTCTATATGGATGCCGGTGCGGTAGCCGATAACATCACGCTAGCCGGGACGCTGTATATTACCGACATTGATAACGACACCGCGGATCTGGACCCGGCTTATGTCGGCAATCTCACTCTCCAGGGAGGAAACGTAAGTTTTCTGCTCGACAGTTACGGCGAATATGCGGCTCTGACCATTGATAATCTTAGCGGCTCAGGTCACTTTTTATTTAACTCATCGCTGGCTAAAAAGAACGCGAATTTTGTCGAGATAGGTCAGGGCGCTGGCAGCTTTACTATCATGGTTTTTGACTCGGGACATGAAATCGCCGACGACAGGGACCTTACGGTGAATCTTATTCACGATCAACGCGGTGAAGCGGAATTTTCTCTGGTGAGCGCTAATTATCATCGCTCAGCCGCGATTGATGGCGGTACGTATCTTTATACGCTGTATCATCAACAGAATAAGGATGGCTACAGCGGCAATGTCTGGTATCTCGGCGCGATGACCGATGGCAATGAAGGTAACGAAGGCGATGAAGATAATGAAGATAACGAGGGCGACGGCGGCAGCGAAGGAGATAATGGGAATAACAATGGCAATGGCGGCGGTTCGCTGATTACGACCCCCTCTACGGATGCAGTCCTGAGCCTGGCGACCGTCGGCCTGAATGTTATGCGTTCAGAAATGGACGGCCTGCGCAGTTACCGTAATCACTCAGGCCGTGAGCGAAAGGCGGACGAGGGGAATGTCTGGGGCCATTATCTGGGTAAAAAGAGCCACGTTTCGGTCAGTAGCGGTGCTGAATATACGCTGCACCAAAACGGTTTGGAACTGGGCGGAGACCGAATGGCGGAATATCAGGATGGAACGCTTGTTAGCGGCGCGTTTATCACGCTGACCAAAAATCATGTCCTGCACGCCCGGGGCGGAAAAAGCCATGTGGACAGTTACGGTATTGGCGGCTACGCCACCTGGTATCATCACAACGGCGTTTATATTGATGGCGTGGTTAAAGCGAATAGATTAAATAATAACCTCAGGGTGCGTATGACCAATGGCGGTAATGCAACGGGAGAATGGCATCAATATGGTCTGAGCGCCGCGACTGAAAGCGGAATACTTTTCCAGCCGGATGATACCATCACCGTTGAGCCATTTTTTCGCCTTACCGGGACGCAAATTAATGATGCGGATATTCGTTTGTCAAACGGGATGAGGGCGAAGACAGGCGCGGCGCGTTCTCTTATTGCCGGGATGGGTATACGCACGGGAGGCCATTTTTCCAGCCATGACACTGTTATTGCGCCATACATTCAGGTGGAGGTTGAACAGGAATTAGCAAAATCGAATCGCACGGTAATCAATAATGTGAATCATTTTGATAATAATCTTAACGGTACCTCCGGTAAGTATGGCCTGGGTCTGTCTGCCGACGTAACTCGCACCGCCACGCTGTATGGTGAAATGAATTACCGACAGGGTCGCCATATTGAGGAACCCATTCAGGGTGTTGTTGGGATACGGATGCGCTTTTGATTTGCTATCGGCGCGCAAATAATAAGCAAACAGTGAATTAAAGGCGTTTCAAAAGGACTTTAGCTCTTGCAGGGTTAATTTGAGTTATGTATTATTCAGCCCGTTATCACTGATGAGTAAATTCTCAATCAGATAATGATAAACGGCTAACCGCCATTAGCTCATCTGGAAGAGCGAACGACTTTTGTTGTAGGGAACGGGGTTCGAGGCCTCGATGGCGGCCCAAATTTTAAAGGCCTGGACATTTGTCCGGGCCTTTTTCTTTTGTCAGACCAGCAGGTGAATACTGTTCACGACGGGCTTATTTTTTCGCATCTTTATAAATGTCGGCGACCGCTTCAAAATTCGGGCCATGCTGACGGGCAGCGACGATGTGATAATATTTGGCACCTTTTTCATCCGTCAGTTTCGACAGTTCTTCACGCAGATCGCTTGGTGAGGAGATGGCTCCGCCGCTCTGCGAAACGTTTACCGTCCCCACTTTTTCCAGTTTAAAATGATCAACTTCTTCTTTTGAAACCTGGTCAGCGGCAATGGCGCTGAAAGAGAAGGCTGAGACAAGCAGTGTGGTAGCGAAAGCAATTTTTTTCATATCGCGCATCCTTGTTAGGTTGATTGGTGAGAGTGAATTCACACATTTTTTAGTGTAGACCAATTTTCCAGCGAAGCGCTGTTTTCCGCACAGACACCGTCAGGTGTCTGCGCAGGGTTCTGTTCAGAGAAATTACTTTCCTTCCGTCACAATTTTCGCCGCCGCGGCCAGGACATCTTTACGCCATTTCGCATCCTGCTGTGGCTGTGTGAAATAGGTTACCAGCACCAGCGGGGCGCGGTCTTCCGGCCAGATCACCGCGATGTCACTCGTGGTACCGTAATCACCCGCCCCGGTTTTATCGCCCACCACCCAGTGTGCAGGAAGGCCGGCACGAATGCTCTGGCCCCCGGTGGTGTTGCCTTTCAGCCAGTCGACAAGCTGCGCGCGCTGGGGACCTGCCAGCGCGTCGCCCAGCGTGAGTTTACGCAGACTTTTGGCCATGGCCAGCGGCGATGTTGTGTCGCGCTCATCGCCGGGAATGGCGGTGTTTAATTCCGGCTCTTTGCGATCGAGACGAAACGTCGTGTCGCCAATGGAACGTGCAAACGCCGTGACGTTGCCGGGGCCGCCAAGATGCGCCAGCAGTTTATTCATGGCGGTATTATCGCTGTACTGTAACGTCGCTGCGCTTAGCTCAGCTAATGTCATCGTATTACCCACATATTTCTCTGTTACGGGATTCCAGTTGGTCAGATCGGCTTTTTTAATGGTCATTTTTTGCTGCAAAATACCGTCATGGGTTTCACTCTGTTTTAATACCGCGGCGGCGGTCATGACCTTACTGGTGCTGCACATCGCAAAACGCTCGTCTGCGCGGTACAGCACCTGCGAATTATCCGCGGTATTAATCAGCGCCACGCCCAGGCGTCCGCCAGATTGCTTTTCCAGCGCCGCCAGCTTTTTCTGAACCTGCTGCACGTCTGACGTCGCCTGCGCATGCAGTGAAGTGCTACTAAAAATGAAGGGCATAACAGCGGCAGCGATAAATACCGTCTGGCGAAACCGTTCTTTAAGCATACAAAACCTTCTTAATCGTCAATGAATGGGTAAATAAGGGCACTTTTGTTTTTGAGACAGAAATATCCAGGCCAGAGACATCAATAAAAATAAAATGTTTCCCGGTTGCCGGCGTGATGCACTATCTCCATTCAGCGCTTGCTTAACAAGCGAGAAGAATTTACCCTGGATAAAAGAAAATCTTATGAGTCTTTTCGATGCGTTCTCATCTTCCTCTCAATGCGCTACGCGCCTTTGAAGCTTCCGCCCGTCATTTGAGCTTTACGCGCGCCGCGCTTGAACTTTGCGTAACGCAGGCGGCGGTCAGCCAACAGGTACGAATACTTGAAGATCGCCTGAACCGGGTGCTGTTCAAGCGTCTGCCCAGAGGGCTGGAGATGACGGATGAGGCGCAGGCGCTGTTTGCGGTGCTGACCGATGCGTTTGGGCAAATCGACACCATTTTCCGCCAGTTTGAAGGAGGAGAATACCGTGAGGTGCTCACCGTCGCGGCGGTTGGGACTTTCGCTGTTGGCTGGCTGCTACCGCGCATTGAACAATTCCGGCAAGCGCATCCGTTTGTCGATCTGCGTTTGCGCACCAATAACAACGTGGTAAACCTGGCCGCAGAAGGGCTGGATTTCGCCATCCGCTTTGGTAGCGGTCAGTGGCCCGCCACCCATAACGAAATGCTGTGCGAGGCGCCGCTGACGGTGCTTTGTTCGCCCGATACCGCGCAACGACTGTCGCATCCCGCCGATCTCCTGCAAGAGAATCTTTTACGCTCTTACCGGGCAGATGAGTGGGATGCCTGGTTTGCGGCGGCAGGGGTTAGCGCTGAGCGAATCAATGGCGCAATGTTCGACTCATCGCGCCTGATGGTTGAAACGGTCATCCAGAGCGGCGGCGCGGCACTGGTTCCGGCAAAAATGTTCAGCCGTGAGCTGGCGAGCGGGCAGCTTGTGCGTCCTTTTGCTAATGAAGTCGATATGGGCAGCTACTGGCTCACGCACCTGAAATCGAAGCCAGTGACCCCGGCAATGGAAATCTTTCGGGACTGGATTGTAAAGGCAGAATAAACGGGAGCCAGCGGACTCCCGTTCGGGGATCAGCGTACCACTAACACCGGGCAGTGCGCGTGGCGAACCACGGCCGCAGCGGTTGAGCCCAGCAGATAGGTTGAAATGCCTGGCTGGTGCGAGGCAATAATCACCAGATCGGCGCTCACCGCCTCCGCCACCTTCAGGATTTGATCTTTAGGTGGACCATACACCACGTGCGTTTGCACTCTGCCTTCAGGGATAGTGAATTGCTTCACGATCTCTTCCAGCTTCTGCAAGGCTTTGGCCTGTAAACCGTTCCTGTCCGGTAATTCACCGGAGTAGGCAAGCCCCATGGAAGCATAGAAGGGGACTGACGGGATCACCGCCAGGAAGTGGACTTTTGCCGCTTTGGTGTGCGCCTCAACCTGGGGGATGAGCTGGCGGGTCAGATCGGATTCAGAGATATCAATTGGAACCAGAACAGAACGATACATAGTATTACCTCCTGTTTTTTATGTCCGCCTCCATCATACCGAATTCGGTTTTTGTAGAAAAAGTGACCCGATCAAAGTTCTGGACAGCGGGGCGTGGAATATGTGATTGCCGACACGAAATGGAAAAGGATTCTGCTATTCGGAAAAAAGTGAATGCGCCTTACCGCCTGGCGAGGTGGGAAATTTTGTGCAGACTTATCTACTCCTCTGACAAAAATAAGGAGTGAGTTATGCAGCAAGAACACCGTGAATGTATTGATATGTGTTATGCGTGTGCGGCAGCATGCGATCACTGTGCTGCGTCATGCCTGAATGAACAAGATATCGATATGATGAGAGCGTGTATCCGTCTGGATACCCAGTGTGCCGCAATGTGCCGTCTGGCGGCGCAATTTATGGCCCTGGACAGCGATTATCTCAGTCAGGCGTGTCGTCTTTGCGTGGACCTGTGCAAGGCCTGCGCCGAGGAATGTGCCCGACATGAGCACCAACACTGTCAGGCGTGCGCCCAGGCCTGCAATGCGTGCGCCGACGCCTGCCTGAAGATGGCTGCCTGACAGCCTCCTGCCATTGGCCACCCGCGCGGTGGCCGTTGATTTTCGGCCTGCTTTTCCTCGTTGTTTTCATCGGGACAGTTGAATATCTTCTTTTGTTATAATATAACATTGCATCTTTATGGATGAACTGAGGGTGCAATTGTGGTTATTCGTTTTAAAAAACTATCGCTGTTTCTGGGAATGCTGCTGGCGAGCGGTTATGCCTTCGCACACGGTCACCATTCACATGGCGCTCCGCTGACAGAGGTGGAACAGAAAGCGGCCGAAGGCGTATTCGACGATAAAAACGTTCGGGACAGGGCGTTGACCGACTGGGACGGTATGTGGCAATCCGTTTACCCGTATCTGGTCAGCGGCGAACTGGATCCGGTGTTTACGCAGAAAGCAGAGAAAGATAAGCGTAAATCAGCAGAGGAAATAAAAGCGTATTACCGCAAAGGATATGCAACGGATGTCGAAACGATCGGTATTGAAAACGGCGTGATGGAGTTCCATACCGGCGATCAGGTCGCCTCCTGTAAATATGACTATGCTGGACACAAGATCCTCACCTATACCTCGGGTAAGAAAGGCGTCCGTTATCTGTTTGAGTGCAAAGAGGCGAACAGCAACGCGCCGAAATATGTGCAGTTTAGCGATCATATCATCGCTCCGCGCAAGTCGAGTCATTTCCATATCTTTATGGGCAATACCTCACAGCAGGCGCTGCTGGAAGAGATGGATAACTGGCCAACCTATTATCCATACCAGCTTAAGGCCCAGGCCGTGGTGGATGAAATGCTGCATCATTAAATCCTGTGAACCCGTCGCATGCCGACGGGTTTTCAGTTGGCGCTTTTATAATCGTTCGAATGAGCCGCACAAAATTTTTTTCTCCCCGTAAATAAATAAAATCAACATGCTGCAGTTTAACGCCCGCCAACACGCGCTGTTCGCCGCTTGATCTCGCCTTTGTTTAAATCTACTGTATATAAATACAGTAAATATATGGATGTGTGATGATGATGTTCTACAGACCCGTTGACTTGCGCCAGATTGTAACGACTCCGCTTTTTGCCGATATCGTTCAGTGCGGATTTCCCTCTCCCGCGCAAGATTATGTGGAACAACGGATCGACCTTAACGAACTGCTTATTCAGCATCCCAGTTCAACCTATTTTGTCCGCGCCGCTGGCGACTCGATGATTGAGGGCGGTATTGGCGACGGGGATTTGCTGGTGGTGGACAGCGCGCTTCAGGCGACGCATGGTGACATTGTGATTGCGGCAGTTGAAGGGGAGTTTACGGTAAAGCAGCTACAGCTGCGGCCCACGGTGCAGTTAAACCCGATGAACAGCGCCTGGTCGCCTATCCGCGTGAGCAGTGAGGATACGCTGGATATTTTCGGCGTGGTTACGCACATCATCAAAGCGACAAAGTAATCATGTTTGCGCTGGTGGATGTGAATTCCTTTTACGCATCCTGCGAAACCGCCTTCCGGCCGGATCTGAAAGGTAAGCCAGTGGCCGTGTTATCAAACAACGATGGTTGCGTCATCGCCCGAAGCGCAGAAGCAAAGCGGCTGGGCGTGAAAATGGGCGATCCCTACTTTAAGCAAAAAGATCTGTTTCGTCGCTATGGCGTCGTCTGCTTCAGCAGCAACTACGAACTGTACGCCGATATGTCTAACCGGGTAATGACCACGCTGGAAGAGCTGACGCCGCGCGTGGAAATATACAGTATCGATGAAGCGTTTTGCGATCTGACAGGGGTACGTCATTGCCGGGATCTGACCGATTTCGGCATGGAGATTCGCCGCACGCTGCTGCAGCGCACGCATCTGCTGGTTGGTGTCGGGATCGCCCCAACCAAGACGCTGGCGAAGTTGGCGAACCACGCGGCAAAGCAGTGGCCGCAGACAGGCGGGGTGGTGGATCTGTCGAACGTGGATCGCCAGAGAAAGCTAATGGCGTTAATGCCGGTCAGCGAGGTGTGGGGCATTGGGCGGCGCATTGCGAAAAAGCTGGAAACGATGGGCATCGAAAACGTACTGCAGTTGGCGGAGACGGATATTCGCTTCATCAGGAAAAATTTCAGCGTGGTGCTTGAAAGAACGGTGCGCGAGTTGCGCGGCGAACCGTGTCTGGCGCTGGAGGAGTTTTCAGCCGCCCGGCAGGAGATTATCTGTTCCCGCTCTTTTGGCGAGCGGGTGAGTGACTACGAGCAGATGCGTCAGGCCATTTGCAGCCACGCCACGCGCGCGGCGGAAAAGCTTCGCGCGGAGCATCAATACTGTCGGCATATTTCCGCCTTTGTGAAAACCAGTCCGTTTGCGGAAAATGAAAAATATTACGGCAATTATGGCTCGGTCGAATTGTTGACGCCAACGCATGACAGCCGGGACATTATTAACGCGGCGATCCGCTGTCTGGACGCGATCTGGCGTGACGGTCACCGTTATCAAAAAGCGGGTGTGATGCTTGGCGACTTTTTCAGCCAGGGCGTGGCGCAGCTTAATCTGTTTGACGATAACGCACCCCGTCCAGGCAGTGAAAAGTTGATGAGCGTGCTGGATAAGCTTAATGCGCAAGAGGGAAGGGGAACGCTCTATTTTGCCGGGCAAGGCACTACCCAGCAGTGGCAAATGAAACGGGAGATGCTCTCTCCCCGCTACACTACGCGCGTGTCGGATCTGCTGGTCGTCAGATAAAACACCCGCCAACGCGGAATCTCCGTTTAAGGGATTTCCCTTTCCATCATCAGGTGCATTGGTTAGCATATTGTTTCGCAGCTAAGCGTATGTGTTGTTTCAGGAAGAGGTTAACGTGTTTGCAGAGTATGGCGTACTGAATTACTGGACCTATCTGGTGGGGGCGATTTTTATTGTATTAGTGCCGGGGCCGAATACGATATTTGTTTTAAAAAACAGCGTCGGGCGAGGGATAAAGGGCGGCTATCTTGCCGCGAGCGGTGTGTTTATTGGCGATGCGGTGCTGATGTTTTTAGCCTATGCGGGCGTTGCGACGCTGATTAAAACCACGCCGGTGCTGTTTAATATCGTGCGCTATCTCGGTGCGTTTTATCTGCTTTATCTTGGCGCGAAGATCCTCTGGTCCACGCTTAAATCAAAGGGCAGTGGGGCCTCTGAAGACGCCGTGCCTTTCGGTGCGATTTTTAAACGCGCGCTCGTACTGAGCCTGACCAATCCAAAAGCGATTCTTTTCTACGTCTCCTTTTTTGTGCAGTTTATTGATGTTAACGCGCCGCACGCGGGACTGTCATTTTTCATTCTGGCGGCCACGCTGGAAGTGGTGAGCTTTTGCTATCTGACTTTCCTGATCCTCTCCGGCGCGTTTGTCACCCAGTACATCCGCACAAAAAAGAAACTGGCGAAGGTGGGAAATTCACTGATCGGCCTGATTTTCGTCGGATTCGCGGCACGACTGGCAACGCTGCAATCGTAAAGCTGTTAGCCCGCTATACAGCGGGCTTTTTTGTATCGGAAGCGTAGAGAAACAGTGAGCCATAGCGGTTCACTTTTAAATAAACTCGTGTAAAATCCGTGCTTTATATTTTATTGGCAGGGTAATGGATGAAATATCGTTCAGATATTGACGGCATCAGGGCGATTGCCGTATTGCTGGTGGTGCTATTTCACGCCGGGTTTACAGTATTCGCATCCGGTTTTATTGGGGTTGATATTTTCTTCGTTATTTCTGGCTTCCTCATTGCCTCGATAATCAAAGACAGAATGGATGCGGGTAAATTTAGCTTTAGCGACTTTTACCTACGCAGGCTATGGCGCTTGCAGCCTGCTATGCTGGCGATGATGGCTTTTTGTTTCGTCCTGGCTTCGGTATTCTGGTTACCTGAAGATTACGCACCTTTTCTTAAAAGCATAAAACAGACCTTACTGATCGTCTCAAACCGCTATTTTGGTGATGAAACGACCGCATATGCAGCGCCTGACTCGAACGCGATGTTATTGCTTCATACCTGGTCACTGTCTATTGAGTGGCAATGGTATCTTTTTTTTCCGATTATTTATTATTTTTTCCGTAAGAAAACAAATGAGCGAACGATTAAGTACGGCTCGCTGCTGATAACGGTAGTGGGTATCGCAATTACCTGGCATTATACATCTGCACAGCCGACGAAAACCTATTATTTTTTCGCTTCCCGGTTCTTTGAGTTTATGCTTGGTGTCTGCGTATGTATTTACCTGCCATTGGCAAAGAGAGTAAATACAGTTGCGCTTAATATTATTTCACTACTTGCGATTATTGTTATTTTTACTATCAGCTTCAGAACGGATGTCATTCTGGGTTATCCCAACGTTTATACGCTGGCGGTTTGTCTCAGTACAGCAATAGTGATTTTTAGCGGCTCCCGGGAAAATATCCTAATCAATAATTGCTTATCATTCTCCCCTCTCGTATGGCTCGGTAAAATCTCGTATTCACTGTATCTTTTCCACTGGCCTATTTTCGCGACATTGCACTATATAGGGATTACCCATGTCTATGCCCGACTGGCAGGCCTGTGTTTGTCTATTCTTTTAGCGGTGGGATCATACTATTTTGTTGAAAAACCCTATAGAAAGCCCCGGCAGTCTTTGAAAAAAACGCTGATTATCTTGCTGGTCGCGCCACTGCTCGCCATTATCGTTTTGATCCCTGTCAGCAAGCATTTTGATGGTTTTAGTTATCTCCGGTTTGGTGAGACGCTTCATCATATCAATAGCGTTCTGAAAGAGACAAAGTTAAAACAGCGGCAGGACTGTATGAATGCGAATGTATCAGGAACCGATATGGCGTGTGTGGTAGGGGATAAAACGTCTTCAGAACGTGCGATACTGATGGGCGATTCGCATTCCAATCAGTACTGGAATTTTTTTGATGTCATGGGAAAAAATGCAAAAGTTGCTGTGGATATGAAAGCGACTTCGTTGTGTCTGGCGATTCCGGGCGTATACCATGATGATTTGTATACTTATAAAGGCGATCATTATCAGATTTGCCACGAAAACGTCGAAAAATATTATGACGCTATTCGAAGCCATAAGTATAAATACGTCATCATTTCTCAGGTATGGGAAAACTATGCGGCGTTCAGGGTGAGAGATCATATTAATGATACCCCGTCACAAACTGAGTCCATCAATATTGTGACCCGCGCGACCGGGCAGGCTGTACAAGCCATTATCGATGCTGGCGCGCAGCCGATTCTTGTGAAAAGCATGTTCCCGATGCCGGAAAATTATCTGACTTGTTTCTATGAGCATTTTAAAACACGGGGCGAGTATGAGCATCAATCCTGTAATCCGCAGCCGCAAATCAATCCGGCGGTGTGGACAGAAAAAATGTACGCAACGCTGCAGGCAAAGTTTCCATCTCTGATCGTTATCGATCCAAAAAGGGTGCAATGCCCTGACGGAATCTGCAAAACAGAAATTAACGGGATCCCGTTGTACCGTGACGTTGGGCATCTGAACGATTACGCCACTAAAAAGTTAGCAGAGAGCTGGCTGAAACAATACGGCAATCCGCTCATCCCGCCGGGTAGATGATGTCATGGGGCGAGGCGCACAAGTAGGCGTGTCGCCCCGACAGTGGAAAAGAAGCATGTGCCCCTTTTGGTGTATTTAAAATGCCAGTTATGAGGCGTAACCTTTCTGGAACAGCGGGTTAAACACAACCGCATCTATCGACTGGATGAGGGAAGAACATGCTTCAGATTCCACAAAACCATATCCATACGCGCTCCACGCCGTTCTGGAATAAAGAGACCGCGCCTGCCGGAATTTTCGAACGCCACCTTGATAAAGGAACCCGACCGGGGGTGTATCCCCGCCTGTCGGTGATGCAGGGGGCGGTCAAATATCTCGGCTATGCCGATGAACACAGTCCGGAACCGGAAAAAGTGATGATCATCGAAGCCGGTCAGTTTGGTGTTTTTCCACCTGAAAAGTGGCACAACATCGAAGTGATGACCGATGACACCTATTTCAATATCGATTTTTTCGTCGCGCCGGAGGTTCTGCTGGAAAGCGCAAACCAACGAAAAGTCATTCATACCGGGAAGAAATAATCATGGGAAAAGCAACCTATACCGTCAGCGTGACGAATAACAGCAATGGTGTGTCTGTCGATTATGAAACCGATGCGCCGATGACCCTGCTGGTGCCGGAAGTGGCCGCTGAGGTGGTCAAAGATCTGGTGAATACGGTTCGTTCATACGATACGGAAAACGAGCACGACGTCTGCGGCTGGTAAGACCGTCGGAAATAACAACCGTACTGCATACAGGCGATGCAGTACGGTTTTTTTTGTCTTTTCGCAATGTTTGACACATCACAGAAATGAATTGAAACGAAACCTTAAGAAAACCTTAAGTTCACCGCATGGATTGCTAAGGTAAGAATATTCGTAAAATTTATGATCGGGTAACAGAACCTTAACAGAACTGATACCCATGAAACTTGACGCACGTTTTTCCTCCACAACCGGCTTTCTTACGCTAGCTGCCGTCGCGATCCCGTTCACCGCAAACTGGCATCTGCCGCTTTTTCATGGCGCGCTTGTCGCGTGGGTTGAGAACGGACAGGCGCTATGGCTACTGTTTGGCGCGTTGTTCACCGCCTGGTATATCCGACCGCTTTCCCGACCTGAAGGCGCGAAACAGTTCTGGTTATGGGCGGTGGTCTGGTGGGTAGTGCTGCTGGGGCGAAGCACCAGTTGGGGACGCGATTATTTTCCTGACGAACCCAGAATACTGTTTCGGGGGATCTCGGTCATACTGATTGCCGCGCTGGTGTTACCGGTTTGCCTGTCTGCTTCACTGCGCCGGGAGATTGCGCGTCGTCTGCGTGAGGAACCGCTTCCCGTGTGGTTGTTTGCGCTGACGGCCTGTTCGTTTTTGATTTCGGATACTGTCGAACATCACCGCCTGCTGGCTCCACTCTTTTTGCACGACGTCAACTATACCGATTTGATTGAAGAGTTGTATGAATTGCCCTTTATGGCAGGGCTGTTTTTTATCACGCTGGGATTTATGCGGAAGGATAAACGGCGGGAAGCGCGCGCGCTGCCGCTGGGCGAGCCGCAGCACGTCGGCTATTGAACGCGGCCTGAACCCGCACTGCGGGTTCAGGTGCAAACGCTGTCAGGCGATCGCCTCACACAGTCGCATTTTCATCTCGCTGTAGGTCTGCGCGGCGTATCGTTCAGCCCACTGTTGATCGGTAATTTTTTCTACCTTCACCGCGCAATACTTGGTTTCCGGCGTTTTTGAGATAGGGTCGAGGTTGTCCTGCGTCAGTTCGTTGCATGCGCCAATCCACCACTGGTAGGTCATATACACCGTGCCGCGGTTAATGCGCTCTGAGACATCGGCCCGGCTGATCACTTTGCCGCGTCGCGAACTGACCCACACCAGATCGCGATGGCGGATCCCCAGTTCCTGTGCGTCCTGGGCGGCAATCTGCACATAGCCCGGTTCATCGGCAAGCGCCTGAAGCGCCGCACAGTTCCCGGTCATCGAGCGGCAGGAATAGTGACCCACTTCGCGTACCGTACAGAGCACCATCGGATACGTCTCATCCGGAATTTCCGCAGGCGCGCGCCACGGTGCGGCAAACAGCTTGCCTTTGCCGTCTGGCGTATCAAAGCGACTGTTGGCGTACAAATAGGGCGTTCCGGGATGATCGAGGTCCGGGCAGGGCCATTGTACGTGTCCCATTTCACCCATTTTTTCGTACGTTACGCCATAGAACAGCGGACACAGTTCGCGCATCTCATCCCAGATTTGCTGATTGTTGTCATAATGCATGGGATACCCCATTTCGCTGGCCAGCAGGCTGATAATTTCCCAGTCGCGCTTCACGTCACCGGTCGGTTCAATGGCTTTTTCAAAACGTTGAAAGCCGCGGTCGGCGCAGGTGAATACGCCGCCGTGTTCGCCCCAGGAGGTTGCCGGTAAAATGACGTCGGCCATCTCTGCGGTCTTGGTCATGAAAATATCCTGCACCACGACAAAATCCAGCGCCTCGAAGCCTTTGCGAACTAGGCTCGAATCAGCTTCTGTTTGCAGCGGATCCTCCCCCATGATGTAGTAGGCTTTGATTTTACCTTCCAGCGCCAGATGCGGTACTTCGGTGATGCGCGTCCCGACGTGTTTGTCCATCCGCTCAGGATTGATACCCCAGGCATGGGCGAACTTCTGACGAATAACCGGATCGGTCACGCTCTGGTACCCCGGGAACATATTAGGTAACACGCCCATATCACAGGCACCCTGAACGTTATTCTGTCCGCGCACCGGTCCGACGCCGACGTAAGGGCGCCCCAGATTACCGGTCAACAAAGCGAGGCTGGATAACCCCCGCACCACGTCAACCGCCTGGCCGAACTGCGTCACGCCCATTCCCCACATCACGGTTGCGGAAGGGGCGGCGGCAAAGGTGCGCATTGCCTGGCGCACCTGCAAAGCCGGAACGCCAGTCAGATGTTCCACGGCTTCAGGGGAATAGTCTTTCACCGTCTGCCAGTAGGCATCCAGGCCCTCTGTATGCTGCTGCACATACGCTTTGTCGTATAACTGCTCGTCAATCAGCACGTAGCCAAAGGCGTTAACCAGCGCCATATTGCACCCGTTTTTAAGCTGCAGATGCTGATCGGCAATGCGGGCAGTTTCAATACGGCGAGGATCGCAGACGATAATTTTTGCGCCATTCTGACGCGCTTTAATGACCCGGCGCGCCACGATAGGGTGAGAGTCCGCACAGTTATAGCCAAAGATCAGCAGGCATTTGGAATGTTCAATATCGCTAATGGCGTTACTCATTGCGCCATTGCCCAGGGTTTCCTGGAGTCCGGCGACGGAAGGACCGTGGCATACGCGGGCGCAACAATCCACATTGTTAGTATGAAGAACCGCACGGGCGAATTTCTGCATGACATAATTGGTTTCATTCCCCGTTCCGCGGGAAGAACCGGTCGTCATAATGGCGCGTGGACCAAAGGTATCGCGGATAGCCAGCAAACGATGCGCGGTGTAGCGGATGGCTTCATCCCAACTGACCGGGGTAAATTTAGCGCCTTTTTCATAGCGGATCATGGGGCGAGTCAGACGGGGCGTCAGCAGGCGGGTATCGTTCAGGAAGTCCCAACCATAGTAACCTTTCAGGCAGAGCTGGTTCTGGTTAGTCACACCCTCAGCCGCTTCAGCGCGGATGATTTTGTTATTTTCAACAACAAGCTTGAGCTTGCACCCGGCCCCGCAGTAGGGGCACACACTGGTGATTTTTTTCATCAATAACAGACCTGTTAAATGCTGAAATAGCGCGAATTGTAGAGGAAGCGTCAGCACTGTCGCCGACGCTTCGGATTGTCATTATGACGCATGGCGATAAGCATAATGCGTGCCAGAATGAAGAAACCCGCAGTGGCGCGGTTCTGGAACAGGAAGGGGGAGGAAATGACAGCCCGTTCGACATAAATGACGAGGCAACGTCAAAAAAAAGCCCGCACAGAGGCGGGCAAGAAATACTGGAAGCAATGTGAGCAATGTCGTACTGAATACCTGAGCTTTTTGCTCAACTATTCAGTAATGAGAAAGATAATCTTTATCATTTGAATATGCAACCCCAACTTTTGCAGGAGAACAACGCAGGGTAAATAAAGTGATTTTCATCACAAATTTCAATTTCCTGATGATGTGCTATGCTTTTTAACGGCGACTAAACCGCTAACGTAAAAACATAAGTGAGGAAAAAATGGGCATTCTTTCATGGATTATTTTTGGTCTTATTGCAGGTATTCTGGCGAAGTGGATTATGCCTGGTAAGGATGGTGGTGGTTTCTTCATGACGATCATTCTGGGGATCGTCGGCGCCGTCGTCGGCGGCTGGATCAGCACGCTTTTGGGCTTCGGGAAAGTGGACGGCTTTAACTTCGGCAGCTTCGCGGTCGCGGTAATCGGCGCGATTGTCGTGCTGGTTATCTACAGAAAAATCAAAAGCTAAACGGTAAAATTTGCAGACAAAAGGCTACCTCAGGGTGGCCTTTGTCATTTAGACCAGCGTCACCACCAGCCTAACGCGGTTCCCAGCACAGCGACTATCGCTACGGCGATCATTATCAGGGTTGTTTTTTTCATGAATTATGCTCCCGGCGCGGCATAGCCGCCGATAAAAAACCATGCCAGAAAAACCACGGCCGTAATAAAAATGACGACGGGAAACAGAATGCCCAGTCTCATGCGATCACCTGTCAGAAGTATGCAAAGAGCCGCAAGGATAACAGGGGTTAATGAGTGACAAAAGAGAATGTCCGCACGCTTTTAACGACGACGCAGGAAAACATGGAGACCGGAAGGCAGTCGCGGTACGCTAGTGCGCTATCACCGTTAACGGAGGGAATATGAAATCACTGCTTATTGCGCTGACATGCGCCTGTTTATTGTCAGCCTGTACGACGGCATCGCAACCCGATGCGCCAAAGCCACCGAAGGTGGGGATGGCAAACCCTGCGGCGGTCTATTGTGAGCAAAAAGGCGGGACGTTAGTGCCGGTGCAAAGCCCGCAGGGCGTGCGCTCCGATTGCAAACTGCCGGGCGGCGAAGTCATTGACGAATGGGAACTGTGGCGTCGCGATCATCCGCAATCGACGAAGTGACAACAGGGGGCCTGGCAGGCTATCATCTCTCGGAATAGTCTTAATCTACAGTACAAGAGCGTAACGAGAGAAGTATGTTCCAGTTAAAGCCAGGCACGCTGGCGATGATTATTGGCGCGAAAACGTCCACCGGACGTTGCAATATTGGCAAGTCGGTAGAACTGTTTCACCTGTGTCAACCGGGCGAGGTGTTTATCAACCCGGTGAATGGCTTTACGACCATGCTGCCAAAAGAGACGCCGCGGGCGCTCTGGCTGGTGACAGGCGATGTGGTTGCCGCGAATGGGCAGCAGGGGTTTGCCTGGGTACGTGCGGAGCACCTGATGCCACTGTTACCCGACGCGCAGCCTGATGCAGTCAATGCCCGCGAATCACAGCTCGCGTAGCCAGTCCGCCAGCACAAGGGCGTGATTCTGTTCGTCGTTTTTGGCCGCGTACAGTAACGTCAGCGTTTGCTGACGGGCAATCTTCGCCAGCCGTTCCCCTTCCTGGCGCTCGGCGGCGAGTTCCGCACGATACAGCCCGGCAAAGTGCGTAAAATCAATCGTTGCGGCATGAAACATCTTACGCAGTTCGGTCGACGGGGTAAGCGTTTTGACCCATTCATCAAAAGCGAGATCCGCTTTTTTGATGCCCCGCGGCCACAAGCGATCCACCAGCACGCGGTAACCGTCGCTTTGTTCTGCGGGTTCATAAACGCGCTTACACTGAATTTTCATGTTTATCTCTCTCTTCAATCCAGGCGCAAAAGTCAGCTAACTGCTGGTCGGAAAAAACGGTAATGCCGTGCTGACGCAGCAGCGCGGTAGCGACCCCCATGCCGGGATGACGTTTGCCGCTAAACGTGCCGTCGTAAATAAACTGGCTGCCGCAGGTGGGGCTGCCATCGGTAAGTAACGCGACCACACATCCGGCTTCCTGCGCGGCGCGAAGGGCAAGCCAGGCGGCAAGTTGATAATGCGCGGTGGCATCTTTGCCGGTCTTTTCGTGTACTTTTGCGCGCCCTTGCATGACTGCATCGCCATTGGCAAAGACAATTTCTGCCGGTGGGCGGGGTATCGGCATGCCAGCGGCCAGTTCGGGGCAATGAACGACCAGACGTTGTTCTTCCTGCAGACGCGAAAGCACTGCGTTTAAAGGGGTTTTCTCGCTACCGTTATAGCGAACCTTAAACCCCATCAGGCATGCGCTAATCAGTATTTTACTTTTCATCATGATTCAGGCGTCAAAACGGAAAAAACGTTACCACTATAGCACTTCGTGGCTCGCCATCCCTAAATTAAGGGATTGTGATAGCGGGAAAAGATCGGTAGGCTGAGGTTCCTTATGTTGTCCCCAATTGCTCTGACGTAAGGAATTCTTCATGGAAATATCCCCTGTAAAAGATACGCTGCGGATCGCGCTGGTCGGTGATTATAACGCCAGCGTCACGGCGCATCAGGCGATTCCCCTGGCCATCGACGATGCCGCCGCGGTCCTTGAGCTGATCGCGGATTACGACTGGCTTGCCAGTACGGAAATTAACAGCGCAGAAGATCTGGTGGGGTATGACGCAATCTGGGTCGTGCCGGGCAGTCCTTATCAAAATACCGACGGCGCGCTGACCGCCATTCGCTATGCCCGGGAAAACAGCATTCCTTTCCTGGGAACCTGCGGAGGGTTTCAACATGCGATAGTGGAATACGCCCGTAACGTGCTGGGCTGGCACGATGCGGCGCATGCTGAAACCGACACCGAAGGGCGGATGGTTATTATGCCGCTGACCTGCTCGCTGGTCGAAAAAACGGATGCAATTGAACTGCGCGCCAATACGCTGATCGCCAAAGCCTATGGTCAGCCGATCGTTACGGAAGGCTATCACTGTAACTATGGTATTGCGGACGCGTTTGCCCGTGAGCTGGAAAGCGGCGATCTGCGGGTGACCGGCTGGGATGACAATGGCGATATCCGCGCGGTCGAGCTGGTGACGCATCCGTTTTTTGTGGCGACGCTGTTCCAGCATGAACGTGGCGCGCTGGCGGGTAAACCGGTTCCGCTCGTTCAGGCGATGTTGCGCGCCGCGCGGGGGTAAACGTCAACTGCCGGAGGGCGTCGTCGTCCGGCAATCTCGGGGGCCATACGTTACGCTGTGGCAATCTCCTTGTTGCGTCCGGCATAGAGGCCGAACACCGCCATCAGCACCGCCAGCGCCGCGACAGCCAACAGCGGGATCTGCCAGTCGCCCTGCGCATCATGAATATTTCCCATCAGCGGCGGTCCGCAGGCCGCCAGCAAATAGCCAACGGACTGCGCCATACCAGAGAGCGCCGCGGCCTGATGCGCGGAACTGGCGCGCAGGCCGATAAAGGTCAGCCCGAGGATCATTGTGGCTCCCGAGCCGAATCCAAACAGCAGCGTCCACGCAACCGCCTGGACGGGCATGAACCACAATCCCGCGGCGCCACAGGCGCACATCAGCGATGCCAGTACGGCGATGCAACGTTGGTCGCGAAAGCGGTGCAGGACAAGTGGAATAAGCAAACCGGGCGCCGCGGTCGCCAGTTGCAGCAAACCATGCAGGGAACCCGCCTGCGCTTCGCTGAAACCATGACTGATTAATATCGCGGGCAGCCAGCCGATAATCACATAATAGATCAGTGAGTTAATACCAAGAAACAACGTCACCTGCCAGGCCAGCGCGGAGCGCCAGATACCGCGTGCGCGCAAGGTGCGGGAGGAGGTCAGGGTTGCGGTGGCGGCGTTGCGCCACTGCGGCAGCCAAATCAGAAGGGCCAGTAAGGGAAAAATCATCAGCGTACACAGCGCGCCGCGCCAGCCAAAACCGCTCAGCGCCAGCGGCACCACCAGCGCGGAACCTAATGCCGCCGCCGCGCCCATCGTCAGAGAGTAGGCGCCGGTCAGTCTGGCGACATGCTGTGAAAAATCGCGCTTGATCAGTCCTGGCAGCAGTACATTGCCCAGCGCGATGCCGCAGCCAATCGCCGCCGTTCCTGCAAACAGCAGCGGGGCGGAAGGCCATGAGCGCACGGCTATACCGGCGCAAATCAATAGCATCGCAATAAACAGGCTGCGCTCCATCCCAAAACGCCGGGCAACGTTTGCGGCCAGTGGTGAAACCAGCGCAAAAGCCAGCAGCGGCAGGGTGGTTAACAGGCCGGTCTGGGCGGTGGTGAGGTGGTAGTCCGCGCGAATCGCGTCCAGTAACGGCGCCGCGCCGGTGAAGGTCACGCGTAGCGTGGTGGCAATCATCAGGATGCCCGCAATCATCAGGGCGCTGTGTTTGCCGCGTGGTGAAGAAAAAGTCATTGTTATCTCATATCAACGGGTGAGGGCGTACCATACCGCGTTTGCCGGAATAACAAATCAAGCTAAAATGACAGTTTATCGCTAAAAACGGACAAAATGATGTACAGCCTGCGACTTGATGGATATGAACCCGATCTTCACCATGACCCTGCCGTGGCATTTCGTATTCGGGTGCAGCCTGAGGAACTGTTCAGTAAGCTGCACCAGCATCGTAAGGGGCAGTTGATTATGGCGCTGCACGGCGCGATTACCTGTGAGGTGGAGCGGGCGATGTGGATGGTGCCGCCGCAGTACGGCGTCTGGATCCCCGGCGGTATTCCGCACAGTAACCATGCGACGGCCAACGCGGAGCTCTGTTTTCTGTTTATCGAACCGGACGCGGTGACGCTGCCGGATCGCTGCTGCACGTTACAAATTACGCCGCTTTGCCGGGAACTTATTCTGGCGCTGGCGACGCGCAGCGACAGCCAACGGGCTGAGCCGCCCACCCGGCGTCTGACCCAGGTGTTGTTTGACGAACTGCCACAGCAACCGCAGGAGCAATTGCAGCTACCGGTTTCCGCCCACCCTAAAATTCGCCGGATGGTCGACACGATGGCGCGCGAACCCGCCCGCTGGCAAACGCTGGGACAGTGGGCGGATGCCTTTGCCATGAGCGAGCGTAATCTTGCCAGGCTGGTGGTCAAAGAGACCGGCCTCAGCTTTCGCCGGTGGCGGCATCAGTTGCAGCTTATTCTCGCGCTGAGGGCGCTGGTGGACGGAAATAACGTGCAGCAGGTCGCGCAGTTACTGGGGTATGACTCCACGACGGCGTTTATTACGATGTTTAAAAAAGGCCTGGGCCAGACCCCAGGCCGTTATCTGACGGGATTAACTACTGCTTCCCGACAATAAGCGAGACCAGACCGGCGGCGATAAGCGGTCCCACCGGGACGCCGCGAAACAGCGCCACGCCAAGCACAGTACCCACCAGCAGACCGGCGACCAGTTGCGGCTGGTTGCCCATCAGCGTGACGCCGCGCCCGCCGAGCCACGACACCACCACGCCGACCGCAATGGCGACCAGCGATTTCCAGTTCAAAAAGGAGTGGATGAGCGTGGAAGGCGGAAGCGTACCGCTGGCGATGGGGGCCATAACGCCAATCGTCAGGATAATAATCCCGATGGTTAGCCCCTGTTTTTCTATCCACGGAAAATAAGCGTTGAGAGGGGTAACGCGGACGATGATCAGCACCAGAATTGAAACGGCGACAGTGGTGTTATGGCTGATAAAGCCCAGAGCTGCCAGTCCGAGCAGGATCAGCAGAGTGACATCAAACATCGTGGTTTCCTTGCCAAAAAAAGTAAGCCTGTTAACTCTACGCTCAAACGCGTGAGTGAACAGACTTTTTTCATCCTGGTTGGCCATTTCTGGCAAATGCATAATGCGGCGAAACAGCGACGTGCTCAGGTTAGGCGACGGAAAGCGACCTGTTCAGGCTGGGCGATACGCAGGTAGTCGCGGGTATTAAGGATTATCGATTTATCGAGCACGCCGGCGTTAAAGGCGATCTCATCGAACCGTTCGAACAACAGCGGGTCGGCGACCAGCTTAAGCTGCGGATGAAAGCTAAACGGTGGAATGGCGCCGAACACGCAGCCGGTGAGCGCATCCACTTCGGCAGGGCTGGCGAGTGATGCGCGAAGTCCGCCAAGATGGGTGGCGAGAAGCGAAAGATCGGCTTGCTGGTCGGCGGGTAAGATCGCCAGCACATGCTGATTCACGCCGTTACCCTTAACCTTGCAGACCAGTGCTTTTGCGCCCTGACCCAGTGCGGTTCCCCGAATTTCCGACACGGCTTCACATTTACCCACCGCTTCGTGACTGACAATGCGATAACGCGCGCCTTCCAGCGACAGCAAATCAATCAAACGCTGATGGGTTACGCTGCCCTTCACTAATTCGCTCATTTTTCACTCCTGTTAGCGCGAAAAAACAGGCTAAAAGACTATCACGAACGCTGATGGTTTTGCTGTTTATTGCGGTACAACTGTTCATCCGAGGCTTTATAGGCGTCATGAAGCGTATCGTCCGGCTGCATGCTGTATACGCCTGACGAAAAACGGATCGCTTTTTCCGGCGCGACGGTGTGCAGATGCTGGCTGATTCGCTCCGGTAAACGCGCGGCCATGTCAGGTTCCGCATCGATCAGGATCACGCAGAATTCATCGCCCCCCAGCCGTATGGCATAGTCGCTTTTGCGCACTGACGCCTCGATCGCTTTCGCCAGCAGGGTAATGGCCCGATCGCCCTCCTGATGTCCCTGGGTGTCGTTGATCTGCTTAAGCTTATCGAGATCGATCGCAATGAAGGTGACCGGCGTACCCGCGCTGACAAACCGCTGCAACCGCTGTTCAAGGGTGGGCGTTAAAATTTTACGGTTGTATAAACCGGTCATCGCGTCGCTAATATTTTCCCGCGTCACGTTATGATAAAGACGAAAATGGAGCCTGACCATATTAAGCAGCAGGGCGGTGGCTATCAGGTAAAAAAGAAAAATTTTCCACGCCGACATCAGGAAGTAGAGAATATCGAGCGACAGTGCGACATGGAGCCCGCCGGGGAGATCAACAACGTAGCGGACATACGGAAAAAGATTATTTTCGCTCTGATGGATAATAATGGTTTTCCCGGAATCGGTATCCGTCACCGCGGCATTCAGATAGCGCCAGACAAGGGGGCGATCGTGGGGATAAAGAATATTCTGCAAGTTCTGTTTATTAATATCCACCATGACCATCCCTTTTAACGTGCCGTCGAGGTAGACCGGCGTTAAAAAGCTCATCACGTTCAGTTCGGTGCGATCGTCCTGATAAATACTCGACAGCACGGTGCGTCCGGTAAACACACCGTCAATATCCGCCATATTTATTCCTAGCGAGCCTTTTTGTAAGAAATGCCAGTGATGCATGGCGAACTGACGTGTATTAACCCGTCGATAGAAATAAATATAGTGGTCCTGCAGATCCAGATAATAGCGGAATTTTGTTTCCCGGGTGGCTAACCCGTTACCGTAATCGGCTTGTTTATAGTTCACCAGGACGGCCCGATCAAACGCGGTTAAGCGTAATGCTTCGGGGGCAATCTGTTCGCAGTCTGCTGAGGCCGTTTGTAGCGTACCGTGAAGCGCCGGGTAGTTATGGCGCGTCAAATTCAGGCCATATACCTGATTCACATGTTCGTAAGCCTGACAAATCGTGCGACGTTTTTCTGGCGGCGGCGTTTTTTGTGGGCTGGCAAAGGTTCGCATCAGGTGAGCGGCGATACTCTGATTCTGATATTTGTCATACAAAAAAGAGGAGTCGGCCTTTTCTATCAGATAACGCATATAGGCGTTCATCATTTTGTGGCTATTGACAAGCTCATAAATCAGAAACGAGGAGGTTAAAACAACAACGCTTGCAGAAATAAAGAGCCTGAGCGCTTTGTGCGGCAATTTCATGATAAACAGCAACTCTCCTGGTCAGACACTCTATTTTATCACACGCGCCAGTTTCAACCTAATGACCCCGGAAGGAGAGGATGTAACAGAGAATAAATGAACCCGCCAGGCGCACATTTGCCTGGCGGGTCATTGTTTAACTGGCGCTGGTGGCGCCTTGCTTATGAAAAAGTTCACGGAACACCGGGTAAATATCGTCTTGATCGCGAATATGCTGCATGGCGAAATTGTCAAAACTCGCCTGCAGATGTTCGTATTCGCGCCAGAGCGTCTGGTGCGCGCGGCGGGTGATTTCGATATAGCTGTAGTAACGCACCACCGGCAGCAGTTTTTTCGCCAGGATCTCATGACACAGCGGGGAGTCATCGGCCCAGTTATCGCCGTCCGAGGCCTGCGCGGCATAGATGTTCCATTGTGCGGGATCGTAACGCTCTTTCACCACCTCATCCATTAGCTTCAGGGCGCTGGAAACGATCGTCCCGCCGGTTTCCTGCGAGTAGAAGAACTCATGCTCATCGACCTCTTTCGCCTGGGTGTGATGGCGGATATAAACGACCTCCACGTTTTTATAGGTCCGACTCAGGAACAGATAAAGGAGAATATAAAAGCGCTTCGCCATATCCTTGGTAGACTGATCCATTGAGCCTGAGACGTCCATCAGGCAAAACATGACGGCCTGGCTGGAAGGATCGGGACGCTTTTCGTAATTTTTATAACGCAGATCAAACGTGTCGATAAACGGCACGCGCTCGATTTTCGCCCGCAGTTCGGCAATCTCTTTACGCAGGCGTTCTTCTTCCAGCAGTTGTGCCGGTTCGCGTTTGCTGAGGGTCTCTAATTCTTCTTCCAGCGAATGCAGTTCGCGACGCTTACCGGCGGTCATCGCCGTGCGCCGCGCCAGCGAGTTTTGCAGCGAGCGAACGACGCTGATATTGGCCGGAACGCCATTCGACGTATATCCCGCGCGATGAGTTTTATACTCCGTCAATTGGCGCTGCTGGTTTTGCTTCAGGTTTGGCAGCGCCAGGTCTTCGAACAGCAAATCGAGATACTCATCTTTCGAGATCTGGAAGACGAATTCATCCTGCCCTTCACCGTCCTGGCTGGCCTGACCCTGTCCGCTGCCGGAACCGCCGCCACCGCCCTGCGGCCGCTCTATGCGGTCATTCTGCACAAAGTGATCGTTACCCGGATGTACGCGATGGCGCAGGCCGCCGCGTCCCTGATGAAACATCGGTTCGCTGATGTCTTCCGTAGGAATCGAGACAGACTCACCGCTGTCTACGTCGGTCACCGAACGCTTGTTGATGGCTTCGGAGATCGACTGTTTGATTTGCGCTTTATAACGGCGCAAAAAGCGCTGGCGGTTAACCGTGCTTTTGTTTTTGCCGTTGAGTCGTCGGTCTATGAACCAGGTCATATGCCCCCCGTACTGCATTTGCCAACACGCAGTGTCTGTAGATACCGAAGGACGCTCGCGCGTCTCCGGCCTACGGAACGTTGTAATAGGCCCGGCAAGCGTGCGCCGCCGGGCAACGGTTTATGACGATTTACGTACGCGCAAATACCATTCGCACAGTAAACGCACCTGCTTACGGGTATAGCCTTTCTCCATCATCCGGTCGACAAAGTCGTCGTGTTTCTTCTGCTCATCGGTCGACGTTTTGGCGTTGAACGAAATGACCGGCAACAGCTCTTCGGTATTAGAGAACATTTTCTTCTCGATGACCGTGCGCAGTTTTTCATAGCTGGTCCAGTTCGGATTACGCCCGCTGTTGTTCGCCCGGGCGCGCAGAACAAAGTTGACTATCTCGTTTCGGAAATCTTTTGGATTGCTGATCCCCGCCGGTTTTTCAATTTTTTCCAGTTCAGCATTCAGCGACTCGCGGTCAAACAGTTGACCGGTATCCGGGTCACGGTACTCCTGATCCTGGATCCAGAAATCGGCGTAGGTGACATAGCGGTCAAAAATGTTCTGTCCGTACTCAGAATACGATTCCAGATAAGCTGTCTGAATCTCTTTGCCGATAAACTCGGCGTATTTGGGGATCAGATAGCCTTTCAGGAACTCAAGATAGCGTTCGGCCTGCTCCTGTGGGAACTGTTCACGCTCGATCTGCTGCTCAAGTACGTAGAACAGATGCACCGGGTTGGCCGCCACTTCCGCATGATCGAAGTTAAACACGCGCGAGAGGATCTTAAACGCGAAGCGGGTCGACAAACCGTTCATTCCTTCGTCCACGCCAGCGTAGTCCCGGTACTCCTGGTAAGACTTCGCTTTCGGGTCGGTGTCTTTCAGGCTTTCTCCGTCATAAACGCGCATTTTGGAGTAGATGCTCGAGTTTTCCGGTTCTTTCAGACGCGACAGGATCGAGAAACGCGACAGCGTTTCCAGCGTGCCCGGCGCGCAGGGCGCATGGGTGAGCTCACTGTGATTAAGCAATTTCTCGTAGATTTTGATCTCTTCGGAAATGCGCAAGCAGTACGGCACCTTCACGATGTAAACACGGTCGAGGAAGGCTTCGTTGTTTTTGTTATTACGGAAGGTCACCCATTCCGATTCGTTCGAGTGGGCAAGAATAATACCGTTAAACGGCAGGGCGGAGATCCCTTCGGTACCGTTATAGTTCCCTTCCTGAGTCGCGGTCAGCAGCGGGTGCAGCACCTTAATTGGCGCCTTAAACATCTCGACGAATTCCATGATCCCCTGGTTCGCGCGGCACAGGGCGCCGGAATAGCCATAGGCGTCCGGATCGTTCTGGGCGTGGTTTTCGAGCTTACGAATATCCACCTTGCCGACCAGCGCGGAGATATCCTGGTTGTTTTCATCGCCCGGCTCCGTTTTGGCGATGGCGATTTGTTCCAGAATCGACGGCCAGACTTTCACCACGCGGAATTTAGTGATATCGCCACCGAACTCGTGCAGTCGTTTCGCCGCCCACGGCGACATAATGGTGCCAAGATAGCGGCGGGGGATGCCGTACTCTTTCTCCAGAATCTGGGCATCTTCCTGCGGGTTAAACAGGCACAGGGGATGATCGTTGACCGGGCTGCGTTCTCCGTTCGCGCTCAGTACATAAATGGGAACCCGCTGCATTAACGATTTCAGTCGCTCGGCCAGCGACGACTTCCCGCCCCCTACAGGCCCCAGCAGATACAGGATCTGTTTCTTCTCCTCCAGCCCTTGAGCCGCGTGTTTCAGATAAGAGACAATCTGTTCAATCGCATCTTCCATGCCGTAGAACTCTTCAAATGCCGGATAACGGGCGATAACCCGGTTAGAGAAGAGTCGGGAAAGTCGAGGTTCCTGGGCAGTATCGACCATGACAGGCTCACCGATAGCCATCAATAGCCGCTCTGCCGCATTGGCATAAGCACTGCGATCTTGCCGACAAGTGGTAAGAAATTCCTGCAGTGTGAACTCTTCGTCCTTGGCAGCTTCATAGCGCTGGCGATAGTGATCGAATATATTCATGGTATGCCGTCCTTTCGTTTTTTAGCACAGGTTAAGAGCCGTTCATATGAATAGTAGAGGCTCCCGGAAGAGGTAAACTGAACGACGTCACTTACTGTCTCATCAGAAAAAACAGCAACTCTCATGCCATCTTGCTAAGCAGGAGATCAACGTGCCCGGTGATACACCTTCTAAATTTAAGCGTAGATGGCATTTGCAAAACTTGCCTGTGGGAGCAAATGAATTTCAATGGCATATCAATAACTCATCCACAAAAAGTGCATAGCTAATGTAAATAAAACAGCAGAAGATCATGCGTTATTCACGCGGCTGCAAGCAGACTGTCATCTCTGCCAGGGAAATTAAACGGTTACATTCTGTCAGTTATTTGTAAAATAGTTGGGTTGTTGCGTATTGGCGGTTACACTTTTGCCGCGAAACATTTGAATAAGGAATGATGGATTGTGACCAAACTCAAACTTCTGGCACTTGGCGTGCTTATCGCAACGTCTGCTACGGTAGCGCACGCTGAAAGCAACCTGACGCTGGGCGCAGGCGTTGGTGTGGTTGAACACCCTTATAAGGACTATGACGCTGACGTTTATCCGGTTCCGGTTATTAACTATGAAGGCGATAACTTCTGGTTCCGTGGTCTTGGCGGCGGTTACTATTTGTGGAATGACACGACCGATAAACTGTCGATTACCGCCTACTGGTCGCCGATGTACTTCAAGCCTGGCGACAGTGATGATTATCAAATGCGTCGTCTGGACAAACGTAAGAGCACCGTGATGGCGGGCTTGTCGTATGTGCATAATACGGAATACGGTTTTCTGCGCACCATGCTGTCAGGCGATACGCTGGACAACAGTAACGGCATCGTCTGGGATCTCGCCTGGCTGTACCGCTACACCAACGGCGGTTTAACGCTGACGCCAGGCATCGGGGTTGAGTGGAACAGCGAAAACCAGAACGAATACTACTACGGTGTTTCACGTAAAGAGTCTGCCCGTAGCGGTCTGCGTGACTATAACCCGAACGACAGCTGGAACCCGTATCTGGAGCTGAGCGCCAGTTACAACTTCCTGGGCGACTGGAACGTTTACGGCACGGCGCGCTATACCCGCCTGTCTGATGAAATTACCGACAGCCCGATGATCGACAAATCCTGGACCGGTCTGATCTCCACCGGGATCACCTATAAATTCTGATTGTGCATCATCACAATGCATTTTGTGCATCAAAACAGGGCGCTTGCGCCCTGTTTTGCTTTACGGTAGTGCATGACGGAGGAGAGTGCGATGACAGAGAAACAGATTGTATTTGCCGGACACCCGCCGCTGGCGGCAATCGGCCAGGGCACCTGGTATATGGGCGAAAACGCTGGCATGCGCAAAGCGGAGGTGGCTGCACTACGAGCGGGCGTGGAGGCTGGGCTGACGCTGATCGACACTGCGGAGATGTATGCCGACGGCGGTGCGGAGAAAGTGGTTGGCGAGGCGCTGAGCGGATTGCGTCAACAGGTGTTTCTGGTGTCGAAAGTCTATCCCTGGAATGCGGGAGGGCAGAAAGCTATTGCCGCCTGCGAGGCGAGTTTGCGGCGGCTCAATACGGATTATCTGGACCTCTATTTATTGCACTGGACGGGCAGCTATTCTTTTGCGGAGACCGTCGAGGCGATGGAGACGCTGATGGCGCAGGGTAAAATCCGCCGTTGGGGCGTGTCGAATCTCGATTACGACGATATGCAGGCGCTGTGGAAAGTGGAGGGCGGCAGAGCCTGCGCCACCAATCAGGTGCTTTATCATCTGGCTTCGCGCGGTATCGAATACGATCTTCTGCCATGGTGTCAGCAGCAACACCTTCCTGTGATGGCCTACAGTCCGCTGGCGCAGGCCGGCCGTCTGCGCAACGGTTTATTTAATCACCCGCAGGTGCAGGCGATCGCGCAGGCGCATCACGCCAGCGTAGCGCAAGTTTTACTGGCCTGGGTGATCAGTCATCAGGGGGTGATGGCGATTCCGAAAGCGGCAAGCGTAGAGCACGTGAAGCAAAATGCGGCCGCGCTGACGATGACGCTGTCCGCCGGCGAAATTGCCGCTCTGGAGAAGGCATATCCAGCGCCAACGGGGAAAACCGCGCTGGATATGGTGTGACGAAAACGGTTATAAACCTGCAGACCAGATGACGGCTGACCAGGTTCAGCCGCAGCTACCGTCAGCGTTTCGCAACGCGAATGGTCTGTGCCAGACGGGACGGTTTTTCTTCCGTCGCTTTTTGCGGTGCGCTGGCATGCGCAGTCTCGACGCAGACAAACGTTTTATAGCCATCATCCGGCATGTCGCCCATGCTCACGGACAGCGCCGGGCCCGGGTTCCAGCCAACAACGTTGATATGGTGATGATGGATAACGTTAATATTCCGGTTTAGCGCGGTGTCGTGAATCACACTGCATGCTTCCGGGTTCAGATAAACGCGGTCAGTACGATCCGGGAACGCCTGAACGCCGTCGGTCAACGCATCTTCTTTCGCATCGTTCACTTTATCAATAAAACGATCGCCCAGACCGCTTACTTTCACCGCCGCGATATCGCCAACGTTGAAATAGGTGTGCAGGGCGGATGTTGTTTCGAAATCGCCGTGCGCTTCCAGTTCGATTTCGCAGGTTTGACCCACTTTAAAACGCGCCAGCAGGGTGAAGTCGTGCGGCCAGTACTGACGGGTCGCTTCACTGCTTTGCAGTTCAAAGGTTAGCACCGCGCCGTTGTCATCTTCATTGTGAGCTTTCAGCGTCCAGGGCAGGTTACGGGCAAAACCGTGGGAAGGAAAACCCGGCTGTGTGGAGGGACCAAACCAGGGCCAGCAGATCGGAACGCCGCCGCGCAGGGGGACACCGTTTTTAAACGGCGTGATATCACTCAGCCACAGAACGTCCTCTTCGCCAGCGGGTTTCCAGGAGAGAAGATGCGCGCCCTGAAGAGCAAAAGAGGCTTTGACCTGCGGGTGGTCGACAACAATCAGTTCGAGTTCGTCCAGCTGACGGCGCGACAGAACAGGGGTGATTTGTTCGATTATCGGAAGAGCAAAAATTTTAGTAATCATCACGCAATCCTTTAATTTCAGACAAAAAAAAGAGCGACCGGAGTCGCTCTTACAATTTATGGCTTCATCTCAACTTATTTGGAGATGTGAGCAATCAGATCCAGAACTTTGTTGGAGTAGCCGGTTTCGTTATCGTACCAGGATACCAGTTTAACGAAGTTGTCGTTCAGTGCGATACCTGCTTTAGCATCGAACACGGAAGTGCATACTTCGCCGTTGAAATCGGTAGAAACAACGTCGTCTTCGGTGTAGCCCAGAACGCCTTTCATTTCGCCTTCGGAAGCAGCTTTGATTGCTTTCTTAATTTCTTCGTAAGAAGCAGCTTTTTCCAGACGAACGGTCAGGTCAACAACGGATACGTTCGGAGTCGGAACGCGGAACGCCATACCGGTCAGTTTGCCATTCAGTTCCGGCAGAACTTTACCGACAGCTTTAGCTGCGCCGGTAGAGGACGGGATGATGTTCTGAGCCGCGCCACGGCCGCCACGCCAGTCTTTGTGAGACGGGCCGTCAACGGTTTTCTGAGTCGCGGTGGTCGCGTGAACGGTAGTCATCAGACCTTCGATGATGCCGAAGTTGTCGTTGATAACTTTTGCCAGTGGAGCCAGGCAGTTAGTGGTGCAGGATGCGTTGGAAACGATGTCCTGGCCAGCATATTTGTCAAAGTTAGCGCCTTTAACAAACATCGGGGTGTCGTCTTTAGAAGGACCCGTCAGAACCACTTTTTTCGCGCCAGCAGTGATGTGCTTACGTGCGGTTTCGTCAGTCAGGAAGATACCGGTCGCTTCAGCAACTACGTCAACACCAACTTCGTCCCATTTCAGGTTAGCCGGATCGCGCTCAGCGGTAACACGGATTTTTTTACCGTTAACGATCAGATGACCGTCTTTCACTTCAACGGTGCCGTCGAAACGACCGTGAGTGGAGTCATATTTCAGCATGTAAGCCATGTAGTCAGCGTCTAACAGGTCGTTGATTGCAACGATCTCGATGTCAGAACGTTTCTGAGCAGCACGGAAAACAATGCGACCGATACGGCCAAAACCGTTGATACCTACTTTGATAGTCATATATTCCACCAGCTATTTGTTAGTGAATAAAAGGTTGCCTGTAAAATTACAAAAACCTTACGCAGCGTCAAGCGGAATCGTGTCAATCATTGCGACAAATCAATCCTCTGCACAAGCTTTGCGCGGCTGACTCGCCTCACTCTTCCTTTGGGCTTGAAACCACATGGGGGCGGCGCCCCGAATTTTAAAGGGCAACTGAGATAAAAATGTGATTTTCATCACGATTCACGAGCTGCCATTTCGCAAGGATCAAGTTTAGAACAAAAGTTGCGACTGAGGTGTTAATGTTTTGTTAGAATCGGTGACGCAATGTGAGTGTTCCAAACGCGAGATACGAGCAAAATGGCGAACAAACCTTCCGCAGAAGATCTGAAGAAAAACCTGACTGAAATGCAGTTCTACGTGACGCAGAATCACGGTACCGAACCGCCGTTTACCGGGCAGTTATTGCATAACAAGCGTGACGGCGTGTACCACTGTCTGGTCTGCGACGCGCCGCTGTTTACCTCCCAAACGAAATACGACTCCGGTTGCGGCTGGCCGAGCTTTTACGAGCCGCTGAGCGAAGACGCGATCCGCTATCTGAAAGACGATTCACACGGAATGCAACGCATCGAAATTCGCTGCGGCAACTGTGATGCCCATCTGGGCCACGTCTTCCCGGATGGTCCACAGCCGACCGGGGAACGGTACTGTGTTAATTCGGCCTCCCTGAGCTTTACCGACGATGAAAATGGCGATCAGGTGAAGGGTTGAAGAATCGATTCAGCAATTTATTCCACAGGAGGGGAGCGTATGAATCTTGATGAGATCATTAACAGCATGACGCCGGAAGTGTATCAGCGCTTATCAACCGCCGTTGAGTTGGGAAAATGGCCGGATGGCGTGGCGCTGACGTCCGAGCAAAAAGATAACAGTCTGCAACTGGTGATGCTCTGGCAGGCGCGGCACAACACTGACGCGCAACACATGACCATCGACACCAACGGTCAGATGGTGATGAAAAGCAAACAGCAGTTGAAAGAAGATTTCGGTATTGCGCCGAAACCGATCGCGACATTTAAATCCTGATACCGCAAAACGCCCGACAGCGTGCGCCGTCGGGTGTTGATCGGAACGCGTGAAGGGTTACTTCTTGTTCATCATCGACTTGAGATCGGCAAAAGGATTGTAGGTTGCCTCGCCGACGCTCTTTTGCGCATCTTCCCCCGCTATGACCGTTGAGCCGTACTGATCGGCTTCCGTGTATTTTGAATGCTCGTGGTCGTGGCAGTACAGGCACAGCATCTCCCAGTTGCTGCCATCTTCCGGGTTATTGGAATGATCGTGATCGATATGGTGTACCGTCAACTCACGAAGATTGGAATAGACAAATTCACGTGAACAACGTCCACAAACCCAGGGGAAGAGCTTAAGCGCCTTTTCGCGATAACCCACTTCCAGACGGGCGTAATTTTTAGGGATAAAAGCCATAAGCCCCATGCCTCCTGTCGAGAAAGAAAAAGCGGCGTAAAAATACCGCAGCGGATACGCCAATCTTAACCCGAATGACACGGCGTCGCACAGTGCGGGAGACGCCCCACAATAAATCCTGGGGCGTCTCACCGGATCACGGCGTAATCGCTAAGGATTCCGCCAGCTGTTTTGCTAACTGATTATTATCATCCGCGCCATATTCCCAGAACATCGCGCCCGCCAGTCCGCGTTTTTTGATGTAGTCGGCTTTGATCGCCACCGAACGCGGATCCTCGTAGGAGAGGGCAAACAGCGTCTTGCCTTCAGCGGATTTTACCGACAGCCACGGAAACTTCGCGTCGTCATCCCAGTGCCTGGTAAACCGCTTTTGCGGATCGTTAAGAAAGGTTTTCACTATATCGTTGTACTTCACGTAGGTATCTTTCTTCAGGTCAATACCGAGCGATCGAAACAACGCCACTTCCTGCTCGCCGAAATAGGGCTGGGTGACAGGATTTTTCTGCGCATCCGGTTTGCTCCAGTCAATTCCTGGCTCCACGGAACGCTTGGGAACGCGGCCATAAAAACCGATGCCAAGATTCATCTGCTGCGGTTTAAGTCCGGCGGCAAGATAGTTATTGACCACAAAGTCCACGCTGTATTTGTCGGCAGCGGCCACCGTTGGCCACGCCTTTGAATCGTACAGGTTGGCGTTGAAATACTGGGTGCCATAGGCCATGTCATACGTCATCAGATTGATATAATCGAGCAGCGGTGCGATGGCCTTCACATCTACCCAGCTTTTCGGACTTTCCGCATTCGCCCCGACGGCAATGGTCACCAGTTTGGCTTTGCCGAACGCCTGGCGCAGTTCTTTCAGCAGCAACGTGAAGTTATCCCGGTCCGCTGGCTGGCTTTCTACCAGCCCCCATGCGCCGTTGACCGGGTATTCCCAGTCAAGATCGATCCCGTCAAGACCATACTTTTTAACAATCTCCTGCGCAGACTGAATAAATACCGCGCGGGTTTCCGGCGTGGCTGCCGCGCCGGAGAATCCACGCGCTCCCCAGCCGCCTACCGATAACAGCACCTTCAAATTCGGGTTTTGTTTGCGCAGAACGGGAAGCTGGGCGAGGTCCGACTGGACTTTTGGCGACAGCCAGATCTGATGCCGCATTGCCGAATCTTTCAGCGCGACATTGGTTTCTTCTTTTTCGCCGTTATAGATCAGGCCAAAGGAGTAGTTCAGGTGGGTGATTTGGCGCACGTCCAGCTTATTAATATCACCGCCCGGTCCGGCGGTGACGTCCCCGCCGCCGTTAAAATAGCCAACGGACATCATTGAACTGGCGGACGCGACGGACGCGCAGATCAGGGGTAATGCTGCCAGCAAAGGCAAACGTTTCATAATCGATCCTCTTTGACGTTTAAAAAAGCAAACACGCCACGGAAATGGCGTGGCGAAAAAACAGCCATCAAAGAGTAGCACCCGCGTGTCGTTGCCGCTGCGATACAGTTCACTTTATGTGACGGAAGACAAACGGGATTTTTTATGCGAGAGGGAGAGACGTTGGCCGGATAAACGCAGCGCCATCCGGCCATCACATCAGCGGTGCGTCTCTTCCCAGTCATCCAGCGTATAGAGCGTAGCGCCTTGCGCCGCCATCTCCATAAACGCATAGCTGCTGTCCTGGGGGTGCAGATTCACCCCGCGGCAGCCGTCGGTAATGACGTTTACGCGGTAGCCCAACTGGAGCGCATCCTGCACCGTAAATTTCACGCAGTAATCGGTCGCCAGCCCCATGACGATCAGCTCCGTAATACTGTGCGCCTTCAGCCAGTCGTCCAGCGCCGTTTTTTGTCTGCGGCCGTTATCGAAAAAAGCGCTGTAACTGTCAACCTGCGGATTCTCGCCTTTGTAAAATACGGTTGCGATCGCTTTCTGGTTTAACAGCGGATGCAACGCCGCGCCTTCGGTGTTTTGTACGCAGTGATCCGGCCAGAAGGTTTGCGCCAGCCCATCGAGTTGGCCTTGCGAGTAAGGTTCCACCTGGTGCTGGCTGGCAAAACTGCCGTGATTCGCCGGATGCCAGTCCTGGCTGGCGATCGCCGCCTCGCCGCGCGCCTGACACCACGCTATCAGCCGGTTGGCGACATCCACGGTGCTGTCGCCTTCGGGCACGGCAAGCGCGCCGCCCGCGCAAAAGTCATTTTGTAAATCAACCAGTAACAGAGCGCGCTGGGTCACAGGATCCTCCTTAGTCGTCTGGCGTCAGTTCGCCGCGCAGGTTCTGGGTCATTGCCACGCGAATGGCCGCGGTGTCCAGACCCTGGCTCAACAGATAATGCAGCTTGGTCAGCGTGGCTTCAACAGTCATATCCGCACCGCCAATCACCCCGGCATGCGCCAGCGCGTTCCCGGTCGCGTAGCCGCCCATATTCACTTTACCTGACATACATTGGGTGAGATTCACCACCACGATGCCACGGTCGCTGGCTTCGCTCAGCTCTTTAAGAAATTCTTTATTCTGCGGCGCGTTGCCGACGCCATAGGAGCGCAGGATCAGCGCTTTTACCGGCTGGCGCAGGAAGTTTCGCACCACCCCGGCAGAGATCCCCGGGTAAATCGTGACCACGCCGATCGGTTGCGGCGTGATAGGGTGCACAATAAATGGCCCATCGCCCTGCGGCGCTGGTGGAGTGCCCGTACGACGAATATGAATCCCGGCTTCCAGCAACGGCTGGAGGTTAGGGGAAGCAAAGGCGTCAAAGCCGTCAGCGTGGGCTTTCGTGGTGCGGTTTCCGCGGTAAAGGCGATTATTAAAAAACAGTGTAACTTCGTTGATCGGATAATTAGCGGCGACGTACAGCGCGTTGAGCAAATTAATTTGTCCGTCGGAACGCAGCTCGGCTAAGGGGATTTGTGACCCTGTCACAATAACCGGTTTACCGAGATTTTCCAGCATAAACGAGAGAGCGGACGCGGTGAACGCCATGGTGTCGGTGCCGTGGAGGATCACGAAACCATCATATTCATCGTAATTAGCGTGGATGTCATTCGCGATATGCTGCCAGTCTTCAGGCGTCATATCGGAGGAGTCCATCAGCGGGGCGTATTCGTGGATAGTGAAATCCGGCATCTCCGGACGGTGGAATTCAGGCATCAATGCCAGTTGCCGTTGAAGGTGACCGGAAACCGGAATGTATCCCTGTTCAGAACGCTGCATACCGATGGTACCGCCGGTATAGGCAACGTAAATAGATTTCTTCTGCATGGCGATGATCTTACGAAGTGAAGAGTGTTTTTGTGCCGGATAGCGACGCTTGCGCGACGTATCCGGCATCACCGTTTAACGCACGTTAGCGCAGGTCAGACAAAACGCATAACGGTTTTGCGGGTCGTTAAACGCCGCCAGTTTGTCGCCTTCCGCTTTCACCGTGCTGGCGGCAGAGGCCAGCGGCGCGGGAAGCATCGCCTGAATAGCCTGCGGCAGCATGGCGCGTACCGAACCGGACATGCTGTCCATCACCCTGTCGAAGAAAGTCGGCTCATCCTGATAGTAGTCGATATGCCACTGTTTGAGTTTCGCCAGCTCCGCGGCTTTCGCCACCGCGTCGTCGAAGTCGCCCAGACTGTCGACCAGACCGTTGGCCTTCGCATCCTGCCCGGTCCAGACGTGGCCCTGGGCGATTTTATCAATCTGCTCAGGCGTTGACTTGCGCGCATTGGCAACCAGGGTGATAAAACGTTGATAGCCATTCTCGATGCTCAGCTGCATCATCTGCTGCACTTCCGGCGGCAGAGCTTTGGTCATCGAAATATCCGCCAGCGGCGAGGTGGCCACGCCATCCGTATGTACGCCGATAGCGTTGAGGCTATTTTCAACGGTATTAATGACCCCGAAGATCCCGATAGAGCCGGTCAGGGTGCTTGGGTTCGCCACAATGTAGCTGGCGGGTGTGGAGATCCAGTAGCCGCCGGATGCCGCCATGCCGCCCATCGATACCACGACAGGTTTTCCGGCAGCTTTTGCCGCAGCCAGTTCAGAGCGAATCACTTCGGAAGCCGTCACGCTGCCTCCCGGGCTGTTGACGCGCAGGACGATGGCTTTCACTTTCGGATCCAGTCGGGCGTCGCGAATTTGCGAGGCCGTCGTGTCGCCGCCAACGTTCCCCGGGGTTTCTTCGCCGTCCATAATCGCCCCGTTGGCAAACACCACGGCAATGGCGCTACCGGTGTCCGCAGGGGGATTCAGGGAATAATCGTAATAGCTGATTGCGCGATAGTTATTTTCAGACTTGCTCCAGCCAAATGCTTTGGTCAGGGCTTTTTCCATCTCAGTGCTGGTGAGCAGCGCATCCACCAGCTTATGGTCGAGGGCATATTTCGCCGTGTCGCCGCCGGCCTTTGTCAGCCCGTCCAGTACACCTTGCGCGCCAGGGAATACCTGCTGAGCCGGAATTTGACGGTTGGCGGCGATGGTATTCAGGTAATTCTGCCACAGCTCGCCAATCCAGCGGCTATCCGCTTCACGTGCGGCGGGAGACATATCGTCGCGAATAAAGGGCTCAACAGCGGATTTATAGGTGCCGACGCGGAAAACGTGGGTGGACACTTTCAGCTTATCCAGCAGCGATTTGTAGTACAGGCCATTGGTGGCAAAACCGTGAATATCGACAGCCCCTTGTGGCGTAAGCCAGATTTTATTAGCAAAACTTGCCAGATAATACTGGCCCTGGCTGAAGTTATCGCCAACGGCATAAACCGGCTTACCGCTGTCGCGGAATTCGCGCAGCGCTTTACCGATATACTGCATCGACGGCTGATCGGCTCCGGCAAAATCTTTCAGATCCATGACGATGCCGGTGATATTGCTGTCTTCTTTCGCCTGACGGATCGTATTGACGATATCAAACAGGGAGTTTTCCTGCAGGCGATCGGAGCTTGCGCCAAACAATTGACGACCAAGCACGCCTAAACGATGGGTACTGGAGGGTTTATCGACGATCACCCCGGAAATATCCAGGAGCAGGGCGCCGCGACTGACTTTCTCCCCCGAATTCCCGTTGTTCACCTGCATCCAGATCCCGACACCCACAAGGATCAGGAAAATAAAGAACAGGTTAAGCACCATTTCGCGGACAAAATTGAGCAGTCGCCACGTCCATTTAAAAAAACCGGCAATAAATCGCCACAGGGTTCGCATGTCTTCTCCCAATCATTACCAATACTACATCCGGTCAGGATGTATGAGATGAGGCTATCCTAATGACCCGACAGGCAGTTGTCAGCAGGAATCACCGTCTGCGCTGTAACAAATTCTGCTCTCGTGTTAATTTTGTGAATATTCACCATGACAGGAGTTAACCAAATGGATGCACTTGAATTACTTGTTAACCGTCGTAGCGCCTCTCGTCTGGCAGAGCCTGCCCCTGCCGGTGAGCAACTTCAGAATATCCTGCGGGCAGGAATGCGCGCGCCGGATCATAAGACCCTGCAACCCTGGCACTTCTTTGTGATTGAGGGCGAAGGACGCGAGCGCTTCAGCGCCGTCCTGGAAAAAGGAGCCATCGCCGCTGACGGTGATGAAAAAGCGATCGAGAAAGCCCGCAGCGCGCCGTTCCGTGCGCCGCTGATTATTACCGTGGTCGCCAAATGCCAGGAAAATCATAAAGTACCGGTCTGGGAACAGGAAATGTCCGCCGGATGCGCGGTGATGGCGATGCAGATGGCGGCGGTGGCCCAGGGTTTTGGCGGTATCTGGCGCAGCGGCGCGCTCACCGAAAGCCCGGTGGTTCGTGACGCGTTTAACTGCCGGCCGCAGGATAAGATCGTCGGTTTTCTTTATCTTGGCACGCCGCAACTGAAAGCCTCAACGACGATTAACGTGCCGGATACCGCGCCATTCGTGACCGTTTTTTAAAATAATCCGCAAAACTGTCTGGATTCTGAGCAAAGACGCCGGAATTCAGACACTCTCTCTTACCACATCAGGGAATGAGCGCTACCATAGCCCGATTGCAATGACAGGAGATGTCCATGAGCGAGCACGCTATTCGTTTAACGCAGTACAGCCACGGAGCGGGTTGCGGTTGTAAAATTTCCCCCAAAGTGTTGGAAACCATTCTGCACAGCGAGCAGGCGAAGTTTGTCGACCCGAACCTGCTTGTGGGCAATGAGACCCGCGACGACGCGGCAGTCTACGATCTCGGCAACGGCACCAGTGTGATCAGCACCACTGACTTCTTTATGCCGATCGTCGATAACCCATTTGATTTTGGCCGTATTGCGGCAACCAACGCCATTAGCGATATTTTTGCGATGGGCGGGAAACCGATTATGGCGATTGCCATCCTCGGCTGGCCCATCAACACGCTGTCGCCCGATATCGCCCGCGAAGTTACCGAAGGCGGACGTTTCGCCTGCCGTGAGGCGGGGATTGCGCTGGCGGGCGGCCATTCCATCGACGCGCCAGAGCCGATCTTTGGCCTGGCTGTCACCGGCATCGTGCCGACCGAACGGGTGAAGAAAAACAGTACCGCGCGGGCGGGATGCAAACTCTTCCTGACGAAGCCGCTGGGTATTGGTGTATTGACCACCGCAGAGAAAAAATCACTGCTTAAACCCGAACACCAGGGGCTGGCGACGGAAGTTATGTGTCGAATGAACATTGCCGGAGCCGCCTTTGCGGACATTGACGGCGTGAAGGCGATGACTGACGTGACCGGTTTCGGCCTGCTGGGACACCTCAGCGAAATGTGTCAGGGCGCAGGCGTTCAGGCACAAATTCACTACGACGCGATCCCGAAATTGCCGGGCGTCGAGGAGTATATCCGGCTTGGCGCCGTACCGGGCGGAACCGAGCGAAACTTTGCCAGCTACGGGCATCTGATGGGCGAGATGCCGCGTGAAGTGCGCGATCTGCTTTGCGATCCGCAAACCTCCGGCGGTCTGCTGCTGGCGGTGACGCCGGATGCGGTCGACGAGGTGAAACTCGCCGCCGCAGAGTTCGGCATCGACCTGACGGCGATTGGCGAACTGGTTGACGCGCGTGGCGGTCGTGCCATGGTTGAGATCCGTTAATTCAATGCGGTTGTTTATTGCCGAAAAGCCGAGCCTGGCCCGCGCCATTGCGGACGTGCTGCCGAAGCCGCATCGCAAAGGCGATGGCTTTATTGAATGTGGAAACGGTCAGGTGGTCACCTGGTGTATTGGTCATCTGCTTGAGCAGGCGCAGCCCGACGCGTATGACAGCCGCTATGCGCGCTGGACCCTCTCTGATCTGCCCATTGTGCCGGAAAAGTGGCAATTGCAGCCGCGTCCGTCGGTGACCAAACAGCTCAATGTCATTAAGCGCTTTTTACATGAGGCCAGTGAGGTCATTCATGCCGGAGACCCCGATCGCGAAGGTCAGTTGCTGGTGGATGAAGTGCTTGACTATCTGCAACTGGCGCCGGAAAAACGCCAGCAGGTGCAGCGCTGCCTGATCAACGATCTCAACCCGCAGGCGGTGGAGCGCGCCATTGACCGGTTGCGGTCGAACAGTGAGTTCGTGCCGCTGTGCGTCTCGGCGTTGGCGCGTGCGCGCGCCGACTGGCTGTACGGTATCAACATGACCCGCGCCTACACGATTCTTGGACGTAACGCCGGGTATCAGGGTGTCCTGTCGGTTGGGCGCGTGCAGACGCCGGTACTCGGGCTGGTGGTGCGTCGTGACGAAGAGATCGAGAATTTCATTCCAAAAGATTTCTTCGAGGTGAAGGCGCACATCGTTACCCCCGCCGACGAGCGGTTTACCGCCATCTGGCAGCCGAGCGACGCCTGCGAGCCATATCAGGATGAAGAAGGGCGCTTACTGCATCGCCCGCTGGCGGAGCATGTGGTGAACCGGATAAACGGTCAACCGGCCATTGTCACCAGCTATAACGATAAACGGGAATCGGAATCCGCGCCGCTGCCGTTTTCGCTTTCTGCGTTACAGATTGAGGCGGCAAAGCGCTTTGGCCTGAGCGCGCAAAACGTGCTTGATATCTGTCAGAAGCTGTATGAAACCCACAAGTTGATCACCTATCCGCGTTCTGACTGCCGTTATCTGCCGGAAGAACACTTTGTCGGACGCCATGCGGTGATGAACGCCATCGGCGTACATGCGCCGGATCTGTTACCGCAGCCGGTCATTGACCCTGATACCCGCAACCGCTGCTGGGATGATAAAAAGGTTGATGCGCATCACGCCATTATTCCTACCGCGCGCAGTGCGTCGATTAACCTTACCGACAATGAAGCGAAGGTGTATAGCCTGATCGCGCGCCAGTACTTAATGCAGTTCTGCCCGGACGCCGTTTTCCGTAAGTGTGTGATCGAACTCGACATCGCCAAAGGCAAATTTGTCGCCAAAGCGCGGTTTCTGGCGGAAGCGGGCTGGCGCACGCTGCTTGGTAACAAAGAGCGAGACGAAGAAAACGACGGGACGCCGCTGCCGGTCGTGGCGAAAGACGACGAACTGCTGTGCGAGAAGGGTGAAGTGGTTGAACGTCAGACCCAGCCGCCGCGCCACTTTACCGATGCCACCCTGCTGTCGGCGATGACGGGGATTGCCCGCTTTGTGCAGGACAAAGATCTGAAAAAGATCCTCCGCGCCACCGACGGGCTGGGTACGGAAGCGACCCGCGCGGGGATCATTGAGCTTTTGTTTAAGCGCGGTTTCCTCACCAAGAAAGGGCGCTATATTCACTCCACTGACGCCGGAAAGGCGCTGTTCCATTCGCTGCCGGAGATGGCGACCCGTCCGGACATGACGGCGCACTGGGAGTCTATTCTGACGCAAATCAGTGAAAAACAGTGCCGCTATCAGGATTTTATGCAGCCGTTAATCGGTACGTTGTACCAATTGATCGACCAGGCGAAGTCCACGCCGGTGCGTCGCTTCCGCGGGATCGTCGCGCCGGGTAGCGGCGGCGGTAGCAGCGAGAAGAAAAAGGGTGCGCCGCGTAAGCGAGCGGCGAAAAAAAGCCCGCCATCAGCAGAGGCAGGCATCTAGTTCGTTGGGGAAGAATTAAATCACTCCCTGACCAAACATCGCGTCGGCGACTTTCACGAAGCCCGCGATATTCGCGCCGCGCACGTAGTTAGTCTGCTTGCTTTCACCGCCGTACTCCACGCAGGCGTGGTGAATATCCAGCATAATGTGGTGCAGGCGCGCATCCACTTTTTCCGCTTTCCAGCTCATGCGCGCGGCGTTCTGCGCCATCTCCAGACCGGAGGTCGCCACGCCGCCAGCGTTTGCCGCCTTACCCGGAGCAAACAGTACGCCCGCATCCAGGAACAGATCGGTCGCTTCGATGGTGGTTGGCATGTTGGCCCCTTCGGCGACCGCCTTCACGCCGTTGGCGATCAGCATGCGCGCGGCGTCGACATCCAGCTCGTTCTGCGTTGCGCAAGGCAGGGCGATATCCACCGGGACTGACCACGGTTGTTTACCTTCCAGCCAGGTCAGGCCAAACTCTTTGGCATACGCGGACAGGCGGCTGTCACGATTTGCTTTGATTTCGCACAGGCGCGCCAGCTTTTCTTTGCTAAAGCCGCTTTCGTCAACCACAGTACCGCTGGAGTCAGAGGCGGTGACCACGCGGGCGCCAAACTCCATCGCTTTTTCAATCGCATATTGCGCCACGTTGCCGGAACCGGACACCGCCACGCGCATACCTTCAAAGCCCAGACCATGACGTTTAAGCATCGCTTCAGTGAAATAGACCAGGCCGTAACCGGTGGCTTCCGGGCGGATAAGACTGCCGCCGAACGAAAGACCTTTACCTGTAAACACACAGGCGCTGTTATTGGACAGCTTGCGCATCATCCCGGCCATAAAGCCCACTTCACGCCCCCCGACGCCGATATCACCCGCCGGTACGTCGGTGTCCGGACCCAAATGGCGATACAGTTCGGTCATTAGCGCCTGGCAGAAACGCATCACTTCGCCTTCGCTTTTGCCTTTTGGATCGAAGTCGCTGCCGCCTTTACCCCCGCCCATTGGCAGGGTAGTCAGCGCGTTTTTAAAGGTTTGCTCGAAGCCGAGGAACTTAAGGATCGAGAGGTTAACGGACGGGTGGAAACGCATGCCGCCCTTATAGGGGCCGATCGCTGAGTTAAACTGGACGCGCCAGGCACGGTTGACCTGCACCTGATTACGATCGTCGAGCCACACTACGCGGAACTGAATCACACGCTCTGGCTCAACCAAACGTTCAAGCAACGACATTTCACGGTAACGGGGATTTTGCTCAAGGAAAGGCCACAGGGTGGTCATCACTTCGCGAACGGCCTGCGCGAACTCGGTTTGATTCGGGTCGCGCTTTTGTACATGGTTGAGGAATGATTCCAGAGAGCGTGTCTGATCCATAGATAAACCTTATATTTAAACGATTGTAATTGTGTTTTTAATGAATATGTATTTGCAGTTTTTGACTATACCACCAGGAATGTGACGGGAAGCAAGAAAAAAATGGTGCCGCTAAGCAAATTAATAACCGGGCGTGGCTCATAACAAAAAGCGATGACGGGCGGGATTAAAGTTTTCGCCATGAAAGACCGTTATAGTGAGAACAGTCCCGCAATAATAAGGAATTTCTATGCGCGCTTTCGCCCTCGCCGCCGTCGTGATGACCCTCGCTTTTTCCGCGACAGCTAACCCGATCTCTCACCCGCAGGTCGAGGTCAACGTGCCGCCGGAGGTGTTCAGTACGGGTGGCCAACGTGTGCAGCCCTGTCTACAGTGCTGCATTTATCAGGATCAGTATTATTCGGAGGGCGCGGTGATTAAAGTGGAAGGTGTGCTGTTGCAGTGTCAGCGCGATGAAAAAACGATCAGCACGAATCCGCTGGTCTGGCGTCGCGTAAAAGCATAAACGCCTTGAGCAGGGGGATATCGGCGGGAGCAAGCGGATATTCCTGTGCGACGTGCGGCTCGCACCATACCAACCGCTGATGCGCATGGGCGGTTAACGCGCCGCTGAATGCCGGAACATGCCAGGCATGCAGGTGAATGATGCGGCCCGAAACTTCACGCTGATGGCTGGCAACGTAGGCTCCGACGGTGGCGCAGATACCCAGTTCTTCCTGTAACTCACGGGCAAGCGCCTGCGGCTGTGTTTCGCCAGGCTCGACTTTTCCACCTGCAAACTCCCATAACCCAGGTTGATCCGCATGGGCAGGGCGCTGGGCGAGCAATATTTTGCCATCACGCTCGATAATGGCGGCGACAACGTCGAGGGTTTTCATCATATTCATCAATGTCTAACGGGATAAAGTGACATACTATCGTTATCTTTGTTTGACCTGAAGTCCCAGGAGTTTCCCTTGAACGATCCGCAATCGTGGGTTAAGCCGCTGACCCGTTTACCTTTACCGCTTAAGCCGCTGGTTCAAACCCAGAAAAAACATTACGGTGAGGTACTGCACCCGACGCGCTGGTGGGGGCGGATGCCGTTTCTGTTCTGGCTGGTGGCGCTGTTTGTCGGTTTTCTGGAGCGCAAACGGGCGCGGCTGACGCCGGACATGCGCGCGCTGTTGATGACCCGTGTTTCTCAGATATGTCACTGCGCATTTTGCGTTGATGCGAACAGCCTGAGGTTGGCGGAACGCTGTGGCGCGATGGATAAAGTGCTGGCGGTGGCAAACTGGCAGACGTCCGCGCTGTTTAGCGAGGAGGAGCGCGTGGCGCTGGCCTACGCTGAAGCCGTCACCGCGACGCCGCCGAAGGTTGATGACGCGCTAAAGGCGCAAATGACGGCGCATTTTACAGACGAGGTGATTAGCGAAATGACCGCGCTGCTGGCGTTTCAGAATCTTTCGGCGCGCTTTAACGCCGCGCTGGATATCCCCTCACAGGGCTTGTGTGACAGCCTGAAAGGAGCGCCGCGTGCTTGACCGTCATCTGCATCCGCGCTGCAAACCGTTTTTGCACCGTTGCGCCGGGCTGCTCGACAAACCAGGGGTATCAGCGGACGGCGTAACGCTGTTTGGCTTTGCCATCGGCGTACTGGCGCTGCCGTTTCTCGCGCTGGGATGGTATTTTGCGGCGCTGGTCGCCATCGTGCTGAACAGACTGCTGGATGGGCTGGACGGCGCGCTGGCCCGGCGCAGGGGACTGACCGACGCGGGGGGATTTCTCGATATTTCGCTCGATTTTCTGTTTTACGCGCTGGTGCCGTTTGGTTTTATCCTCGCACAGCCGGAGCAAAACGCGCTGGCGGGCGGCTGGCTGCTGTTTGCATTTATTGGCACCGGCAGCAGTTTTCTTGCCTTTGCCGCCCTCGCGGCGAAACACAATATCGATAATCCCGGTTACGCGCATAAATCGTTTTATTATCTGGGCGGGCTAACGGAAGGGACGGAAACCCTGTCGCTTTTTGTGCTGTGCTGTCTGTTTCCGGCCTGTTTTGCGCCGTTGGCGTGGATCTTTGGCTCGCTCTGCTGGTTGACCACGTTCACCAGAATCTGGAGTGGATACCAGACCCTGAAAGCGATTCAGCGTCAGAAATAAGGTTGCGCCGGATGGGCCATGCGCGCATCCGGCCATTTGCGGTTACAGGCTGCTTTGAGGACCCCGTTCGCCACGGGCAACCGGGTTTTTCGGATCGCTGCTCCATTCATACCAGCCGCCATCGTACACCGACACGTTCTGCCACCCCATCGCCCGGGCGTACATAAACGTTTCCGAAGCGCGCCAGCCGGTGCCGCAATAAAAAGCGATCTGTTGATCCGGCAGAATGTTCCACTGCTTCCACATTGCGGCAATGTCGTCTGCGCTGCGCATGGTGCCGTCCGGGTTATGGAAATCCTCCATATGCGTGGCGTCGCTGCCCGCATGACCCCAGCGCGCGCCGGCAATTTCGCCTTTTGGCTTAATGTAGCTATACCCGCTGGTGGCGCCAATAAATTCCGGCCAGGAGCGAATGCTGACCAGCGAGGCGTCCTGCCTGTGCAGCAGTCCGCGCGCCTGCTGCGTGTCGATCATCAGCTGTGGCTGCGCCGGAATAGTCACGCCGAAATCCGGCGCGGGTTTGACTTTCGCTGGCATCCCGCGTTCCACCGGTAGCCCGGCGTCAGACCAGCTCTGCCAGCCGCCGTCGAGCAGGCGAATGTCCTTCACCCCGGCGTAGAGCAGAATTTGCGCCACGCGGGCGGCGGCATAGACATCGCGCCCGTAGAGAATCACCGTCGTGTCGTGACGAAGACCGTGTCTGGCCAGCATCGCCTTAAGATCGGCATCGGAGACTTTATTCCACAGTGGCTCGCTTTCCACTTCGTTGGTATCGATATAGTCCGCGCCCGGAATATGGCTGATAAGATAACGCTTCGGCGCGCCCCAGGCGGCTTCGATCACTTTCCAGTCACCGGCAGGTTTAGCGGCGACCGCGTTGCCTTGTTGCAGTTCGTGCAGCCACTGCGGGTACACCAGTTGTTCAAAATGCGCCAGCCGCTGGAGGCGAGCGGGATCCTGAAGCGCGTCGGTGAGCGTAGAAACCGGGTTAAGACCGGCTTTTTCCAGTCGGTTTTTCACCGCCTGAATCGCCGTTTCACTGCCATAGAGCGCGACCGGGGTGTTGGCGCTAAGGTGATGTTGTTGGATCCACGCTTCGATCTGTTCATCGCTCATGGCGTCGAGCCAGCTGGCGGAGAGATTCAGTGCCGATGGTTCATGGCCGGAAGGGCCGTTGGCGCTCTGCGGCCAGCCGTTATAAAAAGCGCTGGGGCGGGTGTCAATGGCGATGCCATTTTTCTGCATGAGCTGGTGGAAAGTGAGCGCCTGCGTCATATCAGCAGCCCAGGAGGAAGCGCAAGCCAGCCCTAAAGCCATTGCCAGCGCGGTCAGTTGAGAAACACGTTTCATCGAATTGCCCGACGTTGAGATAAGAGGGCGACATTTTCTGCTTCCTGGAGGCGAAAAACTTTGCGTTAACACAGGATGCGCGCATATTTATACGGCGCTGGTCAGCCGCAAAATCTGTCCGCCGGCCGGCACATCTTCCGGGTCGTGGGTGACCTGAACCACGGGAATCTTCAGGCGGCGGACCTCTTCAAAGACCCATTGGCGAAAATCAGCGCGCCGGTCGGCGTCAAGACGCGCGAACGGTTCATCTAACAGTAGCGCCCGTGGCTGTGCCAGCAGGGCGCGGAGCAGCGCCACCCGGCCACGCTGGCCACCGGAGAGCGTCGCTGGATCGCGTGACGCGAATCCCGCCATTCCCGCGCGTTCCAGCGCATGTTGTACCGCCTGTTCGCGCGCCGCGCCTTTCACGGCAGCCGGGAGCGCCAGCAGCAGGTTCTGTCCTACAGTGAAGTGATCGAACAGCAAGGCATCCTGAAATAATATACCCACCTGCCGCGCGGCGGTGGGCAGCTGATCCAGTCGCCGATCGTCCAGCCACAGTTCGCCAGAAGCCGTCAGCGGCAGTGACAGCGCACCAACCAGCCAGGCCAACAGCGAGGATTTTCCGCAGCCGGAAGGGCCCATTAACGTGACAATGTCACCTTTAGCCGCCTCAAACGTTAATGGGCCGAACAACGGGGTCTGTTTCAGGTACAGAGAAAGATGACGAACAGTTAGCATTATCGCATTCCTTGACGGGCACGACCGACCCAGGTTGAGATGCCGGCAGTCAGCATAAACACCAGCAACGGTAACAACAGTTGCCACAGCGCCTGCGCCGCCAGGATGCCGGTGCTGCCGCCGCTACTGAGGGCAACGGCTTCTGTCGTCAGGGTCGGAAAGCGCCCTGCGCCCAGCCACAGCGTCGGCATATATTGCGCAATGCTCACAGAAAAACCGACCGCCAGCGCAATCAGCGCCGGGCGCAGCATCAGCGGGCATTTCAGGTAGCAGAAAATTTTTACTGGCGACCAGCCCAGCGTTTGCGCCACCAGAATCAATCGCGGGTCGATGCGCCGCCAGGTCGGTTGCAGTACGAAAAGCATCCATGGCGCAACCCACAGCAGGTGGCCCCAGATGAGGGTAGAAAACTGTCCGTCCTGCCCGGTGCGCAATGCGACAGCATACTGACCGACCACCAACGGTAGCGCGGGCAGCAGGATCGGTAACCAGACCCAACGATGCCTGTGCCGTGGCCCCCATTCCAGCCAGAGCAGTAACATAACCAGCGCCAGTACGCTGGCGAGCGCGCCTATTTGCAGGCTGTTGATCAACGCGTCGACGTCGGGCGTGGCATCTCGCGCGAGCACAGCCAATAAAAGCGCGCACACGAGTCCCGTCAGCGGCAGTGCGCGCGACAGCGCCTTTCCGCTCAGGGCCGGAACGTGAGGCTGACGCAGACCGTTGACGGAGGGCAATGTTCGCCGCCAGATACGCCAGATCAGATACCCAACCAGCGCAAAGAGGGCGAGTAACATGACCAGCAGCAGGCTGGCCAATGCCCCTTTACTCTGTTGGTCGCTGTCGCCCTGGCTTAGCCATTGCCAGCTTAGTACGGCCAGCGTGGGCGGGTTACCAGGGCCGAGAATCATCGCGACGTCTACTGCCGAAAGCGTCCACGCGACCACTGCCAGCATCACCACGCCCAGTGCCGGGGCCATTGAGGGAAGGATCAACCAACGCATCGCCTGGTAACGGTTGTAGCCCAGTGAGTCGAGGATAATGACCTGACCGCTGAGACGTGTTTCGCTCAGCAGGACCGTCAAAATCCACAGTACAAAAGCGCTCTCTTTCACTGCAAGCGTGACCCCCAGTCCAATGCCATAGCTGTCCATCGGCGGCGTGAACGCCGGCAGTGCGCGCCAGAGTAAACCGCCTTCGGCAAACAGCAGGAGCGTTGCGCTGGCAAAGGCGACGTGAGGGATGGCCAGCAGCCACGGCAGTCGACCGGCCAGGCGGCGCCATCGGTCGCCGGGCCAGAGCGACACGACGATCGCCAGCGCGATGAACAGCGCGCCGACGGCGGCGACGATCGTGGAAACCACGGTGGCCAGCAGCGCTTGCGGTAACTGCGGATCGGCAAACAGCGCCTGCCAGTGCGCGAATGACAGGGCCGGGGAGATCAGCAGTACGCTGGCGGGCACTAATGGCGCGTAGACAACCAGCATGCACAGCCAGGCCAGCAGCGTTAGCGCGTACCGTAACGGCGCAGCCATTCCTGCTCCAGGGCGTTGATCCAGGCGGCGTGAGGTTCAGGTAACACGGCAGGCAGGCCGCCCGGCGAGCGCGCAGCCAGCGCTTCTCGTTCGGCAACAGGCAGCGTTTGCGGGTCCAGTACCGAAGGATCGCCCCAGACTGCCGGGTCAGCTTTGCGCAGTTGCGCCTGCGGCGAGAGCAGGAAGTTTGCCACCACCTTCGCACCTGCTTCGGCACGGGCGTTGGCGGGAATCGTCACAAAATGAACGTTGCCAATCATGCCATCAGAAAAGCCAAAGCTGTAGCTGCTGTCCGGCAGTTCGCCATTGGCGACTTTTTGCTGCGCGTGGGCAGGGTTAAAGGTCAGCGACAGGCGCAGCGTACCGCTGTTCAGCAACGCATCCATGCGCGCCGGCGAAGCGGGAAAGTCTTTCCCCTGACGCCACAGATACGGGTGCAACGCGTCGAGATAGCGCCACAATGGCGCGGTTACCTCCGCAAAACGGGCGGAATCGGGCGCAACGGTTAGCGCTGTCGGCGTGCGGGTCAGCGAGATGAGTAACTGTTCGAGAAATGCCGTACCGGTGAAGTCCGGCGGACGCGGATAGCTTACGGTACCCGGGTGGGCTTTGGCGAACGCCAGTAGCGCCTGCGGACTTTGCGGCGGCTGCGGCGTGACGTTTCGATCCGCAATAAAGGTGAGCTGTGCGCCGCCCCAGGGCGATTCCGCACCGTCGGTAGGCACGGAGAAATCTTCCCGCACCGGCTTTTGCGTATCGACATAACGCCAGTTTGGCAGCGTCTCCGCCCACTGAGTTTGCAGCAGTCCCGCTTCTTTCAGCGTGCGGAAATTTTCGCCGTTTACCCACAAGAGATCTACCGAACCGCCGTCTTTCCGTCCGGCGACGGCTTCGGTCTGAATACGTTTTACCGCGTCCGCAGCGTCGGCCAGACGGACGATTTTCAGGTCAATAGCGTAATGGGTTTTCATTTCACCGCTGACCCAGTCCAGATACCGGTTGATCGCCGGATCGCCTCCCCAGGCGTTAAACCAGACTGTCTGGCCTTTGGCTTCTTCTTTAACCTGCTGCCAGCTGTCAGCGGCATGAACCTGAGCGCTTAACAGCAGGCCTGCAATAATGCATCCCCAACGCATAGTTACTCCTGAAAAAAACGTGTTGCCAGCCAGCGCGAGGCCAACGGTAAAAGCCCGAGCAGCGCAAACGCGGCCAGCATAGCGGGTGAGATAATGTCACGCATGGATGTCAGATGACCCAGTTGCCTGCCGGCATTGAGATACACCAACGTGGCGGGCAGCATTCCCAGTTGGCTGACCCACCAGTAGCGGCGCACGCTAATGGATGTGACTCCCGCCAGCAGATTCACCACCACGAACGGGAACAGCGGCATCAGGCGCAGCGCAAAGAGATAGCCGACGCCGTTGCGCGCGATCCCGCGATTCACCGGCATCATCTGGCGGGAAAAACGGTGCGATACCCAGTCACGCAGCAGATAACGGCTGGTGAGCATAGCGAGCGTGGCGCCCAGCGTCGAGGCAAAGGAGACCAACAGCGTCCCTTGCCACAGACCAAACAACGCGCCGCCGAGCAGGGTTAACAGCGCCGCGCCGGGTACAGACAGGGCTGCTACGGCGGTATAGAGCAGGAAATAGAGCGTCGCGCAAAGCAACGGCCACTGGCGCTGCCAGTCCACCAGCAGAGCGTGGTTGCGCCTGAGCGTATCAAGCGTGAGAAAGCCGGGGGGCGTGAGCCACATCAACCCGGCTATGAAAAGGACAAGGATACCCGCTAACAGGTATTTTCGGCTGTTCACCGGTCTCTATTAAACGTGAAACTTCGCCCACACCGGCGCGTGATCGGAGGGTTTTTCCATACTGCGGATATCGTAGTCGATGCCGGTTTCGACGCAACGTTCCGCCAGCGGCTGGCTTGCCAGTAGCAGGTCGATGCGCAGGCCGCGGTTGTCATCAAAGCCTTTTGAACGGTAATCAAACCACGAGAACCGATCCACCGTTTCCGGGTGCGCGTGGCGGAAGGTGTCCACCAGTCCCCAGTTCAGCAAACGTCCCATCCATTCACGCTCTTCCGGCAGGAACGAACATTTTCCGGTGCGCAGCCAGCGCTTACGGTTTTCTTCGCCGATACCGATGTCCAGATCGGTCGGGCTGATGTTCATGTCGCCCATGATCAATACCGGATTATCGCGCTTCAGTTCAGTGTCGAGATACTGCTGCAGGTTTTGATAGAACCGTTCTTTCGCCGGAAATTTGACGGGGTGGTCGCGGCTTTCACCCTGCGGAAAATAACCGTTAATCACCGTCACGTTGCCCAGAGGCGAGGGGAGTTCCGTCATGATAATGCGGCGCTGCGCTTCTTCACCGTCGCCAGGGAATCCGCGACGGACGGCGACAGGCGTCTCTTTTGTCAGTAGCGCCACGCCGTAATGGCCTTTCTGACCATGATAAAACACGTTGTAGCCGAGTTTCGCCACGTCCTCAAGCGGAAACATGTCATCGTGAACTTTTGTCTCCTGAAGGCCGATGACGTCAGGTTGGTGTTTTTCGACAATGGCTTCCAGTTGATGAGGTCTGGCGCGCAGGCCGTTGATATTAAAAGAGACAAATTTCATAGTCGCTGCCACTTTGCTGGGTGAATAGTGCAAGGATGGTAGCAGAATTTACGTTGGCTGACTGCCACTTGTCGCCAGATTCCTGCAATGAATGCGAATGGTGTTAACGATGGTGCAACATTTGCCCGCTTCCAGGGCGCATTGCGCCAGAATGGCGCAGCAATTTCCGGTAAATTTCGCAGACGATCACATTTCCAGAATTATATTTGGCATGTGCATAATATTGCGGATTTTCATCCATTTATTCACCTTTCCAGCAAACATATTCACTTTTTATGCAGTAAAAGTGAATATCGACAGGCTATAACCCATTGATTTTGTGTTTCTCCATCCCATTTATGCATTTTTTCTCTGGCTGGCATGAAGCCTGCAATCTACATTTACAGCGCAAACACACTATTTATTAACATATAAATAACTTTTTATTTACCGTTGAGGTTGCTATGTCTCAGTCATTTACGCGTGAAAATTTTGATGAATGGATGATGCCCGTTTATGCCCCGGCGCCTTTTATTCCGGTACGTGGCGAAGGTTCACGCTTGTGGGATCAGCAGGGTAAAGAGTATATCGATTTCGCCGGGGGGATTGCGGTCAATGCCCTTGGTCATGCGCACCCGGAACTGCGAGAAGCGCTAAATGAACAAGCTGGCAAATTCTGGCACACCGGGAATGGTTACACTAACGAACCGGCGCTGCGGCTGGCGAAAAAACTCATCGACGCCACCTTTGCCGATCGCGTTTTCTTTTGTAACTCCGGGGCGGAAGCTAATGAAGCGGCGCTGAAGCTGGCGCGAAAATACGCCCACGATCGCTACGGCAGCGAGAAGAGCGGCATTGTGGCGTTCAAAAATGCTTTTCATGGCCGCACGTTGTTTACCGTCAGTGCTGGCGGGCAACCGGCCTATTCTCAGGACTTTGCGCCGCTGCCGCCGGATATCCGCCACGCGGTATATAACGACATTAACTCCGCCAGCACCCTGATCGACGATACCACCTGCGCGGTGATCGTTGAGCCGATGCAGGGCGAAGGCGGGGTGTTACCCGCCACGCCTGCGTTCCTGCAGGGCTTGCGCGAGCTGTGCGATCGTCACAACGCGCTGTTGATTTTTGACGAAGTCCAGACCGGCGTCGGTCGCACCGGTGAGCTGTACGCCTATATGCATTACGGCGTTACGCCCGATCTGCTGACCACGGCGAAAGCGCTCGGCGGCGGATTCCCCATCGGCGCGCTGCTGGCACGTGAGGCCTGCGCCAGCGTGATGACCGTCGGTACGCACGGAACCACTTACGGCGGCAATCCGCTGGCGACCGCAGTCGCCGGGAAATTGCTGGACATTGTGAATACCCCGGCGATGCTGAACGGCGTCAAACAGCGCCACGACGGGTTTGTTGAGCGCCTGAACGCCATTAACCAGCATACCGGCCTGTTTAGCGAAATTCGCGGTCTGGGTCTGCTGATTGGCTGCGTGCTGAACGCCGGGTATGCCGGTCAAGCCAAACAGATAGCGCTGGAAGCGGCGAAAGCGGGCGTGATGGTGCTGATTGCCGGGGCTAACGTGGTGCGTTTCGCCCCTGCGCTGAACGTCACCGAAGAAGAAATGACCACTGGGCTGGATCGCTTCGCGCAGGCCTGCGCACAGATCAAGGCTGGAGGTTCCTCATGAGAGTAATCCGTCCTGCTGAACAGGGTGATGTCGCTGCGCTGATGCAGCTTGCCGGTAAAACCGGCGGCGGCCTGACGTCGTTACCGGCGAATGAAGCGACGCTGGCAGCGCGCATCGATCGCTCAATTAAGACCTGGCGGGGAGAACTGCCGAAAAGTGAACAAGGGTTCGTGTTTGTACTGGAAGACAGCGAAACCGGGGAGGTGGGCGGGATTTGCGCCATCGAGGTGGCGGTCGGGCTGAATGATCCGTGGTACAACTACCGTGTAGGGACGCTGGTGCATGCCTCGAAAGAGCTGAACGTCTATAACGCGCTGCCGACGCTGTTTCTCAGTAACGACCACACCGGCAGCAGCGAGTTGTGTACGCTATTTCTCGATCCGGACTGGCGTAAAGAAGGCAACGGTTATCTGCTGTCAAAATCGCGCTTTATGTTTATGGCGGCGTTTCGCGACAGGTTTAATGAAAAGGTGGTTGCGGAAATGCGCGGCGTCATTGATGAGAACGGCTACTCTCCGTTCTGGGAAAGCCTGGGCAAGCGCTTTTTCTCAATGGAATTTAGCCGCGCGGATTTCCTGTGCGGTACCGGGCAAAAAGCGTTTATCGCGGAACTTATGCCCAAACATCCTATTTATACCCATTTTCTCAGCCATGAGGCGCAGGCGGTGATAGGTCAGGTCCATCCGCAGACGGCGCCTGCCCGCGCGGTGCTGGAAAAAGAGGGATTTCGCTACCGTAACTACATCGATATTTTCGATGGCGGGCCGACACTCGAGTGTGACATCGACCGGGTACGCGCCATTCGTAAAAGTCGGCTGGTGGAGGTTGTCGAAGGACAGCCTGCCCCTGGGGATTATCCGGCCTGCCTGGTGGCTAATGAGAATTACCAGAACTTCCGCGTCATGCTGGTGCGCGCGGACCCGGATACGCAGCGGTTGGTGCTCACGGCAGCACAACTGGATGCCCTGAAATGTCAGGCGGGGGAAAGCGTGCGCTTTGTCCGTCTTTGCGCTGAGGAGAAAACGGTATGACGTTATGGATTAATGGTGACTGGCTGAGCGGTCAGGGGGAGCGTCGGGTAAAACGCGATCCGGTGAAGGGGGACGTGCTTTGGGAAGGTCACGACGCGGATGCCGATCAGGTGTTGCAGGCCGTTCGCGCTGCCCGCGCGGCGTTTCCGGCATGGGCAAAACGTCCTTTTAGCGAGCGTCAGGCGATTGTAGAGGCGTTTGGCGGGCTGCTGGAAAACAATAAAACGCAGCTCACCGCGATTATCGCCCGCGAAACGGGTAAGCCGCGGTGGGAAGCGGCCACGGAAGTGACGGCGATGATCAATAAAATCGCCATTTCGATCAACGCGTACCACGCTCGTACCGGAGAGCAGCAGAGTGCGTTGCCGGACGGCGCAGCGACGCTGCGCCATCGTCCGCATGGCGTGCTGGCGGTGTTTGGCCCCTACAATTTCCCCGGGCATCTGCCGAATGGCCATATCGTCCCGGCGCTGCTGGCTGGCAATACGGTGCTTTTTAAACCCAGTGAACTCACGCCGTGGACCGGTGAAGCCGTAATCAAACTCTGGCAGCAGGCCGGATTGCCCCCCGGCGTCGTGAATCTGCTTCAGGGCGGTCGCGAAACGGGACAAGCGCTGAGCGCGCAGGACGATCTGGATGGTCTGCTGTTTACCGGTAGCGCGAATACGGGTTATCAACTGCACCGCCAGCTTGCCGGACAGCCGGAAAAAATTCTCGCGCTGGAAATGGGGGGAAATAATCCGTTGATCGTCGAAAACCCGGCAGATATCGACGCCGCCGTGCACCTGACTTTACAGTCGGCGTTTATCACTGCCGGACAGCGCTGCACCTGCGCGCGCCGTTTACTGGTCAAAAAAGGGGCGCAGGGCGATGCCTTTCTTGCGCGGCTGGTCGAGGTGAGTCAGCGGTTACAGCCGGGGCGCTGGGACGCTGAGCCGCAGCCTTTTTTCGGTGGGCTGATTTCAGCGCAGGCGGCGAAGCACGTCTACACGGCCTGGCAGCGTCTGGCGGCGCTTGGCGGTAAGACGTTGCTGACGCCGCGTCTGATTGAGGAAGGCACGTCGCTGCTGTCGCCAGGGATAGTGGAATTGACCGATGTGGCAAATGTGCCCGACGACGAAGTGTTTGGCCCAATGTTGGGCGTCTGGCGTTATGACCGTTTTGAGGACGCGATAGCGCTGGCGAACCAGACACGCTTTGGCCTGTCATGCGGACTTATCTCGCCCGATCGTGCACAGTTTGACCAGTTGCTTCTGGAAGCGCGCGCGGGGATCGTCAACTGGAATAAACCACTGACCGGAGCCGCGAGCACCGCGCCGTTTGGCGGTGTGGGGGCATCCGGTAACCATCGCGCCAGCGCGTGGTACGCCGCGGATTACTGCGCCTGGCCGATGGCGAGCCTCGAATCACCGACATTGACGCTGCCGGGTGTCCTGAGTCCCGGGCTTGATTTCTCTCGTGAGGAAGGATTATGAACGCGCGCGAGGTTAATTTTGACGGGCTGGTGGGGCTGACGCACCATTATGCCGGGTTGTCGTTTGGTAACGTGGCGTCCACGCAGCACCGCTTTCAGGTATCGAATCCGCGTCTGGCCGCAAAGCAAGGATTGCAGAAAATGAAAGCGCTGGCCGATGTCGGGTACCCGCAGGCAGTGATCCCGCCGCATGAACGGCCATTTATTCCGGCGCTGCGCCAGCTCGGGTTTAGCGGTAGCGATGAGCAGATCCTCGCAAAGGTGGCCCGGCACGCGCCGCAGTGGCTTTCCAGCGTCAGTTCAGCGTCGCCGATGTGGGTCGCCAATGCGGCCACGGTCGCACCGTCTGCTGATACTCTGGATGGTAAAGTTCATCTGACGGTGGCAAACCTCAACAATAAGTTTCACCGATCGCTGGAGGCTCCGACGACCGAAGCGCTGCTGCGAGCCATTTTTCACGACGATCGTTATTTTTCGCTTCATTCGGCGCTGCCGCAGGTGGCGATGCTTGGCGATGAAGGCGCGGCGAATCACAGTCGTCTGGGGGCTAACTATGGCGATCCTGGCATCCAGCTGTTTGTGTACGGGCGTGAAGAGGGCAATCAGACCCGGCCTTCTCATTATCCGGCGCGCCAGACCCGTGAGGCCAGCGAGGCGGTCGCGCGGCTGAATCAGGTTAATCCGCGGCAGTGCATTTTTGCCCAGCAGCATCCTGATGTGATTGATCTCGGCGTTTTCCATAACGACGTTATTGCGGTGTCGAATCGGCAAGTGCTGTTTTGCCATGAGCAGGCTTTCGCCAGCCAGGATCAGGTACTGGACCAACTGCGCGCCCAGGTGCCGGGTTTTACGCCTGTCGTGGTGCCTGCGTCAGAAGTATCTGTTTCCGATGCGGTTGCCACCTATTTGTTTAACAGCCAACTGCTGAGCCGTGAAGATGGCTCGATGATGCTGGTGCTGCCGCAGGAGTGTCGTGAACATGCGGGGGTATGGCGTTATCTGACAAACCTGCTGGAAGGCGACAACCCGATTCGCGATATGCGTGTGTTTGACCTGCGTGAAAGTATGTCCAACGGCGGCGGTCCTGCGTGTCTGCGCCTGCGGGTCGTGTTGACCGATGAGGAGTTGCGGGCGGTGAATCCGGCGGTGATGATGAACGACACCCTGTTTTCCGCCCTCAACGACTGGGTGGATCGTTACTATCGCGATCGGCTGACCGCCGCAGACCTGGCGGACCCGCAGTTGCTGCGGGAAGGTCGCGAAGCGCTGGACACCCTGACGCAGTTGCTGAAACTTGGTTCTGTCTATCCGTTTCAGCAGGCAGGAGAGCGACATGGATGATTTCCTTGCTGTTACCCTGGCAGGCGTGATACCGGAGGTCTCTGAAGGGAAAGGCCCGGGCTTTCACTGGCGTCAGACGGCGCCGGGCATCCTTGAACTGATCCCGGAAGAGGCGACCGATCGGGCGTTAGTGATTTCGGCCGGTATTCACGGTAATGAAACGGCGCCGGTGGAAATGCTTAACGCGCTGCTGACGAGATTAATGGCGGGTGAGATCCCTCTGCGCTGGCGGCTGTTGCTGATTCTGGGCAACCCGCAGGCGCTGGCAGAGGGCAAGCGCTACTGTCACAGTGATATGAACCGGATGTTCGGCGGGCGCTGGCAGCAGTTTGAAGAAAGTGGTGAAACGCTACGCGCGCGGCAACTGGAACGATGCCTGGAGGATTTCTGGTGTCGGGAAGCAACCCCGACCCGCTGGCATCTCGATCTTCATACCGCCATCCGTGGTTCTCATCATCTGCGGTTTGGCGTGTTGCCGCAGCGTCCGATTCCGTGGGATGACGGTTTTCTCGACTGGCTCGGCGCCGCCGGGCTTGAGGCGCTGGTCTTTCATCAAACACCAGGCGGTACGTTTACGCATTTTAGCGCAGCGCATTTCGGCGCGCTTTCCTGCACGCTGGAGCTGGGAAAGGCATTACCGTTCGGGCAAAACGATCTACGCCAGTTTGCGCCTACCGCAGACGCGTTGTCCGCTCTGCTGGCCGGGAAGGGAGAAAAGCGCAGCGGCGCGCAGCCGGTTCGCTATCGTGTAGTATCACAAATTACGCGACGCAGCGAAGCATTTGTGCTGCATATTGACCGTCAGACGCTGAACTTTACACCGTTTCAAAAAGGCACACTGTTAGCCGAAGACGGCGCCGAGCGCGTTATTGTACACCACGAAGTTGAGTACGTTCTTTTTCCCAACCCTGCCGTCGCACCCGGTTTACGCGCCGGACTGATGCTGGAAAAAATCAACTGACCTATTTACCGCAGGCTCTCTTTGCCTGCGGTTCTTATTATATCGTGCGTCTGTGAAATATTACGGATTATTCCTGGCAAATTGCTTTATTATTCATCATTGCTGAGTTATAGTTCTTCATATTTCCTGCAAAATCATCCGCTTGTCATTTTTCCTTGCCATTCTTCGCCATAATTTCTTTTTTTCTCCACAATTGGCGAAAAATTGTTTTTTATACTTTCATTGTTTTACCGATACTCTGACTAATTGACGATAAAGCCGCTAAAGTTAATCTCGTCAACACGGCACGGCTCTGGTTGGTAAGAGTTAAGAAAGCCGTAAAAAATAACTGAAAGGAAGGATAAAGAATATGCGTAAATTAACTGCACTGTTTGTTGCTTCTACCCTGGCTCTGGGCGCTGCTAACCTGGCTCACGCAGCCGAAACCACCGCCGCCGCGCCAGCGGATGCAAAACCCATGATGCACCATAAAGGCAAATTTGGTCCGCATCATGACATGATGTTCAAAGACCTGAATCTGACCGATGCGCAAAAGCAGCAGATTCGCGACATCATGAAAGAGAAACGCGCTGACATGAAACGCCCGTCTTTAGATGAGCGCCGCGCAATGCACGCGATCATTGCCAGCGACAGCTTCGATAAAGCCAAAGCTGAAGCGCAGATCGCAAAAATGGAAGAGCAGCGTAAAGCCAACATGCTGGCGCATATGGAAACACAGAATAAGATCTACAACATTCTGACCCCGGAACAGAAAAAGCAGTTTAATGCCAATTTTGAGAAGCGTCTGACAGAACGTCCGGCGCGAGACGGTAAAATGCCCGTACCTGCTGAGTAATCGCTGAGCAAACGGATCCGAAAACCGCCGGTCTTGTTCATCCTCTCCCATGAGGCGATGGACAGGCCCGGCGGTTTTTTTTACCGCAGTAGGCCATTCCACCCTGACGCCAGTTACCTGCTGTTCATTAAAGCATCCGGGCTGAGGTCGATGATCTCGCAGGTACCGGAAATCAAGGGCTTGCAGAGGATTTTGTAGCCATCATGATCAAAGCCTGCCGGCGTTTGTACCAGCGTCGACACGTTATCCAGAGAGTCAACCGCGCCCAGCCAAAGCCAGTTATTAATAATGTGGTACTGCGTCATCCCCGGTCGGCTCTCTTTGAGCGCAATAGCGTTTTTCCACGGCCAGCAAACAACACGCAGTTTTTCCAACGAATCCAGCAGGCGGGTCGCATGCTGGTCAGGGCTTTCTTTGCCGCAACAGGCCCCCGCGCAGCGCTTTAGCGCTGAGCGAAAACAGGCGCGACCGCGACTCAGCGGCTCAAGACCGAGTAGCCCATAACACAGCTTTTGTTCATCAGCGAGGGTCTGTAAGGCCTGCAACGCGGCGCGACGATTGGCAAAAAGACCAAACAGGTTGGCCGCGTGAGAAAAGTCGACGTCGCGTGCATAAACGACGTCAACGTTTTGCCCGCGAAGCTGGAGGGCGCAGAGTTGGCGGTTGCGCCGGAGTCGTTTGTTAAACAACGGCTGCTGTTCTTTAATAAGCCGGGCTTCCAGCAGCAGCGCGCCGATTTCTCCTGCGGTGCAGATCCAGGTAATGCGTCGGGACTGACGCAGCATGGCGGCTTCATCGGCGGTGCGCAGATGTGACAGTACCCGGCTGCGAATATTCACGCTTTTGCCTATGTACAGAGGCATGGCGTCGCTGTCGCCATGGAACAGATACACGCCGGGTACGCTGGGCAACGCATCAAGGAAAGGGCGCAGATGTTCGGGGTATTTGTAAATTGCTGCTGCTTCAAATTCTGGACGAGGGGCTGATTGACGCCGTACCACGGTTAACTCCGGATGCTGGTTATTCATCCAGTATAGCAGCGCAGCGGAGAGTAAAAAAGAGGCGATTTTGTGGAGGCTGGCCGGACAGCGCGCGTGGCGTCATGATCCGGCCAGGTAAAATCACTGTTTCCAGAAATCGTCAAACACCGTGATGGGCGGACGGCGTTTATGTTCCGTCTTCAGGTACCAGCCTTCGATGATATTGGCAACGGCGGGATCGACGGCTTTCCCTTCCAGATAGTCATCAATATTGTCGTAGCTGACGCCGAGCGCGGTTTCATCCGGCAAAGAAGGGCGATCGTCTTCCAGGTCGGCGGTCGGGGCTTTCTTGTAAAGATGTTCCGGGCAGCCTAACGCGGCCAGCAACTGTTTGCCCTGACGTTTGTTCAGGCGGAACAGGGGATTAATGTCGGTGCCGCCGTCGCCATATTTCGTAAAGAAGCCAGTAATAGCTTCCGCCGCATGGTCGGTACCTACCACGACTCCGCTGGTCATTCCGGCGATACTGTACTGTGCCTTCATACGTTCGCGGGCTTTTTCGTTACCGCGCACAAAATCGCTCAGTTCAATCCCCGCGTCGCGCAACGCCTGTTCACTCGCCAGCACCGCGCCCTTAATGTTGACCGTCAACACACGATCCGGCTGGATAAAAGCAAGCGCGTCCTGGCAGTCCTGCTCGTCGAACTGCACCCCGAAAGGCAGGCGGACTGCAATAAATTGCAGCGCGTCATTACCTGTTTCTTCGCGCAGTTCGCTGATCGCCATCTGACAGAGTTTTCCTGCCAGCGTGGAGTCTTGCCCGCCGCTGATTCCCAGCACCAGGCTTTTCAGGAAGGAATAGCGTTGCAGATACGCTTTCAGAAAATCCACGCTGCGGCGAATTTCTTCTTCTGGATTAATGTGCGGCTTTGCGCCCAGCGCCTGGATGATCTCTTGTTGCAGAGACATGTAACCCCTCCCCAATATGAAATAAAAAAAGCAGTCTGTAATAAAGCTAACCCTTTGTCGCGCAAACGACAAGTCGGGGCGGGCCGTGTGGCGTTTAAAACGACATCCTGGTGACTTATTAGAATCATCCGAAACCAACTTCGTGTGGAGTGGTCGCTTGAAAAAAGTGGAGATGTATTCCAGGCTTACTTAACACGCTGAAAAACAAGAGGACGGAAAATGAACAAGAACGTAGCAGGAATTCTGAGCGCAGCGGCGGTATTGACTATGCTGGCAGGCTGTACGGCTTACGATCGTACAAAAGACCAATTCGTTCAGCCGGTAGTAAAAGACGTGAAAAAAGGCATGAGCCGTTCACAGGTTGAACAGATTGCCGGTAAACCTTCTTCTGAAGTCAGCATGATCCATGCTCGCGGTACCTGCCAGACCTACATTCTGGGTCAACGTGATGGTAAAGCTGAAACCTATTTCGTCGCCCTTGACGATACCGGGCATGTCATTAACTCTGGCTATCAAACCTGCGCCGAGTATGACACCGACCCCCAGGCTCCGAAGCAGTAATGACTGTCTAAAGCCTGAACAGCACGAAGAACCGGCCATTGCGCCGGTTTTTTTATAGCGGCATGATCTTAATTATTGGAGCGAATTATTTGCCTGAAATGTGAAGGGGGTCATAACGTCAGGTCAATGAGAGACAATTTAGTTGGTCAAGGAAATACCATCCGCGGGTCCGATACCGTATACTCATTTCAGACACAGAAATAAGTCTTTCGATTACGCAAGTTGTCCAGTGCATGGATGCAGGTTTGAGACTTGCGGCGTGTCTGGTTAACAGATAATCGCACTTGAGGAACGTTTTATGGAAAAGAAACACATTTATCTGTTTTGCTCTGCGGGCATGTCTACCTCTTTACTGGTGTCGAAAATGCGCGCACAGGCTGAGAAATACGAAGTACCGGTTATTATCGAAGCATTCCCGGAAACCCTTGCCGGAGAAAAAGGCCCGGCGGCAGATGTCGTATTATTAGGACCGCAAATTGCTTATATGTTGCCCGAAATTCAGCGTTTGTTACCTGACAAACCTGTAGAAGTGATTGACTCGCTGCTGTATGGCAAAGTCGATGGTTTAGGCGTGCTTAAGGCTGCGGTTGCAGCAATTAAAAAAGCCGCTGCGAATTAATATTTTAATTTTTTCCCGTCAAAGAGTTATTTCATTTACATATACCGCAATGTCACATTGCGGTTTTTAAGGGTATTTTTCTATGAGTAACGTCATTGCTTCACTTGAAAAGGTACTCCTTCCTTTTGCTGTAAAAATAGGAAAGCAGCCACACGTTAATGCAATCAAAAATGGTTTTATTCGTTTAATGCCGTTGACCCTCGCTGGGGCCATGTTTGTATTAATTAATAACGTTTTCCTGAGCTTTGGGGAGGGGTCGTTTTTTTATTCCCTCGGCATTCGGCTGGATGCGTCTACCATTGAGAATCTCAATAGTCTGAAAGGCATCGGTGGGAACGTCTACAACGGTACGTTAGGCATTATGTCCCTGATGGCGCCGTTCTTTATCGGTATGGCGCTGGCAGAAGAACGTAAAGTCGACGCCCTGGCAGCCGGCTTATTATCTGTCGCGGCATTTATGACCGTTACGCCCTATAGCGTCGGTGAAGCCTATGCGGTGGGCGCAAACTGGCTGGGCGGCGCGAATATCATTTCCGGTATTATTATCGGTTTGGTGGTTGCGGAAATGTTCACATTCATTGTCCGCCGTAACTGGGTGATCAAATTACCCGATAGCGTACCAGCATCTGTCTCCCGCTCATTCTCCGCGTTAATTCCAGGTTTTATTATCCTCTCTATCATGGGGATCATCGCCTGGGCGCTGACCACCTGGGGAACGAACTTCCACCAGATCATTATGGATACCATTTCTACGCCGCTGGCGTCGCTGGGCAGCGTGGTGGGTTGGGCTTATGTTATCTTCGTTCCGCTGCTGTGGTTCTTCGGTATTCACGGCTCCCTGGCGTTGACCGCGCTGGACAGCGGCATTATGACCCCGTGGGCGCTAGAGAACATCGCTATTTACCAGCAGTACGGTTCCGTTGACGCCGCGCTGGCCGCCGGTAAGACCTTCCACATCTGGGCAAAACCGATGCTGGACTCCTATATTTTCCTCGGCGGCAGTGGCGCAACGCTTGGCCTGATCATCGCTATCTTCATCGCGTCTCGTCGCGCCGATTATCGTCAGGTCGCCAAACTCGCGCTGCCGTCAGGCATCTTCCAGATTAACGAACCGATTCTGTTTGGTCTGCCGATTATCATGAACCCGGTGATGTTTATCCCGTTCATTCTGGTACAACCGATTCTTGCCGCGATTACGCTGGTGGCGTACTACCTGGGCATTATCCCGCCGATTACCAACATCGCGCCGTGGACCATGCCCACCGGCCTGGGCGCCTTCTTTAACACCAACGGCAGCGTCGCTGCGCTGCTGGTGGCCTTGTTCAACCTGGGTGTGGCGACGTTGATTTACCTGCCGTTTGTTGTGGTGGCTAACAAAGCGCAGAACGTCATTGATGAAGAAGAAAGCGAAGAAGACATCGCCAACGCCCTGAAATTCTAAATTTTAACCGGCATGTGGTTACGCATGCCGGGTCGTCAAAGAGGAATGATTTATGATGGATCTTGATAGCATTACCGATGCGCAAACCGAGGCTGAAGAGCTTGAAGAAGTGGTGATGGGACTCATCATCAACTCTGGACAGGCGCGCAGCCTGGCCTACGCAGCGTTGAAGCAGGCAAAGCAGGGCGACTTTGCGGCGGCGAAGACGATGATGGAACAGTCGCGCATGGCGCTGAATGAAGCCCATCTGGTGCAAACGAAACTGATTGAAGGCGATCAGGGTGAAGGTAAAATGAAAGTCAGTCTGGTTCTGGTGCATGCGCAGGATCACCTGATGACCTCAATGCTGGCGCGCGAACTGGTGTCAGAATTGATAGAGCTTCACGAGAAGCTGAGCAAGTAAGGAGTTGATGATGCAACTGCAGGCTACCGCTACCGTACCGGAAATCACCGTTGCCCGCGAACAGCAACTGTTTAATGGCAAAAATTTCCACGTCTTTATCTATAACAAGACAGAGAGCGCCTGCGGCTTGCATCAGCACGACTACTATGAGTTTACGCTGGTGCTCACCGGCCGCTATTACCAGGAGATTAATGGTAAGCGTGTGCTGCTGGAGCGGGGGGACTTTGTGTTTGTCCCGCTGGGTTCTCATCACCAGAGTTTTTACGAGTTCGGCGCCACGCGTATTCTTAACGTCGGCATCAGCAAACGTTTTTTTGAACAGCACTATAGCCCGCTCATGCCGTACTGTTTTGTGGCATCGCAGGTCTATCGCACCAACAGCGCATTTTTAACCTATGTCGAAACAGTGATTGCCTCGCTCAACTTTCGAGATACTGGGCTGGAGGAATTTGTAGAAGTGGTCACCTTCTACATTATCAACCGCCTGCGTCATTATCGTGAGGAACAGGTGCTGGATGATATTCCGCAGTGGTTAAAAGCCACTGTCGAAACCATGCACAATAAAGAGCAGTTTGGCGAAAACGCGCTGGAAAATATGGTTTCCCTGTCCGCAAAATCCCAGGAATACCTGACGCGAGCGACGCAGCGTTATTATCGAAAAACGCCGATGCAGTTAATTAACGAAATTCGTATTAATTTTGCCAAAAAACAGCTGGAGATGACGAACTACTCCGTAACGGATATCGCCTACGAGGCCGGATACAGTAGCCCAAGTTTGTTCATTAAAACGTTTAAAAAAATGACGTCGTTTACGCCAAACAGCTATCGAAAAAAACTGACGCAATATAATCAGTAAAAACTTTATTCAATAACCTGATTTTAAAGCTTGCCCAATATTAACGCGGGACCCCCGCGTTACACCTGAAAAAAGGGCCGAGCATAATTCACGCCAGTGTCTGACACTGAAGGGAGAAATTATGAGCCAGAAATTAAAAGTCGTCACTATTGGTGGCGGGAGCAGCTACACCCCAGAATTACTCGAAGGCTTTATTAAGCGCTATCATGAGCTGCCGGTCTCTGAATTGTGGCTGGTTGACGTGGAAGGCGGCGAAGAGAAGCTGGATATCATCTACCGCCTGTGTCAGCGCATGGTTGAGAAAGCGGGGGTGCCGATGAAGGTCTTTAAAACCCTCGATCGCCGCGAAGCGCTGAAAGACGCAGACTTTGTAACCACCCAGCTGCGCGTCGGACAATTGAAAGCCCGCGAGCTGGATGAACGCATTCCGCTGAGCCAGGGATACCTGGGACAAGAAACCAATGGCGCAGGCGGTCTGTTTAAGGGCCTGCGCACCATTCCGGTGATTTTTGACATCATTAAGGATGTGGAAGAACTTTGCCCGAATGCGTGGGTCATTAACTTCACTAACCCGGCGGGTATGGTGACCGAAGCGGTGTATCGCCACACCAACTTTAAGCGCTTCATTGGGGTGTGCAACATTCCTGTCGGCATGAAAATGTTCATCGGCGATGTGCTGGGACTGAAAGAGAGCGATGCGCTGTCTATCGATCTGTTTGGCCTGAACCACATGGTGTTCATCAAAGATGTGTTCGTCAACGGGGAGTCGCGCTTTGCTGAACTGCTGGATGGCGTCGCTTCCGGTCAGCTTAAAGCGTCCGGCGTGAAGAACATTTTTGATCTGCCGTTCAGTGAAGGTCTGATTCGCTCATTGAATCTGCTGCCGTGCTCGTATCTGCTGTATTACTTCAAGCAGAAAGAGATGCTGGCCATTGAAATGGGCGAATACTACAAGGGCGGCGCGCGCGCGCAGGTAGTGCAGAAAGTTGAGAAACAGCTGTTTGATCTGTACAAAAATCCGGAGCTGAACGTGAAGCCGAAAGAGCTGGAGCAGCGCGGCGGCGCTTACTACTCTGATGCTGCGTGCGAAGTGATTAACGCCATTTTCAACGACAAACAGACTGAGCATTATGTCAACGTTCCGCATCACGGGCACGTTGATAACATTCCGGCGGACTGGGCGGTGGAAATGACCTGTACGCTGGGCCGCGACGGCGCGAAGCCGCATCCGCGAATCACCCATTTTGACGAAAAAGTGCTGGGGCTTATCTATACCATCAAGGGCTTTGAAGTGGCGGCCAGCAAGGCAGCGTTGAGCGGTGAGTTTAACGACGTGCTGCTGGCGCTTAACCTCAGCCCGCTGGTCCATTCGGATCGCGATGCGGAAACCCTGGCGCGTGAGCTGATCCTGGCACATGAAAAGTGGCTGCCTAACTTTGCTGGCTGTATTGAAAAACTGAAAGGCGCACAACACTAAAGAGGTTGACTATGGAACGCGTACTGATTGTCAATGCGGACGATTTTGGCCTGAGCAAAGGACAAAACTACGGCATCATTGAGGCCTGTCGCCATGGGGTGGTGACTTCCACCACGGCGCTGGTGAACGGCGAGGCCATTGAGCATGCGGCGCAGTTAAGCCGCGAACATCCGTCGCTGGCCGTCGGGATGCACTTTGTTCTGACGCTCGGCGCCCCGTTAACCCGGATGCCAGGGCTGACCCGGGAAGGGCGTCTGGGGAAATGGATCTGGCAGATGGCGGAAGAGGATACGCTGCCGCTGGATGAAATCGCCCGCGAACTGGAGTGTCAGTATCAGCGTTTTATCGATCTGTTTGGGCGGGAGCCTACGCATCTGGACAGCCATCATCACGTGCATATGTTCCCGCAAATTTTTCCTGTCGTCGCGCGTTTTGCCGCCGAACGGGGAGTGGCGCTGCGTATCGACCGCCAGCCGGTGTTTAATGCCGCGGACCTGCCGGCAACGTTGCGAAGTTCGCAAGGGTTTAGCAGCGAGTTTTACGGTGAAGCGATATCCGAAGCGTTGTTTCTGCACGTTCTGGACGCCTCTGCGGCGCGTGGGGAGGCTTCACTGGAAGTGATGTGTCATCCGGCGTTTATCGACAATGTGATTCGTCAAAGCGCCTACTGTTATCCCCGCCTGACTGAACTGGAGGTACTGACGGCCCCGTCGCTGAGGAAGGCGATTATGGAACGCGGCTACCGTCTGGGCAGTTTTCTTGATGTGTAGTGCCTGAGTTTGCGGCGCATACATAATGCGCCGCATTTTTTACTTATTGATTACGCCGGGATTAGCGGCACTTTACCGGTTCGTGACCACACGCGGTGCGCGGCCATCAGCGTAAACAACGCGTCCATAAACTGACCGTCCACGTTGTCTGCTTCGACAAGACCTTCTTCCCCCTGACTGTCGACATTCAGCACGGCTTTAAAGCGTCGTGCATCACCCGCCAGAGCGATAGGCTTGAGGTGTTTATAGGCTTCGAGCAGATAGTAACGGGCGTCACCACTGTTTTCGATATCCGCGATATCGCCGCACGGCACAATGACGGCATCGACGGTAAGGGATGGCGCGCCAGCGAAGGTGGCGGCAATGGTCAGGGTAGAACCGTCGTCGGCCACCACTTCACCCATGCGTGAGTAAAGCAGTTTCGCATGAACGCCTTTTGCTTTCAGCGCTTGCAGGATAGCCAGCAGGTCGGCGGATTTTACCTTACCGTTCAGTAAAATCCCCACCACGCGGCCTTTAATATCGCCGTCGGGGGTCGCATAAAGACTCAGCGATGGATCTTTCTTCAGTCCGTTGACGTCCGGCGGCGGGGCGATTTGCGTTTGTTCCGGCGTCAGTTCAATGCCCAGATTCTTCGCCACTGCTTGCGCCAGCGTTATGTCAATATGCGCCAGTTGATCCACAACCCGTTCGCGTATATAAGCGCGAACCACTTTACTGAGCTCAAAGCTGAAGGCATCGACGATATGCAACTGCTCAACCGGCGTCTGGCTCAACCAGAACAGGCGCGGGTGAGCGTAATATTCGCCAAAGGATGGGCTACGTTCGCGTACTTTGTTGCCTTCAACGCGCTCCTGATAAGACTCGAAACCTCCGCGCTTAGGCGCTGGCGGCGTTTCACGCGGCCAGTTGTCGTTGATCGAATTGGGCTCATAGTTAGCCGGGTTAGTATCGATGCCCATCCGATGCATACCGTCACGCTGGAAGTTGTGATACGGGCAGGTTGGACGGTTGATAGGGATTTCATGGAAGTTGGGCCCGCCGAGGCGGCTGATCTGTGTGTCGGTATACGAGAACAGTCGGCCCTGCAGCAGCGGATCGTTTGTGAAATCAATACCGGGAACGATATGGCCCGGGTGGAACGCGGCCTGCTCGTTTTCGGCAAAGAAGTTGTCCGGATTACGGTTCAGCACCATTTTCCCTACGCGCTGCACCGGTACCAGCTCTTCCGGGATAAGCTTGGTTGGGTCCAGCAGGTCGAAGTCGAATTTGAATTCGTCTTCTTCCGGAATTAGCTGGAATCCTAATTCATATTCCGGGAAATCACCGGCTTCGATAGCTTCCCACAGTTCGCGGCGATGGAAGTCCGGGTCGCGACCGGTGAGTTTCTGCGCTTCGTCCCATACCAGCGAAGCCTTGCCCGCCAGCGGTTTCCAGTGGAAGCGTACAAACGTCGCTTTCCCTTCGGCGTTAATCAGTCGGAAGGTATGAATACCGAAACCTTCCATGGTGCGATAGCTCCGTGGGATGCCGCGATCCGACATCGCCCACATGACGTTGTGCAGTGTTTCAGGCTGTAGCGAAACATAGTCCCAGAACGTGTCATGGGCACTTTGACCTTGCGGAATCGCCCAGTGCGGTTCGGGCTTAACGGCGTGGACGAAATCCGGGAACTTATGCGCGTCCTGTATAAAGAAAATGGGGGTGTTATTGCCCACCAGGTCGAAAATGCCTTCTTCAGTATAAAACTTGGTGGCGAATCCACGGATGTCACGTACGGTGTCCGCTGAGCCAGCGCCACCCTGTACCGTGGAGAAGCGCACAAATACTGGCGTGATTTTGTCCGGATCGGAAAGGAAAGCGGCTTTGGTGATATCGCTCAGGTTTTTATAGGGCTGAAAGTAGCCGTGCGCCGCGGACCCACGCGCGTGAACAATACGTTCCGGAATACGTTCATGGTCAAAGTGGGTGATTTTTTCGCGCAGGATAAAATCTTCGAGCAGCGTAGGACCGCGGCTACCGGCGCGTAAGGAGTTCTGGTCATCGGCGATACGCACGCCCTGATTGGTGGTGAGCGCGAAATTTTCGCTGCCTTTACGCACGCTTTCGAGATCGTTCAGCTTTTCATTTCCGGTATCCGGCGCTTTCAGGCTGCCGGGGGCCGTTGGCTGTGCGCCCGGCGGAGTGGGTTCCGGGGACGGGCGATGCGAGCCGTCCTCAGGCGCCAGAGAGTCAAGTCCCGGCTGCGATTCACGGGTGTCGTGGACAGGGGACTGATGAGGATGGGGATTTTTCTCATTATGCGACATTGAACTCGTCTCCATTTTTCATGGCTGAAAAGACCGTTTTATTTGTTAAAACCCCACTAACTATAGACCACCACGGAGATTCTATCGGAAGACCACGGCATGGTTACGGCGAGCCGACGCGCAAAGCGCACGTGCAGAGCAGGACGGGCAGGGGAAAAATCGGCTAAGATAGTTCTTTTCTGATTTTTAGCATCGGTCTTAGTGAAGCAATTAATGATGAAACCTCTACGCCAACAAAATCGCCCGGTTATTAGCTATGTCCCGCGAGTGGAACCCGCGCCGCCTGAACATGCGATAAAAATGGAAGCGTTTCGTGACGTGTGGATTTTGCGTGGAAAATATGTCGCGTTTGTCTTATTGGGTGAGTCGTTCCAGCGATCGCCCGCCTTTACCGTACCGGAGTCCGCTCAACGCTGGGCAAACCAGGTACGGCAGGAAAATGAAATCGCTGACTAATGCGCCATAAAAAAACCGCCCCGAAAGGCGGTTATTATCGTTAAAGAAGAGCGTTTTTTGCTTAGCGATGCGCCAGTTCGGCGTCTTCTTCACTGTCCAGAATGGTTTTATCGGTTTGTTTCAGCCACTGGCTGGTCAGCGTACCAGCGGTCATGGAGCCGCTCACGTTCAGCGCGGTACGGCCCATGTCGATCAGCGGCTCAACGGAGATCAGCAGCGCCACCAGCGTGACTGGCAGGCCCATTGCGGGCAGAACAATCAGTGCGGCGAAAGTTGCGCCGCCACCAACTCCCGCCACACCAGCGGAGCTGACGGTGACAATGCCAACCAGTGTGGCAATCCATACCGGATCGAGCGGGTTAATTCCTACCGTCGGGGCGACCATCACCGCCAGCATAGCCGGATACAGACCGGCACAGCCATTCTGACCAATGGTCGCGCCAAACGAGGCGGCGAAGCTGGCGATGGATTCCGGCACGCCGAGACGACGGGTTTGCGCTTCAACATTCAGCGGAATAGACGCGGCGCTGGAGCGACTGGTGAAAGCGAAAGTGAGCACCGGCCAGACCTTACGGAAGTATTTCAACGGGCTGACGCCATTAACGCCCAGCAGCGCGCCGTGGACAACAAACATTATCGCCAGCCCCAGATAGGAGGCCACCACAAAGCTGCCCAACTTAATGATGTCCTGCAGGTTGGAGCCCGCCACGACTTTGGTCATCAACGCCAGTACGCCGTAAGGGGTTAACTGCATCACCAGGCGGACCAGCTTCATTACCCAGCTTTGCAGGGTGTCGATAGCGGTTAATACGCGCTCGCCTTTAGGCGCGTCATCTTTTAGCAGCTTAAGCGCAGCCACGCCGAGGAACGCAGCGAAGATCACGACGCTAATGATAGAGGTCGGATTCGCGCCAGTCAGATCGGCAAACGGGTTTTTCGGTACAAACGACAGCACCAACTGCGGGACGCTGAGGTCTGCGACTTTTCCGGCGTAGTTGGTTTCGATAGCGTTAAGGCGCGCCGTTTCGGCGCCGCCCTGTACCAGCCCTTCTGCGGTGAGACCGAAAAGGTTGGTCACCAGCACACCCACCAGTGCGGCGATAAGCGTAGTAAACAGCAGCGTGCCGATGGTCAGGAAGCTGACTTTTCCCAACTGTGAAGCGTTGTGCAGGCGGGCTACCGCACTCAAAATAGAGGCGAACACCAGCGGCATCACGATCATTTGCAGCAGTTGTACATAGCCATTACCGACAATGTTGAACCACTGTACGGAATCTTTGAGTACCTGGCTGTCAGAACCATAAACAGTATGGAGGGCGAGGCCAAAGACCACGCCCATGACCAGACCAACCAGTACTTTCTTTGCCAGACTCCACTGTTTATGACGGGTTTGCGCCAGCGCAAACAGCAGAATGACGAACACCACGATGTTCGCGATTAATGGAAAATTCATCCCCGTTCTCCTGATTTTATTATTCGTCTCGCTATCTGGAGCGAGCCTGTTGGCGCAAGAGTAGCAGAAGTGTGAACCGGCTCTTATATTCAAATGGAATTGTTTATGCCAAAAATGACAATTTCGCTGATTTACTAATCGATCTGATGTTTTATAAAGCGGTTGAACTGCATTTGCAGCGTATTGATCATGTCGGATGACCAGCGTACCGCACTGTTCTGGGGCAACGACTGGGGCATCCACACCGCCCAGGCAAACAGTGCCATGCAGAGAAAACGCTCCAGTTGATTCCCTTTCTGCGGGACGAGGATCGGTAACCGGAAACGCCAGCGACACGGCCAGAGCAGTGGAACGCCTGCCGGGGTGAGCATGTCGGCGAGAATATGGCTCAGATAGCCGAGAACCATACCCTGTAAGGCATCCGCCGGAATGATCCAGGTCTCTGGCACTTTCAGATAGAACGTCGCCAGCAAGGCAAAGACGGCGAGCAGGCTGTGCGTGAATCCGCGATGCCCGAACGCCCGGGCGATCGGTTTTGAGATCCACTTCAACCGTTGCCCGAGAAACGACTTCGGGTGATCGATATCCGGCAGCAGACAGGTCAGGATGGCGGAAGGAACGATATGCCACCAGTCGCCCTGTGCAAGCACGGGCGTCAACTCGGCGTTTTTGGCGAACACCGCGCAGGCAATAGAAAAGAGAAGGTGACCTTCCGCCGTCATGATACAACCCAATAAACTGTTAATTCGTACAGTATAGGATTTTTATACAGTAGGCGGAAGTGGTGACGTTGTAACTCTTTGTCAATATTGCGCGATTAGCGCGCTAACCAACCGCCATCCACCGCCAGTGTGTAGCCATTGACGTAATCCGAGGCTCGAGACGCGAGGAAAACCACCGGGCCTTGCAGGTCCTCCGGCGTACCCCAACGTCCGGCGGGGATGCGATCGACAATCTCTTTGTTGCGCTCTGCGTCGTCACGCAGCTGCTGCGTGTTATTGGTCGCCATATAGCCGGGAGCAATGGCATTGACGTTTATCCCATATTGCGCCCATTCATTCGCCAGCAGCCGGGTTATCCCGAGGATGCCGCTCTTTGACGCGGTGTATGAGGGAACGCGAATCCCGCCCTGGAACGACAGCATTGACGCGATATTAATGATTTTTCCGCCATCACCCTGGGCAATAAACTGGCGGGCTACGGCCTGCGAGAGAAAGAAGACGGATTTCAGGTTCAGATTCACCACGTCATCCCAGTCTTTTTCGCTGAAACTGAGCGCGTCTTCGCGGCGAATGGTGCCGGCGTTATTCACCAGAATGTCGAGACGACCAAACTGCCCGACGGCTTGCGCGACGATATCCGCAAGAGGGTCTTGCTGACTGAGATCGGCCTGAATAGCGAAAAAACGGCGACCGGTCGCCGCGACTTTGGCGGCGGTGTCATGGGGTATTTTACGGTTCACCCCGATGATGTCGCAGCCCGCTTCGGCAAGCGCGACGGTCATTCCCTGGCCAAGTCCGGTATCGCAACCGGTAACAAGAGCGACTTTACCTGTAAGAGAAAACGCATTCAAAATCATAGTGACCTCGGCGACCCGCTGTTATTCGTTATTTGCCCGCAGAAAAGGATAGAAGAGGAAGACACAGAACACAATACAAAATGAAACAATGTTTTATTTTTGTTGGTGGGTGGGAAAACGGGCAATGCCTGACACTGCCCGTGCGTGATCAACCGCGCAGATCGGCGGCGGTAAGTTCAGTCAGTGAGGTCAGCTTAACGTTGGCAAGCGCGAAACGTGGGTCGTGTTGGTCCTCTTTTGCAGGCACGACAATGGAGCGCATTCGCGCCGCCTTAGAGGCCACCATGCCGTTGACGGAGTCTTCCAGCGCGACACAGGTAAGCGGATCCACGCCCAGTTTTGCCGCACAGTCGAGATAGACCTGCGGATGTGGCTTACTGTAAGGCAGTTTTTCCGCCGAGGCGAGGGCGTCGAAACTGTCGCGCAGGTCAAACATGGTCAGCACTTTCTCCAGCATGTGCAGCGGCGATGCCGATGCCAGACCCACGAGCAGCCCCTGTTCTTTACACAGCGCCACGGCTTCTTTTACGCCGGGGAGCAGCGGGCGCGTCTCTTCGACCAGCGTGATCGCGCGGCGAATAATGCGCTCAGTCACCTCCTGACGGCTCGGGCCGTTCCAGGGTTGCTGGGCGAACCAAAGATCAACCACCATGTCGATGCGCAGTCCAAGCGTATCGGGAAGTTCATGGCGGCGGGTGATATCTACGCCTACACTTGCCAGCACGTCCAGTTCAGCCCGATCCCATAGTGGTTCGGAGTTAATCAGCAAGCCATCCATATCGAATATTGCCGCAAGAATTTGACGCGGAATTGTCATTACCACCTCTCCTTATAGAGCGTTCAGGGGTCAGAGAATAATCATAGCGTCTTTAAAGATCGAGCGAAAACAGTCATCAGCGGGTAGACTTAAGCCAAAACGACGCGTCTTTATCAAGGGGAGCTCATGACGTATCAACAAGCGGGACGCATAGCGGTGCTAAAACGGATCCTGGGATGGGTGATTTTTATACCAGCATTACTTTCTACTTTGATTTCCGCGCTGAAATTTATGTATGCGCATAGCGAAAAGCAGGAAGGCATTAATGCCGTCATGCTCGATTTTACCCATGTCATGATAGACATGATGCGGGTGAACACCCCGTTTCTTAATCTGTTCTGGTACAACTCGCCGACGCCTGATTTCCAGAATAGCCTGAACATTATGTTCTGGTTGATTTTTATTCTGATTTTCGTGGGACTGGCAATGCAGGATTCGGGGGCCAGAATGAGCCGCCAGGCCCGTTTTCTGCGGGAGGGCGTTGAGGATCAACTTATTCTGGAAAAAGCGAAGGGCAGTGAAGGTCTAACCCGCGAGCAAATCGAGTCGCGCATTGTCGTACCGCACCACACCATTTTTCTGCAGATTTTCCCGCTCTATATCCTGCCGGTGATTATTATCGCGCTTGGCTACGTCTTTTTTTCTCTGCTCGGCTTTTTATAAAACAACCCTGCCGGAGGGCGGTTTACGCCTGTCCGGCAGGGCTGCGCAGTGTCGCTGGGTATTATCGTCAGGCCGCTAAAATCTGGTCCAGCGCCTTCTGTGCCGTTACCAGATGCTGACCGCCAAACAGTCTGGCACGGTTAAGCAGCGTGTACAGTTGATAAACCGGCTGCCTGTCGAGAAAATCGAGCGGCAGCGGCGAGACCGACTGATAGCCATCATAAATTTGCGGCGGTTGTTCCGTATGTAGCGGCAGCATCGCCAGATCGCACTCGCGGTCTCCCCAGTAGCAGGCAGGATCGAAAATGTACGGGCCGTCCGGCCCCAGCGCGCAGTTGCCGGACCACAAATCGCCATGCAACAAAGAGGGCTGGGGCTGATGCGATGACAAACGTTGCTGAATATGTTCCACAATGGCGTCGATATTACCGAAGGCAATGCCTTTCTCGGCGGCTAATTCCAGTTGCCAGCCGATGCGCTGCTCTGCAAAAAAGGTCGACCAGCGTCGTTGCCAGGCGTTGGGCTGCGGCGTAGTGGAAAGGGCGTTGTCAAAATCCAGACCAAACTGCGGCTGATCGCTCCACTCATGAAGATGGGCCAACTGCTGCCCCAGAATAAACGCATTGTGCGCGTCCAGCGGACGGGGAGGGAGATAATCCATCACCAGGAAACTGTAATCCCGATCGGCTCCCACCGCCCAGACTTCTGGTACGGTGACAGTATGGCTGCGCGATAACAGTTCCAGTTGATCGGCTTCGGCGGTGAAGCCTGGAAGCACTTCCCGTTCATCACATTTAACGAAGAAATCACGTCCGGCATAGCGCACATGCCATGCGGCATGAATTTCTCCGCCAGGCAGTTCGTTACGCAGTTCGATTTCGCCTTCACCGAGTTGCTCGCTTAAAAGACGACTGATAGCCTGCCACATGATGTCTCTCCCCATGTTGTCTGCCAGATCATAAGGTTAGCGCAATAATGCGGTGAAAAAACACGAACTAACGCACAACGTGGACGCGTTAACGGGCTAATGGCGATGATTTTTCCCCGTTCTGCCATTCGTCCCAGGTCATTATTGTGATATCGGGCGTTTTGTTTAACGCGCTTTCCGCCAGTCCGGTCGCGAGAGCTTTTACCTCATCCGGGCTTTGCGCGCTGATCACCCCAAACGTGTTTGTGCCCAGTTCATGCACATTGCCGTCTTCGTCGGTTAGCGTGAGCAGAAAACCCGCGCGGGTGAAATGGTTGTTAAGCTCGTTGATTTCGGTTAATGAATCTTCGTGAAACTTGACGGTAACGATGTACCGGGTGATATCCCCACTGGCCATTTGACACCTCTTTGTAAATACATGCTTTTTTAGCATAGTCGGTGAATGCGGATGCCGACAGGTGTAACGCATCCCCCTCAGGACGAGGGGGAGAGCATCAGGCTTGTGAGAGCCAGGCGTAGATTTTTTGTGTGTCCTCATGAGAACACAACCGCGTTCCCTGATTGATTGTCGCCGCGCTACCTGCCGCGACGCCAAAGCGCACCATATCCTCCAGCGAAGCGTCTTCCGCCAGTTTTAGGGTCATGGCGCCCACCATGCTGTCGCCTGCGCCAACGGTGCTCTGGCTTTTTACCGGCGGTGGAACGACCTGCACGCAGCTTTTACCGTCCACGCCCAGCGCCCCCTGAGGACCAAGAGAAACGACGACGCGACGGGCTTTACCGTTACGAACGATCTCTTCCGCCGCTTTACGCACGTCATCGGGTTGGGTCAGCTCACGGTTAACCAGCGCGCTCAGTTCCTTCTGATTGGGCTTTACCAGCTCGATATTGCCGATCGCCAGCGCCGCGGTCAGCGCCTCGCCGGAGCTATCAATAATGCAGCGAATGCCCTGTTTTTGGGCTGCGGTAATAAGCTGAGTCAGCTTGTCCACGCTCACCCCTGGCGGCAAACTGCCGCTAATAACGAGGATCGCGCCGGATTCTATCTCCAGAACCTGCTCTTCAAGCTGGCGAAACTCATCGTCATTCAGTGCCGCGCCGGGCATCACAAAGCGATACTGTTCACCGCTGGATTCAACATGAACATGAAGGTTTTGCCGGGTCCAGTCTTTGGCGTCGACGGTCGACACTGGAACCTGTTCGTCAGCCAGCAGCGATACCAGGTGTTCGCCAGTTGCGCCGCCTGCCGGGAAAATGGCGGTAGCGGTGCCGCCCAGATGGGCAATGGCGCGGGCGACATTAATGCCGCCGCCGCCAGGCTCAAAAACGGGCGCCGTACAGCGAAGCTTCCCTTCGGGATAGATCTGCGGCGTGATCGTTGCGCTATCGAGAGAGGGCGCAAGTGTTAACGTGTAGATACGTACCATCTTTTCCTCCTGTTAGGCTTATTTCAGTCTGGCACCGAACAGGCATAAAGTGAAGTCAATAACAAGCTGATTTATTGGCTCTTTATTAAATTTGTTTGCCTTAAAGATATATAAACAATTTAATGCTTTGGGAACTCTCTTATTCAAAAAATGAAATAAGAATTCATTGCTATGTTATTCGAGCCTTTTTATAATTTGTTACCTTTCCTGAGGCGTTTGTCATTGATCCCTCTGAAAGTTTCCGGGACCGTAACGGTCTCTTTTTTTGTTGTACGGACTCTTTATAAATGAAGCTTTTAAAGACAGTTCCCGCTGCGTTTCTGCTGGCGGGTGGCGTGTTTGCGTCAATGTATGCAGCTGCCGATGATTCCGTTTTTACTGTCATGGACGATCCCTCAAGTGCGAAGAAACCCTTCGAAGGTAACCTCAACGCTGGCTATCTGGCGCAGTCGGGTAATACCAAAAGTTCGTCCTTAACGGCGGACACAACGATGACATGGTACGGGCAAACCACCGCCTGGTCGCTGTGGGGCAACGCAAGCAATACCTCTTCTAACGATGAGCGTTCTTCAGAAAAATATGCCGTTGGCGGGCGTAGCCGTTTTAACTTAAGCGACTACGATTATCTCTTTGGTCAGGCCAGTTGGCTGACGGATCGTTATAACGGCTATCGCGAACGTGATGTGCTCACCGCCGGTTACGGACGGCAGTTCCTGAATGGCCCCGTACACAGCTTCCGTTTCGAATTCGGTCCGGGCGTTCGATACGACGAGCACACCGATGGCACCACCGAGACACAGCCGCTGGGTTACGCGTCAGGCGCTTATGCATGGCAGATGACCGATACCACCAAATTCACTCAGGGTGTGTCGGTGTTCGGTGCGGAGGACACTACGCTGAACTCTGAAACGGCGCTCAACGTCGCCATCAACGAACACTTTGGTCTGAAGGTGGCGTATAACGTTACCTGGAACTCCGAACCGCCAGCAACAGCACCGGAGCATACGGATCGCCGCACGACCGTATCGCTCGGATACAAGATGTAATACTCCGCCAGGCTGTTATGCAGTCTGGCGTTTAAAATTGCGCTACCGTATTATTATTTTTCAACCGGAGTTTTATTTTTTTCGAAATTTTCATTTCTTCATATTTTCTCCATCTTTATCACATCCTTGCTTTATACAATTTATTTGACACGAATTGTTAATTATTTTGACTAGGCAAAAGTGTGATCCAGATCTACACTTAGCGATACAGGCAGATTATTGCCTTTAATACCAGGTTTTAATTCAAGTAAGAGATAAAACAATATGAATAATATCAAAACAGCCAGTGCGGCGATCGTGCTTTCCGCACTCTCTTTCGGCGCTTTCGCTGCCGAACCTGTGACAGCAACGCACGCAGACAACACCTCGCGCGTGGGCATTACCCAGGCGTCTGACGTAGAAGCCGGCTCGAATATCGCACCGGGTTCGCAGTCTACGGGGCAAAGCATGAATGATGCGTTTAATGTGCATACGTTGGTTGCGGGTGAATGGTCTTAATATTTCATTACCGCAACGTGTGTTCTACTCGTTATTTTTCTTTATAAAAACCGGATCCTGATGTACCGGTTTTTTTATTTTCGTGATGAAACGTAAATTATTCTAAGTGTCTCGCAGCGTGGCCAGTCTGAAACAAGTCGCCCGTCACTCACCCCAAATCATTGCCGCCCAGCGCAGAAGAAGCATGGCGCCACAAATGGCAATAAGCACCACCACCATTTTCCAGTGTTTTTTTGCGAAGCGTTGCGTTGGCATCATTCATGTCCTGTCTGTCTTTGTTCGTGGTGGCAGTGTAACAAAACTTGCTGCGCTTCAGTGAATTGATTTACGTCATACCAGGCAGGGTGATTGCGACTTTGAACGGCAGGCAATGCCGTGTACACTGTCAGACGGTGTTATCAAAAAGCGGGTGTAGGCCCAGTGTCGCCATTCCGGTGACCCGTGACATATTTCGCAGAGTGAAGCGGGAATCAGCCCATTACTTTTTGGTAATTTTAAATATCGAAACTTTGTATGTGATCTTGCGTATGGGTCACCACTGCAAATAAGGACATAACATGCCTGTTATTACTCTTCCTGATGGCAGTCAACGCCATTACGACCACGCTGTAAGCCCCATGGATGTTGCCCTGGATATCGGTCCGGGTCTGGCAAAAGCTACCATCGCTGGCCGTGTTAACGGTGAACTGGTGGATGCTTCCGATCTGATCGAAAATGACGCTTCGCTGTCTATCATCACCGCGAAAGATGAAGAAGGGCTGGAGATCATTCGTCACTCCTGCGCGCACCTGCTGGGCCATGCGATCAAACAACTCTGGCCAAATACCAAAATGGCGATTGGCCCGGTTGTCGACAATGGTTTCTACTATGACGTTGATCTTGACCGCACCCTGACCCAGGAAGATGTCGACGCGCTCGAGAAGCGGATGCACGAGCTTGCGGAGAAAAACTACGACGTCATCAAGAAAAAAGTGAGCTGGCACGAAGCGCGCGAAACCTTTGTGAAACGCGGCGAGCCGTACAAAGTCTCTATTCTTGATGAGAACATTGCTCATGACGATCAGCCTGGCCTGTATCATCATGAAGAATATATTGATATGTGCCGCGGTCCGCACGTGCCGAATATGCGTTTCTGCCATCACTTTAAACTGATGAAAACCGCGGGCGCATACTGGCGTGGCGACAGCGACAACAAGATGCTGCAGCGTATTTACGGTACCGCATGGGCAGATAAAAAAGCCCTTAATGCGTACCTGCAACGTCTGGAAGAAGCGGCGAAACGCGACCATCGTAAAATCGGTAAGCAACTCGACCTCTACCATATGCAGGAAGAGGCGCCGGGCATGGTGTTCTGGCATAACGACGGCTGGACCATCTTCCGTGAACTGGAAGTTTTCGTCCGCTCCAAGCTGAAAGAGTACCAGTATCAGGAAGTGAAAGGTCCGTTTATGATGGACCGCGTGCTGTGGGAAAAAACCGGGCACTGGGAAAACTATAAAGATGCGATGTTCACGACCTCGTCTGAGAACCGTGAATACTGCATCAAGCCGATGAACTGCCCGGGTCACGTGCAGATCTTTAACCAGGGCCTGAAGTCCTACCGCGATCTGCCTCTGCGTATGGCGGAATTCGGTAGCTGCCATCGTAACGAACCGTCAGGCGCGCTGCATGGTCTGATGCGTGTGCGTGGTTTTACGCAGGATGATGCGCACATCTTCTGTACCGAAGAGCAGATCCGCGATGAAGTTAACGCCTGTATTCGTATGGTCTACGATATGTACAGCACGTTTGGCTTCGAGAAGATCGTTGTCAAACTGTCCACTCGTCCTGAAAAACGTATCGGCAGCGACGAAATGTGGGATCGTGCTGAGGCGGACCTGGCGGTGGCGCTGGAAGAAAACAACATCCCGTTTGAGTATCAACTGGGTGAAGGCGCCTTCTACGGTCCGAAAATTGAATTTACTTTGTATGACTGCCTCGATCGTGCGTGGCAGTGCGGAACTGTACAGCTGGACTTCTCACTGCCGTCCCGTCTGAGCGCGTCCTATGTCGGCGAAGACAACGAGCGTAAAGTGCCGGTGATGATTCACCGCGCCATTCTTGGGTCAATGGAACGTTTTATCGGTATCCTGACCGAAGAGTTCGCTGGCTTCTTCCCGACCTGGTTGGCGCCGGTTCAGGTCGTGGTGATGAACATCACCGATTCGCAGTCTGAATACGTTAACGAATTGACGCAGAAACTACAAAATGCGGGCATTCGTGTAAAAGCAGACTTGAGAAATGAGAAGATTGGCTTTAAAATCCGCGAGCACACTTTACGTCGTGTCCCTTATATGTTGGTCTGCGGTGACAAAGAGGTGGAAGCTGGCAAAGTGGCCGTTCGCACCCGCCGTGGTAAAGACCTGGGCAGCCTGGACGTAAATGAAGTGATCGAGAAGCTGCAACAAGAGATTCGCAGCCGCAGTCTTCAACAACTGGAGGAATAAGGTATTAAAGGCGGAAAACGAGTTCAAACGGCACGTCCGAATCGTATCAATGGCGAGATTCGCGCCCAGGAAGTTCGCTTAACAGGTCTGGAAGGTGAGCAACTGGGAATTGTGAGTCTGAGAGAAGCGATCGAAAAGGCTGAAGAGGCTGGAGTAGATTTAGTTGAAATCAGCCCTAACGCCGAACCGCCAGTTTGTCGTATCATGGACTACGGCAAGTTCCTTTATGAAAAGAGTAAGTCTTCTAAGGAACAGAAGAAGAAGCAGAAAGTTATCCAGGTGAAGGAAATTAAATTCCGCCCTGGTACTGATGAAGGTGACTATCAGGTAAAACTCCGCAGCCTGATTCGCTTTCTCGAAGATGGCGATAAGGCCAAAATCACGCTGCGTTTCCGCGGTCGTGAGATGGCCCACCAGCAAATCGGTATGGAAGTGCTTAATCGCGTGAAAGACGATTTGCAAGAACTGGCAGTGGTCGAATCCTTCCCATCGAAGATCGAAGGCCGCCAGATGATTATGGTGCTCGCTCCTAAGAAGAAACAGTAAGGCCTTCAAGTAACCATTTCTGTGAAGCCTTCGGGCTTCACAGATTTTGTTCGCCCTACGTTTCGTTTAATTAACAATGCGAAGTGGAAGTTATTAAGATGCCAAAAATTAAGACCGTACGCGGTGCTGCTAAGCGCTTCAAAAAAACCGGTAAAGGTGGCTTTAAGCACAAGCACGCTAACCTGCGTCACATTCTGACCAAAAAAGCGACCAAACGTAAACGTCACCTGCGTCCGAAAGCCATGGTTTCCAAAGGCGATCTGGGCCTGGTTATCGCGTGCCTGCCGTACGCATAAGCCGTTAACGATTTTTTTAACTTTTTTACGCCCAATCGACGCGCTTCAACGCCAGGCAATTCAGGTCCTGGGCTGACAGCGGTAAAGGGCAAATCAGAATAGATACAGGAGAGCAACATGGCTCGCGTAAAACGTGGTGTAATTGCACGTGCACGTCACAAGAAAATTTTGAAACAAGCGAAAGGCTACTACGGTGCGCGTTCTCGCGTATACCGCGTTGCCTTCCAGGCTGTTATCAAAGCAGGTCAGTACGCTTACCGTGACCGTCGTCAGCGTAAGCGTCAGTTCCGTCAACTGTGGATTGCGCGTATCAACGCAGCAGCACGTCAGAACGGTATTTCTTACAGCAAATTCATCAACGGCCTGAAAAAAGCCTCTGTTGAAATCGACCGTAAGATCCTGGCTGACATCGCCGTATTCGACAAAGTAGCGTTCAGCGCGCTGGTTGAAAAAGCGAAAGCAGCTCTGGCATAAGCCAGTGAAAAGAGGGAGCCTGGCTCCCTCTCTTTTATTTGTAACGTCGTCAATGAGTTGACAATTCATCCGTAACCCTTTTCAATAAAGGTTCTCCGGTTTTTACCCTACAAGGTAACGCAAGCATGAATGCTGCTATTTTCCGCTTCTTTTTTTACTTTAGCACCTGACTCCAGGAGGCTAGCGCGTGAAAGAAGAAACGAAAAACAGCGCATAAAGCCTCCCTGGTGGAGGCTTTTTTTATACGCTTTATCCTTCAAGTTGTCGTTGTGTTGGCTGCATTCGCTCACCCCAGGCACGTACTGATGTACGCTTCTGAGGATTCGCTCTCTTGCCGCGTGACTCGGCTTGCAGCCTCGCCCTGTGGGGGCAGCGCAAGCGCTGTTAAAACACTTACGTGTTTTGTGATACAACCTGAATGATTTTGCGTATAGACGAGCGACTTATGATTATCGCCACATAATGAGGAAAACCATGTCACATCTCGCAGAGCTGGTTGCCAGTGCGAAGGCAGCCATTAACCAGGCGTCAGATGTTGCCGCGTTAGACAATGTACGCGTCGAATATTTGGGCAAAAAAGGGCACCTGACCCTTCAAATGACGACCCTGCGTGAACTGCCTCCTGAGGAGCGTCCTGCAGCCGGTGCGGTTATTAACGAAGCGAAAGAGCAGGTGCAGCAGGCGCTGAACGCGCGCAAGGCGGATCTGGAAAATGCGGCGCTGAATGCGCGTCTGGCGGCAGAAACGATTGACGTGTCGCTGCCCGGTCGTCGTATCGAAAATGGCGGCCTGCATCCGGTAACCCGTACCATCGACCGTATCGAAAGTTTCTTTGGCGAGCTGGGTTTTACGGTGGCGACGGGGCCCGAGATTGAAGATGACTATCATAACTTTGACGCCCTGAATATTCCGGGCCACCACCCGGCGCGTGCTGACCACGATACGTTCTGGTTTGATGCCACCCGTTTACTGCGCACCCAGACCTCCGGCGTGCAGATTCGCACCATGAAAGAGCAGCAGCCGCCGATCCGTATTATCGCGCCGGGCCGTGTGTATCGTAACGACTACGATCAGACCCACACCCCGATGTTCCATCAGATGGAAGGCCTGATTGTGGATACCAACATCAGCTTTACCAACCTGAAAGGGACGCTGCACGACTTCCTGCGTAACTTCTTTGAAGAAGATCTGCAAATTCGCTTCCGCCCGTCCTATTTTCCGTTCACCGAGCCTTCCGCCGAAGTTGACGTGATGGGCAAAAACGGCAAATGGCTGGAAGTCCTGGGCTGCGGCATGGTGCATCCGAACGTGCTGCGCAATGTCGGTATCGACCCGGAAATCTATTCCGGTTTCGCGTTTGGCATGGGGATGGAACGTCTGACCATGCTGCGTTACGGTGTCACCGATTTACGCGCCTTCTTCGAAAACGATCTGCGTTTCCTCAAACAGTTTAAATAAGGGCAGGACAACATAATGAAATTCAGTGAACTGTGGTTACGCGAGTGGGTTAACCCGGCAATCGACAGCGACGCGCTGTCGAATCAAATCACCATGGCCGGCCTGGAAGTTGACGGTGTTGAAGCGGTGGCTGGCGCGTTTAACGGCGTGGTTGTTGGTGAAGTGGTTGAGTGCGGCCAGCACCCGAATGCAGACAAACTGCGCGTAACAAAAGTGAACGTGGGCGGCGATCGTCTGCTGGATATTGTTTGCGGGGCGCCAAACTGCCGTCAGGGGCTCAAAGTGGCGGTCGCGACAATTGGCGCGGTGCTGCCGGGCGACTTCAAAATTAAAGCGGCAAAACTGCGTGGCGAACCGTCCGAAGGGATGCTGTGTTCATTCTCTGAACTGGGCATTTCCGACGACCATAGCGGCATTATCGAACTGCCCGCGGATGCGCCGATCGGAACCGATATTCGCGAATACCTGAAACTCGATGATAACACCATCGAAATTAGCGTAACGCCCAACCGTGCCGACTGTTTAGGCATCATTGGCGTCGCCCGCGACGTGGCGGTACTGAATAAAGCGCCGCTGGTTGAGCCTGAAATTGCTCCGGTGGCGGCGACCGTCAGCGATGTGCTGCCGATTACCGTAGAAGCGGCCGACGCATGCCCGCGCTATCTGGGTCGAGTGGTGAAAGGCATCAACGTTAAAGCGCCTACGCCGCTGTGGATGAAGGAAAAACTGCGTCGTTGTGGTATTCGCTCCATCGACGCGGTGGTTGACGTCACTAACTATGTGCTGCTCGAACTGGGCCAGCCAATGCATGCTTTCGACAAAGATCGCATTGAAGGCGGCATTGTTGTCCGGATGGCGAAAGAAGGCGAAACCCTGGTGCTGCTGGACGGGACCGAAGCGACGCTGAGCGCGGACACGCTGGTTATTGCCGACCACCATAAAGCCTTGGCCATGGGCGGTATTTTCGGCGGCGAGCATTCCGGCGTGAACGATGAAACGCAAAATGTGCTGCTGGAATGTGCTTTCTTCAGCCCGCTGTCGATCACTGGCCGCGCGCGTCGTCATGGCCTGCACACCGATGCCTCTCATCGCTATGAGCGCGGCGTCGATCCGGCTTTGCAGTATAAAGCGATGGAGCGTGCGACCCGCCTGCTGATCGACATTTGCGGCGGTGAGGCTGGTCCGGTTATTGACGTGACGAACGATGCGACGCTGCCGAAGCGCGCCACGATCACTCTGCGCCGGAGCAAGCTGGATCGCCTGATTGGCCATCATATTGCTGACGAACAGGTCAGCGATATTCTGCGTCGTCTCGGTTGCGAAGTAACCGAAAGCGAGGGCGAGTGGCAGGCCGTTGCGCCGAGCTGGCGCTTCGACATGGAGATCGAAGAAGATCTGGTAGAAGAAGTCGCACGCGTGTACGGCTACAACAATATTCCTGACGAACCGGTTCAGGCTGGTCTGATCATGGGAACGCACCGTGAAGCGGATTTGTCGCTTAAACGCGTGAAAACGTTGCTCAACGACAAAGGCTATCAGGAAGTTATTACCTACAGCTTTGTGGATCCAAAAGTACAACAGTTGATTCACCCGGCTGAAGAAGCGTTGCTGCTGCCAAGCCCCATTTCTGTCGACATGTCCGCGATGCGTCTGTCGCTGTGGACCGGGCTGTTAGCCACGGTAGTGTATAACCAGAATCGTCAGCAGAACCGCGTGCGCATCTTTGAAAGCGGTCTGCGCTTCGTGCCGGACACCCAGGCGAACCTTGGGATTCGACAGGATCTGATGCTGGCTGGCGTTATCTGTGGCAACCGTTACGATGAACACTGGAACCTGGCAAAAGAGACCGTTGATTTCTATGATTTGAAAGGCGATCTGGAAGCCGTGCTGGATCTCACCGGTAAGCTCGGCGATGTGCAGTTCAAAGCCGAAGCGAATCCGGCGCTGCATCCGGGACAGTCTGCAGCGATTTATCTGAAAGGTGAACGCATTGGTTTCATTGGCGTTGTTCATCCGGAGCTGGAGCGTAAGCTCGATCTCAACGGGCGTACGCTGGTGTTTGAACTGGAGTGGAACAAGCTTGCAGACCGCGTGGTGCCTCAGGCGCGTGAGATTTCTCGCTTCCCGGCAAACCGCCGCGACATCGCCGTGGTGGTCGCAGAAAACGTTCCCGCTGCAGATGTTTTATCCGAATGTAAGAAAGTTGGCGTAAATCAGGTAGTTGGCGTAAACTTATTTGACGTGTACCGTGGTAAGGGTGTTGCGGAGGGGTATAAGAGCCTCGCCATTAGCCTGATCCTTCAGGATACCAGCCGTACACTCGAAGAAGAGGAGATTGCCGCTACCGTCGCCAAATGTGTAGAGGCATTAAAAGAGCGATTCCAGGCATCATTGAGGGATTGAACCTATGGCGCTTACAAAAGCTGAAATGTCAGAATATCTGTTTGATAAGCTTGGGCTTAGCAAGCGGGATGCCAAAGAACTGGTCGAACTGTTTTTCGAAGAGATCCGTCGTGCTCTGGAAAACGGTGAGCAGGTAAAACTCTCTGGTTTTGGTAATTTCGATCTGCGTGATAAGAATCAACGTCCGGGACGTAACCCGAAAACGGGTGAAGATATTCCCATTACAGCAAGGCGCGTGGTGACCTTCAGACCCGGACAGAAGTTAAAGAGCCGGGTTGAAAACGCTTCGCCCAAAGACGAGTGATCAGAACCGTCTTAAATAACAAAAAAGGCCGCAATGCGGCCTTTTTTCTTTTCTGTCCTCGCGCGGCACCGTAGAATCAATCACATCCTTTGCAGCTGAATGGAAAACATGCTGACTTTTGCCCGTCAACAACAGCGACAGAATGTACGCTGGCTCCTGAGTCTTACAGTACTGATGGTACTGGCGCTGCTTTTAAGCCTGTGTGCGGGAGAACAGTGGATTTGGCCTGCTGACTGGCTGACCCCGCGTGGTGAACTGTTTGTCTGGCAGATCCGTCTGCCGCGTACCCTGGCGGTGCTGTTGGTGGGCGCTGCGCTGGCGCTCTCCGGCGCGGTGATGCAGGCTTTATTCGAAAACCCTCTTGCGGAGCCCGGATTGCTGGGCGTGTCGAATGGCGCTGGCGTTGGACTGATTGCAGCTGTTCTGTTGGGTCAGGGAACGTTGCCGCAGTGGTCGTTAGGTCTTTGCGCCATTGCCGGGGCACTGATCATCACACTGATTCTCCTGCGCTTTGCTCGCCGCCATCTCTCCACCAGCCGCCTGCTGCTTGCCGGGGTCGCGCTGGGAATTATCTGCAGCGCCCTGATGACCTGGGCCATCTATTTTTCTACCTCTTTTGATCTTCGCCAGTTGATGTACTGGATGATGGGGGGATTTGGCGGCGTGGACTGGGGACAGTCATGGCTGATGCTGGCGCTGGTGCCGGTTCTGCTCTGGATCTGCTGTCAGTCACAGCCTATGAATATGCTGGCGCTGGGCGAAATCTCGGCCCGCCAATTGGGATTACCGCTGTGGTTTTGGCGTAATCTGCTGGTGGTGGCGACAGGCTGGATGGTTGGCGTGAGCGTCGCGCTGGCAGGGGCGATTGGTTTTATTGGCCTGGTGATCCCGCATATTTTACGGTTATGCGGATTAACCGATCATCGCGTGCTTCTGCCCGGTTGCGCGCTGGCGGGCGCCATTGCGCTATTGCTGGCCGATGTGGTTGCGCGTCTGGCGCTGGCTTCCGCCGAGCTGCCTATCGGCGTCGTCACCGCCACGCTTGGCGCGCCGGTCTTTATCTGGTTACTGTTGAAAGTTGGACGATAGACCTTGCATGACGAACTATGCTTAAAAGCTGGCATTGAAATCACTCACTTTCTGGAGACGCTATGCAAGACTCGATTCTGAATACTGAAGTCACGACGATTGATGGGGACGTTATCTCGTTGGAGAAATATGCCGGTAATGTGCTGCTGGTGGTCAACGTGGCCTCAAAATGCGGGCTGACGCCGCAGTACGAGCAACTGGAGAATATTCAGAAAGCCTGGGCTGACCGGGGGTTTCTGGTGCTGGGATTCCCGTGCAATCAGTTTCTCGGCCAGGAGCCAGGCAGCGAACAAGAGATCAAAACCTGGTGTGCCGCGACATGGGGCGTGACGTTTCCGATGTTCAGTAAAATTGAGGTTAACGGAGAAGGGCGGCATCCCCTGTATCAGAAACTGATTGCCGCTGCGCCAACCGCAGTGGCCCCGGAAAACAGCGGCTTCTATGAGCGCATGGCAAGCAAAGGACGCGCGCCGCTTTATCCGGACGATATTTTATGGAATTTCGAAAAATTTCTCGTGGGCAGGGACGGAAAGGTGGTCCAGCGTTTTTCACCTGATATGACGCCTGAAGATCCTATCGTAATGGAAAGTATCAAAATCGCACTGGCAAAATAATGTCTTCACTGATGCAGCTACAGGATGTCGCCGACACCACCCGGCTTGGCCCACTGAGTGCGGAAGTTCGCGCCGGGGAGATCCTTCACCTTGTGGGGCCAAATGGCGCCGGAAAAAGTACATTGCTGGCGCGTATGGCGGGACTTACCACCGGCTCAGGTCATATCAAATTTGGCGGCGAAGCGCTGGCGTCCTGGCCCGCGAACAGGCTGGCGCGCCATCGGGCATATCTGGCGCAGCAGCAAAATCCTCCTTTTGCAATGCCGGTATGGCATTTTCTGACGCTGCATCAGGCTGACAAATCGCATACTCATCAGCTTCAGCAGGTGGCGGCGTCGCTGGGGCTGGAAGATAAGCTCGGACGAAATGCGAATCAGCTTTCGGGCGGGGAATGGCAGCGCGTACGTCTGGCCGCGGTTATCCTGCAAATTGCCCCGGAAACCAATCCGCAGGGACAATTGCTGCTGCTGGACGAGCCCATGAACAGTCTTGACGTCGCGCAGCAGAATGCGCTGGATCGTATTCTGAGCGCCCTGTGCGCGCAGGGCATCGCCATTGTGATGAGCAGCCACGATCTCAATCATACGCTGCGTCATGCGCATCGAGCCTGGTTGCTTAAGGGAGGGAGACTGCTCGCCAGCGGACCGCGCGATGAGGTCATGACCCCGGCGAATCTGGCGCGCGCTTACGGTCTGAATTTCCGCCGTCTGGACATTGAGGGCCACCGAATGCTTATTTCCACGACCTAAACGACACGGCGTCTTGAAAAACGGGGCAAATACCCGCTAAATTGGTACAAGAATAAAAAAACAGAGGATTCGTCCTGAATGCGTTTCTGGTTTCTTCTTTTTACAGCTCTGGTTCTGGCAGGATGCAGTAGCCACCGGGCGCCGCCGCCAAACGCCCGGCTTTCAGACTCCATTACCGTGATAGCCGGGCTAAACGATCAGCTTCGGACGTGGCGCGGTACGCCGTATCGTTATGGCGGGATGAGCCGTCGCGGCGTCGATTGTTCCGGATTTGTCCTCATGACGATGCGCGATCAATTCGCGCTACAGCTGCCGCGCGATACGCGGCAACAGGCCAAAATCGGCACCAAAATTGATAAAGACGACCTGCTGCCAGGCGACCTCGTCTTTTTTAAAACCGGTTCAGGGGACAGCGGGTTGCATGTGGGTATTTACGATACCGACGGTCAGTTTATTCATGCTTCCACCAGCCGTGGCGTGATGCGATCATCGTTGGATAATGTCTACTGGCGAAAAAACTTTTGGCAAGCGCGACGAATCTGACGCCGTTAATGCCTGGCTGTCATTAACGGTATACTCTCCGGTTATTACAGAAAAAAGAATAAAACTGAATTAGCGTATATAATATCGCTAGCCGAATACAAAGGAACCGGATTCCGGGTAAAAAGGACATGATGAACGTTTCCCCGTTAGCAGCAGAAAAGACGTGCGTTCACGTCCTTTGTAGCAGGTTGCCGTATCACTCCCTGACTGAGGGGCGGACCTGATGGACGTCACGCTGGATAATATTTATCATTCTGAACTTTATTTTCTCCCCGCCCGAAATGTACAACGAAAACTTATCGGTCTGGAAGTGACCGCGAACTTTGTCAGCGATGACGGCAAGGTGCGCTTTCCGACAGAACTGGTATTACCGCGACTTTCGCCTGACGAACAGTGCCAGTTATTTGCAGAAAAACTGGCGCTACTGGAAACCTGCCAACACTTTTTTATTCAGCATAAACTGATCGCATGGATTAATATCACCCCGGCAATCGTACCGTTATTATTAATCAATACGTCACGGTTGCAGGCCATCAAACGTTTTTCATTTATTGAACTCACCCTTAATGAAAGTTTTCCCGCACTCGCGGCAGGGAAAGCGGATCCGGCGCTTGCCGCCCTGGCCGAACGTTTCCCCGTGGTACTTGCCAACTTTGGCGCCGGGGAGAGTTCGACGAAAGCCATATTTGAGGGATTATTTAAACGTGTCGCCCTCGACCGTGGTTTTGTGCAGCGACGCGCAATGAGCCTTTCATTCGACCCCTTTATGCGGGCAATCGTGACGCAAATTTCGCCTTATTGCGACTCTTTGTTGATAGCCGGGATCGATAGCGAGGAACTGCTGACACGCATCACGCCTTTTGGTTTCGGTGGGATGCAGGGCGCGCTGTGGCCTGCCGTCACGGCGGATCAGGTGACCCGCTTAATTCAGGGATAACCCCTCGGTTTGCTGGTGTTTAGGATGGCGTTAACCGACTACACTACAGACAGGAGGCCCTATGACCCTGTCTTTTACAGCCCGCTGGCATGATGAATTGCCGGCAACGTATACCGCACTTTCTCCGACGCCGCTGACCCATTCCCGGCTGATATGGCATAACGACGCCCTGGCCCAACAGCTGAATATTCCTGCTGCGCTGTTCAGTACCGACCGTCCCGCAGGCGTGTGGGGGGGCGAGACGTTGCTGCCCGGTATGTCGCCGCTGGCGCAAGTGTACAGTGGCCATCAGTTCGGCGTATGGGCCGGGCAGCTCGGCGACGGGCGTGGCATTTTGCTTGGCGAACAGTTACTCGCCGATGGCAGCACCGTGGACTGGCATCTTAAGGGAGCGGGCCTGACGCCGTATTCACGTATGGGCGATGGGCGAGCAGTGCTGCGCTCAACCATTCGTGAAAGCCTCGCCAGCGAAGCGATGCACTATTTGGGCATTCCAACTACCCGGGCGCTCACCATCGTCACCAGCGACACACCGGTTTATCGCGAGACGGTGGAAGCTGGCGCAATGCTGGTACGTGTGGCGCAAAGTCATATGCGCTTCGGCCATTTTGAACATTTTTATTATCGCCGTGAGCCAGAAAAGGTTCAGCAACTTGCCGACTTCGCCATTCGCCATTATTGGCCGCATCTGCGTGACGAGAACGACAAATATGTCCTCTGGTTCCGGGATGTGGTGAGCCGTACCGCGACGCTTATCGCTGACTGGCAAACAGTAGGCTTTGCGCATGGTGTGATGAATACCGATAACATGTCGATTCTGGGACTGACGATGGATTATGGTCCGTTCGGTTTTCTGGATGATTACGACCCGGGGTTTATCTGTAACCATTCCGATCACCAGGGGCGTTACCGCTTTGACAATCAGCCTGCGGTGGGTCTGTGGAACCTCCAGCGCCTCGCCCAGAGCCTGTCGCCGTTTATTCGCGTTGATGCGCTGAATGAGGCGCTGGATACCTATCAGCAGGCATTGTTAACGCGCTATGGTCAGCGGATGCGTCAGAAGCTCGGCTTTTTGAGTGAACAGAAAGAAGATAACGAGCTGTTGAATGCGTTGTTTGGACTGATGGCGCGTGAAAAAAGCGATTACAGCCGAACGTTCCGTATGTTAAGCGTCACCGAACAGCGGAGTGCCGTTTCACCGCTGCGCGATGAGTTTATCGATCGTGATGCGTTCGACGCCTGGTACACGCGTTACCGAACACGTCTGCAACTAGACGGCGTAGATGATGCCACCCGCCAGGCGTCGATGCAGAGCGTGAATCCCGCTGTCGTGTTGCGTAACTGGCTCGCGCAGCGGGCCATCGACGCGGCAGAAAAGGGGGAGATGGACGAACTGCATCGTTTACATCACGTACTGCGCCATCCTTTCAACGACCGTAACGACGACTATACCCACCGCCCGCCAGACTGGGGACGGCGACTGGAGATCAGTTGTTCCAGCTAACGGCTAAATCGCCCGTATACGCAAAACGTGTCGGGCGTTTGCCATTACTTGGTCAGTAATAATTTCCCCGCCTGCGTTTTGCGCAGCAAGTACTCTTGTCCATTATGATCAATGATAACTTTACCGTCTTCTCCCAGCAGGTTCTGGCTACTGATTTTGCGAAGCGGCGTGTGAGAAGGGGCGATGCTTTCTCTTTCCTTGGGGTGAGAAGAGTCAAAGGTATCCATAGATGACATTGCGCGTGAATTAATAATAATTAATGTAACAATGATTATTATTATCAATAATATACCCGACGACGACAAGTGATAAATCAGGGGAGGAGCGAAAAAATGCGAGCAAGCGCCCATTCCGGGGGGAATGGGCAAGGGGAGGTCAGAAGCGGGTGTCTACCGCCGAGGCGAGTTTATCGAGCAGCCGTTCGGTATCTTCCCAGTTCAGGCAGGGATCGGTAATTGACTGACCGTAAACCAGCGGTTGTCCGCTGACGATTTTTTGCGTGCCTTCACGCAAGAAACTTTCCGCCATAATCCCGGCGATGGCCGTAGAGCCATTACGGATCTGTTGGCAAACATCATCGCAAACGTCCAATTGACGACGATGCTGTTTCTGACAGTTACCGTGGCTGAAATCGACGACCAGATGTTCGGGCAGGTCGAATTCATGTAGCGTATCGCAGGCGGCGGCGATATCGTCCGCGTGATAGTTCGGCTTCTTCCCGCCACGCATGATGATATGGCCGTACGGGTTGCCGCTGGTCTGATAAATGGTCATCTGACCGGTTTTATCCGGTGACAGGAACATATGGCTGGCGCGGGAGGCGCGAATAGCGTCCACCGCGATCCGCGTATTGCCGTCAGTGCCATTTTTAAAGCCCACCGGGCAGGAGAGCGCCGAGGCCATCTCGCGGTGGATTTGGCTTTCTGTGGTTCGCGCGCCGATCGCTCCCCAGCTAATCAGGTCGGCAATAAATTGTCCGGTCACCATATCCAGAAATTCCGTGGCGGTGGGGACGCCCAGCTCATTCACCTGGAGCAGCAGCTTGCGCGCCAGCTCAAGGCCGTGATTCACACGGTAGCTACCGTTGAGGTCGGGATCGGAAATCAGGCCCTTCCAGCCCACGACGGTGCGTGGTTTTTCAAAATAGGTGCGCATGACGATTTCCAGACGCGCCTGATGCTTGTCACGCAACGTCTGCAGGCGGGTGGCATATTCCATGGCGGCGTCAAGATCGTGGATCGAGCAGGGACCGACAATGGCCAGCAGGCGGCGATCTTCGCCATTCAAAATTTTTTCAATCCGGCGGCGGGCGTCGGTAACGTGACGGGCGACGGCGGCGGAAACGGGATGCCGGTGCGCAAGTTCAGCGGGCGTTACCAGACTGTCTATCCGCGCGGTACGCAGTTCATCGGTTCTGTTCATGACTTTTCTCAGAAATGGAGTGCTTCTACGGCAGGGGCCGGGAAGTGATGGGCACAACCTTAAACCAATCTCTGCCGAATTCAAGTGCGAGGTGTGTCACACCTCGCAAGCAGAACGGCATCATAGCAAAAAAACAAAACCAGTGAACTAGTTTATTAGTACATACGGCGATTCAGCCCCATAATATCAAGGATCTTGGTGGCAATTTCTTCTACCGAGTAGTTGGTACTGTTCAGGCAGGGGATGTGGTTCTTACGGTAAAGGGCTTCCACTTCGGCAACCTCCATGCGGCACTGGCGCAGTGAGGCATAGCGGCTGTTCTCACGGCGCTCTTCGCGAATCGCCGCCAGACGCTCAGGCTCAATCGTCAGGCCGAACAGCTTATGCTGAAGGGGTTTCAGCGATGCGGGCAGTACCAGATTATCCATATCGTCAGCAATAAAGGGGTAGTTTGCCGCGCGGATACCAAACTGCATCGCCAGATAAAGACTCGTCGGCGTTTTACCGCAGCGGGAGACGCCGAGCAGAATCACCTGTGCCTGATCGAGGTTGCGCAACGAAATACCGTCATCGTGGGCGAGGGTGTAATCAATCGCTGCGATGCGCGCGTCGTACTTGTTCAGGTTGCCAGGATTCAGCCCATGAGTACGATGGGCAATCGGCGTGGGATCGAGCTTCATCTCCTGCTGTAGCGGCGCAACCAGCGCCTGCACAATGTCCTGGCAAAAGCCTTCACTTTGCAGAATGATGGCGCGAATTTCGGGTAAGACGATGGAATAAAACACCAGTGGCCGCACGCCCGTTTGCTGGAAAATCGCGTCGATTTGATCTTTCACCGCGCGAGCGCGGCTTTCATTTTCAACAAACGGCAGCGTAATGCTGCTAATCGTGACCGGGAATTGTGACATCACCGCATGGCCTAACACTTCGGCGGTGATCGCCGTTCCATCGGATATATAAAAGACATGACGATCTACAGCATTATCCATTTTGTCCTTCCTGAATAGCAGCGATAATTCTCTGAAAGCATAAATTAAAATTATCCTAAAGCGTAGGAAATTGCGCCCGAATTATAAAATGAAATGCTATTTTTATATTTTATGAAAAGCGCATTTCATTTTATGGAACGGATGTTTATACCGACAATTTCTGTGGAGATCCCGTGTCGTACGCGGGTTTGCGCAAACGGGTAAACTGTCCGAAAAAATAAAAAATATATTTGCTTGAACGATTCACCGTTTTTTTCATCCGGTTAAGTATGCAAAGATAAATATGTAGTTAAGCGTTTCCTATACTCGTTCATTTATCACAAAAGGATTGTTCGATGTCCAACAATGGCTCGTCACCGCTGGTGCTTTGGTATAACCAACTCGGCATGAATGATGTAGACAGAGTTGGGGGCAAAAATGCCTCCCTGGGTGAAATGATTACTAACCTTTCCGGTATGGGTGTTTCCGTGCCGAATGGTTTTGCCACAACCGCCGATGCGTTTAATCAGTTTCTCGACCAAAGCGGTGTAAACCAGCGCATTTATGAACTGCTGGATAAAACGGATATTGATGATGTCTCCGCGCTGGCGAAGGCAGGTACGCAGATCCGCCAGTGGATTATCGACACTCCTTTCCAGCCAGAGCTGGAAAACGCCATCCGCGATGCTTACGCACAGCTTTCTGCGGATGACGACCAGGCTTCTTTTGCCGTGCGCTCCTCGGCGACGGCGGAAGATATGCCGGACGCCTCGTTTGCCGGCCAGCAGGAAACCTTCCTCAACGTCCAGGGCTTTGATGCAGTACTGGTGGCGGTGAAGCACGTCTTTGCTTCGCTGTTTAACGATCGCGCAATTTCATATCGCGTCCATCAGGGGTATGACCACCGTGGCGTGGCGCTCTCTGCGGGCGTTCAGCGCATGGTGCGTTCCGATCTCGCTTCGTCCGGGGTAATGTTCTCCATTGATACTGAATCCGGATTCGATCAGGTGGTGTTCATCACTTCCGCCTGGGGCCTTGGCGAGATGGTGGTGCAGGGCGCGGTGAACCCGGATGAATTCTACGTGCATAAACCGACGCTGGCGGCAAACCGCCCGGCGATTGTGCGCCGTACCATGGGCTCGAAAAAAATTCGCATGATCTATGCGCCGACTCAGGAGCATGGCAAGCAGGTCACTATCGAGGATGTGCCGCAGGAACAGCGTGACGTTTTCTCTCTGACGAATGAGGAAGTACAGGAACTGGCGAAGCAGGCGGTGCAGATCGAGAAGCACTATGGTCGTCCGATGGACATCGAGTGGGCGAAAGACGGTCACACCGGCAAGCTGTTTATCGTACAGGCGCGCCCGGAAACTGTACGCTCCCGCGGTCAGGTGATGGAGCGCTACACGCTTCACGCGCAGGGCAAAATCATCGCCGAAGGCCGCGCCATTGGTCACCGCATCGGTGCGGGTACAGTGAAAGTCATCCATGACATCAGTGAGATGAACCGCATCCAGCCCGGCGACGTGCTGGTCACCGACATGACCGACCCGGACTGGGAACCGATCATGAAAAAAGCCGCGGCTATTGTTACCAACCGCGGCGGTCGAACCTGTCACGCGGCGATCATTGCCCGCGAACTGGGGATCCCGGCGGTCGTTGGCTGCGGTGATGCTACCGAGCGCATGAAGGATGACGAAAAGGTGACTGTTTCCTGCGCTGAAGGCGACACCGGCTATGTGTATGCTGATTTGCTCGACTTCAGCGTGAAAAGTTCCAGCGTCGATACGATGCCGGATCTGCCGCTGAAGGTGATGATGAACGTGGGTAACCCGGATCGCGCTTTTGACTTCGCCTGCCTGCCCAACGAAGGCGTTGGCCTTGCGCGTCTGGAATTTATCATTAACCGCATGATTGGCGTGCATCCCCGCGCGTTGCTGGAGTTTGACGATCAGGACGCCGCGCTTCAGAACGAAATCCGCGGGATGATGAAGGGCTTCGATTCCCCGCGTGAATTCTACGTGGGCCGCCTGACGGAAGGCATCGCCACGCTGGGGGCGGCGTTTTATCCGAAGCGCGTCATCGTGCGCCTGTCGGACTTTAAGTCTAACGAATACGCGAACCTGGTCGGCGGCGAGCGCTATGAGCCGGATGAAGAGAACCCGATGCTGGGCTTCCGCGGCGCAGGCCGTTACGTGTCGGATAGTTTCCGTGACTGCTTCGCGCTGGAATGTGAAGCGGTGAAACGCGTACGTAACGACATGGGATTGACCAACGTTGAGATCATGATTCCGTTCGTCCGGACCGTTGAACAGGCGAAAGCGGTAGTGGAGGAGCTGGAACGTCAGGGACTGAAGCGCGGCGAGAACGGGCTTAAGATCATCATGATGTGCGAGATCCCTTCCAACGCCCTGTTGGCAGAGCAGTTCCTGCAATACTTTGACGGCTTCTCCATCGGTTCAAACGACATGACGCAGCTGGCGCTGGGTCTGGATCGTGACTCCGGGGTGGTGTCTGAGCTGTTTGATGAGCGTAACGATGCGGTGAAAGCACTGCTGTCGATGGCGATTCGCGCAGCGAAGAAGCAGGGTAAATACGTCGGCATTTGCGGTCAGGGACCGTCCGACCATGAAGACTTTGCCGCCTGGCTGATGGAAGAAGGGATCGACAGCCTGTCGCTGAACCCGGACACCGTCGTTCAGACCTGGCTGAGTCTGGCCGAACTGAAGAAGTAAACGGAAGTCGGATGGCGGTTCGCCGCCATCCGTAACAGGCACAATGCCTGCTCAGGCATTGTGCAAAATGGTTAACGCGGTGCGCAGGTCTTGCACCGAAATCTGCCCCGGCGCCGAGGCTTTTTTCACCGCGCCAAACGTCGCGGCGGATCCAAACGTTTCTCCCGCCAGACGTGAAATCACACCGTCTTTTGCCATCGACATCGTAATCAAAGGCCGATCTGCATAGCGTTCGTGCATCTCCAGCGTCGCACTGAGCAGTGTCAACACATCCCGCGTGCTTTGCGGCATCACGGCGATTTTGGCAATGTCGGCGTCCAGCGCCTGCATTTTGCGTAAACGCTGGATAATCTCTTCAGCGGCGGGCGTCTTATTAAAATCATGATTAGACATCACCACCCGTATATCTCGCGCATGGGCATGGGTGACCAGGCGTTGTACCTGGGCATCGCCAGTGAACAGTTCCACGTCAATCATATCCACGCGCCCACTGTCTATGAAAGTCTGGTTCAGTGCGACATACGCTTCGGTAGAGATCGCCTGCTCACCGCCTTCTTGCGCGCTGCGGAAGGTACACAGCAGCGGCGTGTCCGGAAGCGCGTCACGGATAGCGCTGAGCGCGTCAAGAACCGCGTTTTTTTCGGTGATGGCAGTAAAATGGTCGGCGCGCCACTCGAGGATATCAAACTGCGCGTCGCGATAGGCCTGCGCCTCGGAACGCACGCTGTCGATATCTTTGCCCATCAGCGACACGATAATTTTTGGCATTCCTTCGCCAATCACAAGGTTTTTTACGGTTACGGTTTTCATTAAATACCTTTTATCAATTACGGAACCCGATCCGCCAGGCCACAGCCCCTTCGCCCGTCGTGCGATAAAGGCGCTAATGATTATTCGCTATCGCGAAGGAAAAAGGAAGAAAGCGTCGCGCTTTCGGCGCTGTAGTGCGGCAGCTCACATTAATCAAATAACGTAATAACGCTGTTTATTTCCGCAATTGTGACCTTTTCTTCTCCCTCCAATACTGAATTCTGCAACGTGTTCGGCAGTGTTAATGATATTCCTGGTTAATGGGGTATTTTCTGACATTAAGGCACAACAATGACAATAACCTCTGTTCTCTCTGCCCGCGATAAAATCGGTTACGGTCTTGGCGATATGGCCAGTGCGCTCCTGGGGATGGCGCTGTTACTGATATTTTACAAACTCAACAGCCAAACCGCCGATCGCATTGCGCGCGAACTGGCGCGGAAGCGCGACCTCAACAACGCAGGGGAGAGTCTGTCCTCTCCCGCTCTGAATAACGCGATACAGGAGTAAACCAGGATGATCTATAAGGATGCAAATCGCCCGGTACAGGCGCGTGTCGCCGACCTGCTGGGACGTATGACGCCGGAAGAAAAATTTGCCCAGCTGCACGCTTACTGGCTGGTGCTGTCGGAGGAGGGCCATCATCAGGAGCGTAGCGATATGAGCGATGAGTTTGCCGGCGTGAGTAAACAGGCGGCGTTGAATGAGCGACTGAAGATCGGCGTCGGGCAGATAACGCGTCCACTGGGTACGCATATTGTTGACGCGAAAACGGGGGTACGCGCCGCAAACCGCTTACAGAAAATGCTTGTAGAAGAAACGCGGCTGGGTATTCCGGCGTTGTTTCATGAAGAGTGTCTGGTTGGATTGCTGTGTAAGGGCGCCACACTGTTTCCTTCATCGCTCAATTACGGATCGACGTGGGATCCCGAACTGGTGAGGCGAGCGGCCCGGCAGATCGGCCTTGAAGCGCGCGCGACCGGCTGCCGGCAAGGGCTGGCTCCGGTTCTGGATGTTTCACGCGATGTGCGGTGGGGAAGAACCGAAGAGACTTTTGGCGAAGATCCCTGGCTGGTTGGCGTTATGGGCTGCGCGTATGTCGCAGGGTTACAGGGCGAAAAGCGCGATCTGTTAGCCACCCTGAAGCATTATGTCGGTCACTCCTTCAGCGAAGGGGCCCGTAACCATGCGCCGGTACATTTGGGCTTCTGTGAACTGAACGATACGTTCCTGCTTCCCTTCGAAATGGCCGTGAAGCTGACCAATGCAGGCTCTGTGATGCCCGCCTACCATGACATTGATAATCAACCCGGTCACAGCGACGCTTTTTTGCTTACCACGCTGCTACGTGAGCAATGGGGATTTGACGGCATTATCGTGGCGGATTATGGCGGCGTAAGTTTATTGCATCAGCATCATGGCGTTTCTCACGATGCGGCGGAATCGGCGGCGCTGGCCTTTAATGCCGGACTGGATGTGGAGCTGCCAAAAGACGACTGCGCCCGCCATCTGGCGGAGGCGGTTGAACGGGGACTGATCGGTATGGCGAAAATTGATGAAATCGTTTCGCGCATTCTGACGGAAAAATTCCGCCTGGGCCTGTTTGAACAGCCTTATGCTGATGAAACGGCGCTTGCGTTACAGTCCGCGGGGACGCGCCAGATTGCCCGGGAAGTGGCAACCCGTTCGCTGACCCTGCTGGAAAATAACGGCATCCTGCCGTTGCAGGGGCAGCCGCGAATTGCGGTAGTGGGCCCAACGGCAGACGACCCGCTGGCGTTGCTCAGCGGCTACAGCTTCCCGGTGCATCTGATCATTAGCGATGAGATGGATAAGACTGCGCAGGTGACCACACCCCTTGCCGCGCTGCGTTGCTATTACGGTGAAGACGCTGTGCTGTATGCCAAAGGGTGTCATATTATTGAAAAACGGCTGGCAGGCGCTCCCGTATTTCCGGGCGACAGCAGCGGTAAGCCAATGCAGGCCTCGCCCGTTTCGTTCGACACGTCCCTTATTCCAGACGCAGTGAGCGCGGCACAACGGAGTGAAGTGGTGATTGCCTGCGTTGGCGATCTGGCTGGCCTGTTTCAGAGCGGCACGGTAGGTGAAGGGTCCGATACTGATAGTCTTACTCTGCCCGGTGTTCAGCAGCAGTTGCTCGAGGCGCTGGTGGCGACCGGAAAACCCGTGGTGGTCGTGATGACCGGTGGCAGACCCTACAACCTGCAGGGGCTGGAGGATAAGATCGCTGCATTGCTAATGGCCTGGGCGCCGGGTCAGGAAGGGGGATGGGCCATCGCCGACGTGTTGACCGGACGCGCTGAACCACAGGGAAGACTGGTGGTGAGCGTGCCGAAAAGCGCGGGCGCTATGCCATATTATTACAATCACAAGTTGAAAAGTGGCGGAACACCGTTTGCCTTTCATTTTGGTTCCCGCTATCCCTTTGGCTATGGTAAGGGCTGGAGCGAGTTTTCCAGTGAAGCCGTCACTCTGTTGACCCCGGCGGTGGGGATGGATGGCGAAATCGCGATTGCGGTCACTGTAAGCAACGATGGGATACACAGGGGAAGCGAGGTGGTACAACTCTACGTTCGCGACAAAGTGGCTTCCATGGTCAGGCCGATAAAAGAACTGAAAGCCTTTCAGCGCGTAGAGCTGGATGCTGGCGCACGGGCGACGTTAACCTTTTATGTGCCTGTCGATATGCTCAATTTTACCCGCAGGGACGGCAAACGTGTGGTCGAGCCAGGCGAGTTTGAGCTGATGATCGGCAATTCCTCCGCCAGGATCTGGGAAAGCGCGACGGTGAACGTCTCGGGCGAAACGCGAGTCATGCCAGAGAACTGGCGGATGCTGAGCCGGTGTGAAGTGAATCATGGTTAAAAAAAAGCCCATCGTGGGAGATGGGCAAAGACTACACACAGCAATTCGTTGTTTCACTCAGGGGATTTCCATGCTTATAAATCAATGTGTTGATCTATAACCGTGAGCTAATAGTAGGGCATGCGACGTTTTAGCGTCGATCAGATTCGTCTCAATAGTTTAAAAACTGTAAAGAATTTGCGACAGAAACCCGGAGAGTGGAAGCCGTAATAGGGGTGATGTGAAAAATTCAGCAGCCTATTAATAAGCAATACTAAACATTCGGGCGACATCTGTCGCCCGAAAGAGAGTTACTTGTTGAGATCGTTGATTTCCGCCAGTTCTTCGAGGATTTCTTCTGGCTCATCCGTTGGCGGTGGCGCTTCATGTACCCACGCGGAGAACAGTCGCCAGGTAACCGCCAGCAGAACCGGGCCGATAAACAGGCCAATCATGCCGAAGGCGATCAGGCCGCCAATTACGCCAGAAAGGATCAGAATAAGCGGTAAATCCGCGCCCATACGAATCAGCACAGGGCGGATGACGTTATCAAGCGTACCTACCACGCAGCTCCATACTAACAGTACGGTTCCCCAGGTGGTGTCGCCGCTCCAGTAAAGCCAGATAATGGCCGGAATCAATACCGGAAGCGGGCCAAGCTGGACGAGGCAGGAGAGGATCATCACCACCGTCAGCAACGTCGCATACGGTACGCCGGAAATCGCTAGGCCAATCCCGCCCAGCACCGCCTGAACCAGAGCGGTAACCACCACGCCCAGCGCCACCGCGCGGATCGCTTGTGCGGCGAGCAGCACGGCCGCGTCGCCGCGTTTGGCTGCCAGACGGCAGGCGAAATGACGAATACCCAACGCCACCTGTTCACCCCGCCAGTACAGCAGGGCGCTGAACAACAGCATCAGTCCGCAATGCATCATAAAACGGCCGATGTGCGCCGCTTGTCCGACAAACCAGGTGGTCGTTGCGCCAATATAAGGACGAACCTTCGCCATGATCGCCGCGCCGCCCATCTCCAGCAGGTTATGCCACCCGGCATACAATTTTGCGCCAACCAGCGGAATGCTGTTCAACCAGGCAAGATCCGGCAACGTCATGTCGCCACCGGTTATGGCGTGGATCAGCGGGCCGCTACCGTCGACGATACTGTTCACCAGAAGTGCGACAGGAATGACGAATAACAACACCAGTAAAAGCGTCATGACCAGCACCGCCAGAGAACGGCGGCCCCAGAGTAATTTTTGCAAGCGTAGTAAAACCGGCCAGGTGGCGATAACTATCGTACCGGCCCAGGCAAAGCCCAGAATAAAAGGTTGAACAATCCAGAGACACGCCACAATCATGATGGCAAGGAACAGCACCGACAGCAGCACCTGCGCGATATCCCTGGGCTGACGAACATTGACCATAAACTCTTTTCACCTTTGTAGTGCGTCAGAACGTTGACGCGACGTGAACACGCGAAACGCATCACATAATCATGCGCAGTTTAAGCGCGTTTTAACAGGCGGATTCTGCCAGTATTTCTGTTGAGCGTATAAGAAAAAAATGTGATACAACAAATGAATCAACCAAGGCAAACGATAACCTCACAACACAGACCGCAGGAAAGGGTCAGAATAATGATTCCACAAATTTCTCAGGCACCTGGCGTCGTTCAACTGGTGCTCAATTTTTTGCAAGAGCTGGAGCAACAAGGGTTTACTGGCGATACGGCAACGAGCTACGCCGATCGTCTGACGATGTCGACAGATAACAGTATTTATCAACTTCTTCCCGATGCCGTCGTTTTCCCGCGTTCAACGGCGGATGTGGCGCTGATAGCCCGAGTGGCCGCCGAACCGCGTTTCACCTCGCTGGTGTTTACCCCTCGCGGCGGCGGTACCGGAACCAACGGGCAGGCGTTGAACCAGGGCATTATCGTGGACATGTCCCGCTACATGAGCCGGATCATTGAAATCAATCCGGAAGAAGGTTGGGTGCGGGTCGAAGCGGGGGTGATTAAAGACCAACTGAACCAGGTCCTCAAGCCGTACGGCTATTTCTTTGCTCCGGAGCTTTCAACCAGCAACCGGGCCACCCTTGGCGGGATGATCAATACCGATGCCTCCGGACAAGGATCGCTGGTCTACGGAAAAACCTCCGATCACGTTCTGGGCGTACGCGCTGTGCTGCTGGGCGGCGATATTCTCGACACGCAGCCGCTGCCGGTAGCGCTGGCGGAAACGTTGGGGGAAAGTCATACCACCATTGGACGTATCTATCGCACGGTCCTTGAACGCTGCCGCGACAATCGCCAGCTTATCATGGATAACTTCCCCAAACTGAACCGCTTTCTTACCGGCTACGACTTACGGCATGTTTTTAACGACGACATGACCGAGTTCGATCTGACCCGAATTCTCACCGGTTCGGAAGGGACGCTGGCCTTTATTACCGAAGCCCGGTTGGACATTACGCCGTTGCCGAAGGTTCGTCGACTGGTGAACGTCAAATACGACTCTTTTGACTCCGCGCTGCGCAATGCGCCGTTTATGGTAGAGGCAAGAGCGCTTTCCGTCGAAACCGTCGACTCGAAAGTGCTGAACCTGGCACGGGAAGATATCGTCTGGCATTCGGTAAGCGAATTAATCACCGATGTGCCGGACAAAGAGATGCTTGGCCTGAACATCGTTGAATTCGCCGGTGACGACGAAGCGCTAATTGACGGCCAGGTGGCGGCACTGTGTGAGCGGCTGGACGGATTAATCGCTCATGGAGAGGCCGGGGTGATTGGCTGGCAGCTTTGCGCCGATCTGGCGGGCGTAGAGCGTATTTATGCGATGCGCAAAAAAGCGGTGGGTCTGCTGGGCAACGCGAAAGGGGCGGCGAAACCCATCCCATTTGCCGAAGATACCTGCGTACCGCCGGAGCATCTTGCCGATTACATTGCAGAGTTTCGCGCCTTGCTCGACGGTCATGGTCTGAGCTACGGCATGTTTGGCCACGTAGACGCGGGCGTTCTGCATGTGCGTCCGGCGCTGGACATGTGCGATCCGCAGCAGGAAGTGCTGATGAAGCAAATCTCCGATGAAGTGGTGGCGCTGACGGCGAAGTATGGCGGCCTGCTCTGGGGTGAGCACGGCAAAGGGTTTCGCGCCGAGTACAGCCCGGCGTTTTTTGGCGACGCGCTGTATGCGGAACTGCGTAAAGTGAAGGCGGTATTTGATCCGCAGAACCGCCTGAATCCGGGGAAAATCTGTCCGCCGGAAGGCGTGGACGCGCCGATGATGAAAGTGGACGCCGTCAAGCGCGGCACGTATGACCGGCAGATCCCGCTGGCGGTGCGTCAAACCTGGCGCGGGGCGATGGAGTGCAACGGAAACGGACTGTGCTTTAACTTCGATGCGAAAAGCCCGATGTGTCCGTCGATGAAAATCAGTCTCAACCGTATCCATTCACCGAAAGGGCGAGCGACCCTGGTGCGTGAGTGGCTGCGTTTGCTGGCGGATCGCGGTGTTGATCCGGTGCGCCTCGAAACTGCGCTGGCGAATAAACGTCCCAGCTTACGCTCGCTGATCGCCCGGACCCGTAATACCTGGCACGCGGGTAAGGGCGAATATGATTTCTCGCATGAAGTCAAAGAGGCGATGTCCGGCTGCCTGGCCTGTAAAGCCTGTTCGACCCAGTGTCCGATCAAAATTGACGTACCGGAATTCCGTTCGCGTTTCCTGCAGCTTTACCATACGCGCTACTTACGTCCGCTGCGCGATCATCTGGTGGCGACAGTCGAAACCTATGCGCCGCTGATGGCGCGCGCGCCAAAGACCTTCAACTTCTTTATTAACCAGCCGCTGGTGCGCAAGCTGTCGGCAAAACACATCGGCATGGTGGATCTGCCGCTACTGTCGACGCCGTCGTTGCAGCAGCAAATGGTAGGACACCGTTCGGCCAACATGACGCTTGAGCAGCTTGAGGCGCTTAGCGATACGCAAAAAGCGAATACAGTGCTGGTGGTGCAGGATCCGTTCACCAGTTACTACGACGCTCGGGTTGTGGCGGATTTTGTACGCCTGATCGAAAAGTTAGGTTTCCAGCCGGTACTGCTGCCGTTTTCGCCAAACGGTAAGGCACAACATATTAAAGGCTTCCTGACCCGTTTTGCGAAAACGGCTAAAAAGACCTCTGAGTTTTTAAATCGTGTGGCGCAACTGGGGATGCCGATGGTGGGGGTCGATCCGGCGCTGGTGCTTTGCTACCGCGATGAATATAGGCTCGCGCTCGGCGAGCAGCGCGGTGATTTTCACGTACAGCTGGCCAACGAGTGGCTGGCGACAGCGCTGGCTCCGAAGGCTATGGGAGAAATCAGCGGCGAGCCGTGGTACTTCTTTGGCCACTGTACCGAGGTCACCGCGCTTCCCGGCGCGCCTGCGCAGTGGGCGTCAATTTTTGCTCGCTTTGGCGCGAAACTGGAAAATGTCAGCGTCGGCTGCTGCGGTATGGCCGGAACTTACGGGCATGAGGCAAAGAATCATGCCAGTTCCCTGGGGATTTATGAACTGTCCTGGCATCAGGCGATGGAGCGACTGCCCCGTAACCGCTGCCTGGCGACGGGGTATTCCTGCCGCAGCCAGGTGAAGCGGGTGGAAGGCACGGGCGTACGCCATCCTGTACAGGCACTACTGGAGATAATGGGATGATCTGGAAACGTGACGTCACACTCGACGCGCTCAACGCAATGGGCGAGGGCAACATGGTTGGGTTACTGGACATTCGCTTTGAAAAGATCGGCGCGGATACGCTTGAAGCCTCTATGCCTGTTGACGGCCGAACAAAGCAGCCGTTTGGTCTGCTGCACGGCGGCGCGTCTGTCGTGCTGGCCGAAAGCATTGGCTCCGTCGCCGGGTATCTCTGCACTGAGGGCGAACAAAAAGTGGTCGGACTGGAAATAAACGCCAACCATGTTCGTTCTGCCCGGGAAGGACGCGTGAAAGGGGTCTGTAGGGCGATACACACCGGTTCACGCCATCAGGTCTGGCAAATCGATATCTATGATGAGCAGCAGCGTTTATGCTGCACATCACGCTTAACGACGGCTATTGTGTGACGTTGTCACCAAAAAAATGTGATCTATATTGCTTTTGGTCATTATTTGCGCAGCGGAAAGTGATACAATGTGCATGTTTTGACCATAAGCGAGGATGATATGACTAGCCAATTAGACCCGGCCCAACTGGCAATTGAATTTTTACGTCGTGATAAAACCGAGCTCTCACCAGCCCAATACCTTAAAAGACTGAAACAGCTTGAGCTGGAGTTTGCCGATTTACTGACGCTTTCTTCGACTGAACTGAAGGAAGAGATCTATTTTGCCTGGCGCCTTGGCGTTCATTGATTCAGCGATGTACCTCATAGCGAATGCCCCGGCCTCTGGTCGGGGTTATTTTTTGTCGGCGAATAAACGCCATTACCACGTCATTTCACCACTGTTCACCTTTGCGCTCAATGCCAGCGAGCTTTCATCTGCCAGTCCGGGCCACGCGGCCTTTACGGTTGCGATAACGTAAGCTGACCCTTTTTTCGCCTCCAGCGCGTGTTCAAACGTTTGCAGATAATTTTGGGTAAAGCGGATCGCCGTATCACCGGCGGGTCGTGCGCCGAGGTAATGACCCGGGATCACCTGAGTCGGCTGCAGGCTGCGCATTTCGCTCAGCACGTCGCGCCAGGCCGTACGTTGCTTTTCAGATTGAGTGTCAGCGGTCCAGACGTGGATCCCGGACGCGACGCCGGTACCGCCCAGAATCGCCCGATTTGCCGGGATCCAGACATAAGCCGCATAGTTGCCAGGATGGCGAAGTTCCAGTGTTTCTCCGTCAATGTGAAAACGCGTCGCGGTAGTGACCTGCGGTACGGTGATGGTTTTCGGCACGCCGTCCTTCATCTGCGGTCCCCAGTATTGCAGCTTTGCGTCTTTTGTTTCCTGAATATGTTTGACCACTTCAGGCGTCGCCAGCACTTTTACCTGAGGATAGGCTTTCACAATCGGCTCAAGACCGAAGTAAAAGTCCGGATCGCCCGAGGTAATGACCACGGCTTTCAGTGACTTACCGCTGGCCTGAATCATCTTAAGTAATTTTTCGCCATCTTTAGTGCTGAACTGCGCATCAAACAAAATGGCTTCCGTTGGTCCGGATACCAGGGTGGAAGAGACCGGGAAAATGGCGTTCTCCTGAGGGTTATACACCTCAAGATGCAGTGGGGCGGCAAAGCCCGGTGAAGCGAGCAGCGTCAGTGCCGTCAGGGTTTTTATTTTCATGACAGTAACCTTTTGCAGATGAAGTGTTGTCTTAAGGCTACGCATTTTAAGTCAATCCCGATCTGTTAGAATTCCTTAAACAGGACATGCTGAGTTTCATAAAACGATCGGATGGAGGTAAAGTGGACAGAGTGATGGCGGCGACGGTATTTAATCACATCTGTGATTTAGGCAGTATGAGCGCCGCGGCGCGAGCGCTCGGACTTTCCAGACCGATGGTCAGCCGCTATCTTGAGGAAATGGAAAAATGGGCTGGCGCACGACTGATCCACCGTTCTTCACGCAGGCTCACCATCACACCTGCTGGCGAAGAGGTCCTGCTAAAGACCCGCACGTTGGCGCAGCTTTCTCAGGGCATTGGCGCGGTTGCGGCGGGAGGTATGCCTTCCGGAACCTTGCGTGTCGCCTGTGCCCATTTTACGGCGATGCATATTCTTGCGCCGGTACTGCCAGCATTTTTAACCCGCTACCCGGATCTGCGGATTGAAGTCGAGATTAATAACCAGCCCGTGAGTCTGGTTGGGGAACGAATCGATCTCGCTATTCGTATTACCGACGCGCCGGAGCCGGGTACTATCGCTCGTCGTCTTGGCAGCTGTGAGTCAGTGCTTTGCGCATCGCCTGCTTATCTGAAACAGCATGGTACGCCACAAACACCGGACGACCTTACCCGTCATAACTGCCTTTATTACAGCGGGTTTGCCGGGAAATCCTGGCGCTTTCTTGATGCCCGCGGTGAGGCGGTTTCTGTCGCGATAAAAGGTAACCTCAGCGCCGGGATTTCCTCGCTTTTAGGCGAGGCGGCGTTGGCAGGAATGGGCGTGGCGTTGATACCGGAAAAAGAGGCGCGAGAAGGGTTAACAAGCGGTGCGCTGGTACCTTTGCTGCCCGGGCATCAACCCCGGCCTTTGCCGGTGTACGGCTTGTATCTTTCCCGCGCGCACCAGTCGGCGGGGCTACGACTGCTGCTGGACGCGGTGAAAGACATATTCTCAGTAAACTGAAGAAATTGATCCGCCATACAAAATGCGCGGATCGCAATTAGTGTTAAAACTGATCGCTGACGATATGAGAATATTCTTAAAGCCCCTTCAAGAGCTAAGCCATTGCGAGTGCCGGAGATAAGCGCCGGATGGGGCGGGAACCCTTAAGGCTGTGATGAACAGCCTTAAGGGTTTTTTTCTTTGCGACAATCACGCGCCACTGCCTATCCGTGAAATAGACATTTTCTATACATCTTTCCCTTTTTGACCACCCTGGTCGATGATTTTTTCTGAACGCTTTATTTTTCAAATAATTGCAAAAAACTCACCCTGACTTATAACCCGCGTAGCAAGGTCTATGCTTAATAAAAGCCGTTAAAAAGGGTGATTAAGGGGAATGCCCCTGCTGTTGAGGGGTTGAAGTGATAATCATTATCACTAACATGGTGTTATAGCCTGATGGCTCATTACGCGAGGTCATTCTATGGAATTGCATTCAGGAACATTTAACCCAGACGATTTTGCCTGGCGCGGATTAACGCTAACCCCTTCGGCGGCCGCGCATATTCGCGAACTGGTGGCCAAACAGCCGGGAATGCTGGGCGTGCGCCTGGGCGTTAAACAGACCGGCTGCGCTGGCTTTGGTTACGTGCTGGATACGGTCAGTGAGCCTGAAAAGGACGATCTGCTGTTCGAATACGAGGGCGCGAAGCTTTACGTCCCGCTTCAGGCGATGCCGTTTATCGACGGGACGGAAGTCGATTATGTCCGGGAAGGATTAAACCAGTTATTCAAATTTCATAACCCGAAAGCCCAGAACGAATGCGGCTGTGGCGAAAGCTTTGGGGTATAGGCGGTACTATGTCTCGTAATACTGAAGCAACTGACGATGTCAAAACCTGGACCGGCGGCCCGCTGAACTACAAAGAAGGTTTCTTTACCCAGTTACAAACTGATGAGCTGGCGAAAGGAATTAACGAAGACGTGGTGCGCGCGATTTCTGCAAAACGTAACGAACCAGAGTGGATGCTGACCTTTCGCCTCAATGCCTACCGGGCATGGGTAGAAATGGCTGAACCGCACTGGCTGAAAGCCCACTACGATAAGCTGAATTATCAGGATTACAGCTATTACTCTGCGCCGTCATGCGGTCACTGCGACGACACCTGCGCATCACAGCCGGGAGCGGTTCAGCAAACGGGCGCCAATGCGTTCCTCAGTAAAGAGGTGGAGGCCGCGTTTGAGCAGCTTGGCGTGCCTGTGCGCGAAGGGCGGGAAGTGGCGGTCGACGCTATTTTTGACTCCGTTTCAGTCGCCACCACCTACCGGGAAAAGCTGGCGGAACAAGGCATTATTTTTTGTTCTTTCGGCGAGGCGATCCATGATCACCCGGAACTGGTGAAGAAATACCTTGGTACGGTAGTCCCCGCGAACGATAACTTTTTTGCCGCGCTAAACGCCGCCGTGGCGTCAGACGGTACCTTCATTTATGTGCCGAAGGGCGTACGTTGCCCCATGGAGCTTTCCACCTATTTTCGCATTAACGCGGAAAAAACCGGGCAATTTGAACGCACCATCCTTGTGGCGGATGAGGGCAGCTACGTCAGCTATATCGAGGGATGTTCAGCACCGGTGCGCGACAGCTATCAGCTACACGCCGCAGTCGTGGAAGTGATCATCCATAAAGACGCCGAAGTGAAGTATTCCACGGTGCAGAACTGGTTCCCGGGTGATAACAATACCGGCGGGATCCTCAACTTCGTTACCAAACGCGCGTTGTGCGAAGGGGAAAACAGCAAAATGTCGTGGACCCAGTCGGAAACCGGCTCGGCGATCACCTGGAAATACCCGAGCTGTATTCTGCGTGGCGACAACTCGATTGGCGAGTTTTATTCCGTGGCGTTGACCAGCGGGCACCAGCAGGCCGATACCGGCACCAAAATGATCCATATCGGCAAAAATACCCGCTCGACCATCATTTCGAAAGGGATCTCCGCCGGACACAGCCAGAACAGCTATCGTGGGCTGGTGAAAATCATGCCGACGGCGACCAATGCCCGCAACTTTACCCAGTGCGATTCAATGCTGATCGGCGCGGATTGCGGGGCGCATACTTTCCCGTACGTCGAATGCCGTAATAACAGCGCCCAGCTCGAACACGAAGCGACCACATCGCGTATCGGTGAAGATCAGCTGTTCTATTGCCTGCAGCGCGGTATCAGCGAAGAAGATGCGATCTCGATGATCGTCAACGGCTTCTGTAAAGACGTGTTCTCCGAATTGCCGCTGGAGTTTGCCGTCGAAGCACAAAAACTATTAGCTATTAGCCTTGAACACAGCGTCGGTTAAGGAAGTATCATGTTAAATATTAAAGATTTACAGGTCAGTGTCGAAGATAAAGCGATCCTGCGTGGGCTGAACCTTGAGGTTCGTCCCGGCGAAGTGCACGCGATCATGGGACCGAACGGTTCCGGTAAAAGCACGCTTTCCGCGACGCTGGCAGGACGCGAAGATTACGAGGTAATCGGCGGTTCCGTCGCGTTTAAAGGTAAAGATCTGCTGGCGCTGGCGCCGGAAGAGAGAGCCGGTGAAGGCATTTTCATGGCCTTTCAGTACCCGGTGGAAATTCCCGGCGTCAGCAATCAGTTTTTCCTGCAAACGGCGCTAAACGCGGTGCGCAGCTATCGCGGCCAGGAGACGCTGGACCGTTTTGATTTTCAGGACCTGATGGAAGAGAAAATCGCGCTGCTGAAAATGCCGGAAGATCTGTTGACCCGCTCGGTCAACGTGGGTTTTTCCGGCGGCGAGAAAAAACGCAACGACATTCTGCAAATGGCGGTGCTGGAGCCGGAGCTGTGCATTCTGGATGAGTCGGATTCCGGGCTGGATATTGATGCCCTGAAAATCGTCGCCGATGGCGTGAATTCCCTGCGGGACGGCAAGCGCGCATTCATCATCGTTACGCACTATCAGCGCATCCTTGACTATATCAAACCTGATTTTGTCCACGTCCTGTATCAGGGGCGGATTGTGAAGTCTGGCGATTTCACTCTGGTCAAACAACTGGAGGAGCAGGGATATGGCTGGCTTACCGAACAGCAGTAATGCGTTGCAGCAGTGGCATCATCTGTTTGAAGCCGAGGGCGAGTCGCGTTCCACCCAGGCGCAACAGCACTTACAGCAATTACTGCGACTGGGCCTGCCGACGCGGAAACATGAAAACTGGAAATACACGCCGCTGGAAGGATTAATCAACAGCCAGTTCGTCAGCCGCTTCGCGGACATTGGGACGGCGCAGCGGGATGCGTTGGCGCTACAAATTGATGCGCTGCGTCTGGTTTTTGTTGATGGGAAATTCAGTCCGACGCTGAGCGACAGCTGTGAAAATAGCGGCTTTGACGTTGCGATCAACGATGAGCGCCAGACGCTGCCTGACGCGGTGCAGCCGGAGGTGTTTCTGCATCTCACCGAAAGCCTGGCGCACAGCGTAACCCATATCCACGTTAAGCGTAATCAGCGTCCTGACAAGCCGCTGCTATTGATGCACATTACGCAGGGCGTGGGCGACGATGAGGTGAACACCGCTCATTATCGTCATCATCTGGAACTGGCGGAAGGGGCAGAAGCAACGGTCATTGAACATTACGTGAGCCTCAATGACGCGCGACACTTTACCGGCGCGCGTCTGACAATGAATGTGGCAGCCAACGCGCATCTGCATCACGTGAAGCTGGCGTTTGAAAATCCGTTAAGCCATCACTTCGCCCATAATGATATTTTAATGGCGGCGGACGCCTCGGCGCACAGCCACAGTTTTCTGCTGGGGGATGCGGTACTGCGTCATAACACCAGCACCCGGCTGAACGGTGAGAACACGACGCTACGAATCAACAGCCTCGCGATGCCGGTGAAAAATGAAGTCTGTGATACCCGCACCTGGCTTGAGCACAACAAAGGCTATTGCAACAGCCGTCAGCTGCATAAAACCATTGTCAGCGATAAAGGGCGCGCGGTCTTCAACGGTCTGATTAACGTTGCCCCGTACGCGATCAAAACCGACGGTCAGATGACCAACAATAACCTGCTGCTGGGTAAACTCGCCGAGGTGGATACCAAACCGCAGCTTGAGATTTACGCCGACGACGTGAAGTGTAGCCATGGCGCGACGGTGGGGCGCATTGACGATGAACAGATGTTCTATCTGCGCTCGCGCGGGATCGGCCAGCAGGACGCCCAGCAGATGATTCTCTATGCCTTTGCCGCTGAACTGACGGAAGCCATCGGCGACGAGGCGCTGAAGCAACAGGTTCTGGCGCGAATCGGCCAGCGCCTGCCGGGAGGCAGAGCATGACATTTTCTATCGACAACGTGCGTGCGGATTTTCCCGTGCTTACGCGAGAAGTCAACGGTCTGCCGCTGGCGTACCTTGATAGCGCCGCCAGCGCGCAGAAGCCCAGTCAGGTTATCGACGCGGAGGCGGAATTCTACCGCCATGGCTATGCGGCGGTGCATCGCGGTATTCATACTCTGAGCGCCCAGGCGACGGAACGAATGGAGAACGTTCGCAAACTGGCGTCGCTGTTTATTAACGCCCGCTCAGCGGAGGAACTGGTGTTCGTTCGCGGCACCACGGAAGGCATCAATCTGGTGGCCAACAGTTGGGGGCCGGAAAACGTTCACCGTGGCGATAACATCATTATCAGCGAAATGGAGCACCACGCTAATATTGTGCCCTGGCAGATGCTATGCGCGCGCGTGGGGGCTGAACTGCGGGTAATCCCGCTCAATACTGACGGAACGCTCCAGCTTGAAAGTCTGCCATCGCTGCTGGACGAGAAAACCCGCCTGCTGGCCATTACCCATGTTTCGAACGTGTTAGGCACCGAGAACCCGATCGCTGAAATCACCGCGCTGGCCCATCAGTACGGGGCTAAAGTCCTGGTGGACGGCGCGCAGGCGGTCATGCACCACCCGGTCGATGTTCAGGCGCTGGACTGCGACTTCTACGTTTTTTCCGCGCATAAACTGTACGGCCCGACCGGTATCGGCGTGCTGTACGTAAAAGACGTCATCCTGCAGGCGATGCCGCCGTGGGAAGGGGGCGGCTCAATGATCGCTACGGTCAGCCTGACCCAGGGCACCACCTGGACGAAAGCGCCGTGGCGTTTTGAGGCGGGTACGCCGAATACCGGAGGAATTATCGGTCTGGGCGCCGCGCTGGAGTATGTCTCAGCGCTGGGGCTGGAAAACATCGGCGAGTACGAACAGAATTTGATGCATTACGCGCTGGCGCAACTGGCGGCGGTGCCTGACCTAACGCTGTACGGCCCGCTTAACCGGCTTGGCGTGATCGCGTTTAATCTCGGTCACCATCACGCCTATGATGTCGGTAGTTTCCTTGATAACTACGGTATTGCTGTCCGTACCGGACACCATTGCGCTATGCCGCTGATGGCGTTTTATCAGGTTCCGGCGATGTGTCGCGCGTCACTGGCAATGTATAACACCCATGAAGAAGTGGATCGTCTGGTGACCGGGCTGCAGCGTATTCATCGCTTACTGGGATAACAGGGAGGCACTATGGCCGCGTTGCCGGATAAAGAGAAGCTATTACGTAATTTTCAACGTTGCGCGAACTGGGAAGAAAAGTACCTGTATATTATCGAGCTGGGTCAGCGACTACCGATGCTGTCTGAAAACGATCGCGTTGCTGATAATAAAATTGAGGGCTGTCAGAGCCATGTCTGGATTGTGATGCGCCAGAACGGGCAGGGAATGATTGAGCTTGAGGGCGACAGCGATGCGGCCATCGTAAAGGGGCTGATTGCGGTGGTGTTTATTTTGTATCACCAGATGACGCCGCAGGATATTGTTAATTTTGATGTCCGCCCGTGGTTCGAAAAAATGGCGCTCACCCAACATCTCACCCCGTCCCGCTCCCAGGGGCTTGAAGCGATGATCCGCGCGATTCGCACGAAAGCTGCAACTCTTAGCTAAACTTAACAGACGCACGCTGTAAAATACCTGACAGGACGCAGGTGCGTCTTGTCAGGCTTGCAGGTTCGCGAGCCTCGTAGTCCGGATGCGGCATTCACTGCCGTCCGGCATCAACGCCAGGGGGGTGACATATGAAACGCGCGTCTTTATTAACACTTATGCTTATCGGCGCTTACGGTGCTTTACAGGCTGCCTGGGCGGTGGATTATCCACTGCCGCCGGCAGGAAGTCGTCTCATTGGTCAGAATCAAACGTATACGGTGCAGGCGGGGGATAAAAATCTCCAGGCCATCGCCCGTCGCTTTGATACCGCCGCGATGCTCATTCTGGAGGCAAACAATACCATCGCTCCGGTGCCGAAACCCGGTACGTTAATCACTATCCCGTCGCAAATGCTGCTGCCCGACGCGCCGCGTGAAGGGATCATCGTGAATCTCGCAGAGCTACGTCTGTACTATTACCCGCCGGGGGAAAATATCGTGCAGGTCTATCCTATCGGTATTGGTCTGGAGGGGCTGGAAACGCCGGTGATGGAAACGCGGGTAGGGCAGAAAATACCGAACCCGACGTGGACGCCGACAGCGGGCATCCGCAAGCGCTCTCTTGAGCGGGGAATAACCCTGCCTGCGGTCGTCCCTGCCGGGCCGAATAACCCGCTTGGACGCTTTGCGCTGCGTCTGGCGCATGGAAACGGTGAATACCTTATCCATGGCACCAGCCAGCCGGACAGCGTCGGGCTGCGCGTCAGCTCCGGCTGTATTCGTATGAATGCGCCAGACATTAAAGCGCTGTTCGCTTCCGTACGAACCGGAACGCCGGTTAAGGTCATCAACGAGCCGGTGAAATACGCCGTTGAGCCGAACGGTATGCGGTATGTTGAAGTTCACCGACCGCTGTCGCCGGAAGAGGAACAGAATGTGCAGACCATGCCGTATGTTCTGCCTGCCGGTTTCACCCAGTTCAAAGCGATGAAAGAGGTCGACAACACGCTGGTGGACAAAGCATTGTACCGGCGCGCCGGATATCCGGTAGCCGTTTCTTCCGGACAGACGCCAGCGGTGGCGGCAACCCCCGTGGTACAGTCAGCGCAGAATGGTGGGGTAACGCAAGAAACGCAAACGCAGTAGCAGGAAAGGCAAATGAAGGGCAAAAAAAATGGCGCACAATGTGCGCCATTTTTATTACGCAGGTACTATTACTTACGGTATTTAGTAGCCTGATTGTCCAGACGCTGGTTAGCGCGAGCTGCGTCGTCTTTAGCAGCCTGAACGTCGGAACGCATTGCGTTCACGTCGTTGCTCAGCTGGTCAACTTTAGCGTTCAGAGTCTGAACGTCAGAAGACAGCTGATCGATTTTAGCGTTGCTGGAGCAACCAGCCAGCAGAGTAGAACCCAGGATTACCGCGCCCAGTACCAGTTTAGTACGATTCATTATTAATACCCTCTAGATTGAGTTAATCTCCATGTAGCGTTACAAGTATTACACAAAGTTTTTTAGGTTGAGAATATTTTTTTGATGAGAAGATGCTTATTTTTGATCGTTCGCTCAAAGAAGCATCGAAATGTCGGAATGTATCTAAAAAACTGAGGGAAAACAGGCTGCTTCCATCGGATTCGTCTTAGATAATCGGCAATTAGATAGTGAAATCCGATTTGCTTTTTTATTAATAGCGGCTATTGATGAAATAAAAAAAGCGCCGCGAGGGCGCTTTTTTAAACCAATTAATTCACTCAGGAATTATTACAGCACGTGAACAGAGGCGGTGTTAGTGGTGCCGCTCGGAACCAGCGCGCCAGAAACCATCACGACCACGTCGCCTTTCTGTGCCAGACCGCTCTGTTGGGCAACTTCTTTACCCAGGCGGTAGAAATCATCCGTAGAATTGATTTCTTTGACCAGCTGCGGCACAACGCCTTTACTGAGCACTAACTGACGTGCGGTCACTTCATTGGTGGTCAGCGCCAGGATGGTTGCATCCGGGAAGTACTTACGCACGGCGCGTGCAGATTTACCGCCCTGGGTCGCGACCACGATCAGCGGCGCTTCCAGTTTTTCAGCGGTTTCAACAGCACCACGGCACACGGCTTCAGTGATGCGCAGCTTACGGCTGTCGTTGTTGAAGTCCAGACGGCTGGTCATCACGCGGTCGGTACGCTCGCAGATGGTCGCCATGATAGAGACCGCTTCCAGCGGGTATTTGCCTTTCGCGGATTCGCCGGACAGCATGACGGCATCGGTTCCGTCGAGGATGGCGTTCGCCACGTCGCCAGCTTCTGCGCGGGTTGGGCGTGGGTTTTTGATCATGGAGTCGAGCATTTGCGTCGCGGTGATCACCACTTTACGCGCGCGGATACATTTTTCGATCATCATCTTCTGCGCAAAGATCACTTCTTCGACCGGGATTTCTACGCCAAGGTCGCCACGGGCAACCATGATGCCGTCGGACGCTTCGAGGATTTCGTCGAAGTTGTTCAGGCCTTCCTGGTTTTCAATTTTGGAGATGATCTGGATGTTTTCGCCGCCGTGCGCTTTAAGGTGCTCACGAATCTCAACCACGTCAGAGCGCTTACGGATAAAGGATGCGGCAACGAAGTCAACGCCTTGCTCGCAGCCGAAGATCAGATCCTGTTTATCTTTTTCCGCCAGGGCTGGCAGGGCGATAGAGACGCCCGGCAGGTTTACGCCTTTGTTCTCGCCCAGGTCGCCGTTGTTCAGCACTTTACAAATCACTTTGTTGCCTTCGATGGCGGTCACTTCCATGCCGATCAGACCGTCGTCGACCAGTACGGTGTTGCCGACGGCGAGGTCAGCGGTGAAACCTTCGTAAGTTACAGCGACGATTTCGCTGTTACCCACAACGGATTTGTCGGTGGTAAAAGTGAAGGTCTGGCCTGCTTTCAGGGACACGTCGTTGCCGCCTTCCAGCTTGATGGTACGGATTTCCGGACCTTTGGTATCCAGCAAAATCGCGGCTTTCTTGCCGGTTTTACTCATGACGTTGCGCAGGTTCTGGATACGCTGACCGTGTTCTGCATAATCACCGTGAGAGAAGTTCAGGCGCATGACGTTCATGCCCGCGTCCAGCATTTTGGTTAACATCTCTTCAGATTCGGTTTTCGGGCCGATGGTGCAAACAATTTTCGTCTTTTTCATGACAGTCTTAGTCTTTAAGTTGAGAAGGATATGGGAAGCTGGCTTCCGGCGCGCACCGCCAGGAAGCGAAACCGGTATTACGAAAGTGATGGTGCCTCGCTCTAAGGATAGGTGACATCGAAAAAGCGTGCAGAGGAATGTGTGCTTGTGTTTCAGCCCAACGGAAAGGGACGTTTTGTGTACGCTGAGTTTTACAGGCCAATGTGCTGAAACCATTCAAGAGACAGTTGGCGCGCATTATACGCTGTTTTTTTCCAAAAAGGAAAATGAAAACAGCGTTTCAAAATACATCTGGGCAGTTTCACAACAAACTGTATTTAAAGGAAACGTATTGCCCAAAATCATTCGCGCAATTTATGGTTCAGTTGCGCAACAATGAGATATTCCTCCTGGTTATAACCAAATTCTTTTTTATTCATTTCAATTTATTAGCGGCCTCACTACACTCGTTTGGACATCCATACTGCTAAATAGCGAACACGTTGTCGGGAAAACCATTCTCCGCAGCGGATACCGGAACCTTATGATTGTCCTGAAAAATATCTCAAAAGTGTTTACGCCAGGCAGGCAAACTATTACCGCTGTCGATAACGTTAATCTGAAGGTCGAACAGGGGCAAATTTACGGCATTATTGGTTACAGCGGCGCCGGGAAAAGCACACTGATACGCCTGTTGAATGGGCTGGAAAAACCCACGACCGGCAGCGTGACGATTAACGGTCATGATATTTCCGCCGCCAGCGGTGAAGCCTTGCGCCAGGCACGCCTTAAAATCAGTATGGTGTTTCAGCATTTTAATCTGCTGTGGTCGCGCACCGTCAGTGAAAACATCGCATTTTCAATGCAAATTGCGGGTGCGCCAAAAGCCAAAATCAAGGCGCGAGTGGCTGAACTGATTGCGCTGGTAGGGCTGGCCGGGCGAGAAAATGCCTATCCGTCACAGCTCAGCGGTGGTCAAAAGCAGCGGGTCGGTATTGCACGCGCGTTAGCAAACAATCCGGACGTTCTGCTGTGCGATGAAGCGACTTCCGCGCTCGACCCGCAGACCACCGATCAGATTCTGGAACTGTTACTCGATATTAACCGTCGCTTCAGGCTAACGATTGTCCTTATTACCCATGAAATGCATGTGGTGCGCAAAATCTGCGATCGCGTCGCGGTAATGGAGAACGGCAACGTGGTGGAGGAAGGTGACGTACTCAGCGTATTTACTCACCCGCAGCGACCCATTACCCGTCAGTTTGTCCGTCAGGTAGGGCAGTACGCTGATGAAGAAACCTTTAATCCCCAACTGGCAGGTGGGTTGGGCGGTACGGTCATTAAACTCACGTTTACCGGGCACAGCACCCATCAACCCATCGTCGGCGAGCTGACCCTGCGTTATGGTTTGCCGTTTAATATCCTGCACGGAAAGATGACGCAGACGGCGCACGGCGTATTTGGACAACTGTGGCTGCACGTGGCGGCTTCCGGGGAGCAACTGGCGAATATCCTGACCGATCTGCAAAACAGCGGCATTGAAGGTGAGGTCATTCAACATGACTGAGACACTGTTTCCGCATCTGAAATGGGAGCAACTTTTTGCCGCCACCCTGGAGACGCTCTATATGACCGCGCTTTCCGGCATTGCGACCTTTGCGCTTGGACTCCTGTTGGGTCTGGCGCTGTTCTTAACGGCTCGCGGCGGGCTTTTTCAAAATCGCGCGCTGTATAGCATCATTTCACTGGTGGTGAATATTTTTCGCTCAATCCCGTTCATCATTCTGATCGTCCTGCTGATCCCCGTCACGAAGGCACTGATTGGTACTATTCTTGGCGCAAACGCCGCGCTGCCTGCACTGATCGTCGGCGCCGCGCCGTTTTATGCCCGCCTGGTCGAAATTGCGCTGCGCGAAGTGGACAAAGGGGTGATTGAAGCAACGCGTTCAATGGGAGCGCGTTTGAGTACCCTCATTTTTCGGGTTTTGCTGCCTGAATCATCACCCGCTCTGGTGTCAGGTATCACCGTGACGCTGATCGCGCTGGTTAGCTATAGCGCAATGGCTGGGGTGATTGGGGCTGGTGGTTTAGGGAATCTCGCTTATCTGGAAGGATTCCAGCGCAACCACAACGACGTCACGCTGGTGGCGACGATTACCATTCTGGCAATCGTCTTCATAATTCAGTTTTGCGGCGATGTGATCACTTCTCTGTTAGATAAACGCTAAAAATACGGAAACCCTCATCATGAAAAAATCGCTGACATTACTGGCTGCAGCCACCCTGAGCGCTATGAGCTTTGCGTCCTGGGCGGAAACCCTGGCCGTTGGGGCATCTAACGTGCCACATGCTGAAATTCTCGAACAGGCGAAGCCGATTCTGGCTAAACAAGGCATCGAATTAGAGATCAAACCGTTTCAGGATTATATCCTGCCAAATACCGCGCTGGCCGGGCGCGAAATTGACGCCAATTACTTCCAGCATGTTCCTTACCTTAACAGCGTCCTGAAGGACCATGCGGATGATAAAACCTACGACTTCGTTAGCGCCGGTGCTATTCACATTGAGCCGATTGGGATTTATTCAAAAAAGGTCAAAACGCTGAAGGAACTGCCGGAAGGCGGCAAAATCATTATGCGTGACGCGGTATCGGAAGAAGGGCGTATTCTGTCAATCTTCGAAAAAGAAGGCGTTATAAAGTTGAAGCCGGGTGTGGATAAGGTCAGCGCACGTATCAGTGATATCGTGGAGAACCCCAAAAAGCTGACATTCCTGCCTAACGTTGAAGCCGCGCTGCTGCCGCAGATGTATAACAATGATGAGGGTGACGCGGTGGTTATCAATGCAAATTACGCTATTGATGCAGGTCTGGATCCGGTCCACGATCCGATCGCCGTAGAAAGCGGCGAAAATAACCCCTACGCCAACATCATTACTGTACATCGCGGCGACGAGAAGAAAAAAGATATCGTGGCGCTGGTTAATGTACTTCATTCGAAAGAGATTCAGGACTGGATCCGCACGAAGTACAAAGGCGCGGTGATTCCGGTTAATCAGTAAAAATGTCTCCGATCGGCATCCGCCAGTAGCGGTCTGTGCAGACCCTGGCGGAAGCCGGAATAGCGCTCCAGTTAGTTAATTGATTTTCTTTAGCTTTTTGTCTTCATTCGCCAGGTGTTATATGCTGTAAGCATGTAGCCTGCAACGGAGAGACAAAAATGGGAAACCTGACAAAAGATGATGAACTGTACCGGGAGATGTGCAGAGTCGTGGGAAAAGTGGTGCTGGAAATGCGCGATCTGGGTCAAGAACCGAAGCATATTGTCATCGCCGGTGTTTTACGTACCTCACTGGCTAATCAGCGTATTCAACGCTCTGAACTGGAAAAACGGGCTATGGAAACGGTGATCAACGCGCTGGCAGGATAATCCATATAATAAGGGATGGCGGCATCCCTTATCAAAATTACTGGAAATTTTAAGCAGCAATACTGTATCGAATGTTAATAATATAATGCGTCAACGTTTAAACTGAGCATAACACTATTTTTGGCTGTCAGAGTTAATATTGGGAACCGCTTCACATTTAATTTGAAAATAATGAAATGCCGCTTCATCTCATCTAAATGAGAATAAATATCACTTCTTTTTTATTATTTCCCTTCCCCAATTTAGTTGATAACGATCAAAGTTATACATACCGAATAAACCCATTATTTATTTCGCCTAACCCTAAAGGATTAGTAAGTTTGCATTAAATCATGTCATTTATTCGATTCGGTTATGGCAGGAACTTCAGCTGTGGGAGACAACGTCAGGGCGCTGTTTGACGTATGAGAAATTGGCCTGGTTACGGTTGTCAACACTGCGTTTACGAAGAGGATGCGAAATTAATGAACCAGGTTGATCGTCCAATATTAAATCCAGGTTTAACGCGGCTGGAATTCTTGCGTTTGACGGGAAAAGGTCTGGCGGGGCTAACCATTGCCCCAGCGCTGCTGTCGCTTTTTGGCTGTAAGCAGGAAGATGTGGACAGCGGCACCGTCGGGTTGATTAACACGCCGAAAGGAGTACTGGTGACGCAGCGTGCGCGTTGTACCGGCTGTCACCGCTGTGAAATTTCCTGCACCAATTATAACGATGGCGCGGTGGGGACCTTCTTTTCCCGCATCAAAATTCACCGGAATTATTTCTTCGGTGATGAGGGTGTCGGTTCCGGCGGCGGCCTGTATGGCGATCTGAACTATACACCGGATACCTGTCGCCAATGTAAAGATCCACAATGCATGAATGTTTGTCCTGTCGGGGCGATCACCTGGCAGCAGAAAGACGGCTGCATTGCTGTTGATCATCGACGTTGTATTGGCTGTAGCGCTTGCACCACCGCTTGTCCCTGGATGATGGCCACCGTCAATAGCGAAACGAAAAAATCGTCAAAATGCATTTTATGCGGTGAATGCGCCAATGCCTGCCCGACCGGGGCATTAAAAATCATTGAGTGGAAAGATATTACTGTTTGAGTCTTACAAAGGAAAACATTATGGCTAACGGTTGGACAGGTAATATTTTACGGGTCAATCTTACTACAGGCGATATTACCCTTGAAGATTCCAGTAAATTTAAAAAATTCATCGGCGGAATGGGCTTCGGCTATAAGATAATGTATGACGAAGTGCCTCCGGGTACGAAGCCTTTTGACGAAAGTAATAAACTGGTATTTGCGACGGGACCGTTAACCGGTTCCGGAGCGCCCTGTAGCTCTCGCGTGAATATCACATCGCTTTCCACATTCACTAAGGGAAATTTGGTTGTTGATGCCCATATGGGGGGCTTTTTTGCGGCGCAAATGAAATTTGCCGGTTATGACGCCATTATTATCGAGGGCAAGGCGGCGTCTCCTGTGTGGATTAATATCAAAGACGAAAAGGTGACGATCGAGAAAGCCGATTTTTTATGGGGGAAAGGCACTCGCGCGACCACCGAAGAAATTTGCCGCATGACCTCCGCGGAAACCTGCGTGGCGGCAATTGGCCAGGCAGGTGAAAACCTCGTTCCGCTCTCTTGCATGCTCAACAGCCGCAACCATAGCGGCGGCGCCGGAACCGGGGCGATCATGGGATCGAAGAACCTGAAAGCCATTGCGGTTGAGGGCACAAAAGGCGTAAATATCGCCGATCGCAAAGAGATGAAACGTCTGAACGATTATATGATGACGGAACTGATTGGCGCGAATAACAACCACGTTGTACCAAGCACTCCGCAAGCGTGGGCGGAATATTCTTCTCCAGCCTCGCGCTGGACGGCGAGGAAGGGGCTTTACTGGGGGGCCGCCGAAGGCGGGCCTATCGAGACAGGCGAAATTCCCCCGGGGAATCAAAATACCGTCGGTTTCCGTACCTACAAATCCGTCTTCGATCTGGGTCCGGCCGCAGAAAAGTACACCGTCAAAATGAGCGGCTGTCACTCCTGTCCAATCCGCTGCATGACGCAGATGAATATTCCCCGGGTGAAAGATTTCGGCGTACCGAGCACCGGCGGCAACACCTGCGTGGCAAACTTTGTGCACACCACCATTTTTCCGAACGGACCGAAGGATTTTGAGGACAAAGACGATGGGCGCGTCATCGGTAATCTTATTGGCCTGAACCTGTTCGATGACTACGGTATCTGGTGCAACTACGGCCAGCTGCACCGTGATTTTACCTACTGCTACAGCAAAGGGGTCTTTAAACGCGTATTACCCGCCGAAGAATATGCGTCAATTCCGTGGGATCAACTGGAGGCGGGCGATCCTCATTTCATCAAGGATTTTTATTATCGTCTGGCTCACCGTGTCGGCGAACTCAGTCATCTCGCGGATGGTTCATATGCCATCGCAGAGCGTTGGCAACTGGGCGAGGAATATTGGGGCTATGCGAAAAACAAACTGTGGTCCCCGTTTGGGTATCCGGTACATCACGCTAACGAAGCCTCCGCGCAGGTCGGGGCGATTACTAATTGCATGTTCAACCGCGACTGCATGACCCATACGCACATTAATTTTATTGGCTCCGGTTTGCCGTTGAAACTTCAGCGAGAGGTGGCGGCAGAGCTGTTTGGCTCTGAAGATGCTTACGACGAAACCAAAAATTATACGCCGATTAACCCGGCTAAAATCCGTTACGCCAAATGGACCCTGCTGAAAGTCTGTCTTCATAACGCTGTCACGCTCTGTAACTGGGTCTGGCCGATGACGGTATCGCCGCTGAAAAGCCGTAACTACCGGGGCGATCTGGATCTGGAAGCGAAATTCTTTCAGGCGGTAACCGGTGACGAAACCACCCAGGCAAGCCTCGATCTGGCCGCTGAACGTATCTTTACGTTGCATCGGGCATACACGGTGAAACTGATGCAGACCAAAGATATGCGCAACGAACACGATCTTATTTGTTCATGGGTATTCGACAAAGACCCGGCTATTCCGGTCTTTACTGAAGGCACCGATAAGATGGATCGAGACGATATGCGCGAGTCGCTGACCCTGTTTTATCAGGAAATGGGCTGGGATCCTGAGCTGGGTTGCCCAACGCGTGACACGTTGATTCGGCTTGGACTGGATGACGTGGCGGCTGACCTGGCCGCGCAGAATTTGCTGCCAGCGTAAGGAAAGCCTTATGAGCCATCTGGAGGAAGTCGGCGCGGAAGCGACGACGGACGTGGATCTCGAAAAACGGCAGTGGCTGCAGGCGCTACGTTTGCATGACGCGGATAGTGCGCCTGTTGAACCGGCAAGCCCCGCAGAGATAATGGCTGATTTTATTCGCCAGCATACGTCGGCAGGACAGCTTGTGGCGCGCGCACTGTTTCTACAGCCGCCGTATTCGATGGAAGAAGCCGAGCTTGCGCCATTATTGGCCGCTCTCGTTGAAGGGGAGGTGGGCGCGGATATCGCGTGTGTGCACGGCGCCCAGGAGGTTTATTTCTACTCAACGGACAGCATGAGCGCCAACTATGCCGACATGTGTGTGCAGGTGCTGGAAAAGGATCTTTGTCGGGCAATCGCTCAGGCGGTGCGTTTTGAATGTCAGACGTATCCGCGCCCGTACAAGGTCGCTATGCTGGAACAGTCGCCTTACCACTTCGAGTCTGCGCAGATCGCCGCCGCGCTGGCGGCGATCGAAACACATCCCGACTATGCCGATATTCGCCCGGTGACGTCATCCAACGGCGTTCCGTATCTCTTTAGCGAGCGCTATATGCGTTATGGCAAAGCCTATGGGTTGTGCGAATGGCTGGAAGTTGAACGGTTTCAGAATCCCTGAATTCATGGATAGCGTGGCGAGGGCGACCACCGCATTAGAGGATAACAAGATGTCCTTCACTCGACGAAAATTTGTGCTTGGCATGGGAACGGTCATTTTTTTCAGCGGACCGGGCCAGTCGCTGCTGGCGAATACGACACAAGGCGGAACGGCGCGCTATGTCATGATCCACGACGAAACGCGCTGCAACGGTTGTAACATTTGCGCCCGCGCCTGTCGCAAAACCAATCATGTTCCTGCGCAGGGAAGCCGCTTATCGATCGCGCACATCCCTGTCACCGAGGATGAAAACGAAACCCTGTATCATTTTTTCCGCCAGTCTTGTCAGCACTGCGACGAGGCGCCGTGCATTGACGTCTGCCCAACCGGCGCGTCCTGGCGTGATGAGCAGGGGATTGTTCGCGTAAATGCGTCACGCTGTATTGGTTGCAGCTATTGTATTGGCGCCTGTCCGTACCAGGTGCGCTATCTGAATCCTCACACCAAAGTGGCGGATAAATGCGATTTTTGCGCAGAGTCGCGACTGGCGAAAGGGTTCCCGCCCATCTGCGTCTCGTCTTGTCCGGAACATGCACTGCTCTTTGGACGCGAAGATAGCCCTGAAATCCAGCGCTGGCTGCAGGACAATAAATATTATCAGTATCAGCTTCCTGGCGCAGGCGAGCCTCATCTTTATCGTCGGTTCGGTCAACATTTGATTAAGAAGGAAAATGTATGAACGCGTCGCAGAGTGCCGAACAATTTCACGCCCAACTGGCGAGCTACGTGCCGCTGTTTTCCCCGGAGTACTGGCCAGTCTGGCTGGTTATAGCGGGCGTGTTGCTGGTAGTGATGTGGCTGGTGCTGGGGCTGCACGCCTGGCTTCGTTTTCGCGCCGTTCGCAAGGTCGCGGCCGCGCATGGCGAGAAAGTTTATTTGTATTCAAAAGCGGTGCGCTTGTGGCACTGGTCTAACGCGTTATTGTTTATCCTTTTGCTTGCCAGTGGGCTCATTAACCACTTTTCGCTGGTCAGTCCGTTGGTGACTAAAAGCGTGTTGGCGGTACATGAAATCTGTGGATTTATGCTACTGGCATGCTGGGTGGGCTTTGTGTTGATTAACGCCCTGGGCGGCAATGGTCATCATTATCTCATTCAGCCGCATGGCTGGTTGGCGAGAGCGAAGAAACAAACCCGTTTTTATCTGTACGGCATTTTACAAGGAGATGCGCACCCGTTTCCGGCTACGCCACGGTCGAAGTTTAACCCGTTACAGCAGGCTGCCTATGTCGGGGTGATGTACGGCTTGCTGCCGCTGCTGTTACTGAGCGGTCTTCTTTCGCTGTATCCACAGGCCACAGGGGATGTCCTTCCCGGCGTACGCTATTGGCTGCTTCAGGCGCATTTCGCGCTGGCCATCGTTAGCCTGTTTTTTATCTTTGGACATCTGTATCTGTGCACCACGGGACGAACGCCCGGGGAGACATTCCGTTGCATGGTCGATGGCTATCACCGGCATTAACCGATGATTGTGACGCGAGAGGATTTACGCAACTGGCGGGTTGGAAAAGTGATGTACCGCTGGTTCCTGCGGCGTTTTCCGGAAGGCGGCAGTTATGCTGACGTACATCGTGCGTTAAGCCGTGACGGGTATATCGACTGGGCAAACAGCCTGGTGGAGTACGCCTGGTCACGCTGGATAGACGAAGAAAACTTTGTCCGGCAGGATATTTTCGCCATGTCCTCACCGATGCTGCCTGACATCGTAACGAGTGGTCGGCAGATTGCCAACGCCGCGGATAACGCCCGTCTGGGATGCGCGGACGATAACATGAAAATCGCCAGTGTGGGTTACGCGGCGCAGATCGCCAGTGCGGGCGACTGTGTGCGGCTTGGCAGCATGGGCTATAACAGTCATATCAGCAGTTCGGGCGATCGCGCCAGAATCGCAGCCGCGGGAAACTCCACGCGAATTAGCAGCGCAGGTAACGGCACGCGTATCGCCAGTAGCGGGATGCGCGTTCGGGTCAGCGCGGTGGGAGAGAGAAGCCATATTGTCAGCAATGGCGATCTCACGCAGATCGTCAGCTTCGGCGCCAGCGCCAGAATTGCCAACAGCGGCGACAATGTACACATTATCTGCAACGGCGACAACGCCGTGATAGCCAGTACAGGCGTGGTCGACGCCATCGTGCTTGGGCCAGGCGGGTGTGCGGCGTTGGCTTATCATGACGGTGAGCGAATGCGTTTTGCGGTGGCCGTGGAAGGTGAAAAAGGAATTCGGGCAGGGGTGAAATACCGTCTCGACGATACGCATCAGTTTGTCGAGTGCTGAGTCACTCCTGACAGATATGCTGATGCAGCAGGATGTTGGTCGGATAGCACGTTACGCTGCTATCCGACGCAACCGTGTTACTTTCGGGCGTTTTCCGACCCTGATATTACGTCGCTTTTTATGTCAGATTTTGCACGCATCGCCGCAGTCATCATCGGCGATCACCGATTCTGCTTTTTTGTCCGCATCTTCCAGACGTTCCGCGTTGCGCGTTTGTGCTTCATCCAGTCCGTCAAACACCAGATTGTCGAGATCAATTTCCATTACTCACCTGCATGATTTCATTTTTGAGGTGCGACCAGTATAGGACAAGAATGCCGGGGGTTGCATGTGCAAAATCTGCGATGTTAACGATCGAAGAAATAGAGACGGCGGCAAATGCGGCCTGCCGGGGACGAGACGGTTTTCGCTATCGCCACACCGATTTCCGGGTAAGCGGTAATGCCGCCACGGTGTAAAGTGCAGACGTAACGATACCGGACGATTGCTATTCCTTCGCGCATCCTCTGCCATACTTACTTTTGTTCAAACCGGAACGGGAGTGAAGATGATTATACTGTGTAAAGCCTGCGGCACATCGTATGACGACAGCCAGCGTAACGTAGCGCGCTGTCCTGTTTGTGATGATGAACGGCAGTATGTGCCGGTATCAGGGCAGGAGTGGACGGATTTTGACGCGCTGGTGTCCAGCCACGCCAACAAATGGCGTCAGGTCACACCGTCGCTTTTTACCCTCAAAACGGTTCCCTCATTTGCGATAAACCAGCGGGCGTTTCTGCTCAGAACGCCCGCGGGGAATATCCTTTGGGATTGTATCGCCAATCTCGATCCGGCGACCCGGACGTTGATTGCCGCCCTGGGCGGTCTGCGCGCCATCGCCATTTCGCATCCGCACTACTACACCACCATGCAGGACTGGGCGGCAGAGTTTAACGCCCCGGTTTATCTTCATGCCGACGATCGGCGCTGGATCATGCGCGACAGCCCGTTTATACAGCGATGGGAAGGCGACACTCTCGACGTGCTGCCGTCCGTGACGCTGCTGCGGCTCGGCGGCCATTTTGCAGGCGGCACCGTCCTGCACTGGCGAGAGGGCGCCGGAACGATCCTTGCAGGCGATATTCTTCAGGTCACACCCGGCGCGAACGCCGTCTCCTTTATGTGGAGCTACCCCAACATGCTGCCGCTGTCCGCAGCTTGTGTCGCGGCGATTGCCCGGCGACTGCAAGACGTTTCATTTGAACAGCTGTACGGCGCGTTTGAAGGTCAGGACATTACGGCTCATGCGCATGAGATTGTGCTGCGCTCGGCAGAGAAATATCTCTCCTGTCTGCAATAACACCAGACGTTTTTGCAACATTGCCAGCACGCGTTGGGAGCGAGCTTATGAAGAAAAAACAGAAGTGGTACAGCCAGGCGGTGATCTATCAAGTCGATACTTCACTCTTTTATGATGCGAATGGCGATGGCTTCGGCGATATTGCCGGGATCGCTGAAAAGCTGCATTACATCCGCAGTCTTGGCGCGACAGCCATCTGGATCACGCCGTTTTACCTTACGCCGTTTCGCGATGAAGGCTACGATATCGCAGACCATCTGCAACCGGATCCTCGTTTTGGGGTGATTGCTGATGTGATTGAGTTTATCGAACAGGCCCGGGCGCTGGGCCTGCATGTGATCATCGAACTGGTGATTCAGCATACCTCTTCTGAACACATGTGGTTTCAGGAGGCCAGACGCAGTCCCGATTCGTTCTATCGGGACTTTTATTTGTGGGCCGATACCCCCCCGGAAAAAGACGATCCGCCCATGTTTCCAGGGGTGGAGGAATCCGTCTGGCGCTGGGATGAACAGGCTCAACAATTCTACCGGCATATGTTCTATCGTCATGAGCCCGATCTCAATCTCACCTCAAAGGCGGTTATCCACGAAATCGAAAATATCGTGCGCTTCTGGCTGAAGATTGGCGTGTCTGGTTTTCGCCTCGACGCGGCCTCTCACTTAACCAAACAGGCCGGAGGCGGTAACGACAAAAAGGGGTACTGGATCCTTGAGCAGTTGCGCGGGCTGATAGAAAGCGTGAATCCGGAAGCGATCCTGCTGGGCGAAGTTGATGTTGCCCCGCAGGAGTATCGCAACTACTTCGGCAAAAACGATCGGCTGCATATTGCGCTGAACTTTTGGGTGAATAAATATTTTTATGTCAGCCTGGCGGAGAAAAAAGCACTGCCGCTTGCCGGGGCGCTCAGTAAGATGATTGTGCCGCCGGATGGCTGCTGCTTTGCCAACTGGCTGCGAAATCACGATGAGCTGGATCTCGAGGGGATCGGCGAGGTAAATAAGCAAAAGGTGCTGGACGCGTTTGCCCCTGACGAGGATATGTATGTTTACCAGCGAGGGTTACGCAGACGGCTGGCGCCGATGCTGTCAGGGAATATCGAACGGCTGGCGTTTTGTCACGCGGTGCTGTTGTCGCTGCCTGGTGTACCGGTGATCCGCTACGGTGATGAAATCGGAATGGGCGACGATCTTAGCCTGAAAGAGCGCTATTCGGTCAGAACGCCGATGCAGTGGTCGGCAGATAAAAATGGCGGATTTTCCACTGCGGATACGTCGCGCTTATTCAGACAACCGATTTCGTCCGGCCCGTGGCGCTATAAAAAAGTCAACGTAGAACGGTCGCAGCTAAGCCGCCATTCTTTGTTGCACCGGGTGCGTCATATGGTGAATATTCGGGCGGAACTGCATGAAATTTGTCAGGCGCCGTGGAAGATTATTCCGCTCAAACAGGAGGCCGTGTTCGCCATTCTTTATCGTGGCGAGCAGCGTGATGTTCTGGCGCTGGCCAATTTCAGCGAAAAGCCGGTTAAGGCAGCGCTAAAAGACATTGCGGACGGCTACTGGGAAGCCTGCCTGGCAGACAAGGGGTATGACGATACGCTTCGGGGCGGGAAGGCCGTGCCGCTCCTCCTGAACGGCTACGGCTACCGCTGGTTTTCCCGTCGGCGCGATTAGCGTTTTTTACGCCGCGCTATCAGGCCGATCACCAGCGCAAGGGTGGTCAGCGCGGCGCCTGCGGCGAGCTTACCGGGGAAGTCAGATGACAGGGTGAACGCGCGTGTTTTTGCGCCTTCGCTGAATTCACCGTGAGTGGGATGATTACCCCGTCGGGGCGTGTAGAGAATGTCCGCACTGTCATGGGGACTGGGATCATCGGTAAGCTGGCCTTCCCAGGCTTTCTTTACCATCAGCCGGTCGAGCCAGCGGGGAAAGAAAAACTGGCCGACGATTGACTGTACGGTACTTTTCCCAACCCACAGTTCGCGAACCGGACGTTTCACCACGCTAAAAACCGCTTCTGCGGCGACTTCGGGCTGGTACACCGGTGGCACAGGTTGCATCGCCGCGTCCATTTTGTTGCGCGACCAGCCAAACTGCGGGGTATTCATTCCCGGCATTTGTACCATCGTGATATGCACCTTGCTGTGCTCATGCATCAGTTCGGTGCGTACGGCGTCAGTAAAGCCGCGGATTGCCGCTTTGGCGCCACAGTAAGCAGACTGAAGGGGAATCGAGCGGTAGGCTAACGCGGAACCGACCTGGATGATAATGCCTCTGTCTCGCGGCGCCATCATCGCCAGTGCCGCGCGGGTACCATTAACGAAGCCCAGATAGGTCACTTCGGTGACGCGCTGAAACTCTGCGGGGGTGATTTCCCGAAACGGTGACAGTACCGTTGTCATGGCGCTGTTAACCCACACATCAATGGCGCCCAGCCGACTTTCAATCATTTCCGCTGCGTCGTGAGTGGCATTGGCTTTGGAGACATCGACGCTAATACCCAGCGTTTTCACGCCATATTTTTCGCACTCCTCACAGGTTTCCTGAAGACCTTCGTCATCTCTGGCTATCACCGCAACGTCATATCCAGCCTGTGCGAAACGCACAGAGATTGCTTTTCCTGCTCCGGCGCTACCTCCGGTAATAACCACAACAGACATACACACCTCTCATCCGCAAAACGCGCCAGTGGCGACAGACATGACTTAACATGTAGTGCCTGGTTGGCTGTCTGTCTATCTGATGCGAGGTTTAAAGGACGGAAAGGAAAATGCACAGGAAAGAGAAGAAAGGGGGCATAGCCCCCTCTGGATGCGTCATTTACGCCACGTGGCTGTGGTTTAACTGGCTTAGCGGCACGTTAACATCAAAGACTTTGGCGATGACTTCATTGACACCAAGATTCTTTAAACGCGCGCTATGCTTTTCCAGATACGCGAGGGCGGTCTCTTCGCTTTCAAAAAGGTAGATGCCGCCAGCCTCTTTATTTTGTTCACTTTCAGTCCATACTTTCCAGATAAAGCCGGGTTCCTGGTTAATGGATTCGGCCAGTCCGCGCAGTTGTTCCGTCATTTCCTGCCCGAACGGGCCGTTAAACGCAAAGTGAAGCTGTAATAATTTGGCCATCGTACTCTCCTTTTGAAAAGACCATCATAACGCTATTTCTCAGCCTGCAAATGCTCAACGTGAAGAGGATTGTCCGAGCCTGCGACCTGTACCGGCGATCGTACCACCAGACTTGGCAACGCCAGCTCCACCTCTAGCTCATTCAGCGCTTCAATAATACGAATATTAATCTCCTGCTGTATATCCATATATTTGTTGTAGTCGGCTGTGTTTACAATATGCACGACTTCAAAGGTCAGGCGATCCTGATTAAAGGCGAGAAAATGCGCGCGGTCGAATTTCGTTTCGCCGACATCTTCAATGATTTTTTTTACCGTATCGCCAATCAGGCGCAGCTTTTCAGGCGGCGTGGAGGTGGCGACGCCAAAGGTAAAAACAATGCGGCGCGTTTGCATGCGCTTGTAGTTGTGAATGGTTTGCTGCAGCAGCTGCGCGTTGGCGCAAACAATCTGCTCGCCGCTGAGGCTGCGGATACGCGTTGTTTTCAGGCCAATATGCTCGATTGTCCCTGCGACGTCATTGAACACCACGAAGTCGCCAATCTCGAAAGGCTTATCAAAACCAATCGATAGCGAGGCGAAGACGTCGCTGAGAACGGTCTGCACCGCCAGCGCGATGGCGATACCGCCAACCCCGAGACTTGCTACCAGCGCGGTAATATCCACCCCAGCGTTTGCCAGAATCGACAGCAGCATCATGGACCAGACAACCACGCGCAGAATCATCCCAAGAATAACCAGGGTGACCGGATTTTTATGCGTCCCGGGCGCGTGTAGCAGATGGCGCATCCACGACTGTACCCCCTGATCCAGCCAGATGGCGATTTGAATGGCGATCACGAGAAACCATGCGTGGCTCAGGCTTGCAAACAGCCGATCGGGGAGGGCGACGAAGCGCAAACTGAACAGGAATGCGGCAAAGAAAATCAGCAATTTGCTGGTTCGCTTTAACATGTCAAACACGATCACCCGTAACCCCGGATGCTTAATCTCCTTGTGATCGCGACGCTCAATGGTTCTGTAAATGAAATTCAGCAGCCAGTTGATGAGCCAGTAGGTGATTAAGGTGACAACGAAAACGATGCCAAGATTGATCCAGAATGTCGCTGACATTAGTACAGTAACGACGTTAAGCCGTGCCAGATACTCCATCTTACCTCCCATAACAAAACGTTAACGGTAAAGTATAGACAGCATAGACCGGGTGGCACGGATCTCCGGGCAATTCGCCTGTTAACAGAATTTACTGAAAGACGGTAAGCCTGCTGAACATCGCCCGCGGGGGAAGCAGGACGCGACGGCTGTTATGAAACAGCCGTTAGGGCTGTCTCAGACAGTCAAATAAGGATCGTATGGCGGGGCTAAAGGCGACGTCGTTTCGGTAGCACAGACACAGCCTGCGCAACGCCCAGCCATCACGTAGCGCAACGATCGCAAAAGGATAGCGGCTCTGATAACGCGCGGCGATGACGGCGGGAAGAATCGCCACGCCGGTGCCGTGTGCCACCATCTCGCATAATCCCTCATAGTGATTCAACCGAATGCGGATATTAAGCGCCAGGCCAGCATGTGCTGCGTTTTGTTCAATATGGCGTTGCAGGGCACGAGTGGAATAAAGCGCCACCATTGGCGCCGCAATAATATCCACGAAAAAAAGCGCCTCCTTATCCGCAAGCGGATGCGTTAGCGGGACGATCAGCACGAGCGGATCCTCCGCGACGGGCTCCCGTTTGAGCATGCCGGCGGCCACGGCGTCTGAAACAATGCCGACATCTGCCTCACCTGACAGTAAGCTGCTGACAATATCGGTGCTGGCGCGTTCTTCGGTTTCGATATGTATCCCCGGATGGGAGGTCAGCCAGGCGGCGAGTTTACCCGGCAGAAATGTGGTCAGCGCTGAGCTGTTAGCATAAAGCCGAAGCGTCTCCTGATGACCCGCGGCAAGGGCGACCATTTCCTCGCGCAACCGCCGATGTTGCTCAAGGATGATGCGGGCATGGCGCTCCACTGCCTCTCCTGCTGTCGTTAATGAGATCCCGCGCGGATGACGCAGCAACAAGGGCATTCCAGAGTTTCCTTCCATTTTTCGGAGTCGTTCGCTGGCGGACGCCAGTGCCAGGTTGGCTGCAGAGGCCCCGTCGGTGATGCTGCCGGCATCCACGATACAGATAAACAGTTGCAGGTCGGCCAGATCAAAACGCATTTATTTCCGCCTTCGGTTTTTCCGTAGTTGCCGAGGAAAATACCGCATTGTGGCGGCTCCGGCCAGATGTTCCAATGCCGCTCTGTTCAACAATGTGGGCCAGCAAGATGAATGAACCCCTTTATTTGTATTGTTTCCTGATATTTATTGCCGCAGGCTGGGTCAAAGGTGTGACTGGCATGGGGTTGCCGACGGTGGCGATGGGGCTGCTTGGTACGGTTATGCCGCTGGCTGAAGCGGCGGCGCTTCTGGTTATCCCTTCGCTGGTGACGAATCTCTGGCAATTGTTTTCGGGGCCTATCTTACAAGAGGTATTCCAGCGTCTCTGGCTGATGATGATGTTTATCGTCATCGGCACGGTTGTGGGGTCGTTTCTGCTGGTCAGTATTCCGCCGCTGTGGGCAGGCGTTGGCCTGGGCGTCGCGCTTATCATTTACGCCAGCTATGCGCTATGCCGTCCTGCAATGCACGTCTCAGCGCGGTTAGAACGTCGGTTGTCGCCTGTCATGGGACTGGTCACTGGCTTTGTCACCGGCGCCACCGGTGTCTTTGTCATGCCCGCCGTGCCATGGCTTCAGTCGCTGCGTTTCGGGCGTGATGAGTTGGTTCAGGCGTTGGGCCTCTCGTTTACCGTCTCGACGATTGCGCTAGCTGCAGGTCTGTATCTGCATGATGCTTTTCATGTCAGGCAACTGTCCCTGTCGGGGATGGCGATTATCCCCGCTCTCCTTGGGATGTGGCTGGGACAAAAAATTCGGGCACGGATCGGCCTGCGGCTGTTCAGGCTATGTTTCTTGCTGTTTCTGACAGTGCTGGGGCTGGAGATGATCTCACGTCCGCTACTTGCGTGATCCGTCAGAACGGATACTCCAGTAAATCTGACGGTTTTTTCGACGGAGAGTCTGCTTTTCAGCGAAGTGGCGAGTAAGAAACCGGTAGCGTGATGGAGATCGCAAAATTCCGCTTTGTCGTATTGAAAATCAACGCTACGGACATATATGAAAAACGGGTGAGGGTAAACAACACCTGCCCGTAAGACATGAACTTTTTGAATATTTTCTTTACTGTTCAGGAGGTACATGATGACGCTCAGAACGTTTCCCGTATTACACGATCTCTCCGACTCTCTGTTTGCGGACCGCTTTAACCGCATCGATCGCCTTTTCAGCCAACTAACCGGCAGCACGCCGTTGCCCTCCACGCCTTCGTACAATATCCGGCGGCTGGAGGATAACCGCTATGAGCTCACCCTCAGCGTGCCGGGCTGGAAAGAGAGCGAGCTGGAAATTGAAACCGTCGGCGGTCAGCTGAATATCAGCGGTAAACGTGAAGAGGAGAAAACAGAACACGGCGAAGAGGGATGGATCCACCGGGGGATCAGCCGCAGCGACTTCCGCGCCAGCTACAGTCTACCGGAGCATGTCAATGTCACCGGCGCGTCGCTGGAAAACGGTTTGCTGACAATCGCGTTGCTACAGGATATACCGGAAGAGGAGAAACCTCAGCGTATCGCCATAAACGCGAACCCGGTGCTTGAACATAAGCCGTAATCGTTAACTGACGTTGTTTTACGCCCGGCGCATGTCGGGCGTTTTTCATCAATGCGGTCTGATGCTAACGCGACACGGAAGCGTGAGGAGAAAAACAGAGTGAGCGTAAAGAAAGAAAAAGAGAGAAAGTAACGGGAATAACAGAGAGATAGCTGAATGGTGCGTCCGAGTGGACTCGAACCACCGACCCCCACCATGTCAAGGTGGTGCTCTAACCAACTGAGCTACGGACGCACTGTACAGAAAGATGGTGCGTTCAATTGGACTCGAACCAACGACCCCCACCATGTCAAGGTGGTGCTCTAACCAACTGAGCTATGAACGCAACGTTGTAGGTGACAACGGGGACGAATATTAGCGGCAGAGATGGAATGAGGCAAGAGGGAAAGGGTTATTTTCTTTCGGTTTTCGCTCGATTGCGGAGGAAGTGCGCAAAGTGACGAGAGAATAGCCGCCAGAAGGCGGCTATTGCAGATTTAACGCGCAGCGCGCTGAAGAATAACCGTCGAGGGCTGACGCTGCAGGAAGCGCATACGCAACATCATCATAATGGCGGCTGACGTCAGACCGATAATAAAGCCCATCCAGAATCCCGCAGGACCCATACGGTCCACCACCAGATCGGTCAGCGCAAGGATGTAACCGCTGGGTAGACCCAGAACCCAGTAAGCGACAAACGTGATATAAAAAATCGAACGCGTGTCTTTGTAACCACGCAGGATGCCGCTGCCGATCACCTGAATAGAGTCAGAAATCTGGTAGATTGCCGCCAGCAGCATCAGTTGGGCAGCCAGTGTCACCACCTCAGGATTATCGTTATACAGCAGGGCGATCTGCTCACGCAGCGATACGGTGAAAATGGCGGTGATGCAGGCCATGCAAACGCCCACACCGATCCCGGTACGCGCCGCGGTTTGCGCATCCAGTGTCGAACCTTGCCCCAGACGATAGCCCACACGAATGGTAACCGCTGCCGCAAGCGACATCGGTAGCACGAACATCAGCGAACTGAAGTTGAGCGCAATCTGATGGCCTGCCACGTCGACAATGCCCAGGGGGGACACCAGCAGCGCCACGACCGCAAACAACGTCACTTCGAAAAATAAGGCCAACGCGATAGGCAATCCTAGTTGTACCAGGCGTTTCATCACTACGCCATCGGGCTTACTGAAGCGTTCGGCGTTCCGAATGTCACGCATGGAGCGAGCGTGTTTAACCCACGAAATCATGGCGACAAACATCACCCAATAAACGGCCGCTGTCGCCACGCCACAACCGACGCCGCCCAGTTCTGGCATCCCGAAATGGCCATAAATAAACACATAGTTCACCGGAATGTTGACCAACAGGCCGATAAATCCCATCACCATCCCCGGTTTGGTTTTTGCCAGACCTTCGCACTGGTTACGCGCCACCTGAAAGAACAGATACCCCGGTGCGCCCCACAGCAGCGCGCGGAGATAGCCGACGGCTTTATCCGCCAGCGCAGGATCGATGTTATGCATGGCACGGATAATGTATCCGGCGTTCCACAGCACAATCATAATGACAACCGAGACAAAGCCTGCCAGCCAGAAACCCTGACGGACCTGATGGGCGATGCGCTCGCGTCGACCTGAGCCGTTAAGCTGCGCGATAACCGGCGTTAGCGCCAGCAGCAGTCCATGTCCAAATAAAATGGCCGGCAACCAGATGGAGGTACCAATCGCCACTGCCGCCATGTCGGTAGCGCTGTAGCCTCCCGCCATGACGGTATCCACAAAACCCATTGCGGTTTGGGCGATTTGCGCAAGAATCACCGGTATTGCCAGAGCCAATAACTGACGCGCTTCGCTAATATACTTCTGCACGTTAACACCTATATTTTGTTGTTATAAGAGAGACTAAAAAAGCCGCCAGCAAGGGCAGCAAGAAGAAGATGCGGGGAAATTTCAGTCTATTGTAGCGAGGAATGGATATTTCTCCAGTGAAAAAACAGGCGCGGGGGGCGCTTCGCTGGCAACCTGATTTTCCAACTGCTATTGTGGCAGGCAGAAATGATTGAACTGAATTTGGGAGTTGCAGTTATGTTTACGGGTATTGTGCAAGGCACCGCCAGAGTGGTGTCTGTTGATGAAAAACCAAACTTTCGCACCCATGTCGTGGAATTACCTGAATACATGCTGGACGGGCTGGAGACGGGCGCGTCGGTCGCGCATAACGGCTGTTGTCTGACCGTGACCGACATTAACGGCAGCCACATCAGTTTTGATCTGATGAAAGAGACGTTGCGTATTACCAATCTTGGCGAGCTGAAAGCGGGGGATCGGGTAAACGTTGAACGTGCGGCGAAATTCAGCGATGAAATTGGCGGTCATTTGATGTCGGGTCATATCATGACCACGGCAGAGGTTTCTAAGATTTTGACCTCAGAAAATAATCGCCAGATTTGGTTTAAAGTTCAGGATCCGACCTTAATGAAATATATCCTCTACAAAGGATTTATTGGCATTGACGGGATCAGTCTGACGGTAGGCGAAGTGACCGCGACGCGCTTTTGCGTTCACCTGATTCCGGAAACGATTGAGCGCACAACGCTTGGCAAGAAAAAGTTGGGCGCGCGGGTGAATATCGAAATTGACCCGCAAACCCAGGCGGTGGTTGATACGGTAGAACGGGTACTGGCGGCGCGGGAAGCGGCGACAGTCCGGTCGACAAGCGAAGCGTAACCCGTAAAGCCCCTGTATCAGAACAGGGGCTTGGTACTTAACGGGCCACCCGCAAACCGTTTTCTACGCCGCGTGAGAACACGACCTGCCACAGCTGAATATCCCGCGCGCGGAACGCGCCCGCACAGGCATTCAGATAATAGCTGAACATCCGTTTGAAGCGCTCGCTGTAGTTATCGGCAATATCAGGCCATGCCGCGAGGAATCGCTCATACCATGCCATGAGGGTTGTGTCATAGTCCGCGCCAAAGTTATGCCAGTCTTCCATCACAAAGCGCGACTCACTGGCGTTCGCGATCTGGCGAACCGAAGGCAGACAACCGTTCGGGAAAATATACTTATTGATCCACGGGTCGACGTTATTGTCGGTTTTTTTCGAACCGATGGTATGCAGCAGAAAAATGCCGTCCGGCTTTAAATTCCGATCCACCACCTCGAAATAGGTGTTGTAATTTTTCGGGCCGACGTGTTCAAACATCCCAACCGAGACAATGCGGTCAAACTGATCGCGTAAATCACGATAGTCCTCAAGCAGGATGGTGACATCGAGTCCGGTACAGCGCGCCTGCGCCATTTTTTGCTGCTCAGCGGAAATCGTCACGCCGACCACGCTGACGCCGAAGTGGGTCGCCATATATTGCGCCAGACCGCCCCAACCGCAGCCGATATCCAGCACGCGCATGCCGGGGCGTAATTGCAGCTTTTCACAAATCAGTTGGAGTTTGGCTTGTTGTGCCGCCTCAAGCGTTCCGGCCTCTTTCCAGTATCCGCAGGAATATTGCATATACGGATCGAGCATTCGACTAAACAGATCATTACCCAGATCGTAGTGCTCTTTGCCGACAATCCAGGCGCGTTTTTTGCTTTGTAAATTAAACAGGCGAGCGCCAGCGATGCGGAGAGTATCTTTGAAATGATGAGGGAGTTGATTTTCCAGTCCGGCGCGAAGGACTTTGCTAAAAAACATGTCCAGACGATCGCATTCCCACCAGCCATCCATATAGCTTTCGCCCAAACCGAGCGAGCCCTGCTGTAATACGCGTTTAAAAAAACGGGGGTTATTGACGCGGATATCAGCGGGGGCTGGACCGTTGATGGCTATGCCTGCGCGGCTTAATAATTCGTTGGTGATACGGTACCAGTCGTCATCCGGTACGTTAACTTCTTCTATACACGATGAACTCATAGCTTCTCCATCACTGGTCGGTGATCAGAACCTTAAAACAGCGTAGACGCTTTTTGGCTTTGTGAGAAATCTCACGGAAATATTCCGCGAGTCTATAATCCGACGTAGAACAGAGGAAGGGAGAAACCCTTGCCGAAAAGGCCATCCATGGTGAAGCGGGAACGCTCCGGTTCCCGTTAACACATAATTATTATCGTATTTTTAACAACCGAAATTTAGTATAGGCCTCAAAAACCGATGATACAACCAAAAATTGTTAGCTTCCTAACGAATAAAATATATTAGCGTTATCAATGGGATTCGCCGTGGGCCATCTCCGTATTGTCCTGCTGACGTTCCACAACAGCCGCCTGCGCCTGCATTTTGTAACCCAATGCCGCCAGCACCACGGTGGCCAGCATAACGCTGGTGGTGGTGAGAAGTGGGGTGCTGATTAACCACGAAACCACCAGACTTGCCAGGAAGCATAATCCCAACTGAAGCGTATTCTGCAATGCCGCAGCGCGCCCCGTCGCCTGGGGAAACGGACGTAACGCCTGGGCCACGACTATCGGGTAGATCGCGCCGTTCGCAATCGCCATGACGCAGAAGGGGATCAGCACTTCCGTCAGCGAGACGTGATTCAGAAAACCCACGCCCCAGGTGGCGATAACGCTTAGCGCGTAGAGGACCAGCAGCCAGGGAAGAAGCTGCTGCCCCTGCCATTTTTGCAGCGCTGCGCGACACCCATAACCGCCAACCAGAAATGCGATGGTCTGCGGCACATAGCTCAGGCCAATGACCGCCGGACTATAGCCCATTTCGCTCAGGATAAACGGCGAACCGGTGAGCCAGGCAAAGAAGCTGGCAGAGCAGGCCGCGTAGATCAGCACATTGCCACGATAAGCCCGGGTACGCAGCAGCGTCGCGAACGTCAGCTTATCCTGGCCATCCTTACGGGCGTTTTGAGTCGGTTTCAGACGCAGAGCGGGTAGCATCAACACCAGGGTAATCGCGAACAGGGTGGCGAAAATCGCCTGCCAGGAAAAATGGGTCAGGATCCAACTACCTAGCAAGGGCGCCAGCGCAGGGGAAAGGCCCACTAACGGCATTATGGTCGCAAAAATGCGGTTAATTTTCTGCGAAGGATAATAGTCCGTTACCAGCGCCTGCCAGATCACCGTTGCGGCGCAGACGCCTACCGCCTGCACAAAGCGTAAAACCAGCAGTGCGGCGGCGCTTTCTACCCACAGCATCCCCAGGCTGCCGAGGGCAAAAATGGCTAAACCTGACAGCAGGATCGGTTTGCGTCCATAGCGGTCTGAAAGCGGTCCCCACAGCAGTTGCGCAACGGCAAAACCCGCTAAAAACAGGCTGAGGCTGGCGCTGACCGCCGATGCGGGCGTTTGCAGGTCGGATTGAATGGCGGCGAAAGCGGGGAGATACATGTCGGTGGCCAGAAAGCCCAGTACGCTCAGTCCCGCCAGCCAGACTAAAAACCCTTTTCCAGGTTGCATCGCTGCTTGCATAGTTGTTCTCTTATTTTAATGAATAATCTTCGCGCAGAGTGTAGGGAGTGTCTTTCTCCTTGTGAAACGGTAATATTTGGTTATTGCATTCAAAAATTTTGCAGGCAGATTATGTGGTCAGAATATGCGCTGGAAGTCGTCGACGCCGTTGCGCGTAACGGCAGCTTCAGTTCAGCGGCTCAGGAATTGCACCGGGTGCCTTCTGCGGTCAGCTACACGGTACGGCAACTGGAAGAGTGGTTGGCGGTCCCATTGTTTGAACGCCGCCACCGTGACGTGGTACTGACGCCCGCCGGGGCCTGGTTTTTAAAAGAAGGGCGTTCTGTTATCAAAAAAATGCAGGACACCCGGCAACAGTGTCAGCAAATCGCCAATGGCTGGCGCGGGCAGTTGCCTGTTGCGGTGGATAATATCGTGCGTCCGGAACGGACCCGCCAGATGGTCGTCGACTTTTACCGTCATTTTGATGATGTAGAGCTGCTGGTTTTTCAGGAAGTTTTCAACGGCGTCTGGGACGCGTTGTCCGATGGTCGGGTGGAGTTGGCCATTGGCGCGACGCGCGCTATTCCGGTGGGCGGTCGCTATGCCTTTCGCGATATGGGAATGTTGAGCTGGAGTTGCGTGGTGGCGCGTTCCCATCCGCTGGCGAGCATAATGGGGCCGTTGAGCGACGACACGCTGCGAAACTGGCCGTCGCTGGTGCTGGAGGATACCTCCCGAAACCTGCCCAAACGCGTCACATGGTTACTGGATAATCAACGCCGTATGGTCGTGCCGGACTGGGACTCTTCCGCAACCTGTATCAGTGCTGGATTGTGTATTGGCATGGTGCCGACGCATTTTGCAAAACCTCGTCTTAACACGGGGCAGTGGGTTGCGCTGGAGCTGGAAAATCCTTTCCCGGATGCCGCCTGCTGTCTTACCTGGCAACAAAACGATACCTCGCCGGCGCTGGCGTGGCTGCTGGAGTATCTGGGAGACAGTGAAACACTGAACAGAGAGTGGCTGCGGGAGCCTGATGAGACTCCCGCAGGCGCGACTTAACGGCGGTAGTCGCGGAACGGGCCGTCCGCAACAGAGCGACGTTCAATCAGTCGCGGGTGGACTTCGATCGACTGAGATTCCTCGCGCTTATTGACGATACGGTCTAACAGCATATTAAACGCCGTTTCACCCAGAGAATCCTTCGGCTGATGAATAGTGGTTAACGCTGGCGTAAAGAAGCGCGCGTTTCGCACGTTGTCATAACCGATCAGCGAGACATCCTGCGGGACGCGCAGACCCATTTCATCGGCAGCACAGAGCGCGCCCATCGCCATGATGTCGCCGCCGCAGAATACCGCTGTCGGACGGTGTGACTGCGACAGGATTTGCTGCATTGCGCGGTAGCCGGACTCCGGCTCAAAATCGCCCTGCACAATCCAGTTTTCCGGCACGTTGATCAGCGCTTCTTCCATCGCTTTCATAAAGCCAGCCAGACGGCCTGCGCCGGTGTTCCGCTCCAACGGACCGGGAATCACGCCGATTTCACGATGTCCGCGCTCCACCAGGTATCGGCCTGCCATATAGCCGCCTTCAAAGGCGTTATCGATCACCGTGTCCGTGAAATCGGCTTTGGCTTCGCCCCAGTCCATCACTACCATGGGAATGTGACGGTATTCTTCGAGCATAGAAAGCAGAGGTTCCGGATATTCAGAACACATGACCAACAGGCCATCCACGCGTTTTTGCGCCATCATTGACAGATAGGCGCGCTGTTTTTCCAGGTTATTCCACGCGTTGCCGAGGATGAGGGTATAACCCTTCTGGAAACAGTTTTTTTCAACGGCTTCTATAATTTCTGCAAAGTAGGCGGCTTCGCTGCTGGTCGCCAACAGGCCGATGGACTTGGTATGGTTGACCTTCAGGCTTCGGGCGACGGCGCTGGGGGAATAGTGCAATTCTTTGATTGCCGCCCACACCGCGTTACGCGTTTCTTCTGCAACAAAACGCGTTTTGTTAATAACGTGTGATACGGTTGTAGTGGAAACGTTTGCTCGTTTCGCTACATCTTTAATTGTTGCCATTACATCTCACTCCAGACCCAACCTGAACAGTAAAATACGCTAAGTAAACGTTTGCCTTTACACACCCTGATCGCAACATCAGGGTTGCGGCACGCCGGGAAAACGACACGGAACGTCAGGAAGGGGTCAATGGCCGGTACGCTAAACAAGTAAGCGTCGAATTTTGGCTGATCTTAACGAAAAGGGGAAGTGTTAAAAACAGATATCACCCTAAATCGTGGGAGATTTTTGCTTTCAAGTGTGTAAAAATGCGCTATATCACTTTTTGTGTGGGAATAAAAAGGAGAAAAGTTGATGAGCACCGATCTGAAATTTTCATTAGTGACCACGTTTATTGTTCTGGCTCTGATCGTGGCAGGTGGTTTAACCGCAGCACTGCACTGATTTACCGCTGAGGGAGTGTCGCTCCCTCACATTCCCTTTGCCAATTGTTATCAAAAATGCAAAAGTCTTTTGTAAATTTGTTAACTTCTCTTTTTTTGTGATTGATGTCATGCTTTTGGCTTTTCTTGTCCACCGCGTTTAAGCGCGAACAGGCGGAGTCATTACCGTATGAAAATAAATTACCCTTTACTGGCGTTGGCCATAGGCGCGTTCGGGATCGGCACCACTGAATTTTCTCCCATGGGATTATTGCCGGTCATCGCTCGCGGCGTTGATGTGACGATTCCCGCCGCAGGAATGCTGATCAGCGCTTATGCCATTGGGGTGATGGTCGGCGCGCCGTTAATGACGCTACTGCTTTCACATCGCGGACGTCGCAATGCGCTGATCTTTCTGATGGCCATTTTCACCGTGGGCAATGTGCTTTCCGCTATCTCTCCTGATTACACCACCCTGATGCTCTCTCGCGTTCTGACCAGTCTGAACCATGGCGCCTTTTTTGGGCTGGGCTCCGTCGTGGCGGCAAGCGTGGTGCCAAAGCATAAGCAAGCAAGCGCGGTGGCAACAATGTTTATGGGACTGACGATCGCCAACATCGGCGGTGTTCCGGCTGCCACCTGGCTCGGTGAAACTATCGGCTGGCGAATGTCGTTTATGGCGACCGCCGGGCTGGGCGTTATCGCGATGGCGAGCCTGTTCTTCTCCTTGCCGAAGGGCAGCGCTGGAACGCGTCCGGAGGTAAAAAAGGAGCTGGCGGTGCTGATGCGTCCGCAGGTGTTGACGGCGTTATTAACCACTGTTCTGGGGGCTGGGGCGATGTTTACGCTGTATACCTACATCGCGCCCGTATTGCACAGCATTACGCATGCCTCGCCAGCGTTTGTCACCGGTATGCTGGTGCTGATTGGCGTTGGGTTTTCCATCGGTAATTATTTTGGCGGAAAACTGGCTGACCGTTCGGTGAATGGCACCCTGAAAGGTTTTCTGTTGCTTCTGATGGTGATTATGCTGGCGATCCCCTTTCTGGCGCAAAATGCTCTGGGGGCAGCGATCGCTATGGTGGTCTGGGGAGCGGCGACCTTCGCGGTGGTACCTCCACTGCAAATGCGGGTGATGCGTGTGGCGCACGAGGCGCCGGGCCTTTCTTCGTCAGTGAATATTGGCGCTTTCAACCTGGGTAATGCGCTGGGCGCTGCCGCGGGCGGGGCGGTCATTTCCGGCGGTCTGGGCTACGCATTTGTTCCGGTTATGGGGGCGATCGTGGCGGGGCTGGCGCTACTGCTGGTGTTTATTTCCGCCAGAAAACAGCCGCAGACAGAGTGCGTCGCCAGCTAAAACGGCAAACTCTTTAATGCCCGACGCACGAATGTGCTGTCGGGCATTTTTCAGTTATGCGACAAAGTTTTTCGCCACAAACGCCCAGTTAACCAGCGCCCAGAAGTTTTCCAGATAACCCGGACGCGCGTTACGATAGTCAATGTAATAGGCGTGTTCCCATACGTCGACGGTCATTAACGGCGTGGCGTCTGTGGTGAGCGGCGTCCCCGCGTTAGACGTGGACACGATAGCCAGCTTGCCGTCTTTGTCTTTAACCAGCCAGGTCCAGCCGGAGCCGAAGTTCTTGGTCGCGGCATCGGTAAACTGGGCCTTGAAGTCGGCGAAGCTGCCAAACGCGGCGGCGATAGCGTCAGCCAGTTCACCCGTGGGTTCCCCACCGGCATTCGGCGCCAGGCAATTCCAGTAGAAGGTATGGTTCCAGACCTGAGCGGCGTTGTTAAACACGCCCCCCTCAGAGCTCCGCACAATCTCTTCCAGCGATTTGCCTTCAAATGCGGTGCCTTTGATCAGGTTATTCAGGTTTGTCACATAGGTCTGATGGTGTTTGCCATAGTGGTATTCCAGCGTTTCAGCGGAAATATGCGGCGCAAGCGCATCTTTGGCATACGGTAATGCAGGTAATTCGAACGACATTGCTTCTCTCCTTATTATTAATATTGATTCGCACAATAACCTTATTGTACGTAAGGATAGGGTAGCAAATTGAAAGGTGTGGCAAAAGAAGAACTTACCCTGTTGTGTAACAACAGGGTAAAGTTTTAGCGAATGGTTTTCGGCGTCATCACCCGGCGGGCGCCGACATAATGGCGCTGCCAGTAGTCTTCGCTGAGAGAGGTGATTTGGATTTCCTGACCGCTGCGTGGCGACTGAATAAATTTGCCGTTACCGACGTAGACGCCAACGTGATCGGCTGTGCCGCGACCCTGGGTACGGAAGAACACCAGATCGCCATTTTTCAGCTCACCCCGTTCGATCGGCGCCGCATCACGCAGGTGATACATCTCGTTTGCCGTGCGGGGTATGCGGAATTTAACCAAATCCTTATAGGCGTAATAGACCAGACCGCTACAGTCGAAGCCAGTACGCGGCGATGTACCGCCCCAGCGGTAGGGTTTACCAATCTGGCTCATCAGTTTATTCATTGCTGTACTGGTGGCTTTTTGGACTTTTAACTTATGCGCGTCCGCAAGGGTGCTGGCCGCTGCGCTTTTCACCTTCACGCAGTGTGGCTTGCGGCCTTTGCGTGGCGTGCATTTTTCCGTCCAGCTCACGACGGCTGTCTTCGAAACGCCAGATTTTGTGCGGCGACTGGTCGTTCGGGAGGTTTTGCTGGAGGGGGTTACACGTTTTTTGCTGGCCGATGCCGTTTTCACTGCGTTTTTAGCGGTTGTTTTTTTTGCGGTGCGTTGGGAATTTTTCGTGGTCTTTTTCGCTGTTGCGGTGCTTTTTTTCTTGTCTGCGGTTTTCTTGCTATGAGAAATATCAGACGTTGTCCTGGCCTGCCGGGAAGCCTGGGCCACGGACATAAAGGAAATCGTTGTAAACAGTAAAGCACAGAGCGTGATGGAGAGTCGGTTAATCCGCGCCACTGAGCATTCCTCGGTTAAGGCAGGCGCAATCATGCCTGCATGTGATTTACAAAACCTGATGATTCTAATCTATAGAATTGGAGAAAGTTAATAGCTTTTATTGTTAAAAAAAGTGTTCCGCGCATAAGTGCCAAAAAAAGCAGCAACCAAAGGTAAATTTGCTTATTCAATAGACAATTGGCTGAAAAGGGCGGCCTGAACAGTGATTTGCAATGCAACTTAAGGCTTCAGACGATAAAATAGTAAAGCGTAATGAAAATGTTATTTTCCGATGTCGGCCTGAGCCGCTACAATGTCAGACGACTGCCGTAAAAGAAGTTAAGGAAGCAAGACAATGAGCACCACTATCGAAAAAATTCAGCGCCAGATCGCTGAAAACCCAATCCTGCTGTATATGAAAGGTTCGCCAAAACTGCCAAGCTGCGGGTTCTCTGCCCAGGCTGTGCAGGCGCTTTCTGCCTGTGGTGAGCGTTTTGCTTATGTCGATATTTTGCAGAACCCGGACATCCGCGCCGAACTGCCGAAGTATGCTAACTGGCCAACCTTCCCGCAGTTGTGGGTTGATGGCGAACTGGTTGGCGGCTGCGACATCCTGATCGAAATGTATCAGCGTGGCGAATTGCAGCAACTTATCAAAGAGACCGCGGCGAAGTACAAGTCTGAAGAATCAGATACCGAGTAAGGTGACGCCTGCGGGATTGAGGTGACAGGCTGGAGAAGTCGCCAACGCGCGGCCATCCGGCACTCACTTAAAAAGCGACCGAAAGGTCGCTTTTTTACGTACGGCGTTAAGCCTCGGGCATGGCCAGCGGCCAGCCGCCCAGTCGTTTCCAGCGGTTGACGATTTCACAAAACAGCACTGCCGTACGTTCCGTGTCGTAAAGCGCCGAATGAGCCTGCGTGCCGTCAAACTCCATACCTGCCGCCAGACAGGCTTTCGACAGAACCGTTTGGCCTAGCGCCAGTCCGCTGAGGGCGGCAGTGTCGAAAGTGACAAACGGATGAAAAGGGTTGCGCTTCAGCGAGGCGCGCTCGGCCGCCGCCATCATAAAGCTGTGATCGAACGTAGCGTTATGCGCCACCATGATCGCGCGGTTACAGCCGCTGTCTTTAATTCCTTTCCGCACCATTTTAAAAATGGCGTGCAGGGCGTCATATTCACTCACCGCGCCACGCAGCGGGTTGCTGGGGTCGATGCCGTTAAACGCCAGCGCTTCGGGCTGCAAATTCGCGCCTTCGAACGGTTCGACATGGAAATGCAGCGTAGTGTCCGGCATCAGCCAGCCCTGTTCATCCATTTTCAACGTGATGGCGGCAATTTCAAGCAGCGCATCGGTTCTGGCATTAAACCCGGCCGTTTCAACATCAATGACGACAGGGTAAAAACCGCGAAAACGGTCGCACAGACCGGTAAGTTGAGCGTTATCGGACATCGGGGTCTCTTAAATACAGAAAAAATGCAGCGCGTAGTATGCCAAAAAAAGGCGTTCATTGCAGTAAAACTGCGGGCGCAGAGAAGCCGCGCCCGGAAGGGATTAATTACCCAGACCGCGACCGGCGTCTTTTTCTTCGATCAGTTCGATTTTGTAACCGTCCGGATCTTCAACAAACGCAATCACGGTGGTGCCGCCTTTTACCGGACCCGCTTCGCGCGTGACATTACCGCCGTTCTGGCGAATCCGCTCGCAGGCTTCCGCTGCGTTATCAACGCTCAGCGCAATGTGACCATAGGCGGTCCCCAGTTCATAGCGATCGACACCCCAGTTATACGTCAGTTCGATCACCGCTTCGTCACTCTCTTCACCGTAGCCGACAAATGCCAGAGAATATTTGTACTCCGGGTTTTCGCTGGTACGCAGCAGTTTCATGCCTAAAACGTTAGTGTAAAAGTCGATAGAACGCTGCAAATCGCCGACGCGCAGCATGGTATGAAGTAAACGCATTGTTTATCCCCTTAAAAATGGTCAATACATTCAAAATGTTGTTTTAGTATAGCGGCGTTTTCGCGCCGCTATCAATGGAGGAATGCCGCAGGCGGGATCACAGCGTCGGGTAATCGGTATAACCTTCCGCGCCGCCACCGTAGAAACTCTCGCTGCGCTGCGGGTTTAGCTCGGCTTTACGTTGCAGTCGGGTGACCAGATCCGGGTTGGCAATGTAATCGCGACCGAACGCAACCGCGTCGATCAGGCCTTTTTCAATGAGGGTTTCCGCTTTTTCACGGGTGTATGCGCCAGCGCCAACGATGGGACCCTGGAAACGCGCGCGTACTTTTTCGCGGAAGGCTTCAGTATAAGACGCGCCGCCTGCCCAGTCCGGCTCGGACATATGCAGATAAGCGATGCCACGTTTACCCAGTTCTTCGATCAGATACAGCGCATCTGCTTCTTCGTTGGGGCCATTGTCCACGTTCTGGAAGGTACCGATAGGGGAGATGCGAATACCAATACGGTCAGCGCCCCATTCCTGAATCCCCGCATCCACTACCTCAAGAACCAGACGCGCGCGATTTTCAACGCTGCCGCCGTACTGGTCGGTACGGTGGTTAGACGAAGGTGAAAGGAATTGATGCAGCAGATATCCGTGGGCGGAGTGCAACTCAACGAGATCGAAACCGGCTTCGCGGGCATTGGCGATGGCCTGGCGGAAATCATTCACGATACCCGGGATTTCATGGGTTTCCAGCGCGCGCGGCATGGAGGTGTCAACGCGGATCGCATTGCCGTTTTCGTCACGTAGAGAGGTGCGCGTCCCGGCGCTGAGCGCGGAAGCGGAAACCGGCGGTTGCCCTCCAGGTTGCAGGCTGGCATGGGAAATACGCCCGGTGTGCCACAGCTGTACGGCAATATGCCCGTTTTCTGCATGAACGCCGGCAGTAATTTTTTTCCACGCGGCAATCTGCTCGTCGCTGTGCAGACCCGGCGCGCCCGCATAGCCTTTCGCCTGGGCGGAAATTTGCGTCGCTTCGCTGATGATGAGACCGGCGCTGGCGCGCTGGCGGTAATATTCTGCCATTAACGGAGTCGGGATGTCGCCAGGCTCAATGCTGCGCAGACGCGTCAGCGGGGCCATGAATACACGGTTAGCTGCGGTGATCGCACCCACCTTCAGTGGGGTAAACAGTTTTTCAGAGGACATAATGGCTCCAGTGTTGAATAGACCGGTCGTCTAGTGATTGAGTAAATAAAAACGCCTGTTAACCCTCAGGCGTTGTGATGATACGTCGCACATGCGCCAGCGCGTTTTCGAGCGGCATGGCGCTGCGCGAAATCTTGGCCTGTAAATTCGCGCCCAACCAGAGCGCGTAAAGGATTTGCGCCTGTTGTAACGGTTCGCCGGGAAATGTCAGACAATGGCTTTCGCGACCCTTTTCCAGCGCCTGGGCAAGAATGGCGATAATATTGCTCGCGCCTTTGTCCATCGCGGAACGCATGTCTTCAGACAGATCGCACACCTCAGCGGACAGTTTGACCGTCAGACAACCACTGATGGTCCCCTGCTGACGAAACTGATTCAGCGTTTCCTGATAGTAAGCCAGAATGCGGTCACGGTAATTTCCGGCGCCCGAAGTAAAGTGCTCCGTTAATCGCTGATGATAAGCGGCAAAATGGCGCTCCAGCATCGCGACGCCAAAAGCTTCCTTGGAGCGAAAATAGTGGTAAAACGAGCCCTTTGGCACTTCGGCGGTCTTCAACAGTTCGCTAAGGCCCATCCCGGTAAATCCGCGCTGCATGCACAGACGCTCGCCGGTGGCCAGTAAGTGTTCGCGGGTATCGCATTCAGTATGCTTGTTCATAGGGCAGAGTGTAATAGACCAGTCGGTCTAATGCAAGCCGGGTTGCCAGATAGCAGGTTTCCGTCTTCAATAGTGTGTACAGGCGAAAGATGAGGAGGGGATGTGGCAGAGCAGTTAGAATTTTTTCCCGTCCAGAGTCCGTGTCGCGGCATCTGTCAGTCCGACGAGAGGGGATTTTGTCGCGGCTGTTTTCGCAGCCGTGACGAACGCTTCAACTGGCAGAAAATGAGTGACGCCCAGAAGCAGGACGTGCTGAGGCTGTGCCGCCAGCGCCTGCTGCGTAAATTGCGCGCAAACAAACCCGCAGAGCCTGAAGAACCGCAACAGCCTTCACTCTTTTAACCGACGAATTGTATATACTCGGAACACTTTATTTCACGAGGAAGCAGTTATGGTTCAGCGTACGACAATTGCGCCGCAAGGCCCGACCTTTTCCCGCTTTGTGATGGGCTACTGGCGACTGATGGACTGGAACATGTCCCCCCAGGAGCGAGTAAGCTTTATCGAGCAGCACCTGGAACTGGGTATCACCACCGTCGACCACGCGGATATTTATGGCGGCTACCAGTGCGAGGCGGCCTTTGGTGACGCGCTGAAGCTGGCGCCGCATCTGCGCGAGCAAATGGAGATTGTCACAAAATGCGGTATCGCCACCACCGCGCGGGCAGAAAACGCCCTCGGCCACTACATCACCGATCGTGACCATATCGTGAAGAGTGCCGAGCAGTCGCTGGTCAATCTGGCCACCGATCGTCTGGATCTGCTGCTGATTCATCGTCCCGATCCGCTGATGGACGCCGACGAGGTGGCAGAAGCCTTCCAGCATCTGCACCAGAGCGGAAAAGTACGTCACTTTGGCGTGTCAAACTTTACTCCCGCGCAGTTTACGCTGCTGCAGTCCCGTTTACCGTTCACGCTGGCAACGAATCAGGTGGAGATTTCTCCGGTGCATCAGCCGCTGCTGCTGGATGGCACGCTCGATCAACTTCAGCAACTGCGTATTCGTCCGATGGCATGGTCGTGCCTCGGCGGCGGTCGTTTATTTAACGACGATGCGTTTCAGCCGCTACGTAATGAGCTGGCGGTAGTGGCGGAGGAGCTAAACGCAGAGACGATTGAGCAGGTCGTGTACGCCTGGGTGCTTCGTTTGCCATCGCAGCCGTTGCCAATTATCGGTTCCGGCAAAATTGAGCGCGTCAGGGCCGCCGTGGGATCGGCGTCGCTGAACATGAGCCGTCAGCAATGGTTCCGTATTCGTAAAGCCGCGCTCGGGTATGACGTGCCGTAATCGCTAAATATTGGATTTTCCGTTCAAAATTGCGTCTCTGGTTTACACTTAAGCCAAATGCACACAAAACGGAGGTCCTATGAAACGATTAAGTTTGGCCGTGTTAACCCTGTTAGCCTGTACCGGGGCGCAGGCCGCCAGTGAGAAAGTGGAAATGAATCTGGTCACCGCACAAGGTATTGGGCAATCCATCGGTGAGGTGACCATTAATGAAACCGATAAAGGGCTGGAGTTTACGCCGGATCTGAAAGCGTTGCCGCCGGGCGAGCATGGTTTTCACATCCACGCGAATGGCAGTTGCGAACCGGCGATGAAAGACGGTAAAGCATCGGCCGCAGAAGCCGCGGGCGGGCACTTCGACCCCCACCAAACCGGCAAGCACGCCGGGCCAGACGGTGAAGGGCATTTAGGCGACTTGCCCGTACTGGTGGTCAACAACGAAGGGAAAGCCGTTATTCCTGTGACCGCATCACGCCTGAAATCCCTCGATGAAATCAAAGATAAGGCGCTGATGATCCACGTTGGCGGCGATAATATGTCCGATCAGCCAAAACCATTGGGCGGCGGCGGGGCACGGTTTGCCTGTGGTGTCATCAAATAATCAGGTTGTCAGCGTTCCTTCTGGCGGCGCCTGCTCGAGTTGTGACAGCGAGCAGTGTAGCCGCCAGAGAAGAGCGGCCAGTTCCTGCGCGGCAGGCTGCGGGTGACGCGAAAGCGTTTCGCAGATGCGCAGCAGTTCCGCCAGGGACGCCGCCAGCGGCCGCTGTTGTACGCCGCGCTCGCTCATCACGTCACGCAACAAAGCGATACAGATATCTCTCACCCGCGACAGCGGATCGGAGCGCGATTCCCAGGCGCGCAGTTGCCAGACAACGTGTGAACAGTTCAGTAACACCACTCCCCATCGCAGAAGCCAGCGCCTCGCCAGCGCGTCCTGGCTGTTGCTTAACTGGCTGACGTGGTGATAAGTCAGCGACTCAAACTCATGTTCGCTGAGTGAGGGGCGACGGCTTAACTGATCGACAAAATCGCGACGCAGCGCGCGGATATGCCGCCGGCTTTTACGCGCATCAGAACCGGGACGCAGAATGGCGAATGCCAGCCATGACAGGGCGACGCCAACAATTTTGGCCGTATTATCGTTAAGAAAATCGGCAAAGTCATAAACGGGCGGGTTCGTCACCGCGATAAATGAGCCCATAAACACAATCAGTTGTCCCCACAGGCCCGCCAGCTTTGGCATTTGCAGTTTGAACAGTTGCATGGTGACGAGTAGCGGAAACAGGAACAGCAAAAATTGCCAGAGATCGCTGATCTGAACCATCAAACCAAACTTCACCACAAAGCTGAACAACGACAGTAACACCAGCGTACGCATCAGTAGCGACAGCGATTTAAACGGTGTCGCCACTACCGAATAGAGCACACAACTGATGGCGGCCAGCGTGAGCGCCCCCGAGCCCGATTCCCACTGCGCGCCGATACTCCACGCGCCGATAGCCATTAGCGTAGCGAAGGTGCGCAGGCCGCTCCAGATTGCCTCCGCGCTGTCAGTATGGCGCGCAAGGGCAGGGACCCGCGGGATGCTGATGTGCGCCTGTAGCGTGTCTGTTTCCAGAAGCCGTAGCTGGCGGCTGCTTTGCAGATAAAGACGGCAAAAATAGCGCAGCCGCTGCCAGAAGGCGACGTGACGAAAATCTGATCTATCTGGCGGTGCAAGCGGGGCAAGGATCCTGGCGACGGTATAGCTGTCAGTTTGCGGTCGGGCCAGGGCGAGCAGTAGCGCCTCAATAATCTCCCGGCTATTGGCGGGCGGATTGGGCCAGTTCAGCAACATTCTTCGCAGGCTGGAGATGACGCTGGTGAGACGCAGTTGCTGGTGCAGCAGGGCATTAAGCAGCGCGTTCTGTCGACGAAAGCGGTAATGGCTCCAGAACGCCTGGATACGCAATAAGTTCATCGTCAGTATTTGCCCGATCACCCCTTCGTGAGCGGCGCGAATGGCATCGGTTGTGTCCGGTTGCCACAGCAAACTCGCATGTTCCAGCAGGCGCGCATGCATCTTCTTCAGCGCCGTCAACAGGGCGGTGCCGTCTGAGGTACTGGGCAGGATCATCATCATCATGCCGCCGCATAAAATCCCGACAATCACTTCGCAGACTCGCGCCTGGGCGATATCCCACAGTTGGGTTATTTCGACAATGTTTACCATTGGAAAGGCGATAATCGCCGCCGTGTAACCCGCCAGTTGAAAGGCGTAAGCGACATTATTGCTGAAATACGCGCAGGCCCAGGTACAAAAGCCGATCCACGCCGCCATGCTAAGCAGAAAAAGCCACGGTTCATTAAGGGTGTGTCCGGCGAGAATCAGCGCTGCGGTAGCGCCAAGCAGGCTCCCCGCGATACGGCCCAGGCTTTTACTGATCACGCCGCCCACGGTCGGGAAGCTGACAACCGCAGCGGAGGTCATCGCCCAGTAGGGTTCATCGAGATTCAGGTAATAGGCAAAGGTCAGCGCCAGGCACATGGCAAGGGTGTTACGCAGCGCATAGCGCCATTGTCCGGCGGTGGCTTTCAGCCATGGCGTATTGCGCAGTGAGAGACGAGGGAACGTCATTTACTGCCCAATCGCCACACTGCAGGTGGTGCCAGAGACAAACGTCAGGTCTTTCGGCAATGCGTTAAATTCAATCCGCACTGGCACTCGCTGCGCCAGCCGAACCCAGGGCACATTGGGTTTAATGTCTGGCACCAGACCTGAATCACTTTCCACGCTCTGGTCGTAAATGGCGCGACCGATACTGGAAACGTGACCCTGTAACTTTACGTTGCCGCTATAAAGCGTTATTTGCGCAGGCGCGCCAGGACGAATGTGGCGTAATTTGGTCTCTTCAAAATACCCCATCACGTAAAAAGAGTGGCTGTCGACCAGCGCAAACAGCGGCTGTCCGGTGGCGGCGAAATCCCCCGTTCGGGTGGAAAGGTTGGTGATCCAGCCGGAAACCGGGGCGCGTACTTCCGTCTGACTGAGCTGCCACTGGGCCTGTTTCAGCGTTGCCTGGGCGACGCCAACGCTTGCTTGCATGGCTTTGACATTCAGGTTAGCCGTGTCAAGCTCCTCGGCGGAGATTACGTTACGGGTTAAATGGCGACGGCGGTTGGCTTCGTTATTGGCTTTAGCCAGATCGGACTGTGCTTTTGCCAGTTGAGCTTGCGCATTGAGCTCTGCGATATGAAAAGGTGTTTTGTCGATGCTGAACAGCAGGTCGCCGGCGTGAACAAACTGGTTATCTTTCACTTTCAGGTCGACTATCGCCCCGGATACCTGCGGGGTAACGCTGACCTGTTCGGCTCTGACTTTACCGTCACGCGTCCAGGGAGACTGCATGTAATAATTCCACATCCACCAACCGGCGAGCACCGCGGCAGTGGCGATGACGATCGTCGAAAAATATTTTAACGTTTTAAGTGACATAATCAGAACACCACCAACAATAACAGGCCAGCGCAGACGCACAGGGCAAAAAGAGAGAGATCCAGCAACAAAGGATGCCAGTATTCGCCGGAATAGAGGCGGTCGCGCAGAAGGCGATGAATGAACAGCCACAGGATAAAGCCCAGCGCAAAGGCTTTGAAAAGGGGAGGGAAATAAATGGATGCGCCAATCACCATGTCTTGTAAGGGCATTCCCGTTGCATTAAGTGCGATGGTCACAGCAAAAATCCTTTGCGTCAGGTCGCGTTACTACAGGTTTAGCAAAAAAAACCTCAGAACGCGCTTTTTTCGCGTAATGTCTGAAAAATATGTCAACACGTAAGCAAATGCAGCAATACATTTGTTTTAGGAATGCAAATGCTGCACACTATTCTAAAATCAGTATAATATCTTAGCAAGCTAATTATAAGGAGATGAAATTGGAATCGCCATTAGGTTCTGATCTGGCACGGTTGGTGCGCATTTGGCGTGCTTTGATAGACCACCGTCTTAAGCCTCTGGAATTGACGCAGACACACTGGGTAACGCTGCATAATATTCACCAATTGCCGCCCGATCAATCACAGATTCAATTGGCAAAAGCGATCGGCATTGAACAGCCATCACTGGTACGTACGCTGGATCAGCTCGAAGAAAAAGGCCTGATTTCACGACAGACGTGCGCCAGCGATCGTCGGGCAAAACGTATCAAGCTGACTGAAAAGGCTGAACCGCTGATTGCCGACATGGAAGCGGTCATCAACAAAACGCGTGGTGAAATTCTGGAAGGGATTTCAACGCAGGAAATTGATCTGCTGATTAAACTCATCGCCCGACTTGAGCGCAATATTATCGAGTTACAGTCGCGAGACTGAGGTGGGGAGACGTGTGGCCAGCCCTGACCACACGTAATTCGTTTAGCGCGGAGAGACGGTAACCTGACGACCGTTGCTTGCCAGCACCACGCGCTGACCCGCAGAGAAACGGGTGTTACCCTGTTTCTGTACGACCATGATGGTATTTCCATCATCCTTACGGATTTCCAGTTCCACGCCCTGGGTTTTATTCATCGCACCCTGAACGCTCTGGCCTGCGACGCCGCCGGCGACTGCGCCTGCTGCGGTAGCCAGTGAACGGCCCGTACCACCGCCAACGGTGTTACCCAGGAAACCACCGAGAACCGCACCCCCGATCGCACCGATCACGTTTTCATCGTTACCCGCCTGAATCTGAACCGGACGAACGTTTACGATGGTACCGTAAGTGACGTTCTGCACTTGTTTTGCTTCCGAAGCGGTATACACATCACCTGAAAGGCTATCGGTGTTAGCACAGCCCACTAAGGACAGGCCAGCCAGTGAAACGATCAGCACACGTTTAATCATTTAAAATCTCCTGTTCACCATGAAACGCCATCCAGGCATCTCCCATGGTTCAATTATATGGCATTTGTGCGTTTGAGGTCACATATTCTGTCCAGACTAAACAGAAATCATAATAACAGGCTCGTTAACCAACTTTAAACGAACTATTCAGTCAGTTTATTAAAAAGGACGCTATACGGAATTTCGGAACAAAACGTTAATGAAGCGTAGCATTGCCCGCGGGTTTATGATGGAGTGTGACGCAAAGTCAGGCTTAATAAGGAACAGGTATGAAATCGGGCCGCTATATTGGCGTGATGTCAGGCACCAGCCTCGATGGTGTTGACGTGGTACTGGCGACGATAGATGACACAATGGTGGCGCAACAGGCGAGCGTGAGCTGGCCGATGCCCGTCGCGCTTAAACACGCGATTCTCGACATTTGCCAGGGACAGCCCCTGACCCTTTCCCGGTTAGGCCAGCTTGATGTGCAACTTGGCCAACTCTTCGCTGACGCGGTTAACGGACTGCTTGCTCAGGAAAAGCTTCGCCCTCAGGACATTGTGGCGATTGGCTGTCACGGGCAGACGGTATGGCATGAGCCGACGGGCGCATTCCCGCATACGATGCAGATAGGCGATAACAACCAGATTGTGGCGCGCACCGGTATTACGGTGGTGGGCGATTTTCGCCGTCGGGATATCGCGCTGGGCGGACAGGGCGCGCCGCTGGTCCCTGCTTTTCATCAGGCGCTGCTGGCGCATCCGACGGAGCGGCGAATGGTGCTCAATATCGGCGGAATCGCCAATCTCTCGCTGTTGATACCGGATCAGCCGGTGCGCGGGCATGACACCGGGCCCGGCAATATGCTGATGGATGCCTGGATCTGGCGGCAGTGTGCGAAGCCATATGATAAAGATGCTGAATGGGCGCGCGGCGGAACGGTAATCATTCCTCTGCTGCAGGCGATGCTCAGCGATCCGTGGTTCGCGCTTCCTGCGCCGAAAAGTACCGGGCGGGAGTATTTCAACTATGGCTGGATAGAACGTCAACTGGCGGCCTTTCCCGGCGTGAAAGCGCAGGACGTACAGGCGACGCTTACCGAGCTGACCGCGGTGACAATTTCTGAACAAGTGTTGCTGAACGGGGGTTGCGACCGTCTGATGGTGTGTGGCGGAGGAAGCCGCAACCCGCTGCTGATGGCGAGGTTGGCTGCGTTACTGCCGGGAACGGAAGTGACCACCACCGATACCGCGGGCGTCAGCGGTGATGATATGGAAGCGTTGGCTTTCGCCTGGCTGGCGTGGCGAACGGTAGCCGGACTGCCGGGTAATTTACCGTCGGTGACCGGCGCGCGCGAAGCGAGTGTGCTGGGCGGGATTTTTCCGGCTAACCCGCGAACTCAGAGTTAACTGAATTTTTCTGGCGGCGTCTGACGTTACAATCGGAACATTAGGGAGGGTATTTTCACCCTCCATGACCAGGAAAGTCTTCAGGATACGGCTATGAAAAAACTCTTACTCCTCTGCCTTCCGCTTATGCTGTCAGGCTGCAGCGTCTATAACCAGTTTGTCGAGCGGATGCAAACGGACACGCTGGAATACCAGTGCGACGAAAAACCGCTAACCGTTAAATCGAATAACACCCGCCAGGACGTTAGCTTTATTTATGATAATAAGCTGCTGACTCTCAAGCAGGGCGTATCAGCCTCCGGCGCGCGGTACACCGACGGCATTTATGTTTTCTGGTCGAAGGGCGACAGCGCCACCGTTTATAAGCGCGACCGCATCGTGTTGAATAACTGTCAGTTACAAAACCCGAAGCGTTGAGATTTTCAACAGGGCGGCGCACAATAGCGCCACCCACTGACAATCCGTAGCGAACACCATGTCTGATAACGACGAATTGCAGCAAATCGCGCACCTGCGCCGTGAATACACGAAAGGTGGCCTGCGTCGCCACGATCTCCCCGCTGAACCATTAACCCTTTTCGAACGCTGGCTGGCTCAGGCATGTGAAGCCAGACTGGCCGATCCCACCGCGATGGTCGTCGCCACGGTCGATGAAAATGGCCAACCGTACCAGCGTATCGTCCTCCTCAAGCACTATGATGAAAAAGGGCTGGTCTTCTACACCAACCTCGGAAGCCGCAAAGCGCATCAAATTGAAAATAATCCGCGCGTCAGCCTGCTGTTCCCGTGGCATATGCTGGAACGTCAGGTGATGGTTACCGGTCAGGCAGAACGGTTGTCGACGCTCGAAGTGATCAAGTATTTCCACAGCCGTCCGCGAGACAGCCAGATAGGCGCCTGGGTCTCTAAGCAGTCCAGCCGAATTTCCGCACGCGGGATCCTCGAAAGTAAATTCCTTGAGCTGAAACAGAAGTTCCAACAGGGCGACGTACCGCTGCCCAGCTTCTGGGGCGGATTCCGCATCAGCATCGAGCAAATGGAGTTTTGGCAGGGTGGTGAGCACCGTCTGCATGATCGCTTTCTCTATCAGCGGGAAAATAACGCGTGGAAAATTGATCGGCTCGCCCCGTAAACCCCGAAAATGTTGTTTTAAGCGCTAGCGCTGCGTGCCCCGGCGCTTTATTCTATAGAGCTTTCGCGTCTGGCGAAAAGTCGTGTACCGGCAAAGGTGCAGTCGTTTTATACATGGAGATTTTGATGGCAAGCAGTAACTTGATTAAACAATTGCAAGAGCGGGGGCTGGTAGCCCAGGTGACGGACGAGGAAGCGTTAGCAGAGCGACTGGCGCAAGGCCCGATCGCGCTCTATTGCGGCTTCGATCCTACCGCTGACAGCTTGCATTTGGGGCATCTGGTTCCCTTGTTATGCCTGAAACGCTTCCAGCAGGCTGGTCATAAGCCCGTCGCGCTGGTTGGCGGCGCAACGGGTCTGATTGGCGACCCGAGCTTCAAAGCCGCCGAGCGTAAACTGAACACGGAAGACACCGTTCAGGAGTGGGTAGACAAAATCCGTAAACAGGTTGCGCCGTTCCTCGATTTCGACTGCGGCGACAATTCCGCCATCGCAGCGAACAACTATGACTGGTTCGGCAACATGAACGTGCTGACCTTCCTGCGCGATATCGGTAAGCATTTCTCCGTTAACCAGATGATCAACAAAGAAGCGGTGAAGCAGCGCCTGAATCGTGACGATCAGGGTATCTCGTTTACCGAGTTCTCCTACAATCTTCTGCAAGGTTACGACTTTGCCTGCCTGAATAAACTTCACGGCGTGACGCTGCAAATTGGCGGTTCGGACCAGTGGGGCAACATTACTTCCGGTATCGACCTGACCCGTCGTCTGCATCAGAACCAGGTGTTCGGGCTGACCGTTCCGCTGATCACCAAAGCCGATGGCACCAAGTTTGGTAAAACCGAAGGCGGCGCAGTGTGGCTGGATCCGAAGAAAACCAGTCCTTACAAATTTTACCAGTTCTGGATCAACACCGCCGATGCCGATGTGTATCGCTTCCTGAAATTCTTCACCTTTATGGATATTGAAGAGATCAACGCGCTGGAAGAAGAAGACAAAAACAGCGGCAAAGCGCCTCGCGCCCAGTACGTGCTGGCTGAGCAGGTGACGCGTCTGGTCCACGGTGAAGAAGGTCTGGTGGCGGCGAAACGCATCACCGAGAGTCTGTTCAACGGGACGCTGAGCGATCTGAGCGAAGCGGACTTCGAACAGCTTGCGCAGGACGGCGTTCCGATGGTTGAGATGGAAAAGGGCGCGGATCTGATGCAGGCGCTGGTGGATGCCGAGCTGCAGCCTTCTCGCGGTCAGGCGCGTAAAACTATCGCCTCGAACGCGATCACCATTAACGGCGCAAAGCAGTCCGATCCGGAGTATGTCTTCGCGGAAAGCGATCGTCTGTATGGCCGCTACACGCTGCTGCGTCGCGGCAAGAAGAATTACTGTCTGGTGTGCTGGAAGTAACAATAAGTCAGCAGGGGCGTGGGAAACTACGCCCCTTTCTTTTTTCAGGGTTGTGGTAAGCAAAAAATGAAGAATATCCTCGCCATCCAGTCCCATGTGGTTTTTGGACATGCTGGCAACAGCGCTGCGGAGTTCCCAATGCGCCGCCTCGGCGCCAACGTCTGGCCCCTCAATACGGTACAATTCTCTAATCACACGCAGTACGGCAAATGGACGGGGTGTGTTATGCCACCGTCGCATCTGAGCGAAATTGTGCAGGGTATCGCCGATATCGATCAGCTCAAGCGCTGTGATGCAGTGCTGAGCGGTTATCTGGGATCTGCGGAGCAAGGTGAGCATATTCTGGGGATCGTCCGCCAGGTGAAAGCGGCGAATCCGGCGGCAAAATATTTTTGCGACCCGGTCATGGGACACCCGGAAAAGGGCTGCATCGTGGCGCCAGGCGTCGCTGAGTTTCACGTTCGTCATGCGCTTCCCGCAAGCGACATCATTGCGCCTAACCTGATTGAGCTGGAAATCCTGTGCGAACATGCGGTGAACAGCGTAGAAGACGCTGTCGCGGCAGCCCGTGAGTTAATCGCGCAGGGTCCACAGATTGTCCTGGTGAAACATCTGGCGCGCGCAGGCTTCAGCATGGAGCGTTTTGAAATGCTGCTGGTAACGGCAGAAGAAGCCTGGCACATCAGCCGTCCGTTGGTCGATTTCGGCACGCGCCAGCCGGTGGGGGTTGGCGACGTCACCAGCGGTTTGCTGTTGGTAAAACTGTTGCAGGGAGCAACCCTTCAGCAGGCGCTGGAACATGTCACCGCGGCGGTGTATGAGATTATGATCGCAACCCGGGAAATGCAGGAATATGAACTGCAGGTGGTGGCGGCGCAGGATCGTATCGCCAGACCAGAGCACTATTTCAGCGCGACCCGCTTATAAGCGGTTGTCGTAACGTAGGCCGGGTAAGCGCTAGCGATACCCGGCTAAGCCAGTCCGGCTATTTCAACCCTTCCGCCTTAAGCGCCGCGGCAATGGCCGGACGTTCTGCCGCTCGCTGCATATACTCTGCAATATGGTTTAAGCTCGCCATATTCAGCTTCACCGCGCTTGCCCAGCGCAGTACGGTAAAAAGATAGGCGTCGGCAATGGTAAAACGCTGACCGCAAATCCACTGACCCTCTTTGAGTGATTCATCGACGTACTGCAGTTTTTTCTCCAGCAAAGCGCGGACGGCGGGTTTGTACTCTTCTGGCGTATCCGGGCGAAACAGCGGGGTGAAGCCTTTGTGCAGCTCAGTAGCGATATAGTTAAGCCATTCCAGCGTCTTATAACGTGAAATACTGCCCACCGGCGCCAGCAGTTGGCGATCCGGCACGCTGTCTGCGAGATACTGCATGATCGCCACGCCTTCCGTCAGCAAAGTGCCATCGTCAAGCAATAGCGCCGGAACTTGCCCTTTTGGGTTAACCGCGAAAAAGTCATCGCCGTTTTCCAGCCGCTTTTTCATCAAGTCCACCCCTTCAAGGGTGAAATCTTTGCCGCTCTCGCGAAGGGTAATATGGGAAGCAAGAGAACAGGCGCCTGGCTTATAGAACAGTTTCATCGGTTACTCCTTTCAACTGAGGTTTACCGTATCCTAGTGCGAGAGCGAACAAAAAAAAAGCCGCTAACGCAAAGTTAGCGGCTCTCGTTTGTGTTTCCCAACGTCTTACGCGGTAGCGGTTTTAGACGCTTTCTGGTCGTTGTTGTCGTCCAGGGTCATGCGGTTCAGCTTCGGCGCAGTAAGCAGCATCAGCGCTGCAATAACGGCGGTAGCCACACCAATCTGCAGGAAGACGCGACCGTATACTTCGAGAGACATCAGCGGGTCGGTAACGTTTTCTGGTACAGCCATCATGTTCGCGACGTAACCGCCGATGATATTCGCGCCAGCGGTCGTCAGGAACCAGCTCCCCATGATGAAGCCCATCAGACGCTGCGGAACCAGTTGCGCCACCATCGCCAGACCCAGACCGGAGATCATCAGTTCACCGATACTTTGCAGGCCGTAGCAAATAATCAGCCAGTTAACGGAGACGATGCCTGCGTCGGTGGCGAATTTCGCACCCAGCGGCAGCACGAGGAACGCACCGGAGCACAGCACCATACCCAGCGCGAATTTCATCGGCATCGGCAGGGTGTCGCCCATTTTGTTATAGATAGCGGCGAGGATCGGGCTACCGATGATGATCCAGAACGGGTTCAGCGCCTGATACTGTTCCGGCTCGAACGCGATACCCAGAATGGAGTGCTCAACGTTACGGATCGCGAAGAAGTTCAGCGAGGTTGGCATCTGGCTGTACAGAACGAAGAAGATGATCGCTTCCAGCATCAGAATGAAGGCGACAATCATTTTTCGGCGTGCCGCGCCCTGCATGGAAAAGGCTTCTTTCGCAAAAATAATCACGATACCGAGGGCGATCACGCCCAGCGCCATGCGCGCGATTTCCTGGTTGTGAAGCAGCCAGGTCGCAACGGCGATCAGCGCGACAACGCCAACAATGGTCAGCAGCAGGTTGCGATAGTTGACAGGCTCGAAGTCAGGTTTCGAACCGTAGTTTTTCACCCAGCGCTGGCAGAAGGCGAAGTTAACAACGGTGATCAGCATACCGACAACGCTCAGTGCAAACGCGGTGCTCCAGCCGTAACGCGCAGCCAGCCATGGTGTCGCCAGCATGGAGAAGAATGAACCGATGTTGACGGACATGTAGTACATGGTAAATGCGCCATCAAGACGCGGGTCATCTTTGGCATAGCAGGTAGACAGCAGGGAAGACGGGTTGGCTTTAAACAAGCCGTTACCCACTGCAATGGCTGCCATCCCCATATAAACGATCCCGGCATCGTGACCGGACCAGGCGACCAGCGCATAACCAATAGCCAACACGATCGCACCAAGCATAATCACGCGCTTGGTGCCCAGTACTTTATCCCCTAACCAACCACCAATGGCGACCAGACCGTAAACCAGGGCGCTAAAGGAGGAGAACAGGGTGATAGAATCCGCTTCAGACATACCCAGTTGTTTAACCAGGTAAACGGCCATGATCCCTTGCAGGCCGTAATAACCAAAACGCTCCCAGAGCTCAATCGAGAAGATGAGATAGAACGCTTTCGGTTGTTTGAAAGCGTTCAGACTGACGCTTTCCGTTGGTTTATTGTTTGCAGTAGACACTTATACCTCTTTTTTTACATCCCATATTAACGGGGGTGTTCTGTCACGTGATGCGTCTTACGCAGCCGTGAAATTGTTATAGTGGGAGGGGAAACGGCAAGTAATGTTCACTATCTTGCACTTTCAGACAAGTCCTTTGTAATAATCTGTTACATATATCTGAAGTGGTGAATTCAACGGGCATAAGAAATGTTATCCAGCGTTAAATTTCTTTAATCGTAAAAAGGCAGATTTTTACGCTAATGAAGAGGGCGTGAAAGGGGACGGTGGCAATATGTTCTGCTATTTGACGATTAAGGCAGTGATATAGGCCAATATCTGAAAAATAGCCAGTGTATTGTATTGTCAATAAAAGTTTTGAGCGGGGCATTTGCAGCTGAATTTAACCAGAATGAATAAAATAATTTACATAGGGTTATCAGTTTGATCGCGATCACAATTGGATAGAAATTTTTGCTATCAAAAAAATGATTAACCTGGATAAGTGTTTAAACACCCGCATATTCCATTAGGGTCTGGATGTCAGGCGATAGGATTGTCGGCAACGAACCGGACATGGAGAGGATAACAAAGGGTTATGACGGGGCGGGCTGACGCCCCGGTCGGTCAAAAGTCGACTTTGTCTTTGTATTCGCAAAGATCTTCAATAATGCAGGAGCCGCAGCGCGGTTTACGCGCAATGCAGGTGTAGCGGCCATGCAGAATCAGCCAGTGATGGCAGTCAACTTTAAACTCTGCGGGAACCACTTTCAGCAGCTTTTCTTCTACCTGCTCAACGTTTTTACCTGGCGCGAACTGGGTTCGGTTACAGACGCGGAAAATATGCGTATCTACGGCGATGGTGGGCCAGCCAAATGCGGTGTTAAGCACGACGTTAGCGGTCTTGCGACCAACGCCCGGCAGAGCTTCCAGCGCAGCGCGATCTTCGGGTACTTCACCCTGATGTTTTTCCAGCAAGATACGGCAGGTTTTGATGACGTTTTCGGCCTTGCTGTTAAACAAGCCGATTGTCTTGATGTATGACTTAACGCCCTCCACGCCAAGCGCGAGCATGGCGGCAGGGGTATTGGCGACCGGGTAAAGCTTCGCGGTGGCTTTATTAACGCTCACGTCGGTGGCCTGGGCCGACAGCAGGACCGCGATCAACAGTTCAAAAGGCGAATTGAAGTTCAGTTCCGTTGTCGGGTGCGGATTGTTGTCACGCAAGCGGGTTAAAATTTCCAGCCGTTTCGTTTTGTTCATGAGGCATTCCCTGTTTCGCCAGAGGGCAGTTCCGTTGCGACCGCCACGCTGGCGCGGCGTTTTTTCATTTTCTCGTCAATAAGGTATTTCACTGCCAGCATCAGGCCAAGCCCAATGAAGGCGCCCGGCGGCAACATCGCCAGCAGGAAAGGGGAATCGGTGTGGAAAATTTCAATCCGCAGCACTTTCGCCCAGCTTCCCAGCAGGCTGTCCGCGCCGTCAAACAGGGTGCCGTTACCGAGGATCTCACGCAGTGACCCCAACACGAACATCGCGCCAGTGGCGCCCATGCCGATAGCGAAACCGTCAAGCGCCGAAAGCGCCGGTCCTTTCTTCGCCGCAAAAGCTTCCGCGCGGCCCACCACGATGCAGTTGGTCACGATAAGCGGAATAAAGATGCCTAACGACTGGTATAGACCATAGGCATAGGCGTTGATCAGCATCTGCACGGCGCTCACCACCGACGCGATGATCATGACATAAATCGGGATACGAATTTCCGCTGGCGTCCAGCGGCGTAACGCTGAAACGGTCAGGTTGGTGAGCGTCAGCACCAGTGTAGTGGCAAGTCCCAGGCCCAACGCATTGGTTGCCGTTGAGGTCACCGCCAGTAGAGGGCATAAGCCCAACAGCTGAACCAGCGCGGAGTTGTTTTTCCATAACCCCTGGACAATAACGTCTTTGATTTCGCTCATGGTCTATTCTCCACAGGCGGGAAGGTGTGAAAGTTGCGCGGGCAACGTTTGTGCATAAAGTCCAGCGCGCTTCACGGCGTTAACCACTGCGCGAGGCGTAATGGTCGCGCCAGTAAACTGGTCAAAGTCGCCGCCATCTTTTTTTACTGCCCAGCGACTGTCGTTTGCGCCCTGGATCGATTTACCGCTGAAATGCGTGATCCAGTCTGACAAGCGCCGTTCGATTTTATCGCCCAGCCCTGGCGTTTCGTGATGTTCGGTAACCCGCGTGCCTAAAACCGTGCCGTTGAAGTCTGCGCCAACCAGCAGTTGAATCGCGCCGGAGTAACCATCAGGCGCCGTCGCTTCCATTACCGCCGCGACGGGAGTGCCGTTTTTCTCGGCGATATAAACGCGGTGCTCGCCTTTCCCCAGCGCCGGGGCGCTAACGATGAAACAACGGTTCTGTAGCTGATTGTTATAGCGATCGGCGGGCAGCACCTGATCAAAAAGCGCTTTTTGCTGGAGAGCGGCCTGCTCGTCGATGGTCGTTTTGGTCATCATATTGATGGCGGCGGTCAGTCCGGTTGAGCCTGCTGCAAACAGCGCCAGCGTGATGCCATGTTTACGAATCGTTTTCAGCATGGATTATCCTTTGCGATGGCCATACACCCGCGGACGGGTGTAATAATCGATCAGCGGAACCGTAATATTCGCCAGCAGCACGGCGAAGGCTACGCCATCCGGATAACCGCCAAAGCTGCGGATGAGCCAAACCAGCAGCCCCGCAAGCGCGCCGAACACCAGACGACCCCGATTTGTGGTCGAGGCCGTTACCGGATCGGTCAAAATAAAGAACGCGCCGAGCATGGTCGCACCGGAAAGCAGGTGGATTGACGGTGAGGCCAGGGCGTCGGGGGCGAAAAACCAGCCCAGCGTTGCGCAGACACTTAACGAGAGCAGAAAGCTGACCGGAATATGCCAGCGAATCGCTTTTTTCCACAGCAACCAGACACCGCCAGCCAGCCATGCCAGATTGACCCACTGCCAGCCCACACCCGCAAACGCGCCGCGGTAAATAGGGTATTGCTGGATCTGATCAACAGAGCGCCCCGCATGCAGCGCAGTTTTAAAGGTATCCAGCGGCGTGGCCTGACTGATCCCGTCAATGCCCATCCGCAAGCTATTCATATCGTTACCGCTGGCGGTATGACCGGTCAGGATCACCTGAAGCGCATCCATCAGGCCTGGCGATAGCGCGGCAATCTCATGTGGCGGTAGCCAGCTTGTCATCTGAACGGGGAAGGAGATGAGCAGGACAACGTAGCCAATCATTGCCGGGTTAAACGGATTCTGACCCAGGCCGCCATACAGCTGTTTGGCGATAATCACGGCAAAAACGGTACCGAGAACCCCCATCCACCAGGGGGCCAGCGGCGGAATACTGACGGCCAACAGCAATCCGGTCAACACAGCGGAATTGTCTTTTAAAACGGACAGAACCGGCTGTTTACGCAGTCTGAGCACCGCGGCTTCTGCGAGAACGGCGCTGATGCCTGCAAGCACAATCTGAAAAAGCGTGCCCCAGCCAAAAAAACACAGCTGTGCGGCAATACCCGGTACGGCGGCGAGTAAAACCAGCAGCATAATGCGTGATGTCTGACGCTGGTTATGCGTGTAAGGAGAACTTGCGATTCTGAATACCATTTATTCCTCGTTGACAACCTGCTGCTGAGCGGCTTTTTTGGCTTTCGCGCGAGCAATGGCGGCTTCAACCGCCGCTTTACGCGGATCGACCGGTTCGGCGGGCGCGGCCTGTTCGTCCGTTGCCTGCTGCGCCAGCTTACGCGCTTTCGCGCGGGCAATGGCGGCTTCAACCGCCGCTTTACGCGGATCGACCGGTTCGGCGGACGAGGCCTGTTGGTCCGTTGCCTGCTGTGTCAGCTTACGCGCTTTCGCGCGGGCAATGGCGGCTTCAACCGCCGCTTTACGCGGGTCCACCGGCTCGGCAGGCGCGGCCTGTTCGTCCGTTGCCTGCTGCGCCAGCTTACGCGCTTTCGCGCGGGCAATGGCGGCCTCAACCGCCGCTTTACGCGGGTCCACCGGTTCGGCGGGCGCGGCCTGTTCGTCCGTTGCCTGCTGTGTCAGCTTACGCGCTTTCGCGCGGGCAATAGCGGCTTCGACCGCCGCTTTACGCGGGTCGGTATCCGTGGTGACACTATTTTCCGCCTGTTTTGCGCGCGCCTGAGCCTTACGCGCTTCCCGGGCGGCAATGACCGCGCTGTTATCCGGTTTTTCCCCGGCCTGGATGATAACCGGCTGAGTTGCCTGAGCTTGTTTTTGTTTCACTCGCGCAAGGGCTGCAGCGATGGCGTCCTGGTCTTTCGCCGCTGGCTGGACCGCCGCTTTTTTATGGCGCTCAAGGCGTGCCGCTTTTTCGCGTTCCAGACGCGCCTGACGTGCTTCAAATCGCGCTTTGGCTTCCGCCGCCCGTTTTTCTTCCTGGCTTATGGCGTTCAGTTCGGCTTTTTCCTGACGGAAATATTGCACCAGAGGAATATTGCTCGGGCATACCCATGCGCAGGCGCCGCATTCAATGCAGTCAGCAATGTTGTGCGCGGTGGCTTTATCATGCTGCTGCCCTTTACTGAACCAGTAAAGCTGTTGCGGCAGTAGATCGGCCGGGCAGGCGTCCGCACAGGCGCTGCAGCGAATACAGCCTTTTTCTTCCTGGGGTTCGCCCATTTCGGTTGCGGAAGGCGCCAGCAGACAGTTAGTGATTTTGACCACCGGCACATCGAGCCAGGGCAGAGTGAAGCCCATTAGCGGGCCGCCCATGATCACCATTTGATCGGCTGATGGGCAGAATCCCGCGTCGTTCAGAAGATGACGCACCGGCGTACCCAGTCGCGCCCAGACGTTGCCGGGGCGACTGACGGCTTCGCCTGTCAGCGTCACCACGCGTTCGGTAATGGGTTCACCATCAATTACCGCACGTTTAACGGCATAGGCGGTACCGACGTTTTGCATCAGCACGCCGATATCGGAAGAACGACCGCCGTGGGGCACCTGTTTGCCGGTCAGGATCTGGGTAAGTTGTTTCGCGCCGCCTGAGGGATATTTAGTGGGGATCACGCGCAGGGAGATGTCATGAGCGTCGGCCAACACGGCGCGCAACATCGAAATGGCCTGCGGTTTGTTATCTTCAATACCAATCAGAACCTCGCGTGGCTGGAGGATATGCGCAAGGATGCGGATCCCCTCGACGACCTGCGCGGCACAGTCCTGCATCAGGCGATCGTCAGCGGTAATGTAAGGTTCACATTCCGCCGCGTTGACGATCAGCGTTTCGATTTTATCACCGCCGCCCTGCAGTTTTACGCCGGTTGGGAAGCCCGCGCCGCCAAGACCCGCAACGCCATACTGGTGGATGCGGGTGATTAATTCTTCGCGACTATGCGAGGTGTAGTCCGACCAACCTTCACGCTCAATCCAGCGGTCTTCGCCGTCGGCATCAATGATCACGCTCAGTTCAGCGAGGGCGGAGGGATGGGCGGTGGAGTGCGGGGCAATTGCCGCTATCGTTCCGGAGGTGGGCGCATGTACCGGCAGCATTTTTCCGCGCCCACGGGTTAACGGCTGTCCCCGCAATACGTGCTCACCGACAGCAACGCACAGTTCGCCCTCGGCGCCAATGTGCTGTTTTAGGGGAATAACGAAGCGCTGCGCCAGGGGGACCTGACGCAGCGGCGTTCCGTTGGACTGCGATTTCATTTCTGGCGGATGAATACCGCCATCGAAATCCCAGATCTTATTTTTTCTGAAAGCAGAGAATAACTTAAGCATGTTGTTCCACGGGGATAATGCGCACGGGGATCGTGTTTAAATCCCACTTCCAACTGTCAGGCGTCTCGGCGACCGGGCGCAGTTCGATACACTGTGTCGGGCAAGGATCGACGCAGAGATTGCAGCCGGTACAGAGATCGCTCATCACCGTGTGCATGGCGCGCGTCGCACCGACAATCGCGTCAACAGGGCAGGCCTGAATGCACTTCGTGCAGCCGATACAGTTGGCTTCATCAATTACGGCCAGCATACGCACAGGCGCAATGGCCTGTTCATCGCCGTCTATCGGCTGCGGATCGACATTCAACAGTTCAGCGATTTTAAGCATCACCGCTTCGCCGCCGGGCGCACAGCGGTTGATTTTCTCACCCTGGCTACCGATAGCTTCCGCGTAGGGACGACAGCCGGGGTAACCGCACTGCCCACACTGGCTTTGCGGTAAAATTTCATCAATTTTTTCGACGACCGGATCATCTTCCACCGCATAGCGGCGGGAGGCATAGCCCAGAATGGCGCCGAACACCAGGCCCAGCAGGCTCAAGGCGGCAACGGCAATCCAGAAAGCATTCATTACAACTTCACCAAACCACTAAAGCCCATAAAAGCCAGAGACATTAACCCTGCCGTGATCAGCGCAATCGCGTTACCGCGAAAGGGGGCAGGGACATCCGCCACGGCGAGGCGCTCGCGAATGGCGGCAAACAGCACCATGACCAACGAAAAACCGACGGCGGCGGAAAATCCGTACAGCGCCGACTGTAAAAAAGTGTGACCAAGGTTGATATTCAGCAGCGCGACGCCCAGTACTGCACAGTTGGTGGTGATCAACGGTAAGAAAATCCCCAACAGGCGATAAAGCGCCGGGCTGGTCTTACGCACCACCATTTCGGTGAACTGTACAACAACCGCGATAACCAGAATAAAGGCCAGCGTGCGCAGATAAATCAGATTGAGCGGAATCAGGATCCAGGTATCAATCAGCCATGCGCAGATCGAGGCCAGGGTCATCACGAACGTCGTTGCGAGGCCCATTCCCATGGCGGTTTCCAGTTTTTTGGACACCCCCATAAACGGACAAAGCCCCAGAAACTTCACCAGTACAAAGTTATTGACCAGCACAGTTCCGATAAACAGCAGCAGGTAATCAGTCATATTTCGGCCTGAAATAAAAAAGCCGCCTATTATCTGACAATCTACAGCAGGCGACAACAGGTTAACTGTATGGTTATTACGGGTTCACGAAAGTCGATTTCACGCGCGCAGAGCGTTTGAAATAGGGCACCAGCAGTGCTGCCGCCAACAGCGGAAACAGCAGCTGACGTACGGCAAGAGCATCGGGCACGGGCGAAAAGGCAAAGGATTTGATCGCCAGCAAAACCGACACCAGCAACCAGACAATATAGTGCTTTGGCACACAACGTCTGCGCTTAAAGAACGCAATCGTCAACCACAGGGTGTAATACCACATGGCGATCGCGGTAAGAAAAGAAACGCCCCATAAAACCAGATTGCCCCCGCTTTGTTCTGACAACATTCTGAACGTTTGCGGCGTTGCGAGCGCCGTAGCGTAAAGAAAAAGGGCCAGTGAAGCACTTAACAACGCGACTAAAAGCCAGGCCAGTGGGCCAAGTAACCAGCCTCCAATGCGTTGTGCCGGGGTTGTGGTCATAAAATCTCCGGAATTGCCAGACGTACCGTTCTTTTTGGGGCGGTTATTATAAAGCTTTTGCTGGCAAGCGCTACTTTCTTATTGGACGTAACGCCAGACGGACTTTGGCACTTGACCCACATCAAACAGGCGACCGCCGGATACCAGTTCCGCGCGACGGTGATCGGCAGCGCGATACATATTGATGATGTCCCGATCGTCGGTAAGCGTGTAATGGAGATGGTCGAACAACTTTTCCAGACTTTCAAGTGAACTAATTTTGCGGAATTTTAATAAATAATCCTGAACGGTCATAAACAGGGATCCCTAATATAAAAATAATGCCTATTGAGTTGCGAACGTAAAAAAAAATAAACAAACGATCCCTGACCAGGTCGCCCGGGATACCAATGCAAAATAAGTGATTTCTTAACAGCTAAAGCCGTGCCAGACGGCACTGGCCAGAAGGTTATCCTGCTTCATTGAAACTGGCAATATGCGCAGGCGCGGTAAGCGGCAGATTTACCTTTTTCAGATACTTTTTCAGCCTTTTCTGTATTTAAAAGCCCGTTGCTGAACGCCAGACGACGCAAGCCGCCTGGCGGGAGAGCATCATTTTTTCTGAACGACTGCGGTTTGCTCTGGCGGCTGGTAATTATCAATATGATTAGCCACGCCCAGCAGCACCACGGAAAATGCAAGAACCACCCAACCCGTTAATTCGATAATACGATTGATCACTGACGACATTTGCTTTGATTTATCCTTAAACACAGACGGCGAATTTTACTTAGCGAAAGTTAAGCCAGCAAGGGTTTCGGGAACGGTTTCAGTCACTTTATTACCCCGGACGGCGCTTAAATGACGGTTGTTTGACTTAAGTTAACTCTTCGCCTTTCTGCTGCGGGGCGAAGTAAACTATTGTTAGACGATTATGGATAGTGTGAAATGGTCACAGACTGAAACGAGAGGCAACATGATGAGTGACAATATCCGCGTAGGATTGATTGGCTATGGATACGCCAGCAAGACGTTCCACGCGCCGTTAATTGATGGTACACCCGGTCTGGAACTGGCCGTCATTTCCAGCAGCGATGCAGCCAAGGTGAAGGCGGACTGGCCTGCCGTGGCCGTTGTCTCTGAGCCAAAGCATTTGTTTAACGACCCCAATATTGACCTGATTGTCATTCCCACCCCTAACGACACCCATTTCCCGCTGGCGAAAGCCGCGCTGGAAGCCGGTAAGCACGTGGTGGTTGATAAGCCTTTTACCGTGACACTGTCACAAGCTCGCGAACTGGATGCGCTGGCGCGTAGCCTTGGACGGGTGCTTTCCGTCTTTCATAACCGCCGTTGGGACAGCGATTTTCTGACCCTGAAAGCGATGCTGTCAGAGGGCGTGCTGGGGGAAGTGGCCTATTTTGAGTCTCACTTTGACCGCTTCCGCCCGCAGGTCCGCGATCGCTGGCGCGAACAGGGCGGGCCAGGTAGCGGTATCTGGTACGATCTGGCGCCGCATCTGCTGGATCAGGCAATCAATCTGTTTGGTCTGCCGGTCAGTATGACCGTCGATCTGGCGCAACTGCGTCCGGGGGCCCAGTCAACCGACTATTTTCACGCCACGCTCTCTTATCCCCAGCGTCGGGTGATTTTGCATGGAACGATGCTGGCGGCGGCGGAATCGGCGCGCTATATCGTACACGGTTCGCGGGGAAGCTATGTGAAATATGGCCTTGACCCGCAGGAAGAGCGGCTGAAAAACGGCGAGCGTCTGCCACAGGAAGACTGGGGCTACGACATGCGCGACGGCGTGCTTACCCGCGTGGAAGGCGAAACGCGCGTCGAAGAGACCTGGCTGACCGTTCCGGGGAATTATCCGGCGTATTACGCCGGGATCCGCGACGCGCTGAACGGTAATGGAGAAAACCCGGTACCTGCAAGCCAGGCGATTCAGATTATGGAATTGATTGAGCTTGGTATTGAGTCGGCTAAACACCGTTCGACGCTGAGTCTGACGTAAGAGCTATCTGCCCGGCGGCGCTATCGCCCGCCGGGCAGGCTTATGCAGTAGGCCGGATAAGGCATCACCGCCATCCGGCACCGTCCTTTACGCTGCCGCCACTTTTTCGCGCAGCGCCTGTTTTTCCTGCGCACTCAGAAAAGCGATTTCCAGACCGTTGATCTGCGCCTGGCGAATCTGTTCGCGCGTCAGACCCGCAGCCGGCGCCGCGACGGTATACTCATGAATAATATCTACGCCCTGTACTGCCGGATCGTCGGTGTTCAGACTGGCCAGTACGCCGTGCTCAAGGAAAGTTTTCAGCGGATGCGCCGCCAGCGATGCCACGGTGCTGGTCTGTATATTTGATGTCAGGCAGGACTCAATTCCGATGCGCTGCTCCGCAAGAAAGTCCATCAACGCAGGATCCTCAACGGCTTTCACTCCGTGTCCGATGCGCTCTGCGCCCAGCTCACGAATTGCCTGCCAGATGCTTTCCGGGCCCGCGGCTTCTCCCGCATGAACGGTAATGCGCCACCCAGCGTCACGGGCCCGGTTAAAATGCGACAGGAACAAACTGCCCGGGAAGCCCAGTTCATCTCCGGCGAGATCCAACGCGGTGATCTGATCGCGGTGCGCCAGAAGCGCCTCGAGCTCTTGCAAACAGGCGGCTTCGCCAAAAGTGCGGCTCATGATGCCAATCAAACGCGCCGCCACGCCGAAGGCTTCGCAACCTTCGCGTACACCCGCGATGACCGCTTCCACCACGCCCGCGATCGGGAGGTTATGCGTCATGGCCATATAACCCGGAGAAAATCGCAGTTCAACGTAGTGCAGGCCATTTCGGGCGGCATCTTCAACGTTCTCGAACGCCACGCGGCGGCAGGCGTCCAGGGAGCCTAATACTTTGACTCCCCAGTCCAGCTTAGAGAGGAAACTGACCAGATCGGGTTCCGTCGCGGTCACCTGTACATGGGGGATCAACGTGTCGAGCGTCTGGGCTGGAAGCGTCAAATTGAACTGGCGACCAAGGTCGAGGATGGTCTGGGCGCGGATGTTGCCATCCAGGTGGCGATGAATGTCAGTTAACGGCAGGGAAGTATCAATCATGGTCGCACTCATTATTTGAATAGAAAAGTGCGCGCTATTATAAAAACAAATCCCGGTGAAAAGCTATGTTGCGCAATGATTAATTTCATTGCGCAACGGTGCGTTAGCGGACGGCACGAATCGCCTTTATCAGGCCGGAGACGCCTTGTTCAAGTTTCGAACGCGGGCAACCGGCATTTAAACGCACAAAGCCGCGCCCCTCATCGCCATAGGTAAAGCCGGGCATTATGGCGATTTTTTGCTGATGAATAAGCGCAGACTGCAATGCATGATCATCAATCTTCAGCGAACGCAGATCGATCCACGCCAGATACGTTGACTGCGGCGGTTGCCAGGCCAGTTCCGGAAAGGCGCCGTTAAGCGTATCGGCAACATAACGCAAATTATCCTTCAGGTAACCGCGAAGCGCATCCAGCCAGGGCGCGCCTTGCTCGTAGGCTGCGATGTGCGCGGTCAGCGCCAGGACGGCAGGCGACGACAGACCATCGCGACCTTTTAGCGCATTGAGATAACGAGTACGGCTCTGTTCATCTTGTATCAGGCCATACGCGCCAGTAAGCGCCGGAATATTGAAGCTCTTCGAGCCGGAGGTTAACAGCGCCCAGTTGCCGTTCGCCACGTTGCACCAGGGAATGTGCGGCTGTTCTCCCCACACCATGTCCATATGAATTTCATCGGAAATAACCCGAACGCCGTGGCGCTCGCACAGCGCCGCCATGATCTCCAGTTCACCGCGCGTCCAGACTTTACCGGTCGGGTTGTGCGGGCTGCACAGCAACAGAATTTTACTCTCCGGTCGCGCCAGCGCCGCTTCCAGTTTATCCCGATCGCAGATCCATCCCGCACGGGGGTTTTCCAGGGCGACGGGAATCACGGTGCGCTGATTGCCCTCTATGGCTTTGTAAAAAGCGTCATAGGCAGGCGTATGGACAACCACGCCGTCACCCGGCGCGGACCACTGGCGAATTAATTCCGACACCATATAGATCACCGAGGGGCCATACACCAGCGAACCGGTGTCGATCGTGGTGTTGTGCCGTTGATCGAACCAGGAGGCGATGGCGCCGAGAAACGCATCATTTTGCCAGCGGCTGTAGCCCAGTACGCCGTGAGCGAGGCGCTGGTGCAGCGCCTCCAGGATACAGGGCGCCGTCGCGAAATCCATATCGGAAATGGTAAACGGCAGCAGATCGGCAGAACCAAAACGGTCGGCAACGTAATCCCATTGGGTGCACCAGGTCCCATGCCTGTCAACAACGGTTGAAAAATCGAACATAGCGTAGCCCTTATGCCTGAACGGTATTCATCAGACCCGCCATTTCGTCTTTCACCGACTGAACCTGCGGACCAATGACCACCTGCAAATTATGCTGATTCAACTGAACCACCCCAATGGCGCGGTTGTCCTTGAGCGCCTGTACGTTCACAAGCGACATATCCTTCACCGACAGACGCAGGCGGGTGATGCAGTTATCAAGGCTGACGATATTATCGGCACCGCCCAGCGCCGCCAGAATGGCTGGCACATTATAGCCCGATTTACCCGGCGCGCCGGCAACGGCTTTTTCTATCGTGCTGGCGATGTCACTGTCGCGACCCGGCGTTTTCAGATTAAAGCGGGTGATGGCGAAGCGGAAAATGACGTAGTACACCGCGAACCAGATAGCGGCTACCACTGGCACCAGATACCACTTGGTCGACAGGCCGTGCAGAATACCAAACACGACAAAATCGATAATATTGCCGTCAGTGTTGCCGATGGTCACGCCCAGCACCGACATAATGGTGAAACCCAGACCCGTCAGTAACGCGTGAATCACATACAGTACCGGGGCAACGAACAGGAATAAAAATTCCAGCGGTTCCGTGGTGCCGCCCACGACGCACGCGATCAGGCCAGATATCAACAGTCCTTTGATTTTATGGCGATTTTCAGGCCGGGCGCAGTGATACATCGCTAATGCGGCTCCCGGTAAGCCACCGAGAAACGCGGGCATTTTACCCTGTGAGAGGAAGCGGGTTGCGCTTTCAGAGAAACCCTGTGTGGTAGGGCAGCTCAACTGCGCCTGGAAGATAGTCAGGGCGCCGCTCACCGTATGACCGCACACTTCCTGGGTACCGCCTGCGTCGGTAAAGCGAATCAGCGCAACCAGAATGTGATGTAAACCAAACGGTAACAGCAGACGTTCGCCGGTACCAAACAACATAGGGCCAAAGTCGCCCGCGCTGTTAATCATATGACCGAGTCCGCTGATGCCCATCGCAAATACCGGCCAAACCAGTGGAATGACCAGACCCACCAGGCCCATGACCACGGAAGAGATAATCGGCACAAAGCGGGTCCCGCCGAAGAATGCCAGCGCATCCGGCAGACGAATATTGTGAAAACGTTCGTGCAGCATCCAGACGATAATACCGGCGATGACCGCGCCGAGGATCCCGGTGTCGATGGACGGGATCCCGAGGATATTCTGGATGTTATTGGCTTTCAGCACCGCCGGGTCGGTGGCGGGCAGAATGCCTTTTGCGGTTAGCCAGAAGTTAACCGCAAGGTTCATCACCGCATAGCCGACGAAACCGGCGAACGCGGCGACGCCTTTGTTTTCGCGCGCCAGACCTAAAGGAATCGCGATGCAGAACATGACCGGCAGGAAGCTAAAGGCGAATGAACCGACTTTGCTCATCCAGGTGAAGATCGCCTGCAGGACCGGATTGCCCAACGCCGGAAGCAGAGTCAGCACATCGTGGCTGCTTAACGAACTGCCGATGCCCAGCATAATGCCGCAAAACGACAGTAAAGCGACGGGCAGCATGAAGGTTTTGCCCAACTGCTGGAAAAATTCCCATAACGTGATTTTGGGTGCTGTTTTTGCCGTCATCTAACGACTCCTTGTGAAAATCCATCGGTAACGCGTAAATTTGAGCGGAAAGATAAAACGTTTTACCTTATTTTAGTGCGGCGCAAATCACATTATCGAAGGATAATAGGGCGTATAAATATAAGTGATTGATAAAACGTTTTATCTGTCACGTTAGCAGGGGAGTTTGTTGTTTCCATGGCTATAGCCAAAAAAATCACTATCCACGATGTGGCGCTGGCGGCGGGGGTGTCGGTCAGTACGGTTTCGCTGGTGCTCAGCGGTAAAGGACGTATTTCAACCGCCACCGGCGAGCGCGTCAATGCGGCGATCGAAGAACTGGGCTTTGTGCGCAACCGTCAGGCTTCCGCGCTGCGGGGAGGACAGAGCGGCGTTGTTGGGCTGATCGTTCGTGATTTATCCGCCCGGTTTTACGCGGAGCTCACCGCGGGCTTGACCGAAGCGCTGGAGTCGCAGGGACGGATGGTCTTTCTGCTGCATGGCGGACATGACGGCGAACAGCTGGAACAGCGTTTTACGATGTTACTGAATCAGGGTGTCGATGGGGTGATCATCGCCGGCGCTGCGGGGAGCAGTGAGACGCTACGCGTGATGGCGGAAGAAAAGGGCATTCCCGTGGTGTTTGCCTCTCGCGCCAGCTATCCCGACGACGTGGATACTGTGCGCCCCGACAATATGCAGGCGGCACAGTTGCTGACGGAGCATCTCATCCGCCACGGCCATCAGCGTATTGCCTGGTTAGGCGGGCAAAGCTCCTCTTTGACCCGGGCCGAACGCGTGGGCGGCTACTGCGCCACGCTGTTGAAATATGGTCTGCCGTTTCACAGTGACTGGGTGCTGGAGTGCGCCACCAGCCAAAAACAGGCGGCTGAGGCCATCACCACGTTGCTACGACGAAATCCGACCATCAGCGCCGTGGTCTGCTATAACGAAGTGATCGCCATGGGCGCGTGGTTTGGCCTGATGCGCGCCGGTCGCCAGAGCGGCGAGGTCGGCGTCGATCGTTACTTTGAACAGCAGATTTCACTGGGGGCGTTTGCCGACGTTCCGGAAAACGCGCTGGATGATTTGCCTATTGTCTGGGCCACAACGCCGGCGCGCGAAATGGGGTATTCCCTGGCGGAACGCATACTGCAACGCATCGGCCATGATGACGGACACAACCGTAACCAGACGTTATCGGCGCGGCTGGTGATACAAAAATAAACCCCTCAGACGAGGGGTTCAGAGGGGGCCTTACGGCTGCGTCGGTGCGTCTGGCACCGGCAATGACGCCATGCCGAACAAGCCGACAAATTCTTCCAGCGGCATTTTATTCCCGTTCAGCGTCACCTGGCCGTTAGCGTACTGCAGGCTGCTGCCAATGGTGTTGTCTTCCAGGGTGGTCACCCGGAACATCTGCCCCATGGCTGACAGACCTTTGACCTGCTGCGTAGCCAGTTTTTCCGCCTGCTCCTGCTGGTAACCTTCCAGTTTGGCAATCTGCGTCATGAACTCAACGGCCATATCCATGGGGATGGCTAATTTGCCGTCAAGTGATTTCACCGAACGGTCGACTTCATCGGCCAGCGTCTTCGGCTCGCCCTGCGCGGTTGCCGGGTCTTTCAGGAACAGGGACAGGTTAAAGGTGGTTTCACCTTTTGCGTTTTTCCAGCTCAGCGGCGCGACCGTCACCACCGGTTCACCTTTCATCAGCAGCGGCAGGGCGCTGAAGAACGCCTCGGTCACTTTTTGCTGATAGAGTTCCGGGTTATCTGCGATTTCCGGCTGTGTCAACAGCGCCTGGGTTTGCGCATTATACTGCTGGCTAAACTGATGCCATGCTTCGCCGTCTATCTGGCCCACTTTCAGCGTCAGCTTACCGCTACCCAGATCCTGATTCTGCACTTTCAGGCTGTTAAGCGAATAATCCAACTGGCTGTTAATGGTTTTGCCGTCGTTGACCAGATCGGTTTTGCCGTTAATTTCCATACCTTCGAGCAGCGCCATCTCTTTGCCTTCAACAGAGATCGCCATTTTATCGAGGGTCAGTTTCTGATCGCCAACGCGCTCGCCGAAGCTCGCGAGGGTGCTGGAACCTTCGGTCTTAAGATTGTTGAAGGTGAACTGAACCTTCTGACCATATTCGTTTACTGCGTTCACCAGACCACTCTGCGCTTCACCGGAAAGCGACACCTCTTTGCCTTCTTTGTCGGCGTTGAAGATGAACTCGCCGCCGCTAAAGGCAACTTTATCGGTCTCATTCTCGTAATTCAGCGGCTTCACCGCCATCACCGAACGCGTATCGCCGCTGTAGCTTATACGGGAGTTGATCTCAAAGGGAGCTTCGCCTTTGGCGAGATCAAACAGCGGCTTGCTGACCTCGTTATTTTGCAGGGTGGTTTTCACCGAGGCCATTGACGGGATGAGATTCAGGGTTTTTAACTGCGCGAAGGGGAAAGGACCATGATCGACAGACTCATTGAAAACCACGCTCTGGCCCGCTTTCAGCCACGGATTTTCTTTGCCGGCAACCGGCTTAAGCACCAGTTGCAGCTGGCTGCTGAACACGCCGCGCTGATAGTTTTGATAGCCAAGTTCCACATTCGCCTGCGGCGCGCTGCGCTTAATTTGCTCATTGGCCTGACTGACCATCTCAGAAAGATGGGTTTCCAGCTTCTTACCTGTGTACCATGCACCGCCCGTCCAGACGATACCGAGTGCGACGATGACACTCGCAGCTACCAGCGATTTTTTCATATTGTTTATCCATAAAATGAAACCAGGCAGCCCGGGCCGCCTGGAGAACGCAAAGACCTCTTACTAGCTTAGCAAGAGTTGTTAAAAAATTCAGTAAGTTGCTAGAACTTGTTGTAGACCCGCGCTAAACGGCCCACGCCACTGGCCATGATCGGCGACTCCGCAGCGCTGATGAACGCAGACTCGCCGGGCTTCAACACCAGACGTTGCTCGCCTTTGCTGAGCACAGCTTCGCCTTCCACGCAGAACAGAATCGCCGCGCTTTGCTGCGCGACGGGCGTTTCCTGCGCGGACAGGTCGTGCAACGAGAAGGCGAAATCATCTACCGGAATAGGGAAGTCCAGTTCCGCACCGTTTTTCTCCGGCGTTGTTAACAACTGGTTGGCTGGCTTAGCGTCGAATCTGACGTTGGCGACCAGTTCCGGAATATCGATATATTTTGGCGTCAGTCCGGCGCGCAAAACGTTATCGGAATTGGCCATCACTTCCAGCGCCACACCCTGCAGATAGGCATGCGGCGTTTCAGCGAACAGGAACATGGCTTCTCCCGGATTCAGTTTCACCACGTTTAACAGCAGCGGCGAAAACAGGCCGCTGTCATCCGGGTAAAACTCGGCGATAAGACGAATCGTCTGCCACGGTTCGCCTTGCTGATTTTCCAGAGCGGCTTTCAGAATCGCCAGCGCGCGGGATTTTTCTTCCCCCTGCATATTCAGCAGACCGGCGAACAGTTCACTCAGCCGTTCAGCATTGGGGGTTTCCAGAAAATGCGCGATAGCGGTGTGAGCGCCAGCGACCGGTTGCAGTAGGGAGACGATCTCAGAGAACTCGCGAAATGCGTTCATCGCCAGGAACGGCGTCAGGGCAAAAACCAGCTCTGGCTTATGGTTCGGATCTTTGTAGTTGCGCTCGGCGGCATCCAGCGGGATCCCGGCGGCATTTTCCCGGGCAAAGCCTGTTTCAGAATTACGTTTGTTCGGATGCACCTGAATGGACAGCGGTTGTGCGGCGCAAAGGACTTTAAACAGGAAGGGCAGCTCTCCAAAACGCTCAGCAACCGCATCGCCCAGCAGGGTGGATTTATGCTTTTCGATGACGTCACGTAGCGACACGGTTTGGCCGTTAGCATCAACCACCTGAGAGCTGCTTTTTGGGTGCGCGCCCATCCACAGCTCCGCCATCGGCTGCTGCTGCGGGTTAGCCATGCCGTAAAGCTCCGTCAGCGCCGTTTTACTGCCCCACGCATAGTTCTGCACCGAGTTGATAAGTTTTTGCATTTCAATGCCCTGTTTCAATTTTAAAATGAGGTGGAAATGAATGCGGTTATTAAACCAAGAAACCCGCGGGATGTAACCTGTGCACGCAAAAAGTCGTACTTGTCTCAGTTTTTGTTAAAAAATTGTGTAGGATAGTGTAACTCGCTTTTAACGAGGGCAAAGGAACATCTGCCCTGAAGCCTAAGATAATCAGACCGAGCAGTAAGTGAGAGATCAATGTCAAACAAACCCTTCTTTTATCAGGATCCTTTTCCCCTTAAAAAGGATGATACCGAATACTATCTGCTGACCAGTGAACACGTTTCCGTGGCCGAATTTGAAGGACAAGAGATCCTGAAAGTTGCGCCACAGGCGCTCACGCTGCTGGCGCAACAGGCCTTCCATGACGCCTCGTTCATGCTGCGCCCGGCGCATCAGCAGCAGGTCGCCGATATTCTGCTTGACCCACAAGCCAGCGAAAACGACAAGTACGTTGCGCTGCAGTTTCTACGCAATTCCGACATCGCCGCGAAAGGCATTTTGCCGACCTGCCAGGACACCGGTACAGCGATTATTGTCGGCAAAAAAGGGCAACGCGTGTGGACTGGCGGCGGCGATGAGGCTGCGCTGGCGCGCGGGGTGTATAACACCTATATCGAAGATAACCTGCGCTACTCGCAGAATGCCGCGCTGGACATGTATAAAGAAGTGAATACCGGCACCAACCTGCCAGCGCAGATTGACCTTTATAGCGTGGATGGCGATGAGTATAAATTCCTCTGTATCGCCAAGGGCGGGGGATCGGCGAATAAAACGTATCTGTATCAGGAAACCAAAGCGCTGCTGACGCCGGGTAAACTGAAAAATTATCTGGTCGATAAAATGCGCACGCTGGGCACCGCGGCCTGCCCGCCATACCACATCGCGTTTGTTATTGGCGGCACGTCTGCCGAAGCAAACCTGAAAACCGTCAAACTGGCCTCTGCGAAATATTATGACGCGCTGCCAACGGAAGGAAATGAACACGGTCAGGCTTTCCGCGACGTTGAGCTGGAAAAAGAGCTGCTGGTGGAAGCGCAAAATCTGGGACTGGGCGCGCAGTTCGGGGGCAAATATTTCGCTCATGATATCCGGGTGATTCGTCTGCCGCGTCACGGGGCGTCCTGTCCGGTGGGGATGGGGGTTTCCTGTTCCGCGGACCGTAACATCAAGGCGAAGATTAACCGCGATGGGATCTGGATCGAAAAGCTGGAGCATAATCCGGGTAAATATATTCCCGAGGCGCTGCGCAAAGCAGGCGAAGGGGAAGCGGTGCGCGTTGACCTGAACCGCCCGATGAAAGATATACTGGCGCAACTGTCGCAGTACCCGGTTTCCACGCGTCTGTCTCTGAACGGAACCATTATTGTGGGGCGTGATATCGCCCATGCCAAACTGAAAGAGCGTCTGGATCGGGGCGAAGGCCTGCCGCAGTATGTGAAAGATCATCCCATCTATTACGCCGGTCCGGCGAAAACGCCGGAAGGGTACGCATCGGGCTCGCTCGGCCCAACTACCGCAGGTCGGATGGATTCTTACGTCGATCAGCTTCAGGCCGCCGGCGGCAGCATGATAATGCTGGCGAAGGGGAACCGCAGCCAGCAGGTCACCGATGCCTGTCACAAGCACGGCGGTTTCTACCTCGGCAGTATTGGCGGCCCGGCGGCGGTGCTGGCACAGGGCAGCATCAAGAGCCTCGAATGTGTGGAATACCCGGAACTGGGCATGGAAGCGATCTGGAAGATCGAAGTGGAAGATTTCCCGGCCTTTATCCTGGTGGATGATAAAGGAAATGACTTTTTCCAGCAGATTCAGACGTCGCAGTGCGCACGCTGCGTGAAATAACGTCAGCCGCCCTACGGGGCGGTTTTTTTTCGCACGAACCACCAAACGACGGTTACGTCATCGTTAATACTCATAAGACCGCAAGCAAGTGGGCAATGTCGAACATAACCTCATCAACGCATTAAGTAAGGAGAAGGTAATGGTAACGGTACGCCGCGAGAAAGATTCGATGGGTGCAATTGATGTCCCGGCAGATAAACTGTGGGGCGCGCAAACCCAACGTTCACTGGAGCATTTTCGTATTTCGACCGAAAAAATGCCCGTCGCGCTGATCCACGCGCTGGCGCTCACTAAGCGTGCAGCGGCAAAGGTTAACGAGGATTTAGGGCTGCTGTCGCCGGAGAAGGCCTCTGCCATCATGCAGGCCGCCGACGAAGTGCTGGCAGACAAACATGCCGATGAGTTTCCTCTGGCTATCTGGCAGACCGGTTCCGGTACGCAAAGTAATATGAATATGAATGAAGTTCTGGCGAACCGGGCAAGCGAGCTGTTGGGCGGGGTGCGCGGAATGGATCGCAAAGTGCATCCCAATGATGACGTCAACAAGAGCCAAAGCTCAAATGACGTTTTCCCGACGGCCATGCATGTGGCTGCGCTGCTGGCGTTACGTAAGCAACTTATTCCGCAACTGACGATATTAACCCAGACCCTGCGCGAGAAATCCCACGCCTTCGCCGACATAGTCAAAATTGGTCGTACCCACCTACAGGACGCCACGCCGCTGACGCTCGGTCAGGAAATCTCCGGCTGGGTGGCAATGCTTGAGCATAACCATAAACACCTGGAGGCCAGCCTGTCGCACGTGGCGGAACTGGCGCTTGGCGGCACCGCCGTTGGTACAGGTCTGAATACCCATCCTGAATATGCGCGTCGCGTGGCCGATGAACTGGCGGTGATAACCCAGGCGCCGTTTGTTACCGCACCCAATAAGTTTGAAGCGCTTGCCACCTGTGATGCGCTGGTACACGCTCACGGCGCGCTGAAAGGGCTGGCGGCCTCACTGATGAAAATCGCCAATGATGTGCGCTGGCTGGCTTCCGGTCCGCGCTGCGGCATTGGTGAAATCGCTATCCCGGAAAACGAACCGGGCAGTTCGATCATGCCGGGCAAGGTTAACCCGACACAATGTGAAGCGTTGACGATGCTGTGCTGCCAGGTGATGGGCAACGATGTGGCAATCAACATAGGAGGGGCGTCGGGAAACTTCGAACTCAACGTTTATCGCCCGATGGTGATTCATAATTTCCTGCAATCTGTGCGTCTGCTGGCCGACGGCATGGAAAGCTTTAACGCCCATTGCGCGACAGGGATTGAACCGAACCGCGAGCGCATCAACCAGTTGCTTAACGAGTCGCTGATGCTGGTCACCGCGCTGAATACCCACATCGGCTATGATAAAGCGGCAGAGATCGCCAAAAAAGCGCACAAAGAGGGGCTGACGCTGAAAGCCGCCGCTCTGGCGCTGGGCCACCTCAGTGAAGAAGAGTTTGATCGCTGGGTGCGGCCAGAGCAGATGGTCGGCAGCATGAAGCCGGGCCGTTAATCCGCCACGTACAGGTGCAGCCGGGGAATCATCAACCGTAGCGGCTGCGCCTGGGGTTTAAAACGGTGCTGAACATTATCGGCATCGTAATTCAGCAGTTCGCCGATGTCGGGCACACCCGCGCCGTTATCCGTGCTGATTAACGCAATCAGCGGGGTCGGGCAGGCGTGTTGCACCTGCTTCTGTTTCCCTTTATACCAGACCCTGGCGATGGGCTGGACCTTGACCGGACGCTTAATTTTCAATTTCGCCCGCTGCGGTAGCGCGGCGATATCCTGGTATTCTCGCTCCAGCTTTGCCTGCCACTCCTCGCGGGTCCAGGGATGTACGCTACGTGGGGTGTTGAGGCTTTTTTCAAGCTGGGCCAGCACCTCGTCGCGGGTGAGATTCTTGATGATATGTTTATTCGCCCAGCCGAAGCGCAGCGTCGCCGGATCGTTAATCACCGTCAACGCGCGGTAGGCATTGAGCGTGATCAACCCGGGTAAATGACGATGCACCCATTCAAATCGTGCTGCAGAGGGTAAGCCTGACTCCACGGTAACGATATATTCGAAGGTGGTTTTCAACTGGTTTATCTGTTCAACCTGACGCTGTAACGCCTGCTGACTGGCGTTATCCACCCGAAAGCAGATCACGCCGGGCAAACGAACCGCCGCTTTGCTGCTGCGCTTCTCCGACTGCTGCTGAATGAACAGGTGGCGATAATGCGCTAACGCCAGCGACAGCGCTTCTTTACCCAGATGCTGTTTGACCGCAATGGTCTCCAGCGGGTTATGCTCATCTTCTTTACTGATCTCCGGCAGGGAAAAAACGCGGGCAATCGTCAGGGGTTGCTGGCTGAGCGCTTCCGTCAGCGCCGCGAGCGCCTGCTCCATCTGACGAAACGTGCTGTTCAGTCGGTCGACAAGATCGTAGCGTGCCATGATCGATTCTCATTAGTTACAACATACTTTTTTATAGCACAACTTTTCGTCGGCGGCTACAATGCGGTCGTCGTCAGGCAAGGGATTCTTGCGCGAGGGGGGCCCGGAGAGGCCAGCTAAAACGAAATTGCGCGCCGCCAAGGTGGCTCACGCCGCTGCTCACCGTCCCCCCCATCGCCATCGCGATGGAGTGGACTATGGCGAGTCCAAGACCGCATCCACCGGTGGCGCGATCACGGCTGGGGTCGAGGCGCACAAAAGGTTCGAACACCTTTTGCCGGGCATCGGGCGCGATGCCTGGGCCGTCATCCTCGACAATCAACGTCGCGAGGTGTCCGTCCCGCAGCAGGCTAATTTCAACGGTCGTTTTGCAGTAACGCAGTGCGTTGTTGAGTAAGTTATCCAGAACGCGCTCCAGCAGACGCATATCCAGTGCGCCGTAGTGCCCGCGAACGACCTGAGAGAGGGTTAGCGTGCGTTCCGGAGTGACGCTCTGTACGTCTTCAATGTGGGACGTTATCCACGCCGGGAGGTCCGGTTCGCTAAGGTGCAGTTCATTTTGCGGCCTGTCGAGACGGGCATAAGTTAATAGCTCCTCGATTAGCGACTCAAGCTGCCCGATGTCACGATTAAGCGCCAGCGACTCCTGGTGACTGAGGTTTTCGCTCATCTCCAGCCGATAGCGAAGACGCACCAACGGCGTGCGCAGTTCATGGGCGATACCGTCAATCAGCTGTTTTTTACTGGCGATCAGCGCAGTGATGTTGTCAGCCATCTGGTTAAAAGCAATGCCCAGCCGCTCAAAGCTGGAACCGCTGTTGAAGTTCAGTCGCTCACCCAGATGACCTTTACCGAAACGCTGAGCCGCAGCTTCTAGTCGCAGCATGTCCTGCCAGTGAGGACGCATCCAGATAAACACCGGCAGGGCGAGTGAAATGGCGATGATCGCCATCAACGCGATGTCCAGCAGGCGCATCTGATGCAGGTAGTAGAGATAGGGCACCGGACCGACGGCCAGAACGTAGTGGCTGCGCGGAATACGCTGAATAAAGGTGTACTGATCGTCCAGCGCAATAATGTCGCCGCTGCGAAGGCGCTCCATTGAGGACGCGTCCAGCCGGAAGTGGGTCAGCGGTTCAACGCGTAAGTCGAAGGAGAGATTGAGATCCATCTGTTTGATGGTCTTACCCCAGTCACGGGGCGGGATCTCCCGCAGTTCACTGCGCATCAGGTACAGTGAGCTTTTCATCAAATCATCCAGCGACTGCCTTCCGGCGCGCTCGGCGGTGAATTTGTAGACCAGGCCAACCAGCAGGGTCATCACCAGAAAGCAGACAAACAGCAGGAGATAAAACTGCACAAAGAGTTTTTTCATTCCATTCTCCACTCAGTATGCGGTTTCATCATCCCAGGCATGGGGCGCAAACAAGTAGCCTTTGTTTCGCACGGTTTTTATGCGATAGGGTTCCGTGGCGTTATCACGCAACTTTTTACGCAGACGTGAAATTGCGACGTCCACGCTACGATCCAGTCCGTCGTAGCTGACTCCGCGCAAATTTTTCAGCAGCGCGTCGCGATCCATAATCTGTCCGGCATGGGTCGCCAGTTCCCATAACAGTTCGAAATCGGCGGTGGAAAGGGAGACCTGTTCGCCGCCCAGCGACACTGAACGGTTAATCGGATCGACCCTCAGCGAGCCAAAGCGTAAAGGGTTGTACGGCGTCGCGCCGCCACTCTGAATGCCTTTCGCCAGAGTGGCGTGTTCGCTTTGACGTAAATGCAGGCGCAGGCGGGCGAGTAGCACGGCAGGGGGCGTCGTTTTCAGTATGTAGTCGCAGGCGCCCATTTCCAGCGCAAGGATGTGATTCATATCGCTGTCGAGAGAGGTAAGCAGCACAATCGGTCCCTGCCAGCGCCCCTGAATATCACGACACAATGTCATACCGTCTTTGCCGGGAAGCATGATGTCCAGCAGGACCAGATCGGGCTGCACTTCCAGAATACGCGCTTCCGCCTTATCACCGCGCGGCTCAACCACTACGTCAAAATCGTGTTTTGCCAGATAAGCTGCGATGAGCGCGCCAACCTCAGGATCGTCTTCGACAAATACAATCGTGTTCATGCCATTATTGCCAGACTAAAAACGCCAACATACACCGCGGCGGCGCCGCCTTCCATTAATCTTTCCTAAACGGAAGCGCTTCCGTTATGCTAACAGCCGATGTTATTGATGTGTTAAGGCAAGGCAATGGGACTCGTAATAAAAGCCGCTCTCGGCGCGCTGGTCGTTGTGGTGATCGGCTTACTGGCAAAAACGAAAAATTATTATATTGCAGGGTTGATTCCGCTATTTCCCACTTTCGCGTTGATCGCGCATTACATCGTCGCCAGCGAGCGCGGTATCGAAGCGTTAAGAACCACCATCATATTCAGTATGTGGTCGATCATTCCCTATTTCGTGTATCTTCTGTCGCTCTGGTATTTCACCGGGGTGATGAAGCTACCGATGGCGCTCGGCGGGGCGGTCATCTGCTGGTGCCTGAGCGCCTGGCTGCTGATTTTTTGCTGGGTCAGGCTGCACTAACGCAAATGGCGGCCGCCGTCGACGGCGAAACTGCGGCCAGTCACGAAGCAACTGGTCAGCAGATAATCGATTAAATCGATCACCTCTTTTTCACCCGGCGCCGTTTTCATTAACGATTTATTCAGCGCCTGCTGACGGTATTCCGCGTCGTCGCCCTCATTAAATAAAATGAGCGACGGGGCGATAGCGTTCACTTTTACTTCCGGAGCCAGTTTGCGGGCAAAGGAGCGGGTCATGTTGTCCAGCGCGGCTTTACTGGCGGCATAGGCGATATGTTTATCGCTGCCGCGCTCCACCACGTAATCGGTGAAATGAATAATGTCGCTGGCGGCATGACCGTGGCCGCGCAACATGCCTTCAAGAGCGTGGTTGAGCAGATAGGGCGCATTGACGTGGATCTGTAGCATGCATGCCAGCACGTCGGTCAGGGGCGTACCGGGTTTTTCCGCCATCCATGCGCTGGCGTTATGCACGATTGCCCGTAACCCGGGGGCGCTTTCTTTCACGTTGTCAGCAAAAGCTAACACGCCTTCATTGGTGGAAAAATCGGCCTGAATACAGAGTGCGCCCGCTTTCGCCAGTCCGTCAATCGCCGGATAAGGTGTACGATAGCTGACGATTACCGGCTGTTGCTGATGAATAAAATGCCAGGCGATGGCCAGCCCAATGCGGCGTCCGCCCCCGGTGATCAGAATCGGCAAAGGGTGTTTGTTTCCCATCGAAAGCTCCTTATGCGCCTGCAAGCCAGGCAATTCGCGTTAAACGATGGGATGACAATTACCCCACCAACAGCCAGGTCGCCGGAACCGCGGCAACCAGCAGCAGTCCAATCAAAATCAGTTCCTGACGATTCAGAACAGTATCATGTGTATGCGTTTTACGCGCGTACAGGAACACCAACAGACCCGGCGCGTACAGAACCACGGAAAGCAGCAGGTGCATCGGGCCCGACGCATACAATAACCATAAGCCATAAATGCAGGCTCCGACACCCACAGCCTGGTGCAGGGGACGCGTTGCGATTTTCAGCAGGAACGCGCCAACCAGAAAATAGGGCACCAGAATCATTTCTGATGCAATGGTCAGCAGGGTGTTGTAGTCGGAACCTGTGAGCCAGATCAGCACCAGACACACCTGAACGCAGATGTTAGTCAGCCACAGCGACGCCGACGGCGCGCCCTGGGCATTCTGGCGCGCGAAAATACGTGGAAACGCTTTATGGGTCGAGGCCAGGAACGGCACTTCGGCGGCCATAATCGTCCAGCTGAGGTACGCGCCGCAGACAGAAACAATCAATCCGGCGGCAATAATAATTTCGCCCCACGGTCCCATCATCTGCACCATCAGACCCGCCATCGACGGGTTACGCATTTCGGCCAGATCTGGTCGCGCAACCACGCCCAGCGAGAGCAGGGTGACCAGCAGATAAACGCTAAGCGCAGCAAGTACCGCCAGTAGCGTGGCGCGACCGACGTCCTGTTTGTTGCGGGCGCGGGCTGACACCACCACCGCGCCTTCTACGCCGATAAAGACCCAGAGGGTAATCAACATGGTGTTCTTCACCTGTTCCCAGACAGGAACGCCCAGCGCTATGCCGGTGAAGTCGAGGTTAAACGTATCCAGACGGAACGCCATTATCGCTAACACGACGAATAACCCCAGCGGCAACAGCTTGGCAAGCGTCGCTACCAGGTTGATGCTCGCGGCGGTCTGTACTCCGCGCAGCACCAGAAAATGGACCACCCACAGCAGAACCGAGGCGCCGACGATCGACTGCCAGGTATTGCCATCGCCAAACAGGCGAAGTGCGGGGGTGTCAGTGAAGAAACTGAGCGCTGAAAACACGATGACAAGATAAGAAACGTTCGCGATAACGGCGCAAAGCCAGTAACCCCAGGCGGAGCAAAAACCGATCAGCTCACCGAAGCCTTCGCGGGCATAGGTGAAGATGCCGCCATCCAGGTCGGGACGGATACGGGTCAGAATCAGCATGGCGAATGCCAGCAGTAAAATACCCGCGCCGGTTATAGCCCATCCAATCAGCAGAGCTGACGGGCTGGCAACAGCGGCCATGTTTTGCGGCAGACTGAACACACCAGCGCCAAGCATCGAGCTTAAAACCAGCGCAGTGAGCGCGCTCAGTCCCAGTTTTTTTTCCATGATTATCCAGTTTCAAAGGAACGGTGGAGAATAATTATTATGGCAAAACGCATAAAAATGGTGAAAGCCACTAAGGCGCGGGATTTTACGGAGAGAAGGGGCTGTATGCAATGTTCGCGGAAAGATTTGTGACTGATTGTGCGAAAAGTCGGCCTGATGGTGTTAATCACTCTTGCCCGGTAGCGCTTTCGCGTACCGGGCCTGTGGGAACTTACTTATACAGATCGGCGCTGATGGTCATATTATTACCACGTTCCTGCCACTGGCGGGTGATGTGATAATACTTGGCGCCTTTCTTCGCCGCACGCTTCGCGACCTGATAAGAGACTTCGGTCATGTTGCTGTAGTTACCGGTGAACTTGATGCTGTCAAACGGCACCATCATTGCCGCAGTGGCCTTGTTCAGTTCTTCGACTTTGGTACCATCCGAAAGTGTGACGGTGTAACGTCCACCTTTGGTTGACTGGGTTTCAAAGAAGCGGCCTACTTCCGCGCTCGGCGATGCGGTGGTGGCTACGCCCGGGATCTCAACGTTCTTCGCGGCGGCGCCGCCCGCGGCCAGCGCTGCGCGTCCAGCATCAGAATCGGCCGGGATGGCGTCCGGGCTCTGAACGATACGTTTTTTCGCATCTTCTTTATAAATAAACGCGGTAATACGCTGGTTGCCGCCCTGGTTCGCATCAACCTGACGCACGATATAGAAGGAGTAGGCGCCTTTTTCTTTCGCCGCTTTGGTTATGGCGTCATTCACTTCCGGCTGGCTGCGGTAGAAGCCCTGGACCGTTACGGTATCGTACGGTTCCAGCAGAACAGCCTGAGCTTTCGGTAACTCCACTACACCGTTAATTACGCGATTTTTGCTGTCTTCCGCTTTTTCCGCGTCGGCTTTGTAAAGGTCGGCCACAACGCGCCAGTTGCCGCTGTTACCAAAATCGGAGGTGTCTACCACATAAAAAGAGGCGGCGCCTTCTTTATCCGCGCGGCGATTGACGGCTTTGACCGCATCGCCAATCGCGTTAAAACGGCCCGTGACGACAACGCGGTCATAAGGTTTCAGTGCAGCCGCTTGCTCCGGCGTCAGTTCCGTTGCTGCGTTCGCAGAAAAAGCCGTCGCAGAGAGCAGTGCGGACGCCAGGAGAGTGTTCTTAAGCTTCATAAAAATAATCCTTCGCCTTGCGCAAACCAGGTACTGGTATTGTTATTGACTAGAAACGTGGCTGATTATTGCATTTAAACCTGGTGAATGTCTGCGTCATTTTTCAATCAACATAACGAATGCGGTCACAAGGCCGATAACAAAATGTGATATGTCGAAAAAATGGGCGCTTCGCGGCCTAAACTAATGAACAGACAGAATTTCATAAGTTAATTTAATGTTAATTAATTGATCTGCGATGGCGCTAAATCATGTTTTGCCGCTTCGCTTGAGCGAATTATGGGCCTTTGGCAAGGATTTGAAGGTCATTATCCCGGTCAGAGGGCTGAATCGTTCATATTTTGCAGATTACCTAACAAATACTGATTTTTGGCGCTAGATCACAGGCGCTATTTTCAGTACGTTATATGGAGTTTGTTACTGTTTTATTGAGCCGGGGTAAGACTTTACCTCCCGCGTGAAATTGCGTGCGCAACTTCACGATCACTGACAAACCATCATCAAAAATAACGATGGAAGGGAACATTATGCGAATTGGCATACCAAGAGAACGGTTTACCAATGAAACCCGAGTCGCAGCCACGCCGAAGACGGTGGAACAGCTGCTGAAGCTGGGTTTCACCGTCGCGGTAGAGAGCGGCGCGGGTGGACTGGCAAGTTTTGACGATAAGGCTTTTGCTGACGCGGGCGCTGACATTGTGGATAGCAGCGCAGTCTGGCAATCCGAGGTGATTCTGAAGGTCAACGCGCCGCAGGACGATGAAATTGCGTTACTCAACCCGGGCACCACGCTGGTGAGCTTTATCTGGCCGGCGCAAAATCCGGAGTTAATGCAGAAGCTTGCCGAGCGTAATGTGACGGTCATGGCGATGGATTCGGTGCCGCGCATTTCACGCGCCCAGTCGCTTGATGCGTTAAGCTCGATGGCAAACATTGCGGGTTATCGCGCGATCGTTGAGGCGGCTCACGAGTTTGGTCGTTTCTTTACTGGTCAGATTACGGCCGCAGGGAAAGTCCCGCCGGCCAAAGTGATGGTGATCGGCGCCGGGGTGGCGGGGCTGGCCGCGATTGGCGCGGCGAACAGCCTGGGGGCGATTGTCCGCGCTTTCGATACCCGTCCGGAAGTGAAAGAACAGGTCCAGAGTATGGGCGCGGAATTCCTCGAGCTGGATTTTAAAGAGGAAGCGGGCAGCGGCGACGGCTATGCCAAAGTGATGTCCGAAGCGTTTATTAAAGCCGAAATGGCGCTGTTCGCCGCGCAGGCGAAAGAGGTGGACATCATTGTTACCACCGCGCTGATCCCCGGCAAACCCGCGCCGAAGCTGATCACCCGTGAAATGGTTGATTCAATGAAGGCGGGCAGCGTGATAGTGGATCTCGCGGCGCAAAATGGCGGCAATTGCGAGTACACCGTTGCAAATGAGGTGGTCACCACCCCGAATGGCGTGAAGATTATTGGCTACACCGACCTGCCAGGGCGTCTGCCGACGCAGTCCTCTCAGCTGTACGGCACCAACCTGGTTAACCTGCTGAAACTGCTTTGTAAGGAAAAAGACGGCACCATCAATGTCGATTTCGACGACGTTGTAGTGCGCGGCGTGACGGTCGTGCGTGACGGGGAAATTACCTGGCCTGCGCCGCCGATTCAGGTTTCCGCGCAACCTAAAGCCGCGGTCAAAGCCGCGCCGGAAGTGAAAGAGCCGGAGAAACCGGCGTCGCCGTGGCGTAAATATGCGCTGATGGCGCTGGCGATTATCCTGTTCGGTTGGCTGGCTGATGTCGCGCCAAAAGAGTTCCTCGGTCACTTTACCGTATTCGCGCTCTCCTGTGTGGTGGGTTACTACGTCGTGTGGAATGTCTCCCACGCGCTGCATACTCCGCTCATGTCCGTGACCAACGCTATTTCCGGGATCATCGTGGTGGGCGCGCTGTTGCAAATTGGCCAGGGCGGCTGGGTGAGCTTCCTCAGCTTTATCGCGGTGCTGATTGCCAGCATTAATATTTTCGGTGGCTTCACCGTGACTCAGCGCATGCTGAAAATGTTCCGGAAAAACTAAGGGGTAACACATGTCTGGAGGATTAGTTACAGCTGCATACATTGTTGCCGCGATCCTGTTTATTTTCAGCCTGGCGGGGCTTTCAAAACATGAAACGTCCCAACAGGGAAATAACCTCGGTATCGCCGGGATGGCGATTGCGCTGATTGCCACGATCTTCGGCCCCGATACCGGCAACGTCGCCTGGATCCTGGTGGCGATGATCATCGGTGGCGCGATTGGTATTCGTCTGGCGAAGAAAGTCGAAATGACCGAAATGCCCGAGCTGGTGGCGATTCTGCATAGCTTTGTTGGCCTGGCTGCGGTGCTGGTCGGCTTTAACAGTTATCTGTATCACGAAGCGGGCCTGGATCCAGTTCTGGTGAACATCCATTTGACGGAGGTGTTCCTGGGTATCTTTATCGGCGCGGTGACCTTTACCGGGTCCGTTGTCGCGTTTGGTAAGCTGCGCGGGAAGATCTCTTCTAAACCGCTGATGCTGCCGAACCGGCATAAAATGAACCTCGCGGCGCTGGTCGTGTCTTTCCTGTTACTGCTCGTTTTTGTCCGTACCGAGAGCGTCGGTCTGCAGGTGCTGGCGCTGCTGGTGATGACCATCATCGCCCTGGCGTTTGGCTGGCATCTGGTGGCCTCCATCGGCGGCGCGGATATGCCGGTCGTCGTTTCAATGCTGAACTCCTATTCGGGCTGGGCGGCGGCGGCGGCGGGCTTCATGCTGAGCAACGATCTGCTGATTGTGACCGGGGCGCTGGTTGGTTCTTCCGGTGCGATACTGTCATATATTATGTGTAAGGCGATGAACCGTTCGTTCATTAGCGTCATTGCAGGCGGTTTTGGCACCGATGGTTCGTCATCGGGTGGTGACGAAGAAGTCGGCGAGCACCGTGAGATCAGCGCGGAAGACACCGCAGAAATGCTGAAAAACTCGCACACCGTGATCATCACCCCCGGCTACGGTATGGCGGTGGCGCAGGCGCAATATCCAGTGGCGGAAATCACTGAGAAGCTGCGGGCACGCGGCATCAAGGTCCGTTTCGGTATCCATCCGGTCGCCGGACGTTTGCCTGGCCATATGAACGTTCTGCTGGCCGAAGCCAAAGTGCCTTATGACATCGTGCTGGAACTGGATGAAATCAACGATGATTTCTCCGATACCGACACCGTGTTGGTGATTGGCGCTAATGACACCGTCAACCCGGCGGCGCAGGACGATCCGGGCAGCCCAATTGCCGGCATGCCGGTACTGGAAGTCTGGAAAGCGCAGAACGTTATCGTCTTTAAACGCTCAATGAACACCGGTTATGCAGGCGTTCAGAATCCGCTGTTCTTCAAAGAGAACACCCATATGTTGTTTGGCGATGCCAAAGCCAGCGTGGATGCGATTCTGAAAGCGCTTTAAGATATGGGGCGCCTGATGCCACTGTGTTTATCAGGCCCGCCGATCTCCTGACGGCCTCTGCGGAGGCCGTTTTCTTTTACTGGTTTACGCTTTATTCACATCGCTAAGCAGAATGGCGATGCTCTGTCCGGCAACGGTTTGTTCAAGGGCAATCTTCACGATAATCGTCAGCGGCACTGAAAGCAGCATGCCTACCGGGCCCAACAACCAGCCCCAGAAAATCAACGACAGAAATACCACCAGCGTCGATAGACCCAGTCCCCGACCCATAATGCGGGGTTCCAGAATGTTACCAAACACGAGGTTAATCATCAGATACCCCGCCAGTACGACCAGTGCGTCGTACAGACCGCCAAACACCAATACCTGCGCGATTGGCGGGATCGCTGCCAGCACGGAACCGATATTGGGAATATAGTTTAGCGCAAACGCCAGCAGTCCCCAGACGAACGCGAAACGCACCTCAAGCGCTGCCAGCATTGCCCACACCACTAAGCCAGTGACGATGCTGATGGCGGTTTTAAGCACCAGATAATGCGACACGCTGTCAATCGCGCGCTGTATTGCCGCCATGCCTTCCACCGGGCGGGTCATTATCTGCTGGAATTTTGTGGGCAGTTGCGGAACCTCCAGCAGCATAAATACCACCGTCAGCAGAAGCAGAAAAATCGACGACATGGCATTGGACAACTGCGCTAGCAGATTGGTCACCAGCGTCATCGCCGCATTCGGATCGATATACTTCACCAGTTCATCAACGGAAACGCCAATGCCTAAACGAACCAGCCAGGGTTCGAGGTTTTTTAGCGGAACGACCAGCGAGGAACGATACTGCGGCAATGTGCGCGCCAGTTCGTTTAATGAGGTTCCAAGATAAGCCAGTAGCAGCACCATCGCCATCACGATGATTAACACCAGTATTGAAATGGCCATCACGCGCGGAACGCGCAGTTTTACCATCCGCTGCACCAGCGGATTGAGTACCACAGCAAGAAATATCGCCAGAATAAACGGGACGATAATATCCGCCGCGAAGCGAATGCCGGTAAGAATGATCACCAGCATGCCGAGCATAATAACGATCTTTAAACCGTTCAGCGTAATGATTGGCTTAGCCATGCGTTTTCCTGAAATTTTTGTCTTGCCGGATATAATAATGTGATTTCTGTCGCGTCGTCCTGGCAGAAATCAAACGGGGAGGGTAAAGAAGTGAAAAGGTTTTGAGTTAATTCTTAGGCTGTGGTACAAATCAGGCGTGTTCAACTACCGAGGACAATTATCATCCGCGATGACGAGAAGCAACACTGCGGATAATTGTAATATTATGGACAATATGTTCAGGACGTTTTTTTCCACCCAGACTCTTTTACGCACGTCTTCCTCTTTCCTGCTTGCCGGTGAGCAGCACTGGCGCAACGCGCTTTAGTCCCTTTCTTCTGCTTACGCTCGCGTCATGCGCTGAGCTGACTGTTTTTATTTTCAGGTTTGCTGCCTTCAGCAAGCCCAATGGATTATATTCTCAAGCAGGAGAAGCATCATGTTTTACTGGATTTTATTAGGCCTGGCCATTGTGGCAGAAATTACCGGGACGCTGTCGATGAAATGGGCAAGTGTTAGCGATGGCAACGGCGGATTTATTTTGATGCTGGTGATGATTACGTTGTCATATATTTTCCTCTCATTTGCCGTAAAAAAAATCGCCCTCGGCGTCGCCTATGCGCTATGGGAAGGTATTGGCATTTTGTTTATTACGCTGTTCAGCGTGCTGCTATTTGACGAAGCGCTCCCGGCGATGAAAATTGCGGGGTTGACGATGCTGGTGCTGGGGATTGTGCTGATTAAATCCGGCACCCGTAAGCCACGCCGCACGACGAAGGAGGTGAACTATGCAGCAGTTTGAATGGGTTCATGCCGCGTGGCTGGCCGTGGCGATCGTGCTGGAAATTATGGCTAACGTCTTTTTAAAATTCTCTGACGGTTTCCGGCGTAAATTCTACGGTATTCTGTCGCTGGCCGCCGTATTAGCGGCGTTTAGCGCGCTCTCCCAGGCGGTAAAGGGCATTGACCTGTCGGTAGCCTACGCGCTGTGGGGCGGTTTTGGTATCGCCGCGACGCTGGCCGCCGGTTGGATTCTGTTTGGTCAACGTTTGAACCCTAAAGGATGGATTGGCGTTGCGCTACTGCTGGTCGGTATGGTGATGATTAAACTTGCCTGATGTTCTGCCGCCCGCCTCGCGCGGGCGGCATTGTCTTATGGCTGTTCAGCCAGCGCATCCAGCTTATCGCGAAAGCCGGTCACCGAAATGGCGCGATTATCGGCCCGCCAGCGGTCTTTGGCCGCAGGGGCTGAACTCTGTACGCCAATGAGCTGCCAGCCCGTCGCCGTTTTAAGCATCAGAGGAGAACCGCTGTCACCGGGAAGGGTATCACACTGATGCGACAACACCGCCTTTTGCGCCCAGCCGGTGACGATACAGTCCTGATGGGAATAAAGCGTGTTGAGATGATCTTCCGGGTAGCCTGACTGGGTGACTTTACGTCCGGCTTCTTTCAGCGCTGCGGTCAGGGCGTCTTTATCCCCGTCGAATAAAGGTAAAGGCGTGATGCCAGAGGGGGGATAACGCAGTACGATCAGACCAAAATCCCATGATGCCGCGGCAGGGGGGACAATCCAGCCATCGCCATCGGCTTTCAGACGCTTACCCAGCCCCGGATCAACCCGACCTTCAATCCCGTGAATTTCGTAACGCCAAATCCCTTTTTTGGACACAAAACGCAGCACGACGGCTTTATCCGGTGTGCCTCTGGGCGGGGTTAATAAACAATGTCCGGCAGTGAGCGCCAGGTGTGGCGAGATAAGCGTGGCGGTGCAAAGATTGCCGCTGGCGGTTTCGAGTTGGCCAATCGCATCCCACGGCGCATCGGTTGGATCCTCAACCGGAACACGATCGTCCTGACCGAAAAATAGCGTTTTGACTTCACTGGTATCGGCTTGCGCGTCAGGTTTGTCCGCATACGCCATACCCGATGTAAAACAAAACGAGCCCAGTAATACAGCAACGGTTTTACGCATATCACACTCTGGTGGGTAATTATGATTATTAAAAGAAAACCCTCAGTAAATACTATAGACGTAACGACGGAGAAGTGAGAGGAAAATCAGCGAACTACGATCAGGCGAACCAGAAGCGGATAGCGATAAGCGCGCAGAAAATTAATGAAATAAGAATGACCTCAAAACGATAACGAACCACGCTGAAGCCCTCCGAAGAAAGGCGCTGAACAGGGCGTCCAGCGCCAGCGTACGTTAGCGCAAAGGGGCGCGCCGACGTTTTAACGGAAATTATGCTGCAGGCTGGGCAGCCGGTTTAGCGGCTTGATGCGTGGCGGTTTTTTTGCTGTGCTTTTTAGCCGCTTGCGCTTTTTGCTCTGGCGCTTTCTGTGGGGCCGCTTTGTGATGCTTTTTAGTATGAGTGGTTTTCGCCGGGGCGCTTTGCGTTGCCGGAGCGGGAGAGGTTGTCGTCTCTGCTGCAAACGCGGCGGAAGACAGACCCATAGCAGCGGCAACAACCAGAGCTAATACGTTTTTCATTTTCATACCCTCGATTTGGTTTTTCATTCAACCCCACTGCGGGGCCGTTGAAAATACTTTATCGCTGATAATCGAGGACGTCCGTGAGTCATTGGTATCGGCGTGTAACCCTATGTACAGCGCAATTCTACCAGGTCAAACGTGCAGACGGCGATGCAGGCGCAGACCGACAACAATCGCCAGCACCAGCATAATAGCGATAAACCCACCGACGCCGTTCCAGCCGTAGTTATGCCAGAATACCCCGCCCAGCGTCCCGGCGATGCTTGATCCTACATAGTAGCTGAACAGATACAGAGACGACGCCTGACCTTTTGCGCGGCGGGCGCGCGGACCGATCCAACTGCTTGCCACTGAGTGGGCGGCGAAAAATCCAGCGGAAAAGAGCAGCATACCGGTGAAAATCAACCAGAGTGAACTGAAGAGGGTCATCAACAGGCCAACCAGCATTACGCCCGTAGAAACCACCATGACCGGACCTCGCCCGTAGCGGACGGTCATGGCGCCCGCCTTCGGCGAACTCCAGGTGCCGGTCAGGTAGGCGACCGACAGCAGGCCGACCACCGCCTGACTCAGTTCCCAGGGGGACAGCATCAGCCGATAGCCAATATAGTTAAACAGGGTGACAAAGGATCCCATCAACAAAAAGCCTTCCGCGAACAGCAGCGGCAGCCCGCGGTCACGCCAGTGCAGGCGAAAGTTGATAAACAGCGTCTTAGGCCGTAAAGAGGTCGGGCGGAAATGGCGCGATTCCGGCAGGATTTTCCAGAACATCAGGGCTGACGCGAGAGCGAAACAGCCAATCGCGGCCAGCGCAATACGCCAGCTGAAAAAGTCTGTTACCACACCGCTGATCAAGCGCCCACTCATTCCGCCGATGGAGTTTCCGCTGATATAGAGCCCCATGGAAAAAGCGACAAAACTGGGGTGAATCTCTTCGCTCAGATAGGTCATCCCAACCGCCGCCACGCCGCTGAGCGAAAGACCAATCAGCGCACGCATGATCAGAATGCCGTGCCAGCTTGTCATCAGGGTTGACAGCAACGTACAGCAGGAGGCCAGTAGCAGGGCGGTAACCATTACCGGCTTACGGCCAATCGCGTCTGACAATGGACCGGTAAACAGGAGGCCAACGGCCAGCATTCCGGTAGAGATCGACAGTGAAATACTGCTGCTTGCAGGCGACACGCCAAACTCATGAGAGAGCACGGGAAGAATAGGCTGTACGCAATAAAGCAGGGCAAAGGTCGCCAGACCTGCCGAGAACAGCGCCAGCGTGACGCGCATGAAGGAGGATGTCCCCCGTTTGATAAACTGAACCGGCTGAGAAATGCGCTGTGGTTCAATGTCGCCTGCCGACGCGTCACTGACCGTAGTTGTACGACTCACTTGAAATCCTTGCTCAATAGCCCCGTGACGAAAAGGGACGGGCGCAACCCTGACGATCAGGGTAGGAAAATCTCAATATTCTGTCTAATATATTAATTATCTCAAATAATATGTTAAAGATATGAATATTGAGTTACGTCATCTGCGCTATTTCGTGGCTGTTGCAGAAGAACTTCACTTTGGACGCGCCGCCGCCCGTCTGAATATTTCGCAGCCGCCGCTAAGTCAGCAAATTCAGATGCTGGAACAGCATGTTGGCGCGCGACTGCTGGCGCGTACCAATCGCAGCGTGGCGCTGACCGCGGCGGGCAAGCAATTCCTCGCTGACAGCCGTCAGATCCTCGCGCAAGTGGACGATGCCGCCGCTCGCGCGGCGCGGCTCCATCAGGGAGAAGCGGGGGAGTTACGCATCGGCTTTACCTCCTCTGCGCCGTTTATCCGCGCCGTCTCCGATACGCTGTCCCTGTTCCGCCAGCATTATCCTGACGTGCACCTTCAGACCCGGGAGATGAATACTCGCGAGCAGCTCACGCCGCTTGGCGAAGGGGCGCTGGAGTTGGGGCTCATGCGCAACACGCCGCTACCGGAAACGTTACAATACGAAGTGATCTTGCATGAACCTTTAATGGCCATGATTCCGCGCGCGCACCGACTGGCGCAAAAGCCCGTGGTGACATTAGCGGAACTGGCAAAAGAGCAGTTTGTCTTTTTCGACCCGCATGTCGGCACGGGCCTTTATGACGACATTCTCGGGTTAATGCGCCGCTATAATCTTTCTCCGGTCATTACGCAGGAGGTGGGGGAAGCGATGACCATCATCGGCCTGGTTGCCGCAGGTTTAGGCGTCTCCATTCTTCCGGCGTCGTTCAAAAAGGTGCAGCTTAATGAAATGTGCTGGGTGCCGCTGGCGGAAGAAGATGCCGTTTCCGAAATGTGGCTGGTCTGGTCCCGCCACCGTGAACACAGTCAGGCAGCGATCCGTTTTCGCCAGCAGTTACTTCAGGCAGTGAGAAGCGCTTAAATTAATTTAATAACGGCTAAAAATGTGCGGTAAATCACACGGCTAAGTAAAAAGTTGACGTTGCGTATTGAAGTACTTCACCATAGCCTACAGATTATTTCGGAGCGCGAAAATAAAGGGAGTCAGAGGTGGTTGCTGATAGTCAGCCTGGGCACATCGATCAAATAAAGCAGACCAATGCGGGCGCGGTTTATCGCCTGATTGATCAGCTGGGGCCGGTATCGCGTATCGACCTTTCTCGTCTCGCGCAGCTTGCGCCAGCCAGTATCACCAAAATTGTCCGTGAAATGCTGGAAGCGCATTTGGTTCAGGAACTGGAAATCAAAGAGGCCGGAAGCCGGGGCCGACCCGCGGTAGGGCTGGTGGTGGAGACCGAGGCCTGGCACTATTTATCTCTGCGTATCAGCCGGGGCGAAATCTTTCTCGCATTACGCGATCTCAGCAGTAAGCTGGTCGTCGAAGAGTGTCTGGAACTGCCGCTGGACGACGAACAGCCGTTACTCGAACGTATCATCACGTTGATCGACCAGTTTTTCATCCGTCATCAGCAGTTGCTCGAACGCCTGACCTCTATCGCCATTACTCTGCCCGGCATTATCGATACCGAAAACGGTATCGTGCACCGGATGCCCTTTTATGAAGATGTGAAAGAGATGCCGCTGGGGGAAACGCTTGAACAGCACACCGGAGTGCCGGTGTACATTCAGCATGACATCAGCGCATGGACGATGGCGGAAGCTCTGTTTGGCGCGTCTCGCGGCGCGCGCGATGTGATTCAGGTGGTCATTGACCATAACGTTGGCGCAGGGGTCATCACCGACGGGCATTTGCTACACGCAGGGAGCAGTAGCCTGGTGGAGATCGGGCACACGCAGGTCGACCCTTACGGTAAACGTTGCTATTGCGGCAACCACGGTTGTCTGGAAACCATCGCCAGTATCGAGAGCGTACTTGAGCTGGCCCAGCTTCGTCTGGGGCAGTCGATGAGTTCCACGCTGCACGGGCAGCCGCTCACCGTGGATTCACTGTGTCAGGCCGCGCTACAGGGCGATCTACTGGCAAAAGATATTATCGCGGGCGTTGGAGCCCATGTAGGGCGCATTCTGGCGATCATGGTGAATTTATTTAACCCGCAAAAAATACTGATTGGCTCGCCGCTGAGCAAAGCCGCTGATGTGCTGTTTCCGGCCATCGCGGACAGCATTCGGCAGCAGGCGCTACCCGCCTACAGCAAAAATATGGTTGTCGAGAGTACGCAGTTTTCTAACCAGGGCACCATGGCGGGCGCCGCACTGGTAAAAGACGCGATGTATAACGGTTCTTTACTGATTCGTCTATTACAGGGTTAACATTTTTGATTTGATCTACCAAAATTTGCGCTAACGCAAGCTGAGCTATTCTGGCATACCTTAGACTTTCTCCACTGTATTATTTTCCTGGCTTATATTTTCGAAGCATAACGGTGGAGTTAGTGATGCTGAAGCGTTTCTTTATTACAGGTACAGACACTTCTGTTGGGAAGACGGTGGTTTCCCGCGCATTACTACAAGCGTTAGCGTCGGGTGGTAAAAGCGTGGCTGGCTATAAACCTGTCGCCAAGGGCAGTAAAGAGACCCCGGACGGTCTGCGCAATAAAGACGCGTTGGTGCTGCAGAGCGTCTCTACGCTGGACTTGCCCTATGAAGCGGTGAATCCCATCGCGCTGAGCGAAGATGAAAGCAGCGTCGCCCACAGTTGTCCCATTAATTACACCCTGATTTCTGACGGGCTGGCCAGCCTGACTGAAAAGGTCGATCACGTTGTGGTAGAAGGCACCGGCGGCTGGCGCAGCCTGATGAACGATCTGCGCCCGCTCTCCGAATGGGTGGTTCAGGAACAGCTTCCGGTACTGATGGTGGTGGGCATTCAGGAAGGGTGTATCAACCATGCGCTGCTGACAGCCCAGGCGATCGCCAATGACGGCTTACCGCTGATCGGCTGGGTCGCTAACCGCATCAACCCGGGCCTCGCGCACTACGCCGAAATTATCGACGTGCTGAGCAAAAAACTGCCCGCGCCGCTGATTGGCGAGCTGCCTTATCTGCCGCGCGCTGAGCAGCGCGAACTGGGTCAGTACATTCGCCTGTCAATGCTCGGCAGCGTGCTGGCGGTAGATCGAGTCGTGGCGTAAGGTTCGCGACAGCACCGAGGCCAGTACACAGGCTATCAACAAGCCGGGGAGCAGTCGATACTCTCCGGTCATTTCACAAATCATCAGCGCCGACATTACGGGCGCATGCGTTGTCGCTGCCAGCAGCGTCGCCATTCCCGTTAAGCCTAACAAGACCGCCAGTTCGTCGGAACCGGGAAGCCACATTCCCCAAAGGCGTCCAACACACATCCCTACGGCCAGGCCGATAAACAGCGTCGGGGTGAATACGCCGCCAGGCGCGCCGGAACCGCTGCTGGCCAGCACCGCGAGCAGCTTGCAAAGAAAAATCCCCATGACAACCGCCATCAGCGGCGGCGAAAGCAGAAATGACTGCACCACGCTGTAGCCGTTGCCCCATACCGTTGGCGTGAGCAGGGAAAGTAAGCCGACGATGAGCCCGCCCAGCGCCAGTTGCCACGGCGGTGACAGTTTGAGCAGAAGAAATGCGCGGTGGCTGGCAGACATCAACCCCATCAACAGGGGGCCGCAAAGACCGGCAAGCAGGCCTGTGCTGACGATCAGTCCGTACTCGGTAAGATGCAACGACCGCGACAGATGAACTGTGTAGAGCACATCGTTACCCCCGTTCAGCGCATGGGTGATCAGCAGCGCTACCACGGCGGAAACAACGACCGGACCGAGCGACGCCAGCATCAACGTACCAAACAGGACTTCCGCAATAAACAGGCTGCCCGCCAGCGGGGCGTGATACGCGCTGGCCATACCTGCCGCCGCGCCGCAGGCGATCCACAATTTCCACTCGTGCTGAGGTGCGAACCGGCGGGCAAAGCAAGAGGCCGCCAGCGCGGCCAACAAAATCATCGCCCCTTCACGACCAATCGCGCTACCGCTGGCGACCACCAGTAGCGAAGCCAGGGATTTGATTAAGCTCGCGCCATAATCAAACCGACCGTCGGTTTGTAGGGCTTCCATATAGTCAGTGGGCGCGTGCGGCCGCAACTGGCTGCGCTTTTGCCATCCCCACAGCAGCAAACCGGCCGCCAGTCCTCCCAACGCTGGCGTCAGGACGCGTCGCCAGGGTGACAGACCCGTCGCGGCGTTGACCAGACTGCCGCTGTCATTGCTGAGAAATACCCATTCCAGCAATAGCATCGCATGACGGAAGCAGGCGACCGCCAGCGCGGCGAAGATGCCGACGAGGGCGGCAAAGCACAGACGGCGAAACATGGCGCGTAGATCGGGCCAGGCATGAAGACGATGCATAAACGGTTACAGGAAGTCTGAAACCGTCTATTTTGCGGTGAAAAGGGCACAGAAGCAAAAGCCGTGAGTGCGAAAAGGGGTAGCCTGATCAGCAACCCTCTGTCAGGTTACGCGGTTAATGACTGTCGTGGATGTTCAACGCCCGGCGGGTGCGTCCCGAACTCAGGTAATCGGCAATATAGTCCTGGGAAATTTCACCATTGTAGCGGCCGTCTTCATCGACAATGGGCATCCAACTGGTGTTACTCTCGTACAGACGCGACAGCACGATACGCAGGTTATCTTCCGCCTTTCCGGTGATGCGGAAGGGATGAATGATATCCGAACAGACCCCGGTGGCGTTCCGCGCTTCCCGGCGCTTAACGAAGCCCACGGGTTTTCCATCGGCATCCACCACGGTGATCGCGCGAATATCGTTATCGTCCATGATGGCAAAGGCCTCCTGCAGCGGGGTAGTGGGACGCGCCGTCAGCGTCGGCTGCTGATCGGTGACATCCCCCGCTGAAACCAACAGCAGACGTTTAAGCGTTCGGTCCTGGCCGACAAACGAGCCGACAAACTCGTTAGCCGGCTTCGCCAGCAGTTCATCCGGGCTGGCGCACTGGACGATTCGCCCCTGCCGGAAAACCGCGATCCGATCGCCGAGCTTCAGGGCTTCATCAATATCATGACTCACCAGCATAACGGTCTTTTTCAACGCGCGCTGCATTTCCAGAAACTGGTTTTGGATCACTTCCCGGTTAATGGGGTCAACGGCGCCAAACGGTTCATCCATCAGCAGTACCGGCGGATCGGCTGCCAGCGCGCGGATCACGCCGATACGCTGCTGCTGCCCCCCGGACATCTCTTTTGGATAGCGTTGGAGGAATTTCTTCGCATCCATTGCCACCATATCCATTAACTCCTCCGCGCGTCGTTGACAGCAGGCCTTGTCCCAGCCCAGCATCCTCGGCACCACGGTGATGTTCTCTTCAATCGTCATGTTCGGGAACAGGCCGATTTGCTGGATCACGTAGCCAATATTGCGGCGCAAGGTGACAGTATCCATTCCGCTGGTGTCTTCGCCGTTGATCAAGATATTACCGCTGCTGGGCGTGATCAGGCGGTTAATCATTTTCAGCGTGGTGGTTTTGCCACAGCCTGACGGCCCCAGCAGAACGCACATTTCGCCTTCCGGAACGTTCAGATTAACGTTATCTACCGCCTTCAGCGGTTGGCCCTTCTTCTGGGAAAATTGTTTGGTGAGGTTTTCCAGTTTTATCATTATCGAATCCCCTTTGGTGTCAGAACGACCTGCAGGCGATGCAGTAGCCAGTCCAGCACAATCGCTAAAATACAAATCAACAACGCACCGGCGATCAGCATGCGAATATCGCTGCCGCCGATACCGTTTAATAACAGTAAGCCCAGACCGCCCGCGCCAATCACGGCGGCGATCGCCATTACGCCGATGTTCATGACCACAGCGGTGCGAATACCGCCAAATATCACCGGCAGCGCCATCGGAATTTCAACCCAGCGCAGGCGCTGCCAGAAGGTCATGCCGATACCGCGACCGGCCTCGCGCAGCCCCGGCGGCAGACTGTCCAGCGCCGTATGGGTATTGCGCACGATTGGCAGCAATGAATAGAGGAATACCGCGGTAACGGCGGGTAACGCGCCGATTCCCTGACCGATCAGCGAAAAGAGCGGGATCATTAAGCCAAACAGCGCAATAGACGGGATGGTGAGCATCAGGGTCGCGAAGCTGAGTACCGGCGTGGCCAGCCATTTGTGGCGAACAATCAGCACGCCCAGCGGTACGCCAATCACTATTGCCAGGCCGACGGCCAACAGCACCAGCCATAAATGCTGGAAGGTAAGGCTGGCGAGATAGCCCGCGTTATCAATCATGAAATGAATCGTGTCCATATTGGCTCCTTACAGCAGCTTTTTCTGTTGCAGGAATTCACGCGCGACCTGCTGAGGCGACTGATGATCGATATCCACTTTCGCATTGAGCGTACTTATTACGTCGTTGTTCAGTAGAGCGGAAAGGGTATTCAGCGCCTCTTCCAGTCCCGGGTTGGCATCAAGAATCGGTTTGCGCACCACCGGGGTGACCGCGTAGCTGGGGAAAAAGCCTTTGTCGTCTTCCAGAACTTTCAGATCGAACCCTTTTACTCGCCCATCGGTGGTATACACCAGCCCTGCGTCAACAAAACCATCGCGAACGGCGTTATAGACAAGACCAGGATCCATCTGGCGGATCTGTGGGCGGTCCAGATTCATCTGGTAAGCCTGCTGTAAAGGTTTCATACCGTCGCTACGACCGGCAAATTCAAGGTCGAGGCCCAGTAGCCAGTTTTTATCCGGATCGGTCTGGCGAATGTGGTCAATTTTCGCCACCATTTGGGACATCGTGGTGATGTTTTCCGCCTCGGCGCGTTTGCGCTGCATGGCAAAGGCGTAGGTATTATTCATATCGGCGGGTTTCAGCCAGACCAGACCTTTCTCTGCATCCAACCGCTTCACCGTGTCGTAGGACTCCTGCGGCGTCATCCGTTTATCGATACGGTTGAAAATGATCAGCGAAGTGCCGGTATATTCCCAGGTCACATCAATCTGGTTGTTGACCATGGCGTTACGCGAAATCACGGCCGCAATATTGGTACGAGGCTCAACCTGAAAGCCTTTCTTTTGCAGATACAGCACCGTCATCGCCGACAGAATGTGCTGCTCGGTAAAGCCTTTCGTGGCGAGGACGATCGGGGCGGCTTGCGCCTGCGCGCTGAAAATCAGCACACAGGCAAGCCAGCCCAACAGGTGTCTTTTAATCTTCATTTAGCGCTCCATGTTCTTATCATTGTCTTCAGGCCGTGTGCGGACTCAGGGCCCGGCCAAGCCATGCGAGCAGGCTGTCAAGGATCAGGGCGAAAAGCGCCGTGGCGGTCGCGCCCAGAATAAGCGTCGGGAAGTCGTTCAGGTAAATACCGGGGAAGATCAGCTCGCCGTAGCTGCTGGCGCCAATCAGAAAGGCCAGCGGGGCGGTACCGACGTTAATGGCCGTGGCGATCCGGATCCCTGAAAGCATGACCGGCCATGCGTTCGGCAATTCCACCTGCCACAACCGCTGCCATTTGGTCATGCCAATGCCGTTCGCTGCTTCAATCAGCGAGGCCGGGACGGAGCAGAGGCCCGCGTAGGTGTTACGAACGATGGGCAACAGCGAAGCCAGGAACAGCGCGACGATCGCCGGAATATCGCCGATGCCGATAATCACCATGGCGAGCGCCAGCACAGCCAGCGGAGGCAGGGTGTTGCCGACATTAAAGATCTGCATGACGTATTCGGCAATGCCTTTGGCGGCTGGACGACTCAGTAAAATGCCGCTCGGGATCCCCACCAGCAGAGCCAAAAACATTGAACTGAACACTAAAAACAGGTGCTGTTTACCGAGATACAGCAGATCGACCTGTCGGGCCTGGAGCGTGTCGAGGCCGACTCCCCAGACCACCAGCGCCAGCACAATGATAATGGCGAAAGTGAAGGCGGCGACGCGTTTTAACGCGGAAGTGTGCATTGCGGTGTGTCTCCCTGTTTGCATGCGTTATGGCAGCGGGTTGCCGCTGCGTGTTGTTATGCCATGTATCGGCAGGGTGTTTTGAGCTATAGCAACAGGGGGAGAAGGCCGCCAGTCAGACGGCGTAAAAAGTGAACCAGGCTGCTGATCTGTAAGGGGGATCAGGCCTTATGGCGCAACGGGTGGTTCGCTCTGTAAAGAATTGTCTTAAAAGCGGCAATAAAAAGTGACGTTGTCACAATCGTGTCGGGCCGGAAGCGCCATCCTTCTGCTTTCCGGCCAGCGTAAAGTGAGGTTTTATGCTCACCGATACAGTTTTTTCACGGCCACCGGGACGATCAGAGTCGACTGCCAGTCGGCAAGGGTCAGACGCGCCAGCTCGCCGACGGCCTGGTAAAACGGATGTCCGGCATTGTCGATAAAAACATCGAGAAAGCGCGACGACCATGGCAACAGATGCCACGCCAGCAGTTCGGCGCACTGCGTATGGCGCCCGTTTTCTGCCAGCCAGGCGGCGAGAAGCAACAAGGCGCCGAAATGGTCTTCCGGCTCATTTTGCTGCATCGCAAAGTGAATCCCGTTGTCGCGCATCCACTGGCGCAGGGCCAGCGTGGAATCACCAAACAGCACATTTTCACGATCCAGCCAGACGGAACCCCACGGTGGCGAAGGCAGCGCGTAAGGTCCGACAAACAGACGCTGCCATGCCTGCGCCAGCGTTTCTTCCGCGTCGCGCTGAAGCAACTGACCGAGAGGCGCAAGCTTATGCGCGGGCAGCGGCCACTGGGCCTGCCACTCTTCTGTTTTTAATAATGCGACCAGCGGCGCGGCCTCATTGCTGTCCGGCGCATAGTAAAACAGCGCGCCCAGTACCCGCGCCGTCATGGCGAAATCGTCACGTTGCGTAAATTCAGTCATTAACAGTATCCAACAATGCAGGTGTATTGCACGATGCGTGCATCAGTGGGCGAGAGTGTACCCGTTCAGGCGCGGCGGGTATTAATCCAAATCAAAAGGACGTTACCCACCGGGAAAGGCGGGTAACATCGGGTCGCATTATTGCGGTTCGGCGCTGGCGCCATCCTGCGAAGTCGCAGTATTTGCCGGCGCATTGCCGCTGCTGGTGCGGGTATACAGAATTTTGTGGGTGTCGTTGGCGCAATGTCCGACGACCTGGGAATCCGGCTGGTCAGCCTGATCGTTTGGCACAATGCTGAGCGTAAAATTCGCTTCCGGCACGCCGTTATTAATGATGCGCTGTTCAATATCGCTTTTAACGCGTTCGCACGAGTTCGGAACCGCAAAAACCAGCGGGGACGCGCTCAACAATAAACACATCAGTATTCCTCGGGTGACTTTCATCATCTGCTCCTTTTATGAGATGCGCTAAAATAAGCATAGCACCCTTAGTGTAAATAACTGTATTTGCTAATATGATTGGGAATCATCCATGGTTGACGGGGAATGTGTGAAAAAACAGTGCCTTTTTTTGCTTTGCGGCCTTGTGCTGGCAGGATGCGACACTAACACGCTGCCGCTTTCTTTTACGCCTGAAATGGCCAGCTTCTCAAATGAGTTCGACTTTGACCCGCTGCGGGGCCCGGTGAAAGACTTCAGCCAGACATTACTCAATGAAAAGGGCGAAGTGGCGAAACGGGTAAATGGCTCGCTTTCTGAGGAAGGCTGCTTTGATACGCTGGAGTTGCACGACCTGGAAAATAATACCGCCGTTGCCCTTGTTCTGGATGCTAACTATTACCGCGACGCGGAAACGCTGGAAAAGCGGGTGCGCCTGCAAGGGAAATGCCAGCTAGCGGAGCTGCCCTCTGCGGGTGTGGTCTGGGACACCGATGACAATGGGTTTATTGTCACCGCCGTTGGCAAAGAGATGAAAGTACATTATCGCTATGATTCCGAAGGGTATCCACTGGGGAAAACCACCGTGACGAAAGATCAGACATTATCGGTGGAAGCGAAACCTTCATCGGACCCGCGTAAGAAGCTCGACTATACGGCAGTAAGTCTGCTGAACGATCGCCCGTTAGGCAATGTGAAGCAGACCTGTGACTACGACAGTCACGCCAATCCTACAGATTGCACGCTGGTGATTATCGATCAAAGCGTCAAGCCCGCCGTTGAGCATAACTACACCATTAAAAATACCATCGATTATTACTGACGTTGCCGCGCAGCGTTTACTGCGCGGTCGGTTTCAACATGGCGGGTGCGGACGTTTTCAGTTCCGTCAGATACTGATGCTGGAAAATACACATTCGTATGGTGTTGCGGTATTCGCCGTTGATGAAAAACTCATGGATTAGCTCGCCTTCCACCATAAAGCCCAGCTTACGGTAGATATGAATCGCTTTTTCATTTTCTTTATCAACGATTAAATACAGTTTATACAGGTTAAGTACGGTAAATCCGTAGTCCATCGCCAGCCTGGCCGCGCGTGAAGCAAGTCCTTTACCCTGAAATTCAGGGGAAATAATGATCTGAAACTCGGCTCTGCGGTGGACGTGGTTAATCTCCACCAGTTCAACCAGTCCGGCTTTCTGGCCGTCGCACTCTACGACAAACCGGCGTTCACTTTGATCGTGAATGTGCTTGTCGTAGAGATCCGACAACTCAACGAATGCCTCGTAAGGTTCTTCGAACCAGTAACGCATTACGCTGGCGTTATTGTCGAGTTGATGGACGAAACGTAAATCTTCACGCTCCAGCGGGCGCAACTTTACACTGAGGGCGCTTGTCATACCGATTCCTTAGCGTCTTTTCGCATCACGACATTAAGGCGCGATAACCCGGCCTGTACGGCGGTCCAGACAGCGCAGGGTATTCGGTTCCCAGTACGCATTGAGATTAGCGCTTTGCTCACAGCTGTCGCGGTTATCAAAAGCGGCATCTGCTTTGTCCCACTCTTTTTCAGCGCGTTTATTCACTTTCTGGCGCAGATTGCGCGTGTCATTCCATTGTTCTTTTTGCATTGTCGCTTGCTGACGGCTCAGCGCGCTGTCGCCGGACTCGATCACCAGCCTGCTGGTCTCAGCCTGAGCAGACGCGGTATACACGACAGCACCAAGCAGCAGCATTGCCGTCAGGCCCAGACGCTTGCTAAGTGTAATGTTCATGGCAAATTCCTTTCATGAGTGGGGTATAAAATCATCACTTGTAGGCAAATTCTACACTAATCACGGCGCAGGGCATACCCGCCTGAAGGTCATGGATAAGCGACGACGATTATCGCGTATCATGATTTAACCTCAGCTCAATAAACGACAACCATGATCAAAACGACACTTCTTTTTATTGCCACGGCGTTGTGTGAAATCGTCGGCTGCTTTTTACCCTGGCTCTGGCTAAAACGCGGGGCAACGATCTGGCTGTTGGTTCCCGCTGGCATTGCTCTGGCCCTGTTTGTCTGGCTGTTGACGCTCCATCCGGCTGCCAGCGGACGCGTATATGCCGCCTACGGCGGCGTCTACGTATGTACTGCGCTCGTATGGTTACGCATAGTGGACGGCGTTAAACTTAGTCTTTATGACTGGACAGGGGCCGTCGTTGCGCTGTGTGGCATGCTGATCATTGTTGCGGGATGGGGACGGACGTAGTTCGCTTTTTTGTGATCGCCCGTCGGTTTTTTGATCACCATGCTTGTATGGTAGTTCGGGAATGAATAAATTTCTTGCATCACTAATTTGATGTAAGGAAAGCGCATGGAAAGTGTCGTTATTCAGCAACCCAATAATCTGGTGATTGAACAACGGGAATTACCCGAACCGCGAAAAGGAGACGTTCGCGTTCGGGTTAAACTCGCCGGAATATGCGGATCGGACAGTCATATTTATCGCGGTCATAATCCGTTTGCGAAATATCCACGCGTTATCGGTCACGAAGTTTTTGGTGTGATAGATAAAGTGGGCGAGGGCGTAGATACCCGCCGTATTGGTGAACGTGTGGCGCTGGATCCGGTTATTAGCTGCGGGGAATGCTATCCCTGCTCAATTGGTAAACCCAATGTTTGCACGTCATTAGTGGTATTAGGCGTGCACCGGGACGGCGGTTTTAGTGAATATGTGACTGCGCCAGCCAGGAATGCCTACGTTATTCCGGAGACGATCCCCGATCGTCACGCCGTGATGGTTGAACCTTTTACGATTGCCGCAAATGTTACCGGACAGGTTGAGCCGACAGAAAATGATATTGCGCTCATTTACGGCGCCGGTCCGATGGGGTTAACCACTTTACAGGCGTTAAAAGGTGTTTATAACGTTGGCACCGTGATTGTGGCCGATCGCATTGAAGAACGTCTGGCGATGGCAAAAACATGCGGCGCTGATGTGATCCTGAATAATAGCGAGCTTACACTGCAGTCCTGGCTCGAAGAAAAAGGAATCAAGCCGACCCTGATTGTTGACGCGGCCTGTCATCCAGCCATTCTCCCGGAAGCCATTGGCCTTGCGTCACCTGCGGCGCGTATCGTGTTAATGGGTTTTTCCAGCGACCCGTGCGTGATTACGCAGCAGGGCATTACCGGTAAAGAGCTTTCTATTTTTTCATCGCGACTGAATGCGCACAAATTTCCCACCGTCATCGAATGGATGGAAAAGGGATTTATCGATCCTGAAAAATTAATTACTCATCAGTTTGACTATCACCATATTACCGACGCCCTTGAAATATTCGAAAAAGATCAGCGTCAGTGCTGCAAAGTATTACTGACCTTTTCTGCATAACAGACGAACAATGCGGTAAATGCCCGATTCGGCGGGTATTTTGTGGTACGCATCTCCTTTTCAGAGATAGCTAATATGAATACATTAAAACATGAAAGAAGTACGCAGGATCTGGTGCGCGCCGCCGTTTCAGGTTGGTTAGGCACTGCCCTGGAATTTATGGATTTCCAGTTATATTCTCTTGGCGCCGCGCTGGTGTTTCATGAGATATTTTTCCCGGAACAATCCGCGGCTATGGCGCTTATTCTGGCGATGGGCACCTACGGCGCAGGGTATATCGCTCGTATCGTCGGCGCTTTTATATTCGGCAAGATGGGCGACAGAATAGGGCGCAAAAAAGTGCTCTTTATCACCATCACCATGATGGGCATCTGCACCACCTTAATTGGCGTTTTGCCGACTTACGCGCAAATCGGAATTTTTGCGCCAGTGCTGTTAGTCACTTTACGTATTATTCAGGGACTAGGCGCGGGGGCGGAAATTTCTGGCGCCGGAACCATGTTGGCGGAATACGCGCCGAAAGGGAAACGCGGAATCATTTCATCTCTGGTGGCGATGGGCACCAACTGCGGTACGTTAAGCGCCACGGCGATCTGGGCGGTGATGTTTTTCGCTCTTGACCGTGAAGCGTTGCTGGCCTGGGGATGGCGTATTCCGTTCCTCGCAAGCGTAGTGGTCATGATCTTTGCCATATGGCTGCGCCTGAATCTGAAAGAAAGCCCGGTGTTTGAGCAGGTCAACGAAGGTGAAACCACCGCAGCGCCGACGGCGGCAGATGTTTCTCTGGGCGCGATGTTTACCAGTAAATCGTTCTGGCTGGCAACGGGGTTACGTTTTGGGCAAGCCGGTAACTCGGGATTGATCCAGACGTTTCTTGCCGGTTACCTCGTCCAGACGCTGTTATTCAACAAATCGATACCCACGGATGCGCTGATGATAAGCTCGATTATCGGTTTTATCACTATCCCGCTTCTGGGCTGGTTGTCAGACAAATACGGACGCCGTTTACCCTACATTTTGTTAAACATCTCGGCCATCATTCTTGCTTACCCGATGCTGTCGATTGTCGTGGATAAAACGTACAGCCCCGGGATCATCATGACGGCGCTGATTGTCATTCATAACTTTGCGGTGCTTGGCCTGTTTGCGCTTGAAAATATCACCATGGCGGAGATCTTCGGCTCCCGTAACCGCTTCACCCGCATGGCGATATCGAAGGAGGCCGGGGGACTGGTCGCGGTGGGGTTCGGTCCGGTACTGGCGGGCATTTTCTGCAACATGACCGGCAACTGGCTACCGATCCTGGTGATGATCGTCATTTATTCCCTGATAGGCCTCATTTCCGCGCTGCTGATGCCGGAAGTCTGCGATCGCGATCTGCGTATTCCTGAGGATGCGGCAGAGGTTACAGGCAGTAAACAGAGGCTGCCCAGCGCCAGCCGCATTTAACCCCTGCGTTCAAAGCGGTTACGTATTCACGGACCGCTTTTTTTGCGCATCGGCACAAACCCCACGTCAGTGGACGCTGATTTTTGTGATCTCAGTGGAGAATCAGGTTCGTAATACTTGTATGGTAGTATGCGTAAAGCGTAAATTCTTAATATCACCACATAGAGGTAGGAAGAAAAATGAAGATTGTAGGGGCTGAGGTTTTTGTCACCTGTCCGGGACGTAACTTTGTCACGCTGAAAATAACCACCGAAGACGGTATCACCGGACTGGGCGATGCCACGCTGAATGGGCGCGAGCTTTCTGTCGCGTCGTACCTGAAAGATCATCTCTGCCCACAGTTAATCGGTCGCGATGCGCACCGTATCGAAGATATCTGGCAGTTTTTTTACAAGGGTGCTTACTGGCGTCGCGGCCCGGTAACGATGTCTGCCATCTCTGCTGTCGACATGGCGCTCTGGGACATCAAAGCCAAAGCGGCAAACATGCCGCTGTATCAATTGCTCGGCGGCGCGTCCCGCGAAGGGGTGATGGTATATTGCCACACCACCGGACATACCGTTGACGATGTGCTGGAAGATTACGCTCGCCATAAAGAGATGGGCTTTAAAGCGATTCGCGTGCAGTGCGGCGTACCGGGGATGAAAACCACTTACGGTATGTCCAAAGGGAAAGGGCTGGCCTACGAACCCGCAACCAAGGGACAGTGGCCGGAAGAACAGCTCTGGTCTACCGAGAAATACCTCGACTTCACGCCGAAGCTGTTTGCAGCCGTTCGCGACAAGTTCGGATTCAATGAACACTTACTGCATGACATGCATCATCGCTTAACGCCGATTGAAGCGGCGCGTTTTGGAAAGAGCATCGAAGATTATCGTCTGTTCTGGATGGAAGACCCGACGCCTGCGGAAAACCAGGAATGCTTCCGCCTGATTCGACAACATACCGTTACGCCGATTGCTGTCGGTGAAGTCTTTAACAGTATCTGGGACTGCAAGCAACTGATAGAAGAACAGCTGATCGACTATATCCGCACCACCATCACCCATGCAGGCGGCATTACCGGAATGCGCCGCATCGCCGATTTCGCGTCGCTTTATCAGGTTCGCACAGGCTCCCACGGGCCGTCCGATCTCTCTCCGGTGTGCATGGCTGCGGCGCTGCACTTTGATCTCTGGGTGCCCAACTTCGGCGTTCAGGAATACATGGGCTATTCAGAGCAAATGCTGGACGTTTTCCCGCATAACTGGCGTTTTGACAACGGTTATATGCACCCGGGCGACAAACCGGGACTGGGCATTGAGTTCGACGAAAAGCTGGCGGCGAAATATCCCTATGACCCCGCTTATCTGCCGGTCGCCCGACTGGAAGATGGCACATTGTGGAACTGGTAAAGGCGCATTGCAACTCAATCAGGAGAAAAAACATGGGCTTCATTAACGATCGTTTCATGATCGATAATGAAGTCGGTGTTCGGCTTTATCAGGACATCGCAAAAGATCTGCCGATCATCGACTATCACTGTCATCTTGAAGCAAAAGATATTTACGAGAATAACGCGTTTGAGGATATTACCCAGCTCTGGCTGGCGGGCGATCACTATAAGTGGCGTGCAATGCGTGCGAACGGGATTGATGAGCGATGCATAACAGGCGACGCGAGTTCGGAAGAAAAATTCCAGGCCTGGGCAGAAACCGTCGAAGCCTCATTTGGTAATCCGCTGTATCACTGGACGCACCTGGAGCTCAGTCATTATTTTGACTGTCATCTAACGCTCGACAGCCATAACTGGCGTGAGGTGATGGAATACTGTAACCGTCTGCTCCGGCAGCCGGATTTTACTCCGCGTCGCCTGATGGAACGTTCAAAAGTGGAGGTCGTTTGTACTACCGATGCCCCCCTCGACTCGCTGGAATATCATCGGTTATTACGACAGGACAACTCTTTTGGTATTAAGGTGTTGCCGACATTCCGTCCTGACGATGTGTTTAGCGATGACCCCGCCCGGTTTGCGGAATTCACGACCAAACTGGCGCAGAGTACAGACGAAGAGGTGAAGACATTTGCACAGTTTTCTGAAGCTATCCGACAACGCATTGCCTGGTTTCACAACGCTGGATGCCGAATTTCCGATCACGGTCCTGCCTGTATTGACTATCAGGCAGCAACGCCTGAACGTGTTAACGCACTGTTCTCCCGTAAAGCGTCAGCAGAGACATTAACTGCTGAAGAAGAGCGTCAACTCAATAGCGCCATTTTCGTGATGCTGGCAGGGCATTACAAAGCGTTTGGTTGGGCGATGCAAATTCATTTTGGCGCAATCCGCAATACTAATAGCCGAATGCATCACCGACTGGGAATAAATACCGGATTTGATTCCATTAATGATCAGTCACGTCTGGCGTCTTCGCTTAATCATTTGTTTGATGCAATGATGCAAGAAAATGCGTTGCCTAAGACCATTTTGTATAACCTGAACGCTATTTATAACGATATTGTCGCGACTACCATCGCCAATTTTCAGAGCGCGGAGTTTGGTGTGAAATCGCCCATGCAGTTTGGCTCTGGTTGGTGGTTTAACGACACTCGTAGAGGCATGGAAAATCAACTGAATAGCCTGGCCGATCAGGGATTGCTAATGCATTTTGTCGGCATGCTAACGGATTCACGAAGTTTTGTTTCTTATACTCGCCACGATTATTTTCGCAGGATCCTTTGCAATCTTATTGGCGGATGGGTTGAGAAAGGAGAAGTACCTAACAATAAAGATATTCTGACGCGAATGATTAGAAATATCTGTCACGATAATGCTAAAAACTATTTTAAATTTTAATACTATCTGCTGAGGATAGAACATGACTCGTACCAACAGAAAAATAACGATTCCAGTCAGTATCGGTTATGGACTGACGGATATCATGGGGGGCGGTGCGTTTACCGTTATTGGCGCATGGTTGCTTTTCTTTTACACAACCTTCGTGGGCCTTTCGCCGGTCGAAGCAGCGTCAATTGTAGCTATTGCAAGGATAGTGGATGCGATTGTGAGCTTATTCATGGGCTCATTTACCGATCATTTCTATAAAAATGCATTAGGTAAGCGGTTTGGAAGAAGACGTTTCTTTCTGCTTATTGGTGCGCCGCTCATGCTGGTTTATATATTGCTATGGGTTACCGGAATGAACTTCTGGTTTTATCTTGGCGTTTATCTGGCTTTCGAAGTTATTGCGGCGATGGTACTTATTCCGTGGGAAACATTGCCTTCTGAAATGACAAAAGACTTTAATTCCCGCACAAAATTATCCACCTGCCGTATGTTTCTATCAGCCTCCGGCACCTTTTTAGCAACATTTATTCCTGGGCTGCTAATTGGTTATTTTGGTGAGCACGATCCAAATGCGTATTTCATCAACGGCGTCGTCTTTGCTGTCATGTTTATGTTGTGTGTATTTATTTCCTGGAAAGTCACCTGGGAACGAGATTTAACGCCAGAAATGCTGCAAGAACTGGAACGTAGCGTTCAACCATCCACGCTGGGGGAAAAATGGGCGAAAGTAGGGCGGCTGTTTAAAGATTATGCCTCAACGCTTAAAGTTCGAGCCTTTCGTAAGCACTTAGCAATCTATCTGTTTTCCTTTACGGCGAAAGATGTTTACAACACTGTTTTCGTCTTCTTTTGCGTCTATTGTCTGAATGTTTCCTCGTCGCTTGCGGGAACGCTTCTGTCGATGAGTATTGTGGGCCTGCCGGTGACGTTGCTGGCAGGGGTTGGGATCATCAAATATGGCCCGTCACGCCTCTACGTTTTCGCCTACACCTTGATGATGCTGTGTCTGCTCGGCCTGTTTGTGGTGTACCAGTTCCCGACAGAAAATAAAGTCACCTTGCTGGTGATCTTGGCGGCGCTATATCAGGTTGGGCGTTGTGTACTGGAATTCACACCATGGAACGTATTTCCCTTCATTCCGGATATTGATGAAATGATTACCCGGCAGCGTCGTGAAGGTCTGTTCGCGGCGGTAATGACATTCTCACGCAAAACGACCGTTGCCATCGCCACATTTATCGTTGGGCTCATGTTACAGAACGGCGGCTTTGTTAAAGGCAGCCAGGTCCAGCCCGAACAGGCCATTAACACGATTGCCACTCTCTTGTTTGTTGGTACGGCGGGGCTATTGCTGATTGCGCTCTGGCAGGCTGTGACGTTCCACCTGAATAAGCGCACCCATAAAATATTTGTCGATGAGGTCGATCGCCTTAAAGCCGACGGCGCAAAACAAGATGTCGATCCTGAAACACGCCGGATCGTCGAAGACCTGACGGGATACAGCTATGACACATTATGGTGCGAGGAAGCCCAACAGGGCACGAACCCCGCGAAATCAACGGTAACAGTGAGCTAAACGAGGGCAGCTCTGTCGCAGAACGTACGTTAAGTCAGGGCTGTCACATAACTTAAAAATGATGTTATACCAATTAGCGAAAGCTTAATTCAAATCAAAACATACAACCATACAGGCGTTACTCTGAAACGGTCCTGATTTCATTCCAAATAGGTCATACAATGCAAAACAAGCTCTTAACGGCAAAAGCGACGTTACCTGGCTACGATCGCAACACGTTGATTCCGCGTATCGTTCATCTCGGCTTTGGCGCGTTCCATCGTGCGCACCAGGGCGTTTATACCGACATCCTGGCGGCTGAGCACAACAGCGACTGGGGATACTGTGAAGTGAACCTGATCGGCGGCGAGCAGCAAATTGCCGATTTGAAACAGCAGGATAACCTGTACACCGTGGCGGAAATGTCTGCCGATGCCTGGACGGCAAGAGTGGTTGGCGTGGTGAAGAACGCGCTGCATGCCCAGGTGGATGGACTGGAAGCGGTGCTAGCGGCAATGTGCGAACCGCAGGTGGCGATTGTTTCACTGACCATCACCGAAAAAGGGTATTGCCATTCTCCCGCCACCGGGCAGTTAATGCTGGATCACCCAATGATCGCAGCCGATCTCCGGAATCCTCATCAGCCTAAAACTGCACCGGGCGTGGTGGTTGAAGCGCTGGCGCGACGCAAAGCGGCAGGGCTGCCCGCCTTCACCGTTATGTCCTGCGATAATATGCCGGAGAACGGACACGTCATGCGAAACGTGGTCACGGCCTATGCCCGCGCGGTTGATGCGGAGCTGGCAGAATGGATCGCGCAACACGTGACGTTCCCGTCAACCATGGTTGACCGCATTGTTCCGGCAGTGACCACCGAAACGCTGGATAAAATCGAACAACTGACCGGCGTGCGCGATCTGGCGGGTGTCGCGTGTGAGCCGTTCCGTCAGTGGGTAATTGAAGACAACTTCGTCGCCGGGCGTCCACAATGGGAAAAAGCAGGCGCTGAACTGGTTGCTGACGTTATCCCGTTTGAAGAAATGAAGCTCCGTATGTTGAACGGTAGCCACTCTTTCCTCGCTTACCTGGGGTATCTGGCGGGCTATCAGCACATTAACGACTGCATGGAGGATGAACATTACCGCATTGCGGCCCGTGGGCTGATGCTCAATGAGCAGGCGCCAACGCTAAAAGTGCAGGGGGTTGATCTGACGCGCTACGCCGATCTGCTCATTGAGCGCTACAGCAATCCGGCGCTACGCCACCGTACCTGGCAGATCGCGATGGATGGTAGTCAGAAGCTGCCGCAGCGTATGCTGGACTCGGTGCGTTGGCACCTGGCCCATAATAGCCGTTTCGACCTGCTGGCGCTGGGCGTGGCTGGCTGGATGCGCTATGTCGGCGGTGTGGACGAACAGGGGAAGGCGATTGAAGTCAACGATCCGTTACTGCCGGTGATTCAACAGGCGGTGCAAACCAGTGCGGAAGGGGAAAGCCGCGTTGAAGCCCTGTTAGGGATTGAGGCGATCTTCGGAAACGAACTGCCACACGTGGCGTTGTTCACCAACGCGGTGAAAGAAGCCTACCAGGCTCTGCTGGCGGAAGGGGCGAAAAAAACCGTGGCTCGCTATGCTGCAAATCTGAAGTAACAGCAACGCGGTTGCCGGATGGCGCTTTGTTTATCCGACCTGGGATTTTCAGCCAAACTCAGACCAGGCCGGAAAAGTGAAACGCCATCTGGCATTCACACCATCAGTTCATGCCAAGACGAATCAGTTCGACGGGCGCAAACTTACCTTCACAACCTTCCACTTCCACGGTTTTTTCGCGACGGATTTGCGCGGCGTCCAGACCCTCTGTCGCGATAGCTTTAATGCGACCGGTGACGCCGGTACCGCTGATCATGACGCGGCTGCCGGTGGTGATTGCGTTACGGTTACGATCGTATGTCATCATGGTGTTTTCTCCTTTCTAACTTACCGTCAAAGCCCGTGGGCTCTGGTCCCACGTAACGGGCGCTATATAAATACGCTCATCAGTCCGGAGTTTTTTTGTTTTTGATCAAGCTCACATCTTTTTTGATGCAGACGTGCAGTGGTGTAAATGTGAAACCTCACCCCTGGAGGGTGAGGGAGAGGAATTATTCTTCAGTAAACCAGTCGCTGTTTTCCTGACGAATCAACTGCACCGACTCGCCAATTTCCTGCAAATGCTGCGTCATCGCTTTTTCGACCGCATCGGCGTCATGCTTCTCCAGCGCCGCAAAAATATCCAGATGCTGACGAAGCAACATCTCCGGCGGCGAAACGTGATCGAGGCTCATGTAGCGCACGCGGTCAATAGTCGCCTTGATGTTTTCGATGGTGTCCCAGGCCAGCTGGCAGTCGGCAATCAGCGCCAGTTTCTGATGAAAGTCATCGTCCAGTTCAAAGAAATCATTGAGCTGCTTACGCTCAATGGCGATGCGCTGCTGGTTGAGATTCTGCTCAAGCTGATAGCACTGGCTGTCAGTCATCATCGCTGCCGCGCGACGCGCGACCGCGCACTCAATGGCCTGACGGACAAAGCAGCCGTTTCGTACCTGTGATAAAGAGATCTTATTGACGTAGCTGCCGCGCTGGGGACGGATCTGGATCAATCCGTTTTCCGCGAGTTTAATGAAGGCTTCGCGTACCGGCTGGCGTGACACATCAAAGCGAACCGAGACCTCTTTTTCTGATAACGGCGTGCCTGGCGCGATCAGGCAGTGCACGATATCACGACGAAGAATGCGATAAATCTGCTGATTTACGGGCTGTGTAGGGTTGAGTTGCGTTTCGACGGTCATTCGCTCTTACTTTTTAGAAAGTTAACCCACAAATTCTACCACTTTTTTGTGATGCGCTATACCCGGCCCGCAGGCCGGGAGAAGAAATTAGCCGCGATGCACGCTCAGTCCGGCGAAGGACTGGGTGACGGGCATCATTTCTACCGTATTGATGTTGACGTGAGCAGGTAACGTCGCCACCCACCAGACCGCTTCCGTTACATCTTCCGGTGTCAGGGCGGTGGTATTTTCATACGTTTTCCCCGCTTTCTGATCGTCGCCCTTAAAGCGCACGTTAGAAAACTCTGTGCCGCCCACCAGACCCGGTTCGATGTCGGTCACGCGGACGGCGGTGCCGTGCAGATCGGTGCGCAGATTCAGGCTGAACTGACGAACGAAGGCTTTAGTCGCCCCGTAAACGTTGCCTCCGGCATACGGCCAGCTCCCGGCGGTGGAGCCGATATTAATGATATGGCCGCGATTGCGTTCAACCATGCCTGGCAGGACCGCGCGGGTCATATAAACCAGGCCTTTATTGTTGGTGTCGATCATGGTTTCCCAGTCTTCAACGCTGGCGTTGTGCGCCGGTTCCATCCCCAGCGCCAGCCCGGCATTGTTAACCAGCAGATCGATTTCGCGCCATTGCGCAGGCAGCGACGCCAGCATTTCCTCGATGGCCGCGCGGTTGCGCACGTCCAGTTGCGCAGTCAGGACGTTTTCGCCCAGCGACTCTTTTAGCTCCAGCAGGCGTTCCTGGCGACGGCCAGTGGCAATCACTTTATGCCCATTCTCAACAAAACGACGTGTAATACATTCACCAAAACCTGCGGTTGCTCCGGTTACTAAAACGATCATCTCACTGTTCCTCAACGCTTTTTACGTCGTACTACCATAGCACGCGATCAACGCTGGCGGGTAATGCTCGTTAACAGGATTGCGGTCTTTTCCACGGAAGCCTACTCTAGTGAACAAATCGTTTTCAGGAGTGAAAGATGTCGTTAACGAATCCGTTCTTCAAACCGAGCCTGCTACCGTATCAGGCACCCCAATTTGATCAGATAGAAATCGCGCATTATCGCCCGGCCTTTGACGAAGGACTGCGCCAGAAGCGCGCTGAAATTGCCGCCATTATTGAAAACGATGCCGCGCCAGACTTTGACAATACTGTCGTGGCGCTGGAGAAAAGCGGCGAGTTGCTAAGCCGGGTAACCAGCGTCTTCTTCGCCATGACCTCCGCGCACACCAACGAAGAATTACAGCGGCTGGACGAAGCGTTTTCAGCTGAACTGGCAGAGCTGGCGAATGATATCTGGCTGAACGCAGCGCTGTTTTCTCGCGTCGACAGCCTCTGGCAGCAGCGGGCCTCGCTGCAACTGGATAGCGAGTCGCGACGGCTGCTTGAGGTGCTCCATCAGCGTTTTGTTCTCGCGGGCGCAAGGCTCAGCGATTCAGACAAGGCGCAGCTCAAAGCCCTTAATACCGAGGCGGCGACCCTGACCAGTCAGTTTAACCAACGACTGCTGGCGGCCAATAAGTCCGGCGGTCTGGTGGTGGATTATGCACACCAGCTTGATGGGTTGAGCGACGTTGAAATCGCTGCTGCCCGCGACGCGGCTCAGGAGAAAGGGCTGAATGAAGGCTGGCTGATCCCTCTGTTGAACACGACGCAGCAACCGGCGCTCAGCGCGTTACGTGACCGCCAGACACGGCAGAATTTATTTACCGCCGGATGGCAGCGGGCTGAGAAGGGAGATGAAAACGATACGCGGACGATCATTCAGCGGCTGGTCTGCCTTCGCGCCGCCCAGGCGAAACTGTTAGGGTTTGCGGATTACGCGTCGTGGAAAATCGCCGATCAAATGGCAAAAACGCCGGAAGCGGCGCTGGCTTTCATGCGCGCCATTGTCCCGGCGGCGCGTCAACGCGCGCAGAATGAACTGGCTGATATTCAGAAGGTCATCGACGAGGAACAGGGCGGGTTTACCGCCGAGGCTTGGGACTGGGCGTATTATGCCGAGCAGGTCCGGCGTGCGAAATACGACCTCGATGAGTCTCAGCTTAAGCCGTACTTCGAACTCAACACGGTACTTCACGAAGGGGTGTTCTGGACGGCGAACCAACTCTTTGGCATTACGTTTGTTGAACGCTTTGATATTCCGGTGTATCACCCGGATGTCCGCGTCTGGGAGATCTTCGACCATGACGGCGTCGGGCTGGCGCTGTTTTACGGTGATTTCTTCGCGCGCGATTCGAAAAGCGGCGGGGCATGGATGGGCAATTTTGTCGAGCAATCAACGCTCACTGATAGCCGCCCGGTCATCTACAATGTCTGTAATTATCAGAAGCCAGCCGCCGGACAACCCGCGCTGCTCTTTTGGGATGATGTCATCACCTTATTCCATGAGTTTGGCCATACGCTTCACGGTCTGTTCGCCACACAACGCTACGCCACACTGTCTGGTACGAATACGCCGCGTGATTTTGTGGAGTTTCCGTCGCAAATTAACGAGCACTGGGCAAGCCATCCCGGAGTGTTTGCGCGTTTCGCCCGCCATTACGCCAGCGGGGAAAAAATGCCCGAAGCGTTACAGGAGAAAATGCGCAGGGCAAGCCTGTTCAACAAAGGTTATGACATGACCGAACTGCTCAGCGCCGCACTGCTGGATATGGGGTGGCACAGTTTACCCGGCGCATGCGACGCGCAGGACGTCGGCGATTTTGAAGCGCAGTTGCTGGCTGCAGAGGATCTCGCCCTGCCTGCCGTTCCCCCGCGCTATCGCAGCAGTTATTTTGCCCATATTTTCGGCGGCGGCTATGCCGCAGGGTATTACGCCTATTTATGGACGCAAATGCTGGCAGATGACGGCTATCAATGGTTTGAGGAGCAGGGCGGGTTGACGCGCGAGAACGGGCAACGTTTTCGTGACGCGATTCTCTCACGCGGTAACAGTGAAGACCTCGACCGCCTTTATCCGGCCTGGCGGGGAAGTGAACCCACCATCACGCCGATGCTGAAACATCGCGGGTTGGCGTAACCAACAGGAGGTGCCCGTCAGAGGGCACCGCTCATTTTTAATCCTCAAGCAGACGCAGCAACTGGGCAAGAGCAAAACGAACGGCCTGATCCAGCACCTCTTCGCACTCCCCGCTAAATTGTTGCACAACGGTGTAAACCGCGCCGTCTATATCCCAGGCAAACCAGACGGTGCCCGCAGGCGTTCCGTCGTCACCGCCTTCCGGGCCGCCGTAGCCGCTTATCGCGATACTGATATCAACATCGGCGTGTTCGCGCGCGCCCGTCGCCATTTCCGCCACGACCGCCTCACTGACCGCAGTATGTATTTCCAGCGTGCGTTCCGCCACGCCGAGGATCCTTGTTTTCGCTTCATCGGTAAAGGTGATAAAGCCGACGCCGTAAAATGTCGGCGTATCCTCGGCTGCGCAGATCGCCGATCCCAGCTTCCCGCCGGTACAGGATTCCGCTGTTGTCAGGCGTAATTGTCGTTGACTGAGCAACGTGCCGAGGCGGTTTGTCAGGGCGGCGACAGTCTGGGTATTTTGCAGCGTAATAATTTTATTTGTCGGTATTGGCATCATGATTTTTCAGTCTCTGGAATAATAGAAATTTGTCCGTTTCTTTCCAGTATGGCATATTTAATTTCCTTCATTTCCAGAATGCCATGATTCTGACGTGCGGCGAGCATAATATCGTCACACGATACGCTGACTTTCTGCAATTTTGTCTGATTAGCGGCACCGTGAGCCACCAGAATAACGGGCGCGCCGTCAATAAGATTTTCTGCGCCGGGTATTTTCTTTTTCAGATAGCCAAACAAAATATCAACCACCACAAGGGTGATAATGGTTAGCATGGCGCCGGTAACGGAAAAATCTTCTCCCAGTAAAGCCTGTTGTGTCGCTTCGCTGATTATCAGCAACAGGATCAGATCAAAACTCGTCATTTGCATGAGCGTCCGTCTACCGGCAATTTTAATCACGATCAGCAAAATCAGGTAGATGGCGATCGCTCTGAGAACCATGTCCATACGCGTCTCCTACGGATAAACGAATTGAGAAATCACTTTTTCCGCCCCGGAATTGGCCGAAAGAGTGGTCTGAAAAAAGCCGGGTCGGAGCGGTTTAACCGTTAGCCAGACGGTGGTCTCCGCGTTTGGCGTTGATGCGTACTCCATGACCAGTTGATGGTTGACGTTGCGCATGCTGTCTGGCTCAGGGGTGATGGTTTCTATCTGGAAGGAAGCGGTAAAATCCTTGCCTAATTGCAGCGTAAGGGGGCCGGAAGGTGGGGAAGGCAAGCTAATTTTGAGCGTGTCATCTTTCTTCAGACGTCCGAATTTTTCATATTCCACCTGCAACTTTGGGTTATCGGCGACGAGTTTGCTGCTGCTAAAGTAACCGCTGGAAAATAAACCGCTTAATGCCGCGATAATTATTAACAGCAAACATGTAAAGCCGATTCGTCTGAATTTATCTTCAAAGTTAAGCGCCTTACGACTTTCTTCAACAAACGGAATAGGGTGTTTGGTATCGTCAGAACCGGGCATAGTCTACCTGCCTGTAAATTGAGGTTGCCGTACCTGCTTGATTTCACACCAATCTACTCCTCAGCAGGACGCTAATTTGTAAAATTTAAAAATAGCAACCAGACTTAATAAGTCAAACCGAACGCCGAAAGGGGAAAAAATGAAATTTAACATTATCGTATTAACGAGTGTTCTTATAATGCCTTACGCGTTAGCGGCTGATGAAGGTGGGTTAAAAAAAGATGCTGCGCCGCCACCGCCTCACGCGATTGAAGATGGCTACCGCGGAGCGGAGGATGCTAAAAAAATGACGATTGAATTTGCTAAAACGATGCATGATGGGGCTACGGTCTCTCTGCGAGGCAATCTGATCGACAAAAAAGGCAATGATACCTACGTGTTCCGCGACAAATCGGGGCAAATCGATACGGTGATCCCTGCGTCCGTATTTGATGGACGTGAAGTGCAGCCGGACCAGATGATCAATATTAATGGCAGCTTGGACAAAAAGTCGACGCCGCCAGTCGTGCGGGTAACCCGTCTCCAAAAATAGAACACGCTTAGTCATGTCGGCGGAGGTCAAGGATTAAGACAACGCTGACATTCAATACGTCAGGTGACTGATGTACAATGCGGGCTTCTTTTTCTGGAGCCCGTCCTCATTATGTCCGCATTTTCTTCCCTCATGCTCTCTGTTTCGTCATCGCCGTGGCATACGATGACTGTACGGGCGGCGGGTTGACGATGAATCCGGGCAAGCCGCTGATCCTCGCTTCGATCTTTTTAATGTCCGCCTGCGGAAACAGTACGCTTTCTCAGATGGATATGCCTGCGCAAAAAAGCGCGCAGGCCGTGGTGGGCTATTACGCGCGCGGCATCGACCCAATGGTGACCCGATACATGCAGGAAAAGCAGGTATCCGGCATGGTTGTCGCGGTGATCCAGCATAACGGGCCGGTAGAATTTCACTGTTATGGTGTTACCGACGCGCGTCATCGATATCCCATTACACCAGACACCTTGTTTGCGCTGGGTTCGCTTAGTAAAGGGGTAACGGCAGAAGTGTTAACCATGCTGGTCCAACAGGGCGTGTTTAGCTGGGACGACACGCTGGAACAGCTTTTACCCGTTAACACGCCGCTCAGTGACGATGCGAAAAAGATCACGTTGTTACAGCTGGCGACCCACACGTCGGGCTTACCCAGACAACCTATCGATCTGTTGACGCTGGAAAACGTGTTGCGCTATTTCAGCAACGGCGAAAACTTTTATACGCAGCTGGACAGTGACGATGTGCTACGTTATCTCGCCGATTTCAGCGCGCCGGACGCGCGAATACCGCAGTATTCGAATATTGGCTATGCCTTACTGGGCTACAGTGTGCAACGTAAAACCGGGGAGACCATCCAGTCGCTGGCAAACCGGCTACTGTTTCAGCCGCTGGCGATGAATAACAGCAGTTTCATTCCGGCGCAGCTTCAGGCATACCCTTATCGCGCCCTCGGTCACGCAGGCGATCAGCCAAAGTTTATATCGCGTGGTCATCTGACGCCGGACTGGGTGTTTAAAAACAATATGGTGGGGGCGGCAAGTTTGTACAGCAGCGCCCGCGATCTGGCGACCTATGCTCGTGCCCATTTTGCCCCAGGTCAACCCGTCGCGCTCAGCGCGGCGTTCGCCGAGGTTTCGCGCGTTTATTTCGCTCAGGAAAAAGAGGCGGCAAACATTGCATGGGTGAGTGATACGTTACCTGACCGTACCATTACCTATCAGGTTGGTTATATTGGCGGCTATTCGAGCTATATTGGCTACGACAAGAAAAATCAAAATGCAGTGGTGGTTTTGCAAAACAGCTTCAACTGGAGTAATTACTTTGGACACGCCATTTTGACAAAATTAGAAACGCGACCGGCGGACGGGTAAATCTTCGCCGTTTAACTTCCATTGAGAAAAGGCGTGGTAAGTTGGCTGTGATTCGTTGTTGAGCAAGGAATCGCATGACAACGAAAAGAGTAAAAACAATCTATCCATGCAAGCATTCACCGTCGGTTATCCGGCGGTTTTTTTTTATTGGCGACAGATAAAAAAGTGGCCCCTTGTGCTGTAATGCGACAAGGGGCCTTCGCGGTGCAGGATTATCTCCGTTCATTAGTCATCCCATTTGTGGCTGAAGTACGCGGCGAGAAATCCGGAAAACAAGATAATTCCCAGAACTGCCATAAATACGTTCATATTTCCCAGCATGTTTGCCTCCGTTTATTTGATTGTGTGTTTCCTCGCTTACCTTAATTTCGGTTGATGACAGAGATATTAGCAGCTCTAATCTAAACAAAAGCTGAATTAGGTGATTATTTCCCGATAAAAGTAAATTTTTAACGATATTGCGAGAGAGGGTCGACATAAGCATGTCGAAAAGGGTGGCGCAATCACGCGGCGTTGCTGTGGGCAACATAGGACTGGCAGTGAAAAGCATGACAGGCGGCACTTCCGGATGGGCGAACGTAACCTGCGCTTTAGCTTTCCCCCGGCGACAACCTGAATTAATTTCAACGGGCATGAATTTTTCTCGTTTGCCCGACGGCCTGTGGTATGTCAGTTTGGACGTATAGCCATCCAGAAGTCTTAATGTTCAAATAAGAAACTATCACCTCCGGTAATCATTGCCGGATGACAAAGGAGATCGCATGCAAAGACAACAGGCCCCGTTTCGTGCAGAAGTCGTTGGGAGCTTTTTACGCCCGGATGAAATTAAACAGGCTCGCCAACAGTATTCCCGCGGGGCGTTAAGCGCCAGTCAGCTGCGCGCGGTTGAAGATGAAGCGATACGTCACGTGGTAGAGCAACAGTGCGCCTGCGGCCTGCACGTTGTGACGGACGGGGAATTTCGTCGTGCCTGGTGGCATTTTGATTTCTTTGACGGACTGCAGGGCGTAGAGCGTTACGACGCAGCGCAAGGTATTCAGTTCAACGGCGTTCAGACTAAAGCCCACGGCGTTCGCGTCACCGGGAAGCTGGCGTTCGGCGATCATCCGATGCTGGAGGATTTTCGCTATCTGAAAAGCATCAGCGGCAATGCGCAGCCGAAAATGACCCTCCCCAGCCCCAGCGTATTGCACTTCCGTGGCGGGCGTAAGGACATTGACGCGACGGTGTATCCACACCTCGATGCTTATTTCGACGATCTCGCGTCCACCTGGCGTGATGCTATTCACGCATTTTATGCTGCCGGGTGCCGCTACCTGCAACTGGACGATACCGTATGGGCTTACTTATGTTCCGATGCGCAGCGCCAACAGATCCGTGAGCGGGGAGACGATCCGGACGCCCTGGCGCGCATCTATGCCGACGTAATTAATCGCGCGTTGCGTGATAAGCCCGCTGATATGACGATTGGCTTGCATGTCTGTCGCGGTAATTTCCGGTCTACCTGGATTTCGGAAGGAGGCTACGAGCCGGTCGCTGAGATCCTGTTTGGCAGCGTGAATGTGGATGCGTTTTTCCTTGAATACGATAACGATCGCTCCGGTGACTTCGCGCCGCTGCGCTTTATTCGCCCTGGCCATCAGCAGGTCGTGCTGGGGCTGATCACGACCAAACACGGCGAACTGGAAAATCCGCAAGGGGTGAAAGCGCGCCTTGAGGAAGCCGCACATTATGTCGACAAGGCGCAAATCTGCCTGAGTCCGCAGTGTGGTTTCGCCTCGACTGAAGAAGGAAATACGCTGACGGAAGCCCAACAATGGAGCAAAATTAAACTAATCACCGAAATTGCCCGGCAGGTCTGGTAAATTGCTTCATGACTGAGCACGACGCTGCACGCTCGTAATGCAGCGCTGTGCCATTGTGGTTCATTACCCCTTTATATCGCGCCACTCGGCGCGTCTTTTTCTCCTTCGCCGTTCTGGCATCTTTTTTGCCTTATTCCTCCTGAACGTCATTTTTGCGCCGTTTTGTTTGTCGGATCGCACAGCATCTTTCTTTTCAGGAGTGAAACTATGCAGCGTCGTACATTACTTAAAGCTTTTGCCCTCTCTGCCTCGGTGGTTGCCATGGGGCTTAGCTTCAGCGTCCAGGCCGCCGACACCATTAAAGTCGGCATTATGCATTCGCTTTCCGGCACTATGGCGATATCGGAAACCCCGTTGAAAGACGTTGCGCTGATGACGATTGAGGAAATCAACGCAAAAGGCGGGGTATTAGGGAAAAAACTGGAACCGGTGGTGGTCGACCCGGCGTCCAACTGGCCGCTGTTTGCCGAAAAAGCGCGGCAGTTGCTGAGCCAGGATAAGGTGGCGGTCGTGTTTGGCTGCTGGACCTCCGTTTCCCGAAAGTCAGTGTTACCGGTATTTGAAGAACTCAACGGCCTGCTATTTTATCCGGTACAGTACGAAGGCGAAGAGATGTCGCCGAATGTTTTTTACACCGGCGCCGCGCCCAACCAACAGGCTATTCCCGCCGTCGAGTATCTTCTGAGTGAAGATGGCGGTAGCGCTAAACGCTTCTTTCTGCTCGGTACCGACTACGTATATCCGCGTACCACCAACAAGATCCTGCGCGCTTTCCTGCATTCAAAAGGGGTGGCAGATAAAGATATCGAAGAGATTTACACCCCGTTTGGTCACAGCGATTACCAGACTATCGTTGCCAACATCAAAAAATTCTCCGCTGGCGGCAAAACGGCGGTGGTCTCCACCATTAACGGCGACTCAAACGTACCGTTCTATAAAGAACTGGCTAATCAGGGGCTGAAAGCGACCGATGTACCGGTTGTGGCGTTCTCGGTTGGTGAAGAAGAACTGCGCGGTATCGATGCCAGGCCGCTGGTCGGCAACCTTGCCGCCTGGAACTATTTCGAGTCCGTCGATAACCCTGTAAATCAGAAGTTTGTCGCCGACTACCGCGCCTACGCGAAAGCGCACAATTTACCGAACGCCGGGACGGTCGTTACAAACGATCCGATGGAGGCCACGTACGTCGGCCTGCACATGTGGGCGCAGGCGGTTGAGAAGGCCGGAACGACCGATGTTGATAAGGTCCGTGCGGCGATGGCAGGACAATCCTTCCAGGCGCCATCAGGCTTTACCCTGACGATGGATGCCGCCAACCATCATCTGCATAAGCCCGTGATGATCGGCGAAATCGAAGGCAACGGTCAGTTTAATGTGGTGTGGCAGACTGAAGAACTGGTCCGCGCCCAGCCATGGAGTCCCTTCATTGCCGGTAACGATAAAAAATCAGAGCAGCCGGTGAAAACGGCGAGTAACTGAGACGACGCCCTCCGGCGGGAGGGCAGGATAACGGGAGAACAGGACATGAAAGCCATGAGCTTTATTCACGGTGTCGTGCTGGCGCTGGGGTTGCTGCCGTGGTTGGTTCAGGCCAGCGATGCCGACACGTTTGTCGCCGCCAGCCGCAACCAACAGGCGCAGTTGCTGGAGCAGTGGACGGCGTCGCCTGAACCGCAGCGGCTGCCGTTGCTGGCGGCATTAAGCAAGGAAAGTGTGCTGCTTGACAGCAAAAAACGGGCTTTCACGCAAAACGGGACACAGTTGACGACGCTGGGCGCAGCCAGTACGCCAACCGGCACACTTAAAAAGCTGCGCTTGACTAACCGGTTGCGTAATTTGGTGGCTGGCGCGCTGGCCACGCATCAACTTATAAGTGACAGTGTCACGGAAAGGCGCGCCGCCGCCACGGCGCTACAGCGCGGCGCGCAGCCTGCCATGCTGCCGCTTATCCAGCAGCGTCTGGCCGCAGAAAGCGATCCCGTTGTGATATCGCGTCTGACCGGCGCGCTGGCGAGTCTACAACTGACCAGTCCTTCCGCGGACGTTCGTCGTCAGGCCATTACGCTGCTCGGCGATTCCAGCGATCCGGAAATGCAGGCGCGTCTGCAACCCTTTACCGACCATGCGCACGAGCCTGACGCCAGCGTACGTGAAGCGGCAACTGAGAGCGTGACGCGGATTCAACATCGTATGGCGACAGGCGAACTGCTCGGGCAGGCGTTTATGGGATTGTCATTAGGTTCGGTGTTACTGCTGGCGGCCCTCGGCCTGGCGATAACCTATGGCCTGCTCGGGGTAATCAATATGGCCCACGGTGAAATGCTGATGCTTGGGGCTTACTGTACGTGGATGGTGCAACACCTGATGGCGCAGTTCATGCCGCAGTGGCTGGCGATGTATCCGCTCATCGCGTTACCGGTAGCCTTTCTGTTCACCGCCAGCGTGGGAATGATTCTCGAACGTGGGGTGATCCGCCATCTTTATGGTCGTCCGCTGGAGACATTGCTGGCGACCTGGGGTATTAGCCTGATGCTGATCCAACTGGTGCGCATGACCTTTGGCGCACAGAACCTGGAAGTGGCGAATCCGACCTGGCTGTCCGGCGGCGTGCAGGTGTATGCGAACCTCGTACTGCCGTGGAACCGGATAGTGGTGTTTGGCTTTGCGCTGCTGGTGGTGGTCTTTACCTGGCTGCTGCTCGCTAAAACGCGGCTGGGGTTACGGGTACGGGCGGTGACGCAAAACCGCAGCATGGCGGCCTGCTGCGGCGTCCCGACGGGCAGGGTGGATATGCTGGCGTTTGGTCTGGGATCGGGCATTGCCGGTCTGGGCGGCGTGGCGTTGTCGCAGCTTGGTAATGTCGGACCTGAGCTGGGGCAAGGCTACATCATCGACTCCTTTCTCGTGGTGGTGCTGGGCGGCGTTGGTCAGCTTGCTGGCAGCGTGGCGGCGGCGTTTGGCCTCGGGGTATTTAATAAGATCCTTGAGCCGCAGATGGGGGCGGTGCTCGGGAAGATCGTCATTCTGGTGTTGATCATTCTGTTTATCCAGAAGCGACCCCAGGGATTGTTTGCCTTAAAAGGGAGGGTGGCTGACTAATGACTATGCCAATGACCTTAACGCTGGCGCGCAAAGCGCCGCGCGCCAGCCTCGTGACAGGTTCGCTTGTCCTGCTGATGCTGGTGACGCTGCCGTTTCTGGCGCTGCTGCCTGCCGACCACCCGCTGGCGATATCCGTCTGGACGCTTACGCTTGCCGGCAAAATCCTCTGCTATGCGATTGTGGCGGTGGCGTTGGATCTTGTCTGGGGCTATGCCGGTATGCTGTCGCTCGGACACGGAATTTTCTTTGCCTTGGGCGGGTACGCGATGGGGATGTACCTGATGCGCCAGGCCGCCGGGGAGGGATTACCGGCGTTTATGTCTTTTCTTTCCTGGACCGAGCTGCCGTGGTTCTGGTGGGGAACGCAACATTTCGCCTGGGCGCTGGCGCTAGTGGTGCTGGCGCCGGGCGTGCTGGCGCTCATCTTTGGTTACTTTGCGTTTCGATCGAAGATCAAAGGCGTCTATTTTTCGATCATGACGCAGGCGTTGACCTTCGCCGGGATGCTGCTGTTCTTTCGTAACGAAACCGGCTTTGGCGGCAACAACGGTTTTACTGGCTTCACGACCCTGTTGGGACTGCCGATCACCGCCACCAGCACGCGAATTGGGCTGTTTCTGGCGACGGTGCTTCTGCTGGTGCTGGCGCTGTGGCTGGGATTCGCGCTGGCGCGGAGTAAATTTGGGCGCATCCTGACCGCCGTTCGCGACGCAGAAAATCGGCTGATGTTTTGTGGTTATGATCCGAAGGGCTTCAAGCTGCTGGTCTGGACGCTTTCCGCTGTGCTTTGCGGGTTGGCCGGTGCGCTTTACGTGCCACAGGTCGGCATCATTAACCCCAGCGAAATGTCGCCAACCAACTCCATTGAGGCCGCCATTTGGGTTGCGCTGGGGGGACGCGGTTCGCTGATTGGGCCGGTGACTGGCGCGGTACTGGTTAACGGGGCGAAAAGCCTGTTCACCGTCATCATGCCGGAATACTGGCAGCTGTTTCTCGGGTTAATTTTCATTGTTGTCACCTTGTTTTTACCGCGCGGCGTGATTGGCCTGTTTCGTAAAGGAGAAAAATAATGCAGCCAGACGAAGGGCTTTTCACCCGCCAGGTGCCGGGCGATCGCTATCGCCAGCAAACCGACCCGGTATTACAGCTGGAAAACATCAACGTCAGCTTTGATGGCTTTAAGGCGCTTACCGATCTCACCCTGAACATTGGCGTAGGAGAACTGCGCTGCATTATCGGCCCCAACGGCGCTGGAAAAACCACGCTTATGGACGTAATTACCGGTAAAACGCGGCCCCAAAGCGGAAAAGCGTTGTATGACCAGTCGACGGATCTGACGACGCTGGATCCCATCGCCATTGCCCGCCAGGGTATTGGCCGCAAGTTTCAGAAACCCACGGTGTTTGAAGCTCTGACGGTGGCGGACAATCTGGCGCTGGCGATGAAAAGCGATAAATCGGTGTGGGCGTCGTTGCGCGCCACGCTAAACAGCGAACAACATGATCGGATCGATGAAATGCTCGGGCTATTGCGGTTACGGACTGAACGCGGGCGTCACGCCGGGCGGCTCTCTCATGGACAAAAGCAATTTCTGGAGATTGGCATGTTGCTGGTACAGGAGCCGCACCTGCTATTACTCGACGAGCCCGCGGCAGGTATGACCGATGCGGAAACGGAGTACACCGCGGAACTGTTCCGGACGCTGGCGGGAAAACATTCATTGATGGTGGTGGAACACGATATGGGCTTTGTCGAAACCATTGCCGATCGCGTCACGGTGCTGCATCAGGGACGCGTTCTGGCGGAAGGCAGTCTGCGCGACGTGCAGGCCAATGAACAGGTCATTGATGTGTATCTCGGACGCTAAGGAACGCAAATGCTACAGGTAAATGAACTGAATCAATACTACGGTGGAAGCCATATCCTGCGCGGCGTGTCCTTCGAGGCGAAAATCGGCGAAGTGACCTGTCTGCTGGGGCGCAACGGCGTGGGTAAAACGACGCTGCTGAAATGCCTGATGGGGCTGATCCCGGCGCGCACCGGTACGGTCACCTGGCAGGAAAAAAACATCACCCATCGCAAGCCGCATCAGCGGGTGCAGGCGGGCGTGGCCTATGTGCCGCAGGGGCGAGAGATCTTCCCGCGCCTGACGGTGGAAGAGAATCTGTTACTGGGACTTTCCCGCTTTTCAGGGCGCGAGGCGAGAACGGTACCGGAGGATATCTATGCGCTTTTTCCGGTTCTGCATGAGATGAAGCATCGCCGGGGGGGCGATCTCTCCGGCGGACAGCAGCAGCAGCTGGCACTCGGACGCGCGCTGGCGAGTCGTCCACAATTGTTGATCCTCGATGAGCCCACGGAAGGTATCCAGCCTTCGGTGATAAAAGAGATCGGTCAGGTCATCAGCCAGCTCGCGCGCCGTGGTGATATGGCAATACTGCTGGTCGAACAGTTTTATGACTTTGCCGCCGAACTGGCGGACCAGTATTTGCTGATGTCGCGGGGCAGCATTATTCAGCGCGGGCGCGGAGAAAACATGGAAACGGAGGGGGTGCGCGGGCTGGTCGCTATCTGATACCGCCCGCAGGTGATTTACACAGCGCAGGCTGGCCCCAGGGTCCGGCGCGCATGCCTTTCAGCATCAGCGCCCAGGCGATGACGATCGCCACCATCAGCACAGCAAACAGCGTCCAGGCGGGGAAGGCTGTTAGGATCACGCCGCTGGCGAGGGGGTTGACCGCCGCCCCGAGCCAGCCCAACGATTGCGCAGAAAAATAGCTGGCCTTCATGCCCGACGGCGCGATGTTATCAATAAGCATATATTCGCCCGGCGCATAAATGACTTCGCCAAGCGTGAAGATTGCGGCGGCGATCCCCCAAAGCAAGAGACTTTCGCCGGCGATCATGAAACCGGCGAGACCGATGACAAAGCAGACGGTCCCGAAAGCCATCAGGGGGCGAATGTTGCCGGGCGTCAGTCGGCGGCCAACGGCATATTGCAAACCGACAACCACCGTCGCGTTAACGGGCAGGACGACAGCCACCACGTTCTCCGCAAAATCGCCGTCTGCGACCACCATGACGTACTGAGAGATACAGGACGCGAATGCGCCGCTGACGAATGACGCGAGAAACGCTGACAGCGTAAACCAGAACAAGGCTTTATCCTGGAGCAGTACAGACGGCGACCAGGCCACGCTGGTATCTGCCTCAGCGCGCGCGGTCGAACGGTTAACCAAAAGCTGTATAAACACCAGCGGGAAGGCGGAACAGATTGCGGCAAGCCAAAAGGGCAGATTAATGCTTTGCATCACCAGTAAGGTGCCGAGCGGCGGCCCGACGGTCCAGCCGATGTTCAGTACCGTGTAGTTAAGCGAGAAAATCTTCGCCTTCGCGGCGGGTGACAGGTTATCGGCAAACCAGGCCTTCAGAACGGTAGCAAACACTGAGTAAGCGCAGTTAATTAGCGCGAACAGCAGCACGACCAGCACCACGTTATGTACCAGCGGTATAGCGATAAAACCGAAGGCAAAGGCGGAGATTGCCAGCAGCATGTAGCGCTTTTTGTCGAACTTATCCGCCAGAATGCCAAAACCGAGGCTAAAGATAACGCCGATGGTTAACGCAATGGTCATGGCATAGCCGATCACGTCCACGCTCAGATGATACTGGCGATTCAAATAGATGGTCATGAAGGGCAGCGTTGCGCCGCGACCAATCGTCAGTAACAGGGAAGAAGCAAGTAAAGCCAGGGTGGATCGTCTTAGCGTTTTGTTCATGTCTATGCCCGACAGTGGGTTCTCGTTTCGTTATATTTTTGTGCTCAATGACTTTTAAGGAATAGCACGGCAAAAATGTGATGTATAGCGGATAAATTGTTCGATCGTGCACTGTTATCCCTACCAGAATTAATGATCTGTTGCGTGCTAATGTTTTACGCTACTTTAACTTGTTTACAAAAATTTAATATTTCAGGGCGGTGGTATGTCGCGAAAAGACGGACTGTTAGCGTTACTGGTCGTGGTGGTCTGGGGGCTTAACTTTGTGGTGATCAAAGTGGGTCTGCACAATATGCCGCCGTTGATGTTAGCGGGGTTACGCTTCTTGCTGGTGGCTTTTCCTGCGATCTTCTTTGTTGCGCGGCCTAACATTCCGCTCACGCTGCTGCTGGGATACGGTCTGACGATTAGCTTCGGCCAGTTCGCGTTTCTGTTTTGCGCCATCCATTTTGGTATGCCTGCCGGGCTGGCGTCTCTGGTGCTGCAGGCACAGGCCTTTTTCACCATCGTGCTCGGCGCGTTTGCCTTTGGCGAGCGTTTACACGGCAGGCAAATCGCCGGGATCGCGCTTGCTGTATTCGGCGTGCTGGTGCTGATTGAAGCCAGCCTCAACGGTCAGCACGTGGCGCTGTTCGGCTTTATGCTGACGTTAGCGGCAGCCTTTTGCTGGGCCTGCGGCAATATCTTTAATAAAAAGATTATGCAGCATGCGTCGCGACCGCCAGTGATGTCACTGGTGGTATGGAGCGCGCTCATTCCGATTATGCCATTCTTTGTCTCGTCATTACTTCTTGATGGCGCGCCCCACATGATCCAGAGCCTCGTCGACATTGACCTGACGACGGTCCTGTCGCTGGTCTACCTGGCGTTTGTCGCCACAATTGTGGGTTACGGTATCTGGGGCACGCTGCTTGGGCGTTATGAAACCTGGCGCGTGGCGCCGCTGTCGCTGTTGGTGCCGGTGGTTGGCCTGGCGAGCGCCGCGGTATTGCTTGACGAGACGTTGAGCGGACTGCAATGCCTGGGCGCGGTGCTGATTATGGCGGGACTCTACATTAACGTGTTTGGTTTTCGCTGGCGCAATATCGCGCAGGTCAGGGGATAGCAGACGCAGAAAAGCCGCATGTTTCCATGCGGCTTACCAGTCAGAACGTCAGTTGCCAACTGACTATCACTTTCTGATCGCTGCTATGGTCAGACACATTGGCGCCGTAACCCACGCCCCAGGCCATATCGCCTTTATGCAGCGTCATGCCTAACTGTCCGGCAAAGGCGGTTTTATCAGTGATGTTCGCCGTAATGGCGTCTGTCGCGCTGATGCCCTGGGCACGGATCCGGGTGTCAGAATGGGTATCGCCTGCACGGGTGATGACCGCGACATCCGCCTGGGTGGACAGATCCCATCCTGAATCCAGGGCGAAGGTTTTACTCAATTTTACCCCCGCCGGGAACTGCCAGATGTTCTGGGTTTCTTCGTCCGTTTTAAAGACCGTTTCATGATTCGCGTTCCGTGTAGTAAAGCCTTTGGTTTTAAGCTGGTTGTAACGTACGCCTGCATAAGGAATGACATCCACAACCTGATTTTCAACGCGGTACTCGGCGGTTAAGCCTGCGGTCAGCAACTGTGAGTCTACATCGCCATTCAGTTTGCGCCCCTGATTCATCCAGCCGGGCAGATCCTGTTCGATATCGTTACTGTTCGCGCTAAAGCCGATATCCGCGGTGACGTTAACCGCATCACGACGCCAGTTCTGGTACAGCGAAACGCCCCAGAAATCGAAGTCGTTATGCGTGGTGTTGAAGTCGCCGGAAGAATCAGTGTTACCACGACCGGCATGGGCGGCGATCCCGGTGCGCATTGGTCCAATCGCGGAGTCCCAGGACCCTTCACCGCCAAGCATCACGCCGTAGTAGTCGGTATCAAAGCCATAGTCCGCCTGTCCGGCAGAAAAGTCGCGCGCCCGCTGGTTGCCGTAGAGGGCCTGGACCCAGACGGTACCGTCTCCGGCGGCGAATTCAGGATGGGCCAGCGACATGCGTTGCTGTATCGTCCGGGAAGCGGCAAGTCCGGTTGCCAGCGTCGTGGCCTGAACCCCTGCGGCGACGGCCAGTTGCGCGGCGCTGTTAACGGTGTTTACCACCTCCTGGACGCCAATCTGCGGGCTTTCTACCGCCTGTGAAAGGAAGCGCAATCCCGCAGCGCCACTTTGCGTGTCGTTGATGCCCTGAGCGATCATGGTATCCAGCGCATATGTTGTCACCACGCCGGGCAGAACGTCCTGGGCCGCTTTTGCGACTGTGCTGACAATCACATCGCCTTCCTGCCAGGTGGTCTTCGCGCTCAGCAGTTTATTGAGGATCAGGTTATTGTCCTGCCAGCCGGAACCGGCGATCTCTATGTTGTTGAAACCGTGCGCAATCGTGTAGTTCTGATTCGCTTTGGCGTCTTTAACATACAATTGCGCGGAGGAGGCCACGTCCAGGTTGCCGTCGGTGGCGTTCAACGCGGCGTTACCGCGCGTTGTGCTTTCGCTGTTCACCATCAGCAGTGACTGTTCGCCAAACTGCGCCCGGTTCAGCGTTGCGGCATAGTCAGAGGACGGCTGGCTGAGCGAACCGTCCACCCGTATCCCCCCCTGAGAGGCGATGAGGGTTTGCGGCGTTGCGACAGCCAGCGCTGCGGTGACGCCGGTTGGCGACCATGCCAGCCCGGTGCTGGCGAAGTCATCGATCGCCGGTTGCAGGCGGGTGTCGCCCAGCACCAGCAACGCGTTTTGCCCGACCGTCAGACGACCGTTAACGTTCTCCCCGCCAAACGCGGCCTGAGACGCCGTGTCGATGGTGGCGTTCTGTTGCCATTGAGGGTCGATGAAAACGCTGGCGCCGTGGAGATCCACCTCGCTGGCAATCAATTTGCCCGCAGCAGCATCGTGACCGACAAAGATTTTCGCCTGGCTGAGTCCGTCAGCGTCGGCGGTGGCGAGAAGTTTCCCGGCGTCGAGAGTACCGTCAACGGCCATTGCGCCGCTGCCGACCAGCTCGACGTTCGCGTGCAGTACAGCCTGATTCCCGATACTGATTTCCCCCTGGCTGACGATCCCCGACGCGGCGGCGCTGGTGACCGTATGATCGCCGGACACCACGTTCAGCGCGCCATCCTGACCAATATTCAGCTGTCCGCGAAGGTAATCAGTGGTATTCGCGGTGGCCAGCGTACCGAGATTCAGGCTTCCGCTTTCCACGTCAACGTTAACCTCCGCGTCGGGATTACCCGCCACGCTGATCAGCGAGCCGCCAGATGCGCCGGTCAGGGTTAACGACTTCCCACCAACGATAGCGACGGAAGCATCGCCTGCGCCTTCAAGACGCAGACTGGCGGCGCCAAAGCTGTTGGCGACAGCGATTTCCTGGTTTGACATCGCCTGTGCGCTACCGACAACGACCCGGTTTTTGTCCGCCACGACGTCGACGTTCGCGAGAACTGCGCCGGCGGTGGCGGCGTCAGTCACTGTCGCTTCGCCGGTGACGGTGTCGTTATTCATGAGTTGCCCGGTCATGACAAGCGAGGCGTTGGACTGACTGCCAAGCAACTGGTTAACCGACTTCAGCCACGCAAGTTGGTAGGTGTCGTCAGTCAGGGTCAGGGTACTCTCGCTCAGGGTCAGGCGACTGCCGGTCTCATTAAACTGCGTTGCGCCATCAACGTTGGCGACAGTACTGAACAATTGGCTGGAGTGGGTTTCCAGCTGGCTGTTTTGGGTCAACTCCAGCGACGCGCTGTCGCGCAAAGAGAGGGAATCGGCAATCAGTCTGGCCTGGTTAAAAATCAGTTTGCCGGCGGTGAGGGCCACGGGCGCGTTAATCACGCCACCTGTAACCTCCAGCAGGGTTCCAACGTTATTGTCGCTAAAACCGCCGCCGAGGGTGGTGGTGGCGCGCACATTGAGTTTACCGAAGCGGCTGAATTTATCGCCCTGCAGTTGAGTCATCGATTCCATGAGCGTCAGGGTGCTGTTGGCGTTTCCATATAGCTGTCCGCCGACCTGGGCGTTATCGAGAATCACATTGCCACGCACAATATCCCCGTCTTTTAACGTCACGTCGCCTGAGATCTGGCTGTCTTTAAGCAGCAGATCCACTTCGCCGCTAAGCGCGCTGGCGTTAACAGAACCGGTCAACACGGAGCCCACCAGACCGACGGAAGTGGTTGTAGCCGTGTTCAACAGCAGATCGCCGGTCATCTGACTGGCCGTCAGCGCTGCGTTGAGACGGTCGCTGGCGGCCAGTGCGGTTATGCCTGTCACCTGGCTGTTTGCCAGCGTCAGGTCGAGGGTCTTACCTTTGGCGATATCAATAGCATTTGCGGCAGTGGTGGCCTTTAAGGTGCTGTCATCAACCGTCACCGTATTCAGACCGCCGGTCGCGGCAATTTTCAGCGAGCCGGTTAGCTGGCTTTTATTTTTCAGCGTGACGCTGTTGGTTTTATTGGTATTGCCGCCGGAAATAAGAATCGCATTTTCATTAGCTATTGCTGCATCGCGGGTATCGATCGCACTGTTATCTACGGCAATGGTGATATCGTCTTTCGCGTAGGCGACGTTGATATTGCCTTTGTTGATCGCACTGTCGCTGACCGAAATACTATTTTTTCCTGCGCTACCGGTCAGGATCCGGCCATTCAGCACACTGCCGTTGCGGATGTCGATGGTGTTATCGCCGGTATCGTAATACGAGAGGTAGATCGCCGAACCGCGGGCGTAATATTTACTGCGCTGGGGCGCTTTCTGCGTCTCATCATAATCCGTATTCGCATTAGCGCCATTCAATGTGGATTTATCGACCGTGATGATCGCGTTGGTTTTATTTGTGAGACTCCCGCCCGCTTCCAGCCAGTCAACGGTAGCGTTATTTACCAGGTGAATTCCCGCTGTACCATTTTTACTGGCGTTAATGTAATAACCGCTTAAATTTGCGCCATCGACGACCAGATGCTGAATGTCGTTTGCGCTACGCGACGATGTACCGCTGGCAAAATAGACGTTTTGTTTTTGTGCCTGGGCATTGATGGCCGCCTCCTGGGTAGGCAACGTAAAATACCAGGCAGTCGGTGTCGGCTTAACAGGGGAGGTCATCTGAAATTCTTTCAAATTACAGATCCCGTCCGTGTATGTTGTGCAATCAGCAGCTGCGGGCGCGGCAAAAAGCACCATGCTACTGCCGACAATCAGGCTAATACTTTTAGCCAGAGGGGTAAGGCTTAATTTATTTTCCATAATATTTGCCATCCAGTTGCTGAGGAACCTTGAAAAGTAGTGAACCAGGAAACTATTTACCCTTAGTTACATTTCGAAATTTAGCAAACGACGAGAATGAGTGATATAGGACGTCAGATTACGACTTAAGAAAAATCCTAATATTGGCATAACGCTTTGTTTTATATGGTTCTTAAAATTAAATTCATCACCAAAACTGTGCGTGGTAGCACATTTTGTTACTCCGGGATTAAGAATTATCTTATACTGCCGGGAGCCTTCTGATTTGCGGGCCATTTAAAATATGCTGTAAATAGTTTTATAAAAACCATGTCAAAGGAATGGAAACGTGATTGTTGTTATCACATCGTGTGGATACTTTAAGAAAGGATTTGGCTATATTATTGAAGAAATCAGAAGAGAGCATCATTCATTTTCAGAAGTCCGCTATGTTAATCATATTCGCGAGATTCACAAAAAAAGTATTGCTAAGATCAAAGCCATTATTGTGGACTATGGCGAAAGCAATACCCAACTGTTGAGTGAATTGTTCGATTTTAAATCTCACTATCCTGAGAGTTATATCGTATTGATTACCCGAGAGCGGTGCTACGAAAGCACCATTGATAATATTATTATCAATTCAATCTCGGAATTCAGTATCGACTGTAAGGCTGTGATCAAAAAAATCAGCAGCTTTCTGGAGAATTTTAAAGAAGGAAATCAAAAAATCGTCATTACCAAAAACATGAAATTGTATCATCTGGAAAAGGAAGCCCAGCTGTCACAAAAAGAGGTGAGTCTGCTGCCTTACATCATGTTTGGTAAGAAGAATAAAGAAATTTCGCGACAGTTTAATCTGAGCGAAAAGACCGTTTGCTATCATCGCAGGAATATCTACAAAAAATTCGCGGTGGAGAATCTGGCTGGACTGTATCACAAGATTGAGGAGAAGGACTAAAAAAGCCCCGCGCAGGCGGGGCAAGACGAATCAGAGTCGGTGCCGGTTGTAATAAGGCACGCCCAGTTCGTCGGACTTGTCGCTTCCCGTGCCCATATGGTTCAGATCGAACGGTGACTGTTCCTGAGCGGTTGGAATCAGCATCGTGTCGCGATTATCTGATGTCGAAAGCTGGGCAGGTTGCTCTGCAACGCTCTGGCCGGAAATAACCAGCAGCAGGGCCAGCATTACAGAAGACAACAGTTTCATGATTTCCTCGATTACGTCGTTTACAGGCGATTTTAGCTACAATGGTTTAGCGGGTGCAGATACCGTGATTCCCCGTGCATATTGGTAATACGGTATTTATGCGGCGGAACGTCGAAATAGTTTTTGAAGGTCCGGGTCAGCGTTTGCTGCGACTCGAAACCGTAACGTTCGGCCAGGTATAAAATCGGCTCGTTACTTTCCTTTAATTTCTGCGCTATTTCCGTCATCTTACGGCTGCGGATGTACTGACCTAACGAATGGCCGGTCTCTTTTTTAAACATCCGCTGCAGGTGCCATTTGGAGTAACCTGAACGCTCAGACACTTTTTCCAGTGAGAGCGGCGATTCCAGGTTATCTTCGATCCAGTCCAAAATGCTATGAATGGTGATAGCGTCAGTATTGCGTCTGGACATCGTCATACCTCTTTTTGTTTTTACGGCAGAACTTTCTTGAGCAAATACTCAAGCGTTGCCACTTCGTCAGCCGTTAGGTTTTTTGTTAATTCCTGGTGCAGGTCTTGCCCTACTAATTGATGACATTGCTCACATATTGCCGCGCCGTGTTCGGTCAGTGTGACCAACACGCCGCGCTTGTCATTCGGGTTAGGGTGTCGGTCGACCCAGCCTTTACAGACCAGACGGTCGAGCATTCGCGTTAGCGCGCCAAGATCGACGGACAGCACTTTTTTCAACTCAACCGGGGTGATACAACCTGCGCAGCGAATCGAGCAAAGCACCTTAAACTGCGATGCCGTGATATCCAGCGGCGAGAGGTACTCGTTCAGCAGGCGATCTTTTTTCTGATTAACCATGTAGATCAAGCGACCCAGCGGAATGATGTCGTTGAATAAGTCACTGGTGCTTTTCACAATGGTTGCCCTGGCAAGTATTTAGTTACGGCAGATAATATTGCCCAGGCAACTATAAGTCAAACGAATGAATTGGCCGATCACACGATTTGCTAAAAGCCGTTTTGCGTGATCTGCATCACATTCAAATATGTTAATGATAATTAGACATTATGAGTTTTTGACGCTCATGAATGCTTACAGCCGCGGAATGGCGAAGGAGACGGGTTTCCACTTATACTTGCCGCCAGACGATCGAAACAGGAACTGAAGCCATTATGATGGAGTTGTTTAAAGCGATAGGACTGGGGCTGGTGGTGATTCTGCCGCTGGCGAATCCGTTAACGACCGTAGCGTTATTTCTTGGCCTCGCCGGAAACATGAACAGCGCAGAGCGCAACCGCCAGTCGCTGATGGCCTCGGTTTATGTGTTTGCCATCATGATGGTGGCCTACTATGCCGGTCAACTGGTGATGAATACGTTTGGCATCTCCATTCCCGGTCTGCGTATTGCCGGTGGGTTAATTGTGGCGTTTATTGGTTTTCGGATGCTGTTTCCGCAGCAGAAGGCGCATGAATCGCCGGAAGCGAAAAGTAAGTCGGAAGAGCTTGTTGATGAGCCCACCGCTAACATCGCCTTTGTGCCGCTGGCAATGCCGAGTACTGCAGGTCCGGGAACGATTGCGATGATCATCAGTTCGGCATCCACGGTACGCCACGGCGCCGATTTCCCGGACTGGGTGATTACCGTTGCGCCGCCCATTATCTTTGCCGCCGTCGCCGTGATCCTCTGGGGCTGTCTGCGCAGTTCCGGCGCCATTATGCGCCTGGTGGGTAAGGGCGGTATTGAAGCGATTTCCCGCCTGATGGGCTTTTTGCTGGTTTGTATGGGCGTGCAGTTTATTATTAACGGCGTTCTGGAAATTATTAAAACCTACCCCTAATGCGCACGTCATACCGTCCTGGTCGGTCCTTCCGGTCAGGACGGATTCACGCTTTATCAGCTATGCTGAGGTTGTTCTTCCAGCGAGACAGGCCATTTCCGAAAGATGATGATCGACCAAATCAGCGCGGCCAGCGCCGGGACGGCGCCGACGTACCCCACGGACGACATTGACCCGTGCAGGCTTACCTGATTGCCCAGCAGCGCGCCAGCGCCAATGCCGATATTGAAGATGCCAGAGAATAACGCCATTGCCACGTCGGTGGCATCGGGCGCCAGCGCCAGCACTTTTACCTGCATCCCGAGACCAATCACCATAATGGCAATCCCCCAGAAAATACTCAGAACGGCGAGATGCATTTCGCTGCCCGCCGCAGGCAACAGCAGCAAGAGACATACCGTCAGCAACAGGATTGCGACGCTAATCAGCGCCGACGCGTGCTGGTTGCCTAGCTTACCAAACACGACGCTGCCAATAATGCCTGCTCCGCCCAGCACCAACAGCAGCACGGTAGCGAAATTGGCGCTCAACCCGGCGACGGTCTGAACAAACGGTTCAATGTAACTGTAAGCGGTATAATGAGCGGTTACCACGACAACGGTCAGTAGATAAAGGCTCACCAGCGCCGGCCGGCGAAATAACAGCGGCAGGCTTTTTAACGAGCCGGAATGTTCACTGGGTAATGTCGGCAACAGTTTTATCAAACAAACGAGGGTGACCAACGCGCCCATACCGATCGCGAAAAATGTGGAACGCCAGCCAAAATACTGACCGACAATGCGTCCGATCGGCAGGCCAAGCACCATCGCCAGCGCGGTGCCGGTGGCGATTAAGCTCAGCGCTTGCGCGCGCTTCCGGGCGGGGGCCAGACGGATCGCCAGTGAGGCGGTAATCGACCAGAAGATCGCATGCGCAAAGGCGATACCGATACGGCTAAGCACCAGCACGGTGAAATTCCACGCCAGAAACGACAGGACATGGCTGGCAATAAACAACACGAACAAACCAATTAACAGCTTGCGTCGTTCAACCTGGCTGGTCAGCAGCATGAACGGCAGCGACATCAGCGCCACGACCCATGCGTAGATGGTCAACATAATCCCGACCTGGGCGGTCTGCATATGAAAGCTCTGCGCGATATCAGACAGCAGACCGACAGGGACGAATTCCGTGGTATTAAAAATAAACGCTGCAATGGCAAGCGTAACTACCCGTAGCCACGCGACCTTGCGGGAAACAGTGTGAGTTGTCATAGAAATGAGTCGGGTTAGTTGCGAAAGGATGAGAAGGCGATCTTAAAACGTTTATTGGCGAAAAGACAATCATTTTGTGATTCAGATCTCCTTTTACTGGATAAGTGACGTTGTCACACTAAAGAGATCGACGCTTGTGAATATTCTGTATTTATGCCACTTTGCAAGAAAGCAATGATAGACGGGGCAACGGCATGAAAGAGATTGATTTTTATCTGGTTGATGCGTTCAGCGATAGCGCATTCGGGGGCAATGCCGCGGCAGTTTGTCTGCTTGATGGCTGGCTGCCTGACGCCATCCTGCAGAAGATGGCGCAGCAGCATAATCAATCGGAAACCGCCTTTATCGTCCGCCAGCAAAGCGGTTTTTCCCTGCGCTGGTTTACCACCCGTAATGAGGTTAATCTTTGCGGCCATGCCACGCTTGCCAGCGCGCATGTCATTTTCAGTCACCTTAATTATCCTGATAGTAGACTTCATTTTGATACGCTTTCCGGTCGTCTGACCGTGGAGCGGTGCGACGAATGGTTAACACTGGACTTTCCCGCTGGCGCGACAGAAGAACAGACGCCGCCGCCGGAAATGCTTCACGCGCTGGGGATAGAACAGTATCTCCACGCCCGCAAAGGACGCGCCTGGATGATTGAGCTGGCAAGCCGTCAACAGGTGGAGTCGCTCACCCCGGCGATTGGCGCAATGCGACCCGGCGAACATAAAGTCTCGGTAACCGCGGCAGGTGACGGCGAATATGATTTTGTGAGTCGCTTTTTCTCCCCTGGCGAGGCGGTATGGGAAGATCCGGTCACGGGCTCTGCGCATACGATGCTCATTCCGTACTGGGGCGCAAAGCTCAATAAAACGCAAATGCTCGCCCGTCAGGTCTCCGCTCGCGGCGGCGACGTGCGATGCGAGTGGCGAAACGATCGGGTACTGATGGGCGGGAAGGCGAGAACGTATTTAACGGGTAAGATTATAACGGGTTAACCGGGGTCAGTTTGGATATCGAAAATGATCGTACGTTAAGGTTGTTTTTTGACCTTTCTACTTTCCACTGTGCGCCAAATACGGACGCTATTCACCCGTTCATGTCCCGGCCTTGTGTTAACTATCCTCTTTCCCCCTTAAATTCTCAAGGCATCAATCACCGCTCGTAAAGCAGGCGACACATTACGATGTGGATAATAGAGGAATGATCCTTCCAGACGCTGACTATAACGTTGTAGGACTCTGATGAGCGTCCCCGATTCTAAATCATCGGAAACCAGTTCTTCGGGGACATAAGCCAGCCCTAATCCTAGTCTGGCGGCTTTGGCTTCCATATAACTGTCAGCGAAAGCCCATTGTCCCTGTGGCCGATGGGTGATTTTTTTACCCTCCTGATGGAGTTCCCAGTCATACAAACTGCCGTCGCCGAACTGGTAGGCGATGCAGGGATGAACCACTAAATCCTCCGGGGTGTGCGGAAACCCGTAGCGACGAAAGTGTTCTGGCGCACCGACAACGGCCATCTCCATATCGGGAGAGATACGCACTGCAATCATGCCGCTGCCAACTTCTGGCCCCAGACGTACCCCCGCATCGAACCTCTCTGTAATGATATCTACAAACCGACTTTCACTGATGAGTTCCAGCCTGATATCAGGGTAGCGCTGCTTAAACACCGCAAGCTTCGGCAAGAGCACTTTATCGATAGCGTGCTGGCTGGCATTGATGCGCACTAAACCCGATGGAGTCTGGCGGTAGTGGGCCAGCGTGGCAAGCCCCATATCAAGTGCATCGAATCCTGACTCGACAGTGCGGTAGAGCTGCTCACCGGCATGGGTAAGCGATAATTTCCGTGTCGTGCGAACAAGAAGTCGGATACCCAGCCGATCTTCAAGTTCACGTACAGAGCGGCTTATTCCTGATTGCGCCAGGCCAAGACGCTTTGCTGCGGCGGTAAAACTCCCTTCCCGAACAACCAGCATAAAAAGGTAGAGATCGTTGTAGTTTTCTCGTTTTGCCACCTTTATACCCTCGTAACATCATCACTATTCATAACAATATGGTATTAATTTTAGCAATTTTTAACCTCTAATCAGCACTAATTATGCTGATTATAATATTCGCATTGCAACAAAGCACAGCAGAGTTGTCCGTATGAAACCTGTTTTCTAAAACGTTTTCAGGAGTATTTTGATGACCATTTTCACCAAAAAACTAACGGCCACGATCCCCGCCATGCTGCTATGTGCGTCATTAAGTGGAGTAACGACGATGAGTTATGCTGACACATCCAACCCTAACAGCCCCGTTTCGCTTATCAATACGTGGGATAAAACCTTTGCCGAAAGTACCAAGGTCGATCACCGTAAGGTGACCTTTCAGAACCGCTACGGGATCACTTTAGTTGGGGACCTTTACGTGCCGAAAGAGCGCGGCGAGCGTAAGCTGGCAGCTATTGCCATAAGCGGACCTTTCGGTGCGGTCAAAGAGCAATCCAGTGGCCTGTACGCTCAGACGTTGGCTGAAAAGGGATTTATTACTCTGGCTTTCGACCCTTCATATACGGGCGAAAGCGGCGGCCAACCGCGTAACGTCGCGTCGCCGGATATCAACACCGAGGATTTTAGCGCGGCGGTTGATTTCCTGGGGCTGCAAAAAGAGGTGGATCGCAACCGTATCGGCCTGCTAGGGATTTGCGGCTGGGGCGGCATGGCCTTAAATGATGCCGCGATGGATACCCGCGTTAAGGCCGTGGCGACCAGCGTTATGTATGACATGAGCCGCGCGATGGGGCATGGCGTGGGGGAGGGTAAAGACCGCTACACGACCGCCGATCGTCGTACCGTATTGCAGTATCTGAATGCCCAGCGCTGGAAAGACGCCGAAAACGGCACTGTCGCTCCCGGCGGACATGATATTTATGTCGACGAGAAGGGCCAGGCAACCACTTCTGAGCGTATTTTGCCGGAAACCTTGCCTGCTAATCCGAACCCGGTTTTAAAAGAATTCTTTGATTATTACCGCATGCCGCGTGGTTTCCATGAGCGTTCGGTCAATTCAACCGGCGCATGGAATGCGACAATGCCTCTGTCGTTTATGAATATGCCACTGCTGAGTTACGCCAATGAAGTGACTATCCCGACACTCATCGTGACCGGCGAAAAAGCCCATTCACGCTATTTTGCGGAAGATGCCTTTAAGGCTATCGGCAGCAAAGAGAAAGAACTGGTGATTATTCCGAATGCAAACCATGTAGATTTATACGACAACGCTGCGGGTAAGATCCCATTTGCTAAATTTGAACAGTTCTTTAAGACCAACTTAAGATAATCCACTGAGCACACGTTGCCGGGCCATCCGCTATAGGCGGATGGTTTTTAACTGACTGATACTCAAAATAATATGTCATCTTTCACTCTCGTTTGATGGCGTTATTCCTTGAATAACGCCATACCTACTGAGCCTGAATTTACCCGGAACGTGATAAAGAGAAGTTAATAATGTCTGTATTAAATCCTGCATCGTCATATTCAAAACCACATGCTTACTGGGGCGGTATCTTTGCTATGACGCTCTGCGTTTTTGTGCTCATTGCATCTGAATTTATGCCAGTCAGCCTGCTTACGCCCATAGCCCGCGATCTGAATGTTACGGAGGGGGTGGTGGGGCAAGGTATTGCCATCTCTGGCGCACTGGCGGTGCTTACCAGCCTGACGATTTCTCGCCTCGCCAGAGGTATGAATCGTAAATATCTTCTGCTGGGGCTGACAGTGTTGATGGCCATATCAGGAATTACTATTGCACTGGCGCCCGGTTATCCGATTTATATGCTGGGGAGGGGGATGATTGGTATCGTCATTGGCGGATTCTGGTCAATGTCGGCGGCAACTGCGATTCGGTTAGTGCCGTACCACCAGGTTCCCCGCGCCCTGGCGATATTTAACGGCGGAAACGCGCTGGCTACCGTTTTGGCGGCACCGCTTGGTAGCTACCTGGGGGCAAACATCGGCTGGCGAGGCGCCTTTTTGTGCCTTGTCCCCCTTGCGATAGCCGCGTTCATCTGGCAATGCGTCAGTCTGCCATCAATGGAAAGCGCGAAAGAACAAAAACCGCAGAGGTCTGTGCTGCGCCTGTTCCGCGTTTCTGTTGTACCCGTGGGTCTGCTAGCCTGTGGGCTGTTCTTTACTGGGCAGTTTGCCCTGTTTACCTACGTGCGGCCTTTTCTGGAAACCGTGACCGGAGTTAATACTTCCGGTCTCTCCCTGATTTTGCTGTCCATTGGCGTGGCTGGTTTTATCGGCACCATGCTCGTGTCAACCTTCCTCAATGCCAGGTTTTACCCGACATTAATCACCATTCCGTTACTTATGGCTATCATTGTCGGCTTATTGCTTCTGACCGGACAACGCCCGTGGACAGTTGCCTTATTGCTAAGCCTGTGGGGGATGTTTGCAACGGCAGCGCCCACGGGATGGTGGACATGGATAGCGCGAACGCTGCCCGAAGATGCTGAAGCGGGTGGTGGTCTCATGGTTGCTGTCATCCAGCTCTCAATTGCGCTTGGCTCAACGGTCGGAGGGCTTGTGTTCGACAGTATGGGATGGAAAAGTACTTTTTTCCTGAGCGCAGTGTTACTTCTTGGGGCGGGAGTGATGACAGTTCTCACATCCCGCCAAAACACAGATACAAAGAATCACCTTAACCAAACTGACCCCTAACCCGGCGTTGATGTCCCTTTCAGGAGCGTGATGAACGCCTCCAGCTGGCGCGTCATGGCGCCGCGCCGCCATATCAGCCAGGTGGTAAGCCACCGCCACTCTTCTGGCAACGACCATGCCTCCACCTGGTGATGACCGGGCATACTTTCCAGCATACTGCGGGGAATTAGCGCAATCCCTGCACCGGCGATCACGCAGGCCAGCATGCCGTGATATGACTCCATTTCATGGATTGTGCCCGGCATGGCCTGGTCGTCGTGAAACCAGCTTTCGAAATGCCGACGGTACGAGCAGTTGGCGCGGAAGGCGAACAGGTTGCTTCCATTGACATCGCTGGCGCGCGATACCGGCGGATGACCGTGTGGCGCGACCACCATCATTTCTTCCTTATACACAGGAATGCCTTCCAGTCCCGGGTGGGGAACGGGACCGTCAATAAACGCGGCGTTAAGGTGACCTTCCAGTACGCCGTCAAGCATTTTTCCGGAAGGGCCGGTCGCCAGCGAGAACTGAATTTTAGGGTAACGCTGGTTAAATTCCGCCAGCGTCGCCGGAATGCGTACCGCGGCGGTGCTTTCCAGCGAACCGAGGGTAAAAAGGCCCTGCGGTTCATCGCCTGCCACTACCATTCGCGCTTCGTCGACCAGCGCCAGGATCTGCTGACTGTAGCGCAAAAAGTTATGCCCGGCGGGAGAAAGACGCAGGCGCTGGTTTTCGCGAATAAACAGATCGACGCCAAGATCGGCTTCAAGCTGGCGTATCCGGGTGGTCAGGTTCGACGGCACGCGATGCACCCTGGCTGCAGCCTGCGTGATACTGCCCGTTTCGGCCACTGCGTTAAACATTTCCAGTTGCGTCAGGTCCATAGTTTTCTCATTTTGTGAATACCCTGCTCAATATTATTCATTTTAAGGAAAGAGTAAACGCGTCCATGATGATGATAAAACCAACAATGGAGAAACCCTGTGACGATTTCATCTGCAACACATGCCATTTCTGTTAATCCCGATACTGGCGAACAGCTGTCCGCGTTACCGTGGGCCAGCCAGCACGATATCGAGCGGGCTTTATCGCTTGCTGAGCAGGGCTTCGCGACATGGAAGCGCACCAGTGTGGCGTTTCGCGCGCAAAAGCTGCGTGATCTCGGTCAGGCGCTGCGTGTCCATGGTGAAGAAATGGCACAGTGCATTACCCGTGAAATGGGCAAACCTGTTAAACAGGCGCGCGCCGAAGTCGCTAAGTCAGCGGCGCTTTGCGACTGGTATGCAGAGCACGGTCCGGCGATGTTGGCGACCGAGCCGACGCTGGTGGAAAATCAGCAGGCGGTGATTGAGTACCGACCGCTCGGCACCATTCTGGCGGTGATGCCCTGGAACTTTCCGCTCTGGCAGGTGCTGCGCGGGGCGGTGCCGATTTTGCTGGCGGGGAATGGCTACCTGTTAAAACCCGCGCCATGCGTGACGGGCTGCGCGCAAATCATCGCGCAAGTGTTTGCGGAAGCGGAGATCCCGACGGGCGTTTATGGCTGGTTGAACGCCGATAACGCTGGCGTCAGCGCTGTCATCCAGGACCGACGAATTGCCGCTGTGACCGTCACGGGAAGCGTTCGCGCCGGCGCGGCAATCGGCGCTCAGGCCGGGGCGGCGCTGAAAAAATGTGTACTTGAACTGGGCGGTTCGGATCCGTTTATTGTCCTTAACGACGCCGATCTGGATTTGGCGGTGAAAGCGGCTGTGGCCGGACGTTACCAGAATACCGGGCAGGTTTGCGCGGCAGCGAAACGTTTTATTATCGAAGAAGGGATTGCCGATACGTTTACCGAACGTTTTGTGGCCGCTGCCGCGGCGCTGAAAATGGGGAATCCGCTTGACGAGCACAACGATCTTGGCCCGATGGCGCGTTTCGATCTGCGTGACGAGTTGCATGAGCAAGTACAGGCCTCGCTTGCGCAGGGGGCGCAACTGCTGCTGGGTGGTGAGAAAATGGCCGGAAAGGGGAATTATTACCCGGTGACGGTGCTGGCTAACGTCACGCCTGAAATGACCGCGTTCCGTGAGGAATTGTTCGGGCCGGTTGCCGCCATTACTGTAGCGAAAAATGCTGAACACGCGCTGGAACTGGCCAATGATAGCGATTTTGGCCTGTCTGCGACCCTTTTTACGGCGGATGAGGTTCGCGCCAGGGAAATGGCCGCTCGCCTTGAATGCGGCGGCGTCTTTATTAATGGCTTCAGCGCCAGCGATGCCCGCGTGGCGTTTGGAGGCGTGAAAAAGAGCGGTTTTGGTCGCGAGCTTTCTCACTTTGGCCTGCATGAGTTTTGCAACGTCCAGACGGTGTGGAAGAACCGCGTTTAATCCCGCTGCGTTAGCTAACCTGTCTCAGCCGGGTAGCACTGCCTACCCGGCGTCTGCGTAATCCAATTCGACCTGTCATATTTCTGCCATAGTTTTGTCATTTACGCTTCGTAGACTCGCGTGTAACGTGTTGATACTGAAGAATATTATGAACTTAACTCAAATTTTACGCCGTGTTGTCCGCCGTCAGTTTGGCCTGCTTACCGGCATTTTTTGCATTATTGCGCTATTCAGCGTGCTGCAGGTGACTTCCACGCTGATGCTGTCATTTTCCGTCAGTCAGGCGCGGGAGAACGAACAGCACAATCAACTGGCGCTACGCCAGCAGGCAACGCTGGAGGCGTCGCGTATCGCGTTGCTGACGGCAAGCGACCTGCTTAACCGCGCGGGAGTGTACTTTATGCAGGATGCCGCGACAGGCTCAGAAGGAAGCTGGCAAGCGCTTATTGATGAGGCAAGGCTGGCGCTTCAGCAGTCCGGCGCGGCGTGGGACGCCTGGCGAAAGATGGATCCGCGTGCGGATACCGGTTTGGTGGAAAGCTATCAGCGCTTCAGCGGCGGGATAGCGGAGCAGGTGGAGGGATTAAGCGAAACACAATCGATCGATGCCTTCTTTGCGGTGCCGGTACAGGCATTCCAGGCCGATTTCAATGAAAACTATAGTCGGGTGCAAAAGGTTAACGCACAAGCGAGAGAGCAAGGACGCCAGCAGTTGCTTGATCGCTTGCTTAACCTTCAGCGCCTGTTCTGGGCGCTGCCTGTCATGCTGCTGGTGATTGCGGTGGCCGTGTGGTGGGGAATGTCACGCTGGGTTATAACGCCGCTGCGTCAGCTTATCGGGCATATTAATATTCTGGCGGCAGGCGATCTTTCTCTGACAGTACCCGCGGTGCCGCAGTTTAATCGTGAAGTGTCACAGCTTTCGAAACGTATTGGCGCAATGCAGCAGGGACTTCGCGAGCTTGTTCAACAGGTGAGCGATGCGACGGCGGCAATGGCGGATAACATTGATCGACTGGCGCAGAACAATCAGCGGCTGTACCAGCAGTCCGCCCGGCAAAGCGAAGAACTGAACAACGTCACGGCGCAGGTGTCTGTACTGGAAAATCACGTTGAAGATAACAGCGGGATCGCGCAGCGGGCAAATCAGCGCGCGGAAGACGCGCGGACGATTGCTGCCGGCGGCGACAGAATGATGGATACGGTCAACCGTTCGATGCAGGCGATTGTCGATCGCTCTTCAGAAATGCGCGGGATTGTCGCGCTTATCGATAACGTTGCGTTCCAGACCAATATTCTGGCGCTGAATGCGGCAATTGAGGCGGCACATGCCGGGGAGCAGGGGCGAGGCTTTGCGGTCGTCGCCAGGGAAGTGGGGTTGCTGGCGCGTAAGAGCAGTCAGTCAACGCAGGATATCCAGGCGCTGATCCATCATTCGCTGGAGGGGATTGAAGAGGGTTCCGATGCGGTAAACCATCTGGAAAAAAACCTTCAGCAGGTGATGGCTCTGGTGGATAACCTGGGCGCGTCGTTAAAGGATATTTCTACCGCCACGCTGCATCAGGGTAGCCGCATTCATGAGATGACGCGTCAGTTGCAGGCGCTTAACCGGGCGGCGAGCGATACGCGGGAGCTGGTGGATACCGCGTCGGCATCCTCACAGCAATTGCATGCGGAGTCACATCAGTTGATCAACGCCGTGGCGCGATTTCGCCTTCCGGCCTGACGTGACACATTTCGCTCTGCTATACTCCCAGGCCTTTTCTGACTGGCAGGCAAGGAGCAGACGGTGGTAATCGCCCTGGACAATTCAATTTTAGAGACCATTCTGGCTGAGGTTCGTCCACTGATCGGCCAGGGAAAAGTGGCTGACTACATCCCTGCGCTCGCCTCCGTTGACGGCGCCCGGCTGGGCATTGCGATTTGTACCGTTGACGGTCAGCGCTGGCAGGCGGGGGACGCGACTGAACGCTTTTCGATTCAATCTATCTCTAAGGTGCTCAGTCTGGTGGTCGCGATGCGCCACTATGCGGAAGATGAGATCTGGCAGCGCGTTGGAAAAGATCCTTCCGGTTCGCCGTTTAACTCGCTGGTGCAACTGGAGATGGAGCAGGGGATCCCGCGCAATCCGTTTATCAACGCGGGCGCGCTGGTGGTCTGCGATATGTTACAGGGGCGGCTGAGCGCGCCGCGTCAGCGCATGCTGGAAATTGTCCGTGCGCTGAGCGGCGTTTCGGACGTCGGTTACGATACGGTGGTCGCTCGTTCTGAATTCGAGCATTCCGCCCGTAACGCCGCTATCGCCTGGCTGATGAAGTCCTTCGGTAACTTCCATCATGACGTCACGACGGTGCTGCAAAATTACTTCCATTACTGCGCGCTAAAGATGAATTGCGTTGAGCTCGCGCGGACCTTTGTCTTTCTTGCAAATCAGGGAAAGGCGTTTCACCTTGATGAACCGGTGGTGACGCCTTTACAGGCCCGGCAGATCAATGCGCTGATGGCGACCAGTGGAATGTATCAGAACGCCGGCGAATTTGCCTGGCGCGTCGGTCTACCGGCGAAGTCGGGCGTCGGCGGCGGGATCGTGGCGATCGTTCCCCACGAAATGGCAATAGCCGTCTGGAGTCCTGAGCTGGACCCGACCGGTAATTCGCTGGCGGGCATCGCCGCGCTGGAGCAACTGACAAAGCGGTTAGGTCGTTCGGTGTACTGATGAATACATTTGATTCCCTGTTTGCACGACTTTCCCGTTCAACGTTTCGCTCCCGTTTTCGTCTCGGGCCGAAAGAGCGGCAGTACTGCTGGGATAAAGGCGCAGAGGTTATTGACCAGCACGCCGCAGACTTTGTGGCAAAACGACTTGCGCCCGCCATTCCGCTGAACGACGGCAAACAAACCCCGATGCGCGGCCATCCCGTTTTTATTGCCCAGCATGCCACGGCGACCTGCTGTCGCGGCTGTCTTGCTAAATGGCATGCGATCCCGCAAGGCGACGCGCTGACTGAAGAGCAACAACGTTATATTGTTGCGGTTATTCATCACTGGCTGGTTATTCAAATGAATAAAACCTGATAATTAACGGCGTAGTGTAAAACCGTAAAATTGCCACGGTTTATTTTATTCCAGCCGGGAAAATAACAGGTTAACGCTGCCGGTAATGACTATCTTTGAGAATAATTCATGCTATTCTCAAAAGATTACCATTACGCCGCAGAGATAATTGCCCCCGGCAGTGATATGGACAGAGAGTTAATGCAATCACTTCCCATTCCTTCTTTCCGCCTGTTTCAGGAAGATCGTCCACTGCGTAATGCGGTCGCGGTATTTGCGTTCACCACACTGTTCTATTTTATCGGCGCAGAGCTGCGCCTGATTCATGAACTGTCGCTGTTCTGGCCGCTAAATGGCGTACTGGCCGGGATTTTTGCTCGCTTCGTCTGGTTAAACCGACTGCATTATTACGCGGTAAGTTATGTTGCGATGCTTGGCTATGATGCGCTCACCACGCAATGGGGTTGGGTGTCGTTGGTGATTAATCTCTCCAATATGGTGTTTATTGTTATTGTCGCCCAACTGGTCATTCGTGATAAACGACTGGGGAAAAATAAATATCAGCCGATTAGCGCTTTACGCTTATTTAATTACTGTCTGATCGCCGCATTGATCTGTGCCCTGGTCGGCGCGACAGGATCGGTAGGCATTGATCGTCTTTCTTTCTGGCCGTTGTTTGCTGACTGGTTTAGCGAGCAATTTTCAACGGGCGTGTTAATTATCCCCTGTATGTTGACTCTCGGCATGCCGGGCGTCGTTACACGCTTCAAGCCGGAACAGATGATGCCGGTTATCGCGCTGATCGTCTCGGTGTTGGCCTCGGTGATCATTGGCGGAGCAGGGAGCCTTGCCTTTCCCCTTCCTGCGCTTATCTGGTGCGCCGTACGCTATACGCCTCAGGTGACCTGTCTGTTAACTTTTATTACCGGTGCGGTGGAAATCGTGCTGGTGGCAAATTCAATTATCGATATCGCCGTTGCGTCGCCATTCTCGATCCCGCAAATGTTTTCCGCGAGGCTGGGGATTGCCACCATGGCCATTTGCCCCATTATGGTTTCAGTTAGCGTAGCGGCAATTAATTCCCTGATGAAGCAGGTTTCTTTACGCGCCGATTTTGATTTTCTGACTCAGGTTTACTCGCGCTCGGGCCTTTACGAGGCGCTGAAGCGGCAGGATGCGCCAGCAACGCAGCATTTTACCGTTATGCTTCTGGACATCGATTTCTTCAAGAGCATCAATGACAGCCACGGTCATGAATGTGGCGATCGGGTGCTGCGGGTGTTTGCTCAACAACTGCAAAAAATTGTTGGCGGCAAAGGACTCATTGCCCGCATGGGCGGCGAAGAATTTGCTGTGGTCATGCCGACACTGCATCCTGAAGAAGGAATGCGTATCGCTGAAACTCTCCGTAAAGCCGTAGCGCTACAACCTTTCAACTGGCAACAGCAAAGCGTCTATCTGACGGTCAGTATTGGTCTGGGGAACGGCAGGGTGGCAGGACGCACGCTGACGGAGCTTTTCAACACGCTGATGGTGGAAGCGGATGAGTGTCTTTACCGCTCGAAGAGAGAGGGGCGTAATCGTACCAGCGCTCGCCAGGCTGACCTGGCGATACTGTCGGAAAGCGATCTGGCGTAAGACGTCATAACAAACTGCTATGACCGGCATGTTGTGTTATCACAATGTTAAGTGCATGGTATCAAGGTCTACTCAAGGAGCCCTTATAATGCCATTACCCCCCTGTATGTTATTGAGCGCTGAGACGCTTCTCGCGCGACAGGATGAACTCAGTGATCTTCTGACTGACTGCGTCAATCGCGGCGCGTCGGTCAGTTTTCTTTCCCCCTTCGATCGGCAAAAAGCGAATGTTTTCTGGAACGATGTCGCCCAAAGCGTGGGCAGAGGCGAGCGACAGGTTCTCGTTATTGAAAATCAGCAGGGCGTGATTGTCGGCACCGTGCAGCTTATTACCCGGCAACCCGAAAACCAGCCTCATCGGGCGGATGTCGCTAAACTGCTCGTTCACTCTTCGGCGCGGCGGCAGGGACTGGCCCGCCATCTGATGCAGGCGCTTGAAACGTGCGCACGGGAACAGCGTAAAACACAACTGGTGCTGGACACCGCCACCGGTAGCGACGCCGAGTTGTTCTACCACTCGTGCGGGTGGCAAAAAGCGGGTGTGATACCTGATTATGCGCTAATGCCTGATGGAACGCTGACCGGCACCACAGTTTTCTACAAAGCGCTTTGATTTATCGCTATCACTTGATCAAAACGGGGTTTTACTGGCGTAAAGTTTTGCTAACCTGTTCTACCAATTTAATCAGGTTGTATGACTAATCGAAAGGGAACCCATTGTGAAAACTCTAAACCGTAGCGATTTTCCCGGTGCCCACTATCCTGAACGCATCATTCAGTTTGGTGAAGGTAACTTTCTGCGCGCCTTTGTTGACTGGCAGATCGATCTGCTCAATGAACATACCGATCTGAACGCCGGTGTGGTGATTGTCCGTCCCATCGACAGCGCTTTCCCGCCATCGCTCAGCACGCAGGATGGGCTTTATACAACAATCATTCGCGGCTTGAATGAGCAGGGCGAGGCCGTCAGCGATGCGCGTTTGATTCGTTCAGTGAACCGTGAGATCAGTGTTTATGGTGAGTACGATGCGTTCCTGAAGCTGGCGCACAACCCGGACATGCGTTTTGTCTTCTCTAACACCACCGAAGCGGGCATCAGCTACCATGCGGGCGATAAGTTCGATGATGCCCCGGCGGTGAGCTATCCGGCGAAGCTGACGCGCCTGTTGTTTGAGCGCTTTAGTCATTTCAACGGCGCGCAGGATAAAGGCTGGATTATTATTCCTTGTGAGCTGATCGACTATAACGGCGACGCGCTGCGTGAACTGGTGCTGCGCTATGCGCAGGAATGGTCACTGCCGGCGGCCTTTGTTACCTGGCTGGATGAGGCTAATGTGTTTTGCTCGACGCTGGTGGACCGTATTGTTACGGGTTACCCACGAGATGAAGTGGCACAACTGGAAGCAGAACTGGGTTATCACGATGGCTTCCTGGATACCGCCGAGCATTTCTACCTGTTTGTTATCCAGGGACCGAAGACCCTGGCTTCCGAGCTACGCCTCGACAAATACCCGCTGAATGTTTTGATCGTCGATGATATCAAGCCTTATAAAGAGCGTAAGGTAGCCATTCTGAACGGCGCGCACACCGCGCTGGTTCCGGTCGCGTTCCAGGCGGGTCTGGATACGGTCGGCGAGGCGATGAATGATAGCGACATCTGCGCTTTTGTGGAAAAGGCTGTCTATCAGGAAATCATTCCAGTGCTTGATTTGCCGCGTGATGAGCTGGAATCGTTCGCCAGCGCGGTCACCGGACGTTTCCGTAACCCGTACATTAAGCATCAGTTACTGTCGATCGCTCTGAACGGCATGACGAAATTCCGCACCCGTATTCTTCCGCAACTGCTGGCAGGGCAGAGGGCCAACGGTAAATTACCGGCGCGTTTGACGTTTGCTTTAGCCGCGCTGATTGCCTTCTACCGCGGGGAACGTGGCGGTGAAGCGTATCCGGTGCAGGATGACGCGCACTGGATCACCCGTTTCCAGCAGCTCTGGAGCCAGCATGGCGATCGCCAAGTGAGTACGCAGCAACTGGTTAGCGCCGTTCTGGCCGCAGAGGAACACTGGGAGCAGGACCTGACCAATGTCCCTGGACTGGTGGAGCAGGTGACCAGCGATCTCGACAACATCCTGAGCAAAGGCATGCGCGAAGCGGTAAAACCGCTATGCTAAAATAAGTGTGCGATAAGATTGACCCGGCGAAGGCCGGGTTTATTGTTTATGCTCATTAGTTACAACATACAATCTATTTTTATACCTGTCGATCTGTGACTCCTGAGCCGTTAACAGTCTGACAGATATATCAGGGCCCGTTTCAAGAAAGTTGTAAGTTTGATCCAGATCACGTTTAATAACGGGATTCGCTTCTTTTCTGAAAACCGTCATGATTGTTCGTCCTCAACAGCATTGGCTACGCCTGATATTCGTCTGGCATGGCTCCGTTTTAGCTAAAATCTCTTCCCGTTTACTGCTGAATTTCCTGCTTTCCATCGCTGTTATCATCATGCTTCCGTGGTACACCATGCTCGGTATCAAGTTCACGCTTGCGCCGTTCAGCATCCTTGGTGTGGCCATCGCGATATTTTTAGGGTTTCGCAACAACGCCTGCTACGCACGTTACGTCGAAGCGAGACAACTGTGGGGACAGTTAATGATTGCCTCACGGTCGCTGTTGCGGGAAGTCAAAACCACGCTCCCGGACGACACGCAGTCTGGAGAATTTGTTCGCCTGCAAATTGCCTTTGCCCATTGTTTGCGCATGACGCTGCGGCGAAAACCGCAGGCCGAACCTCTGGCGAAATACCTCAACGGGGAAGATCTGAAACAGGTCTTCGCCGCGCACTCTCCGGCAAACCGCATTCTGCTGCTGATGGGGGAGTGGCTGGCTGTTCGTCGGCGCGACGGACGTTTGTCTGATATATTATTTCACAGTTCAAACAATCGGTTAAACGATATGTCAGCGGTGCTGGCAGGATGCGAGAGAATCGCCAATACGCCGGTGCCATTTGCGTATACGTTGATCCTGCATCGCACGGTGTACCTGTTTTGCATCATGCTACCGTTTGCGCTGGTTGTTGACCTGCATTACATGACGCCGTTTATCTCGGTACTGATCTCCTATACCTTTATCTCCCTGGATGCGCTGGCGGAAGAACTGGAAGATCCGTTCGGTACGGAAAACAACGACTTGCCGCTTGATGCTATCTGTAATGCCATCGAGATCGATCTGCTTCAAATGAACAATGAAACAGCCATTCCGGCGAAGCACGTTCCGGACAAGCACTATCAACTGACATAACCTTCCTGGCTGTATCGTTGTTAAACGCGGCGCGCGCTCGATCGTTATGTCAGGCGACGGGCGACCATGAACAATCGTGGGAATGCCAGCAGTATCTGCCCATCTTCCTGAAGCTGGTACTGCTCCTGTAACAGCGCGTGATAGCGGGCAAGATAGCGTTTTTGCGCTGGCTCATTAAGATCCTGTAACCAGGGCCGCAGCCCGGTCGCACTGACCCAGTCGATTATCGCCTGATGGGATGGCATTTGGTGGTAGTAGGTTGTGCGCCAGATATCCACCTCGCAACCGGCTTCGCTTAGGATATCGTAATAAGCGTGAACGCCAGGAAGCGGTTCGCGTCCGCGGTTGGGATAATTTTGCTCATAAGCCACTTCGCGCATCAGAACATGCGATGGCTCCAGCGTATTATCGGGCATTTGCACGGCCAGGACGCCATGTGAATTAAGCAAAGAAACGAGGCGGGGGAACAGCGTGTAGTGATCGTCGATCCACTGAAGCGAAGCGTTGGCATACAGCACATCAGGCGCTGTGGCAGCATGAAAGTCGCGGATATCGGCTTCGATAAACTGACAATCCGGCAACGCTTTTCGCGCTTCGTTCAGCATCGACGGTGAGCTATCCACGCCAACGATCCCGGCTTCTGGCCAGCGATGGCGAAGTAGAGCGGTGCTATTGCCCGGTCCACATCCTAAATCGACAACTGACTGGACGTGCTCATGCATTACTCTCGTCAACAGTTCTGCCGCAGGCCGCGAACGTTCAGCGCCATATTGCATATAGAGCGAAGGATTCCAGTCGGACATTGGCAGTCTCCTGTAGATGAGATGAGTGATTGATGTTTGTTCCTACACTTAAACCCTGGACCTTTATCTGAAATTGTCAGCCCTTCATTCTGTAATTTTATACGCTTGTTAAAAATAATCGGCGTTAAGTTGACAGAAAGAGATGATCTGAAAAATTTTCAGACGCTATCCCTAGCGCGTGCCTCATTAATAAGCTGGCTGAGCTTTTCCCGCTGGCATCCATTTTCATCGAAACTGGTGGGTGCGAGCCACTTTTCATAGGCAACGCGCAGCGCAGGGTATTCGCTGTCAATGACTGAGTACCAGGCAGTATCACGGTTACGTCCGTGGTAAACCAACGCCTGCCGGAAAATACCTTCAAACCGGAAGCCAAAACGCTCCGCAGCCGCCCGGGACGGGGCATTCAGCGAGTCACATTTCCACTCAAATCGACGGTAGCCGAGATCCTTAAACACGTGGCGCAAAAAAAGCGCCATCACCTCGGTAGAAATGCGCGTGCGCTGCATGTGTCGTGAATACGTCACGCTGCCTATCTCGATTACACCGTTGTAAGCGTCAATCCGCATAAGGGCAACCGTACCCACCGCCTTGCCACTGGTGGAATCAATCACGGCGTAATGCATCGGATCCGTCTTTTTTTCAATATTCAGCAAATAAGCGCGATAAGAATCAAACGTTTCAAAAGGCCCTGAAGGAAGATAGGTCCAGTCACGCCAGTCAGGCGCTTCGCGGTAGGCCGCATAAAGCTCTGCCGCATGGCGGGCGGTGTTGATGCGCTCATGTCGGCAGTAGCGTCCTTCAAGGCGTCTTTCGTCAGGGAAAATGGCACCTTTCCAACCCGTAAGCTCCACGCCTACCGGTTGATTAAAAGTATTTAGTCTCTGTGTCATGACTATTGTCTGCTCCTCAACCAATAAATGTTACCGTCGCGGGATCATGACGTTCTTGTGGTACTCTTGAAAGGTCCACAAGATCTATTTTTTACAGGTCCACGATACATGTTTGATATTACCGAGCCCCTGAAGCCAGATGCCATCAGCCCGGACGGCAGGCCGGTATCCCTACAGAAGCAACTGACCGAACGTATACAGCAGGCGATACTGAGCGGTTACTTGCCTGCAGACACCAGGCTGATGTCCTCCCGCGCGCTGGCGAAAGAGCTCGGCATATCGCGAAACACCGTGGTGAATGTCTATGAGCACCTTGCGGCTGAAGGGTATATTCTGGCTGACAGGCAGGGCACGCGCGTGGCGCCTGTATCCGGCCTGGCCAGTAAGGCCACTGCACCAATGCAATCCAGACCCGGTACTGTTCAGCTTGCTACCCGTCTGACTCCCTTTATCACTAATCCATTGCAACCGGAGTCTGATGCGTTGCTATCTCCCGGTATGCCCGCGATAAAAGAATTTCCGATTACTGTCTGGCGTCGCGCCATCGAGCGGGCAAACCGGCAGTTTATGCCTCGCATGCTGGGTTATGGCGCTCCAACTGGCGAGTACGCCTTGCGTGACGCTATAGCGACGCATCTTCATGTTGCGCGAGGAGTCCGCTGCGATCCGCACCGGATCGTCATTACAGAAGGTGCCAGGCAGGCGCTGGAACTCTGCGTGACCCTGCTCACAGATCCGGGAGACACGGTCTGGATGGAGGAACCTGGCTACCGGGGCGCTAAAGCGGCATTTTCTGCAGGTAATCTGCACATGGAAATGATGAAGGTGGATGGGGAAGGGGTATGTATACCGGAGGATGCCTGGCAGAACCGTGCGCCAAAACTTATCTACCTTACACCTGCTCATCAGTATCCCACCGGCGCCGTCTTATCTGTTTCACGAAGGCTGTCGCTGATTACACAAGCAGCCAGGAAGAACGCCTGGCTAATTGAAGATGACTATGACGGCGACTTCAGGCACTCCGGTGGCCCAATTGCCAGCATGCAGGGCCTTACGGAAGACGCACCTGTGTTTTTTTATATCGGCTCGTTCAGTAAGACAATGTTTCCGTCGCTAAAGCTCGGTTATGTGGTATTTCCGCCGAACGTGATGAAGCAGGCCAGCACGGTGCTGAATGAAATTATGCGCAGTGGTCAGCAGCTTCAGCAACTTGCCCTGGCAGACTTTATGAAAAGTGGTGAGTTTGGTCGTCACCTGGGCCGTATGCGCCGACTTTACCGTGAGCGTCAGCGGATCTTGCGGCAGGCCCTGACAGAACATTTTTCACCGGAACAAGTGCTTGGCGGGAAATCAGGTATGCATCTGACGCTTTTGCTTGCACCTGGCACCGACGATAAGAAAATTGTCTCACTCGCACGACAGCATGGCATAGGTGTTCAGGCCTTTTCTTCATACAGCGTCAGCAACGATGCCGCCGCAGGGTTGGTTATCGGCTATGGAAATACGCCAGCGGAGGTTATCCCAGAGGCTGTTAGTGTGCTGGCAGCCCTAAGCAAACAGGAACGTCGCTTCAGCTCAGCCGTATAAACGAAAGTTAAGGCCCTAGAATACCATTATTTTTTTGCACTCAGAATTTGAAAAACTCCAGAAGTCTGATTAAGTTTCAGAGGGAAAACCACACCTCCCCAGGCACTGACAACATTGATATTTATATAATGGATGAAGATATTTATCCAGATATAAACTTATGCTTAAACATAAAAATTTTTGCTGGTAAGTATGATGTTCAGAAATGAAAATATCAATTTCAGGAAGGATTTCCCTTCAGGTATGAGTTACAAATGAATCACAAACCCAATAACTTGAAGAAGAGTAGGGCCAGAAAGCTGAAAAATTTCTAACTGTTCATTAGGCATAGGGAGTCATGAATACTCTGTTGTTTGAATAGAAAACAACAGATTATAGACTTTCAGTGAAATAGCCAAGAACGCAGACTCTCAGAACATGAGTATACCTTATCACATAAATTAATATCAGCGCTTACGCCTGAAATGCTTCATTCGAGATAGAGTATTATACCACCGCCATTTAACGCTTCTCATGGTTGCCTCACATGTATATTTTCCTTTGTTACTATTCACTATTTCCGCACTTACATGTCTTTTAATAAAAACGGTCTGAATACAGCGTCCCTCCTTCCAGGTAAAACCGATTATCGCCATCTAACTTATAGATATAACAACTAAAAATAAGATTACGAAACAACCACATTTGGTGTTTATGTTTGTTTTTGCCTATTTTTTAAGTATTTTGTTCCGGATTGGTTTGTTGCTGGCATAATAACAACCGGGCTTAAGAAGCGGGAACCACACGATCAGGCTGGAAGAGTAAGACGATGACGACAACGACAACGATGACATATGTCCTGAGTGACGATAACTTTCTTTCATCAGGTCTGTCCTCGCTTTTAAGGCGCGAGCAAAGAACGGTGGTGGTGTTACCCTGCATATTATCAGAATCCGCAAGGATATTATCTGAATTAAAACCACATGATGTACTGGTTATCGCTGTTTCCTGCGCGCGCTTATTAAAATCAGTAATAAAAATCATCAGAATGAAAAGGACAGGGCTCTGCCTTATCATTGATAATAAAAAGTATAATATATCAGGAGGACGGTCTGTCGGGATTCTGTCGTCAACATCACCACTTGAAAGTATTATTGATGATATCGATTATGTTATTCGTCACAATAAACTAAGGAGGACACTCAATGATTTATCCTTAACTGAAGTTAACGTACTCAGGCTGTTGAGTGCGGGTTGCCACGCAAATTTTATTGCGCGCTTACTGAACATTAAAACAGACACAGTACTTAACCTCAAGAGGACAGCAAAGTTGAAAATTGGAATGGAAAAGGTCAATAACAGGTTTCTGTTGCTCTTCAGGGACATTGAGGAACTTAGAATTCCCCCTGTCAATATATGCAGATGAATATATATTTTGATTTAAGATAGGATTTAATTATGCATAAGTTATCAATACTTTCATTACTTATCGCTACAACATTTTCATTTGGCGTCAGCGCCAGTACCGGAACAATAACTTTTACGGGTGAAATAACAGCCAGCACCTGTGACGTTGATATTGACGGTAATGGTCCAAGCGCAACGATTACTATGCCCACTATCTCTGCCGCAAATCTGGATGCAGATGCAAAAACCGCCGGTGATACGGCTTTTTACATTTCATTAAGTAATTGTACGGGGATACTGAAAACAGCTTCTGCGTTTTTTGAGGCAGGAACCAATGTCAATACCAATGGCCGCCTTACCAATACCGGAAGCGCTAAAAATGTTGATATCCAGTTGCTGGATGTCACTAAAAATAGTTCAGTCATAAACATTGGTAGTCCTGAACAAATCAATAATGCAGGCTATGTGGATGTTGCTGGCGGTTCAGCTCTGGTTCCTTATATTTCTCGTTATTATGCAACCGGAAAATCGGACCCCGGCACGGTACAAACTGCAGTTACTTACAGTATTCAGTATAAATAATTATCAGCATGCGGGTATTTATACCCGCATATCAGAATTGCCCGGGGAAAGCGAATGAAATATGGATATGCATTTCTGTTACCAGTTTTTTTATGTATTTCAGTGTGCCTGGCTCCGCCAGTCAGATCGGCAACGGTAATTTCGGCAACCAGAATTATTTATCCGGCTAAAGAGAGAGAGGTCACTGTGCAAATCAGCAATCAGGGGCGGGGTCCCGTATTGTTGCAGACCTGGATCGACAGCGGAAAAATAGATGAATTACCGGATACCATTAAAGTTCCTTTCGTGCTGACACCGCCGGTTAACCGGCTTGATCCCGGCAAAAGCCAGTCCATTCGCATCCGTTATGCCGGCAGTGAATTACCAAAAGACAGAGAGTCATTATTGTGGTTCAACGCCCTGGAGATCCCACCCAAAGTACAGGAGCGTACAGACAGTAATTTGCTCCAGATGGCCTTTCGCTCGCGCATCAAACTGTTCTTCCGGCCAGAAAATTTACAGGGTTCCCCTGAAGAAGCGGCACAACATTTGCGCTGGCAGGTACGTGGAAACCAGTTAATTGCCACGAATGATAGTCCCTGGCATGTATCACTGGTTGAGGTTGAAACCTCGGCTCAGGGGAAAAGGTTTGTGACTGAAGCAGATACTGTTTCGCCATACAGTACCCGGGCCTTCACCACCGCACCCGGTCAGGCCGGCAACGTCACCAGATGGTACAGCGTCAATGATTATGGCGCCATCCGGGAATATACAGGCAAATAACAGAGGAGAGGAAAATGCATCCCCGTAACCAGACATGCCTGTTTACTATAAGTCTAGCATGCGGTGCATTACTGTTACCCTGTAGTGTTATGGCGAATATGGCTGACATCGTGGAATTTGATCCTGAGTTTCTCAGGCTGAAGGATCCGGCTCAAATAGATCTCTCCCGTTTCAATAAGGGTGCCTCATTTTTACCAGGTGAATATGACGTTGATGTCTGGTTAAATGGAAAGTTTATTATTACCGACAAGATTATATTTAAGGACAGACCCGACGGTGGAATGTTTATCTGTGTTCCTGAGAACATTTTACTCTCGTTGCCGCTTGCAGAAGGGGTACTGAAACCTGCGACTGAAACCCACTGCCAGGACTTACAGGTACGTATTCCGGAGGCGTCAAGGGATTATGACAGCAGCCGTCAGCGTCTGGATCTGACTTTGCCGCAAATTATGGTCCGCAATATTCCGGCAGGGACTGTTCCTCCGTCAGAGTGGGACAGCGGTATTACTGCCGCAATGCTGGGATATAACCTGGGGTTCTGGGCGAACAAATCGTACGGTACGAATTATCAGCAGGTATTTGGAACACTTAATTCCGGCATCAATACAGGTGCATGGTATCTCCGGCACAATGGCAGCTATCAGAGGAATAAGAACGGTAAACAGTCTTATGAGGCAATTAACACATACCTGCAACGCGATATTCCGGCGCTTAACGGCAGATTAATCATCGGGGAAAGCAGCACCCCGGGAAACCTTTTTGATACTGTATCGTTTACAGGTGCGTCACTGACCAGTGATGAGCGCATGTTACCACAGTCACTTCGCGGCTATGCGCCTGAGATCAGAGGAATCGCGCAGACAAATGCCCTGGTGAGTGTTCGTCAGAATGGACAGGTTATATACGAAACGACCGTCACCCCGGGGGCGTTTGTCATCGCCGATCTGTATCCCACAGGATACGGCGGAACACTCGATGTCACCGTTCAGGAGGCTGACGGGCGAGTGCAACGGTTTGAAGTTCCCTATGCTGCGGTTGCACAGCTGTTACGCCCGGGTAATTCGCGCTACAGCTTTACTGGCGGCTACCTTCGGGGCGGCTTTTATAAAACGAAACCGGGTTTTGCCGAGCTGACATGGCAGCAGGGAATGACAAACAGCCTTACAGGCTATGGAGGTGCCCAGCTTGCCCCGGGATATTATGCCTTACTGGCCGGTGTCGCCATCAGCACCCGCATTGGCGCGGTGTCGGCTGATATCACCCAAAGTGGGCTGCATATGAAGCAGGGGGACAATCAGCAGGGGCAGAGTTACCGGCTCACATACAGTAAATATTTGCCAGAGACCGGCAGTAATTTTTCATTAGCAACCTACCGCTACTCAACGCAGGGGTATTTCAGCGTTCAGGATGCCATGTATCTGCGTGATTATAATGTTCCGGCTGATACACGTATCCGTCCCCGAAACCGGGCCACATTAACGTTTAACCAGACGTTAGGTGACTGGGGTCAGTTTTATTTAAGCGGCTCGGTTCAGGATTACTGGGGAAGAGCCGGGCATGACCAGCAGTATCAGGCTGGATATTCTGTCAGTACGGGGAGTCTGACATGGGGGCTGTCCTTAACCCGGACCAGGGATTATACCGGCAGATTCAATAATGCCTGGATGCTGAGTCTCAGCATGCCACTGGGAAATACGAATAACCGTCGAATCCCATGGCTGATGAGCAGCATAAGCCGGGATTCAGGAGGAACCAGTGAGCAGCTCTCCCTGTCAGGAAATCTGGGCGATACGCAACAGTTCAGCTATAGCCTGGATGCGCGGAGAGATCCTTACGGCAACAGTGCCGGCACACTATCTTCCAGCTACCGGAATTCCTGGACATCAGTGTCGGCAGGTTATAGCCATAGCAGAGATTACCAGAGCATTTCAGCAGGCCTGAGCGGGACTCTGGTTGGACACAGAAATGGCATCAGTTTATCACCGTACAGGAGTGAAACTTTTGCTCTGGTTGAGGCCCGGGGTGCTGAAGGCGCAACAGTTAATGGCCTGCCCGGGGTAAGCATTAACAGTCGCGGATATGCACTGGTTCCAAACCTGACGCCGTACCAGATTAATAATGTGAATATTGATCCAAAAGATGCGGCAGACGGCGTTGAATTCAGCACCACCCGTAAGAAAGTGGCCCCGTATTCGGGCTCAATTGTAAAGCTGGATTTCGGTACAAAAGTGGGAAATACGCTGTTGCTTGAGATCCGGCGTGGTGACGGAACGCCCGTTCCGTTTGGTTCAACAGTGACGGACTCTGCAGGGATTATCGTGGGGTATACCGGGCAGTCAGGCCAGTTATATGCTCTGGTCAGTAAGCCGGAGGACACGTTGACCATAAAATGGGGTGCGGGGAAAGAGCAGCAGTGCCGGTTAACTTATAAGGGAACGTCTGTAAATAAAAAAGGAACGAGTATCAGCAGAGTTACGTCCTGCCTGAATGACCGCACATAACCGACGTAACAGCATAAAACATGATACGGCTATGACATAACTCTGGAGTGAAAATGAAAAGAGCATGTAATGGGTTACTGCTATTAACCGGTTCCCTGTGGATGATGGACGGAGAGGCGGCCTGCCAGTTACAGACAATAGATGGCAAGCCTGCAGCACCATTTGTGGCAAATCTTGATATAACCGGTAATGCTTCTTTTACCACTTATCATGAAAGTGGTGAGCAACTCGGATTCATCCAAATTGATCTTGAAAGAGCAAATACGCACAAAATATCCTGTGATAAGGAGGATTATATATTTAGAGAATATAAAACCTCTAAACCGTTAATTCCGCTTCCTTCTGAACACGACGGGTATTATGCTACAGAGCTTAAGGATGTTGCTTTTGTGCCTCTCACATTAGATACCCCTCGGTTACTTCAGTGTAATCGGATCGGAAGTAAGGGGAAGGAATGTGTTTTTAATAACTTAGAAGGTGAGAACAGAGTATTTTATCTGCAGGCCGCTTTTGTAGCAAATGGCAGTAAAGCAAAACCGGCAGTAGTACAGCCAGGTATTATTCATGGCAGTTCACTTCCACAATTCACTGTCCTGGCCGGGCAACCAGACTCTATGATACCTATAGGATATGTAACCTTTTCCGGAGCCTTTACAATCACTAAACCCACATGCACCACGCCTGATGTTCAGGTACAAATGGGGAAATGGGATATCAATGATTTCAAAGGTCCGGATAAAGCAACAGAATGGCAATATGTTAATTATTATCTTGAGGGATGTGGTATGTTTTACGAAAAAACGGGATATATTAGTTTATTCGTTGATACAGGCTGGCGGCAGTATTCCTGGGGTCCCCAGTTCTTAGTAAAAACCCTGAATCCACAGAATGGTTTTTTTGACAGAAAAAAAGGTATTATCAATATTCAGCCCGGGAGCCAGTCTGCAACGGGAGTGGGAATACAGTTAGCAACGAACAAGCTTGGGGTGATAAAGGTTATTGATTTTGAACAGGAGTGGTCTAGCGAAATTCCTACTCCAACTGATCGTCCTAGAATACAGTTTTTAGCACGATATATTCAGACAGAAAATAGCATAACCCCCGGCATCGCTGACGGAAGAGCGACAATAACCTTCACTTACAGATGATAACAAAGTACAGAAATTTTGTACAAACCATATCAGAAAAGAAGCGACAACAGCTGAGGTATTTCCTGCATGAGTGGCCTTACTGACAGTTTAAAATGTTATATTGCCAAATTACAGAAAGTTCAAGCGAAAATGAAAAAGGCATGTAATGGATTATTGTTATTATCAGGCTCCCTGTGGATGATGGACGGGAAGGCGGCATGTCAGTTGCAGACAAGTGATAGCAAGCCTGCAGCGCCGTTCATAATAAATGGTGACATGACCATGGGTGCCTCCATAGCCCCCTATAATGCTGACCCTGGAGTGGAGTTTATATCGTTTGTGGTTACTTTAGAGGGGAGTTCTACACACAAAATATCCTGCGATAAACCAGGTGATTTTTTTCGGGAAGTGAGAAGCTCTAAATCATTAACTTCACTTCCGAATACTACACCATACCCGGCTTTAACCAATATGTTATATGACATTGGATATAAAGGCCTGGCATTGCGTTCTCCCCAAATAGACAAGACGTATTTAAAATATTGTCCTTATTCGGATACATGTTTTTTTAATCAGCCAAAAGATTTTTTTTATGTATTACTCGAGCGTGTCAGTCTTGCTAAGTACGGCGATACTGCAATACAGCCAGGCATATTTCGCGCCAGTTCTCTTCCACAATTCACTGTCCTGGCCGGGCAACAAGACTCCATGGTACCCATAGCCTATATAACTTTAACTGGAACGGTGACTATTAATAAACCCACATGCACCACGCCTGACGTTCAGGTACAAATGGGGAAGTGGGATATCAATGACTTTAAAGGTCCTGATAAAGCAACCGAATGGCGTAATGCCTCCATTCGTTTCACCGGATGTGATACGTTTTATGGCCCCGCGAATTCCAGACAGCTGTACGCTAATACAGGCAGAGTCTTAGATAAAAATTTAGTCAGAAATGAGTGGATAGCATCACTGAATCCACAGAATGGGATTATTGACAGAAAAAAAGGGATTATCAATATCCAGCCCGGCAGCCAGTCTGCAACGGGGGTTGGTATACAGCTGGCGCACTCAGATATATATAATGATTTTTTTGATTTTGATCAAGAATGGCGAGCGAGAATTTTGGAGGGGGATTCTTTTACAATCCCTTTGTGGGGGCGTTATATACAAACAGAAAAGAGAATAACCCCTGGAGTAGCTAACGGCGTGGTTATTTTAACAGTTAATTACAGATGATAACAAAGTACAGAAGTTCTGCACAAACTATTTTTAATGTATATTTACTGTAAAGAAAAAACAATAAATATGACAGCGCACAATAATCAGGGTATATTGTCGCTATATCTGTATGTCAATAAACACCCGGTAACACTATTGATAAAATGATAATGATTATTGTCGCCAGTAACAAGTGATTGCATTTTATACAATGCAGGGCGACATTCATTTCGAATGAAATATGAGACCTTACAAATGAAGTACCTTATACAGCAAAAAATTCAGTTTGATGCCGGTGAGGGTTATTTAATTTCAGATAACGGCGAAATGATTCAGCTAACGCGCACAGCGTGCCTTCTGCTGGTAACGCTTCTTACAGAGCAGGGAGTTATTTCACGAAATACTTTACTTGAAAAAGTCTGGGATGCACAGGGGCAACAGGGATCTTATAGTAGCCTTAATCAATATCTGAGTATCATACGACGGTCATTTCGTCAACTGGGACTGGTTAACATAGTGATAACTGTACCACGAAAAGGATATCAGTTAAATCCAGATATCAGCGTTACGTCTGTTGCTTCAGAGGGGCGGGCGGAGAATGGAGCAATATTAGCACCGGGATTAAAAAGGGTGGTTAACGAACCTTCCGAAGAACAGCGTTTTTTACTGAGAGCCCATAAGGTTACAATTAAGAAATATAGATTAGCTCAAAGTAACAGGTTTTGCTGGAAATATATATACCATAATTTGATTCCATCTTCATCGGCCCGTTGTTATGTTCTAAGTCTGTTTATTATACTTTTTTCGTTTTCGTTGTTACTGATGCTGTATCTTCAGGAGCATACAAAAGATAATGAGATTATTTACAGTAAGTTGCCAGTGTCAGGGTGTCATGTTGTTGCTCTGGAAGAGGTGCGTCCTTCTTATGTACAGGAAATGAGCAGTGACTTTATGGCAGTAAATAAAAATCTTGATCTTGGGTGTGCAAATAATACCCAATTCTTTTTTTATAATCATTCCAGAATCAAAAAAAAAGGGCTTGGGAAAACTTTATTAACCCAGTGCACCAGTCGCGGAAAGAATCCTGTGGGCTATTGTGAGAACTATTATTATGAAAACTGGATATGAGTTATGATACAGAAAAGTCAGTTATTTTTATGCTTGTCTCTTTGTCTGTTTATATTCTCTCTGACAATATATGCAATAAAAACGATTGATATTGCCACCGATTTACATTGTTCAACGCAAATCACCCGGTTTGGTAATAAAAACACGCCTATGTATTTTACGGGGCGTTATACATTAGATATAAATAAAGACGGGAGCGGGTATTTTCATGCGGATGGTTTTATTAAACCTGAAAGCGATAATATAAGAACAAACAGGTATATTTTTTTTGATTATAAAGTGAAGCAGTCTGGTAAAGTGAAGGAGTATCTTCTTGAGAAAATCAGGACAGTAAAAGGAGTTGCCGATAATGCAAGTGAGAATGAATTCAGAAGAGTTATTCCAGCGGTAAAACAGGGAACGGAAAAAATGATGCTGTTTATCAAACCTCTTTCTCAGGATGCCCATGTGATTAGTTCAATAAATGAGCCGCTCTTTATATGTGCGAAAACGTGAATCAATGACAATCGGATGTCATCCATTCAGAAGTCTCCATGGCACAAGGTTTTGATCCTGTATAACAGGAAAATTACCATCACTAAACAGGTGGCTGGAAGCCGTGTGGTAAGACGACGGTCGATAACGTCCTGAAAGATCCTGAGTCGGTTTACATCGTTCATTGAGAAAAGCTCCGTTCCGTATGCCGTCATGAGTCTCATCCTTTGGAAGCAGTGATCGCTGCCGTGAGACTGTAGCGCATTTGGCCAGAGACGGACATCTCAATTTAGCCACTACAACCTTGGTGCGCATAATGTATATTATGTTAAATCAATCAGAGCTTGTTAAAAGACGTGTTAACGCGCTTGGATTGGTGCATGTTAAAAAAAACTCTACACATGTATTACTACATTGCTTTGTGATGTATAGCACTGCGCAAGTGGTAATGACATTGCAACCCGTTTGATCCCTTCCCTGTCGTGACGCTGCGCGAATTCTGCAGATTTGCACCCGTTATCCTGCACAGGATTTCACGCAGCACACCGCGCAGGCGTAAAAAAACCGGCCATTGTGACCGGTTCGTTGCGTCGCGTTTCGACTCAGTGGATTTTCCCCTGGGCCGCTGCTTTCTCTGACTGACGTTCGGCTGCTCTGACAACGGCCATAAACGCTTTAACACCCGGATCCACATCAGGCGACAACATGCGCATAATTGATTTGGAATTTCTGCCGACCTCGTCAGAAATCGCAGGATAACCGCACGTGACCTTAATCAGCGTGCGCAGCATACCTTTGGCGACTTCGATTTCACCGGACAGTATTAATTCGTGTATCTCCTGGATAATCTGAACACGCGACCCGATATCCTCTTTAAGCAGGTTTTCCCACATTTTTTCGATGTCATGCGCGGCCATGTTTTTTACTCCTAAGATAGTCAGCGCGGTATTTTTCGGCGGCGTCCAGATCGTTATTTTGCCGATCCTTGAAACCGGCACACAGTAAAATGACAATTTCGTCGCCGTCCTGCATCAGATACACACGCAAACCGGCGCCCCAGTTTATCCTGTATTCACCGATACCCGGTCGGCCAGATAACCATTTCACTGACGATGTGTTCCCGCTCCGTAATCGCTCAACCGCCGTAAAAACTTTTGGAATTGCGGCGCGGTTTTTAGCCAGCTATTTTTCAAGTGGGCTGACGTCGTGCTCGTCCGTGTAATACTTGATATCCATTGATACCCCTCCGTATTTGATTGATGGTAACGAATTCGTTACCACATGACAAGAGGGTAAAAAAGCCCATGCGCTAACACGGGCAGAAAAGCAATGGCAATGATAATGGCTATACAACAAATACCGTTAAAGAACTTTTAAGCTCCCGTCAAAGCCTTGTTCCCGCCTCACCTATCAAATCATTCGCGCCGTTATCTTGACTTACCCTCGAATCAGACCACAATAATTTCACTTTCGCGCTAACCGGCAACGGACGTATATGGATATCAGTTCTTCTCGTTTTCTTCCTTTATTTCGTATCAGGACTTACACGGCTGCAATCGCGTCGGCGCTTCTGCTGGCTAGCTGCTCTTCTACACCGCCCGCCTCGCTGGTAACGCCGCCATCAGCAACGCCTGCTTCGCCCGTGAAACAGCAAAAGTTGAACGAACCCGTTCGCGGCGTCTGGCTGGCGACGGTTTCCCGTCTCGACTGGCCTCCCGTCGCGTCAGCCACTGTCAGCGACGCGCGTTCGCGTATCGCCATGCAGCAAAAAGCGCTAACCGATAAGCTCGATAATTTACAGCGGCTCGGCATCAATACCGTATTTTTTCAGGTAAAACCTGACGGTACCGCGCTTTGGCCCTCGGCGATATTGCCCTGGTCAGACATGCTTACCGGAAAAATTGGCCAGGACCCCGGTTATGATCCGCTGCAGTTTATGCTTGACGAAGCGCATAAGCGTGGGATGCGGGTTCACGCATGGTTCAATCCGTATCGTGTCTCGGTTAATACCCGACCCTCTACGGTTGCCGAACTGAACCGCACTGTGTCACTGCAGCCCGCCAGCGTTTTTGTCCTTCACCGTGACTGGATCCGTACAGCTGGCGACCGCTATGTTCTTGACCCGGGGATCCCGGAGGTTCGCGACTGGATAACCAGCATTGTGGCGGAGGTCGTGAAAAAATACCCGGTTGATGGCGTTCAGTTCGACGACTATTTCTATGCTGAATCACCGGGATCTGCGCTTAATGACAGCGTGACCTTCAGGCGCTACGGTGAAGGGTTTCATACCAAAGCCGACTGGCGACGGCACAATACGCAGCAGTTAATTGAACAGGTGTCGCGCACCCTCCGACACATTAACCCGGACGTAGAATTTGGAGTGAGTCCGGCAGGGGTCTGGCGTAACCGCTCACACGACCCCGCCGGTTCAGACACCCGGGGCGCCGCGGCGTATGATGAGTCTTACGCGGACACGCGCCGTTGGGTACAGCAAGGTTTGCTGGACTACATCGCGCCGCAGCTGTACTGGCCCTTCTCTCGCGACGCCGCGCGCTATGATGTGCTCGCTAAATGGTGGGCGGATGTGGTGAAGCCTACGAAAACCCGACTTTATATTGGCGTGGCGTTGTATAAGGTGGGCGAACCCTCGCGTAACGAGCCGGACTGGACGGTAAACGGCGGCGTGCCGGAACTGAAAAAACAGCTCGACCTGAACGACTCGGTTCCGCAAATCAACGGCACAATACTGTTCAGGGAAAACAACCTTAATCAGCCGCAAACGCAGCAGGCCGTTCATTATTTACGACAGCGTTGGGCAAACCTGAGTGGTCACCCGTCAAATAAAGAAAAGATGTAGCGATTCAGGACGGCGATGAATGCAGGGCAATGCTATACCCCTGCTCTCGCCAGCTCGCCAGTTGTTCTTGCTGGCGCGTGGTGGGCGCTTTCCCAATCCAGACGAAAATATCCTGACCGGGGAACATTTCCGGGCGCGGCGATTCCAGCGGCTCCGGCAGCACGTGAATATTCCAGCCCTGCTGCGACAAACGCCAGCCTTCCAGCCAAAGACGTGTCCGGTCTTCACACTCCCATGACAGCAGATAAGCCTCTTTATCAGCCTGAGCGCGTAAGGCATTCAGGCGCGTGATCGCATAGTCGATCAGCACCCCATCCAGCAGACTGCCCATGACGCGTGCGGTAGCCTGTTCAAGATTAAGTCGTTGACGCATCGGAACAAAAATGTGATCGATCACATCATCAACCGGATAGCTGGCACCCAGTTCATCAATGCGTACGCGCAGTTTGTCGGGACTGACACGACGCAGTGTGACCATCATCTCTTCCTGAAGCGATAACCAGCCGTCGTGTTGCGCAGTCTGGCTGCCTTCAATCAGCGCTTTAACCTTACTCACCGGCACGCCGCTTTTGATCCAGCGTTTAATCTCTTCGATACGTCTGATGTCATCTTCGTCGAATTGACGGTGACCGCCTTCGCTGCGCTGAGGTTTTAATAATCCATAGCGTCTTTGCCAGGCACGCAACGTAACCGGGTTGATTCCGCATCGTTCGGCCACATCACCAATACTGTAAAAAGCCATAGCATCCCTCTTACTGCAAAGCTGTACTTCCATGTATAAGTTAACCAAACCCCCTGCGCTGTACAAATCAAATTTTCCTGTACAAGCAGGGATTTGTGAATTTATTCCCAATTCTCAGTAAGATGGAACAACAATTTTTTAACCTGGCATTAAAGATCGGCAGCCCTTTCCGGCCATGCAATCGGCGAGACACCTCCTAAAGATGGACGGGCGAACAGATAGCCCTGGAACTGACTGATACCGGCTGATTCCAGCCACATCCACTCTTCCGCCTTTTCAACGCCAACCGCAGAAATCGCTATTTCCAGCGACGAGCAGCATTTGACGATCGCTTGTACAATGGCCTGCCGGGGCCCACTTTTGTGGACATCCATAATGAGTTCCCGGTTAATTTTTATGCGATCCGGCTGGAACTGCGACAGCAATAACAAGCCCGCAGAGCCGGCGCCAAAGTGGTCAATCGCCACGCTAATTCCGGCGCTTTTGAGTAGTCTGACAGAGGCGGTAAATTGCTCAAGCCCCGAGATCACTTCGCGTTCTGTGAATTCAACCGTCACTTGTTCCGGCACCAGGCCGGAACGCTCAATGGCGTCCAGCAACGTTTGTACCGCGTGGGGAATGTTGACCAACGTCATAGGCAACACATTCACCGACAGTGAATATCGCTGCAAATTCAGCCTGCCCGCCAGCGCAAAGGCCTGCGTTTTACTGTGCAGATCCGCTTCGTAAAGTGCCGTCCCGGTAAGCCCGGCGAAATAACGTTCTGGCCCCTGTCCGTCTGGCGTTCGCAGCAAGGCTTCCAGCGCGACAATCTCCCGGGCGAAAGGATCGATTAATGGTTGAAAGGCAAAGCAACATTCTGCGTGGGTATCTTCTTGCACACTCTTTTCCCTGCTTACACCTTCGGCAATAAATTCCCATGTATTTGCCGGTGGAATGGCAAAATAATTTTCCTTTTCGGTCGCCTCTATAAAAGTGCGAAAGAATTTCAGCGGTCGGTCGTTAAACGCCAATTGATACCGGGTGGTACCTTTATCGAGTACGTGTTGCAAAACGTCATTTCTGGCAAATTCGCGCAGGTCGAAAAGCTCCATTCCCACTTTACCAAAGCGGCGTGACGGCCCGTAGTCACGCAATAACTCTACCAGATTATGATGCCTCTCATCGTTGATGATGTGTTGATAGATCTGCTGAACGCCCTCCTCTGGCCCTTCAAGCAGTTGAAAAAAATGTTTTCCGTTAAACAACAGGATCCCGGTGACGTTGGCCTGTTCGTTTTTTACCTTTGCTGCTGCCACCATTTTTTCAAGAGAGATCAGGGAAAAAGTGTCGCAAATATGACTACGGTAGATAACCGTTGTGAGCATGATGAGTCCAGATATATAGGAGGGAACATAAATACCCTACCAGAACCGTGCCTTCCCGTCTCCAGAAAACTCACTTTACCCTAACAATATGTTCACAAAGGAAAATGTTACATTTCTATTGTCTAAATATTGGCATAATTTACCCAATTCCCGCCTAAAAATATTGTACAGCTATTGATGACACAAATTGTAAATTATTTATTTTAATTTATTGATTTTAAAGGGTTAGCACAAAAAGCTAAAAATTAGCATGCTATTTTGTACGCATCCTATGTACACATTTTCTATATTTGTATAACTTAAATTACAACTTTGTAGATTATTGAAACAAATGGGAGTCACACATGCATCACAACATCAACATGTCCGATTCAGCGAATGCGATTGCCCAGTACTTCAATAAAGCTAGCCTGCCGACTCAGCAGGAAACCCTGGGTCAACTTGTGGTGGAAATCCTCACCGACGGCAAGAGCCTGAACAGGAAGTCGCTTTGTACTAAATTGCTGAGCCGCCTTGAAAAAGCGAATAGCGAAGCGGAGGAACACCACTATCACACGCTGATTGGTCTGCTGTTTGATCGTTAGTGGAGGTTCACGCCAACGCCAGTGTCAGCGTTGGCAACCAGAGATGCGGTTATGAACAGAAGTGAAGAATATGAACGACTGACGGATGAAATCATCGGTGAAGCGGTATTAACGCTGCTGAAAAGCCATGGTCCCATTAGCACCCAGGCACTGATCGTGACGCTGGGAAATATGAAGGCCAACGCGGGAGACAGTAAACGACAAGAGGCCATACAAAGCGTCATGACCGAAGTCACCGCCATGGCGGCCAGAAAGCGTCAACGCGCGCGCCGACCAGATTCACATGCAGTACGACGGGGCAACGTGCTTGAGCTGTTTGGCAGTCGCCAGTCAGACAGCACAAAAAAAATGCACTAACCAACGCCATTTTACAACTTAACGGTGAAAGCACATGAGACAAGCGATGCTTAAGCAGACCGATTTTTACGCAGTTCTTCCAGATACAGCAATGTCCGAATTTTTCCGCAACGCAGGCGACCGTCTTGCCGAGGAGTCAGCGGTACTGGCGACCGCTATCAGCAGCATTATGGCTTCTGATGGGCATATCACCAATAAAGCGATTATTTTATGGCTGGTCCAGGCGCTGGAAACTACGGACAGCGTGGTACAGGCTGATGTGTTACGGAAAACACTGGAAATTGTCGTTGGCTACACCATGGATGATATTTAAGGTTTACCCTCTGTCTTTCTGGCCCATCCTGACACGCTGTCCCGTTGCAGGATGGGCTGTGAACATTACGGCTTTTGTTGATTTTGCTCAGCCTTACCAAAAGAGCGCGTCATGCCATGACCATGCTCCCCCGCGCCGCTGACCCTTTTTAACTGTATCACTTGCCCTTTCTCCCAGGCGTTGGCGCCTTGTGCTACCGGATGCGCCACAATATCCCGCCGCTGTTGTTTAATTTCTTGCGTTTTGATACCCAGTCGACGGTCCCGATCGGCTAATAGCGCCGGGTCCAACTGCCCGTCGCCGGTAAAGCCCATCATCAACGCGGGGATCCCCATTGGAAGCGTTTTATCGCGATCGGTATGCCATGTATGCCAGGTTTTGCCGTAGGTGTTGACGATTTTGCTCATCAACGCTTTGTCCGCGACGGCGGGAAGACCCGGCGCCACCAGGCTGCCGGACTTCACTTCATACTGATGGCTGTGCCAGAGTTTTTTTTCCTCTGGCGGCAGCGTATTGAATAACCGCTCGCTAATGATGTATTCAACGCCCATCAGACGCGCGTCTTTGGTATTCCCGTCGTAGATCACCGCCTGCATCACTTCATCATTAAGTACAGTGACATAATGATGCGCTTCCATCTGGCCATTTTTATCGCCACTGTAGAAATGGAAGCCATCCAGATAGGCGCTGATGGCCTCGATCGGCGGCCGGGACTGTATCACTTCCGCCCCGGCTTCCAGCGTACGCAGGCTTGCAGATGTTTCTTTACCGGGTATCGGCGTCTTCGGCGGGGTTGTGTTCGCCCCGCAGGCCGTTAATAACGCAACCGATGCTGCAATGCATAACCCTTTTTTCACTTATGGCCTCCTGAATAATGCGATGCTGCGTCCGGCAAGTTCATAATCCGTTTCATTTTCGATAATCAGTCCCTGTTCAGGGTCATTAGCCGTATTCAGTTCCAGTACCCAACCGCCATCCCCCGTTTGCGGGATGCTGAACGGCACGCTACATTCGAAGGGATTCAACAGAAGCAGAACCTCGTGCCAGATCCCGTCTTCGGTCTCGAGATCCGGACGACCGATATACACGCCAAGCGTGGAGCCTTCATCCCACTGCTCCGGCTGCTGTAGCCCGCCCCCGGCATTAAACCACTGGATAACCATGCCATCGCGCCAGTTTTCCCGACGCAGCAACGGCTGCTGTTTCCGCAGTTCAATAAGGTGGCGCGTAAATTCCCGCAATTGTTGCGCTGACTCCGGTAAATTCTCCCAGTGGACCCAGGAAATGTCGCTGTCCTGGCAGTAGCCGTTGTTATTCCCGTTCTGGCTGCGGCCAAACTCATCACCGGCCAGCAGCATCGGCGTACCGTGGGACAGCAGCAGCGTGGCGAGGAAATTACGCTTTTGCTGTTCGCGCGTGGCGTTAATGACGGCATCATCCGTGGGACCTTCCGCGCCATAATTGCATGACCGGTTATCGTTATGTCCGTCGTTATTGTCCTCGCCATTCGCCTCGTTGTGCTTCTCGTTATAGGACACCAGATCGTTCAGGGTGAAACCGTCATGCGCGGTAACAAAATTGACGCTCGCCCATGGCCGCCGCCCTCGCAGGTCATAGAGATCGCCGGAGCCAAGCAGGCGTGCGGCAAAATCGGTAGAAACGTTGTCGCCCTTCCAGTATTCGCGCACCGTATCGCGGTATTTATCATTCCATTCTCCCCACCCTGGCGGGAAACCGCCTACCTGATACCCGCCCGGTCCAATGTCCCAGGGTTCACCGATCAGCTTGAGTTTCGACAGCACCGGATCCTGCATCATCGCGTCAAAGAAGCCGCCGCGCTGATCAAAACCCTCCGGTTCGCGACCGAGGATCGTCCCGAGATCAAAACGGAAACCATCGACGTGCATCGCTTCCGCCCAATAGCGCAGCGAGTCCATCACCATCTGCAGCACGCGGGGATGAGAGGTATTAACGGTATTCCCCGTCCCCGTGTCATTAATATAATAACGATGCTGATCCGCCAGCGTGCGGTAATAGGAGAAGTTATCAATACCCTTAAATGACAGCGTCGGCCCCAGCTCGTTACCTTCCGCGGTGTGGTTATACACCACATCCAGAATGACCTCGATACCCGCATCATGATAGGCGCGCACCATGTCGCGAAAGCCCTGTATGCCGCGCGGACCGTAGTAGCGCGTCGCCGGAGCGAAAAAGCCCAACGTGTTATATCCCCAGAAGTTTTTCAGACCTTTGTCCAGCAGATGCTGATCGTCCGGAAACCAGTGAACCGGCAGCAGTTCGACGGAGGTAATGCCAAGACTTTTAATGTAATCCACGCTTGCCGCATGGCCCATCCCTTCAAACGTGCCGCGCAATTCTTGTGGTATCGCGGGATTCAGCCAGGTGAAACCTTTGACGTGAGTTTCATAAACAATGGCGCTGGGCCAGGGAATATCCGGGCGACGGTGATCCTGCCAGTCGAACGCATTCGGGTCGACAACCTTACATTTTGGCGTAAACGGGGCGCTGTCGCGGGTGTCAAAGCTAAGATCCTTTTCTTCGCTTTCCAGATCGTAAGCGAAATGCGCCTCATTCCAGGCGATATCCCCCACCAGTTCCCGGGCATAAGGGTCTATCAACAATTTATGGGGATTGAAACGGTGCCCGTTCTCTGGATCAAAAGGCCCATGAACCCGATAGCCGTAAAGCGCCCCGGGTTCCAGACCCGGCACGTAGCCGTGCCAGATCTCATGCGTAAATTCCGGTAAGGTCAGGCGGGCAATTTCGTTTTGTCCGCTCGGGTCATACAGGCACAGTTCTACGCGCTCGGCATGGGCGGAGAAAAGCGCAAAATTAACCCCCTGTCCGTCGTAGTTTGCCCCTAACTGCTGGCTGTGCCCTGCTGTGATATCAAATTGTTTACCTTTTGCTTTTGCCATTATCCATTTTCCCTTTCTGCACTCGTCTGTTCAGACGGGTGTTCGCGTAAAACAGCAATAAGTGGATGACCGGGGAGTTGCGCGACGTCAAGCGTGGCGCCGACATCGACCGTCTCGTGATGAAAGACGTCTTCATACTGACGATTCGCCAGCCGTGCGGGCAACGCGATACGGGTGTCTACCCACAGCGTGCCGCCAGCAGAGGAGAGTTCGCCCTCTATGCGATGGAATACCCAGCGTGGCGCCACCACCACCAGCGCGTTTTTTTCATCTGCTCTGGCATAAGCAATGACGTGCTCCGCGTTGTCCCCCTCGGCGTCGAGCGGCAGATAGTCGCCCTTGCGAAACAGCGTGGGAAACCTTTGTAGCAGATGCAGCAGAACGGCAGTCACATACTGATTCACCTGACCATTCATCCAACACGCTTCCTGCGTAAATACGCGGCTGTCTGCCTGTGCAAGCTGGCGGGCCAGCAGGGCAAAGTCCGGCAGGCGACGATTATCCGGGTCAACCAGACTGAAATTGAGCGCCTCGCTGCCCTGGTAGATATCCGGCACGCCGGGGGCGGTCAGTTTAATCAACGTCTGGGTCAGGCTATTCACCAGTCCGGCACGAATAAACGGCTGCAACGCAGCGTGAAAATCCTGCAAAAACAGCGTGTTTTCTGGTGACAGCATATGCCGGGCATAATCCAGAACCGCCGTTTCGTAGGCCTCGTTGGTATCCACCCAGTCCGTCCGCAGCTTGGCTTCGCGTAGCGCTTTTTCCACAAATTCAAGGAATCGCTCCTCAAGCGCCTGCAAACCGTTCGCGTCATCCGGACGGAATACCGCGGGCCATACCCCCGCCAGCGCCTGATAGAGCATCCAGGTATCCGCCGCTTTGGGCGCGGTGCCGTCATTGAGAAACCGGACATGGGTCTGGTTCATTTGCCGCCATCGCGCCAGATGCTCCGCCCAACGCGCCGGCGCCTCGGTCAACGTGTATAACCGGGCGCGGGCGTCTTCGCCGCGTTTGGTGTCGTGAGTCGACGTGCTGGACAGCGCATCCGGCTGTAGCCGCATACGGGACTGCATCTCCTGATGAAAGCGCGTGAGCGAGAAAAAGCGTTGAACGGGCTCTGCGCCAACTTCATTTAGCGCCAGATCCATGTTCTGGCGAAAGAACAGCGTGTCCTCTACCGATTTGGCCATTAGCGGGCCGGTGAGCTGCTGGAAGCGCGTGCGGAAGGTCGCCGCCGTGGTGGTCAGGCAGGCGTCATCGGCACCGACCAACAACCGAGAGAGAAAACCAAGCGCCTGAGCGTCCGGGGCAAACTCACTGGCGCTCAGCTGTGCGGTGACATGTCGCAGCAGCTCGCGATCCGCCGTGCTGAATCCCTGCGCGGTGCCATACGTTCTGTACACCGGAAAGGCAATCAGCAGTTCTCGCAGCGCGCCGCGCAGCGTCTCGTCATCAATATCGACGCGCTGTTGACGGGCCAGTTCGCTTGCCAGTTTCCACAAGCGGGCAAATTCGCCGGCAAAATTACGCTCTATCATCAGGACCCGCGCCTTACGCAGTTCAGCGCGCATATCCACCTGCTGACCGACTGCATCCTGCCAGACGCGTCGGAGATCCCCCAGCGCGCGATCGTCCACCAGCACTTCGGCCAGAGCCGCAATAAACTCATAGCCGGTGGTACCCGAAATCGGCCATTCCTGCGGTAATTCCTCCCCGCGGGCAAGAATTTTTTCAACGGTGATATAGCACGCCTCACCGACCTTTTGACGTAAACGCTGAAGATAGGCCTGCGGATCGGCAAGGCCGTCAATATGGTCGATACGCAATCCGTCCACAGCGCCGTTTGCCACCAGTTCAATGATCAGTTGATGGGTGTCATCAAATACCCGATTGTCCTCCACGCGAACGCCAACCAGTCCAGTGACTTCAAAGAAACGGCGATAGCTCAGATTTGTCGCGGCCTCGCGCCAGGACATCAACCGCCAGGGTTGCCGTTGGTGCAAGTCGGCAATGGCCTGTTTATCGGTCATCGCCAGCACATCCGCTTCATTTCCCTGCCAGGTTGACGGATCCAGTGGGTAAAAGGCGTCATAATAGGCCAGCGTCGGTTTACCCGTTTGCGGATCCGCTTTGATGCTGATCTCCCCTTTTTCCAGGACTTTCTCAAAGGTGTCGCCAAGGAACGGTAATGTCAGTCGCTGTGACCAGTCGATATCGAAATGGCTGGCGTAAGCGCTTTTCTCTCCGTGTTCAATAACGTCACGCCACCAGCGATTTTCCAGCGAACTGGCCATATGGTTAGGGACGATATCGAGGATCAGACCCATTTGCGCAGCGTGAAGCGCTTGCACCATGCGATCAAATCCTTCCCGCCCGCCGATGGCAGGATCGATCTCATTACAGTCTGTGACGTCATAACCGTGGGTCGAGCCCGCTGTCGCCGTAAAAATTGGCGAGGCATACAAATGGCTGATCCCGAGCTTTTTCAGGTACGGTATCCGTTCGCTAACGGCGTCAAAAGTCATGCCGTTGCGAAACTGAATTCGGTAGGTCGATGAAGGGATCATGGTAAGGTTTCTCCCTGTGCGAATCGGACGACAATGGCATTTGGATTAAGACGCTCGCTGGCTTCCGGCCAGGCGAAAACCGTTTTCCCCGGCATTTCCGGCAGCACCACTGGCACATCGCCAATATTGAACGCCAGCGACAAAACGCCTGTCGGGAAACGCCAGCGCACAGCAACAAAACCGGGGGCAGTCTGCACCACTTCGCCTTCACCGCCGCGTGCGGTTTTCAGCAGCGGGACGATAACGCGCCGGCGTCTGCTCAACAGATCCCGGGTGAAGGTCAGCCACGCTTTTCCTTCTTCATGCTGCATTTTTTGCCAGTCGAGTTTCGCGCGCTGGAACGTCTCAGGCGCATTGGGATCTGGTACGTTCTCGCCTTCATGTCCGGCGTGTCCGGCAAATTCCTTCGCCCTGCCTTCACGCACCGCGCGCGCAAGATCGCCATGGAAATCCGTAAAAAATAAAAAGGGATGCGTTTCGCCGTATTCCTCGCCCATAAACAGCAGCGGAATATGTGGCGACATCAGGAGCGTGGCAAGCAGTACCCGTGTTTTCTCGGCTCCCGCCAGCGTAATCAGCCGTTCGCCCTGCGCACGGTTACCGATCTGATCGTGATTCTGAATAAAATCGACAAAGGTAGTCGGTGGCTGCTGTCGGCTGCTAACGCCGCGCGCTTCTCCGCTAACGGCGGACATTTCCCCTTGCCAGGCAAACCCTTCGCTCAGTGTGCGGGCAACATAGCGTTCGGGCTGAGTGGCGAAGTCGGCGTAATACCCGTGATTTTCCCCGGTCGCCATGACGTGAATGGCGTTATGGAAATCGTCGTTCCACTCACCGGAAAAGAGTGGCGTCGCGCCATCTTCAGAACGCGGATGTAAAAACAAGACATTACGGTTGTCTTCGGTGGTGAGATGTATCGGCCGGTCGCTAATCTCACGACGGATACGTTCGGCTATCTCTACCAGCAGATGCGGTTGCGCGTCATCTTTGATCTGATCGATGGCGTCAAAGCGCAATCCGTCAAGCTGATACTCCACCAGCCAGTACAGCGGCGCGTCTGCAATATAGCGGCGTACCGCGTCGTTTTCATAGGCGATGCCGTTACCCCACGGCGTCATGCGCGCGGCGTCGAAAAAGTTCTCAGATAACAGCGGCAGGTAGTTACCTTCCGGCCCAAAGTGGTTGAGCACGATATCAAGAACCACCGACAAACCGTAACCGTGTGCGGCATCAACAAAGGCTTTAAAATCGTCTGGTGAACCGTAGGCGGAATGCGGCGCATACAGCAACGTGCCGTCATAACCCCAGCCGCGTTGACCGCCAAACTGCGAAACCGGCATCAGTTCAATGACGGTAACGCCCAGTTCCGCGAGATACGGAAGTCTGGCGATTGCCGCCTGGAATGTCCCTTCAGGCGTAAAGGCGCCGAGATGCAGCTCATAGAACACCGCTTCTTCCCAGCGACATCCCTGCCAGTCAGTGTGTTGCCAGCAATAGGCCTCGGGATCGACGACGCGCGACGCGCCGTTCACATCGTCACACTGCGCACGCGAGGCCGGATCGGGAATTGCCGTCCCGTCGTTCAATACAAACTGATAAGGCGTTCCCGCCTTGACGCCGTTAACCTGGCACTCAAACCATCCCTCTCCGCTGGCCGTCATTTCGTGGTTTCGATCGTGAATACGGAGAGACATCTTTTCCTGACTCGTCGCCCAAATGCGAAAGCGAACGACATCCGCGGCCACAAATTCACACCCCCAACTTCTGATAAAGGATTTTGAACTCATACTGTCGCCCCATTAGACCCGTTTCATCCTCGGGTGAGTTTTATGCAGCAAATACCCCTACCGTTGCTGTATGAAACAGCATACGCAGAACAAGCATAGACCAGCTCTGACGATTGCGAGGTGACAGTGTCACGTCTGAAGCGCTTTTTCTGACTCGCGCCCCCCTGAAAAGCGGATCGATAAATGGGGTTTACGCAGGTGTTTGATATTTCTTTCAATGAATAATGACGAACGTTATTTCCTGAAATCAATACGCGAGGGATAGACTAAAATAAATACGTATAAACCATGATGGCTTTTGGTTTTCATTTTCTCTTTTATTCACGCAGGCGCAAAAAGGTTATTCATCTAAAAACAGACTAAAAGAACGGGCTTTTTATTGCTTATGGTGATAACGCCGGATTTTCAGGCTTTGCCTGCAGATTTGTATAAAAATATCCCTTAAGTCATGACACTCTTTCTTTCATATGATGATGCTACATTACAGGTGTGACGTATTATTTAATTCGATCTACTATCCATAAAACTGCGAAGACGCCTGTCCCGTGTCTTTCGCGAACGACCGTAAGGATCTGCCTGATGGAGATGTATCTTAAAAGAATGAAAGACGAATGGGTCGCGTTGGTTGAACAAACGGATCCGCATATTCGTAAACTGGCTTCTGAGATTGCGATTCACCACGCGCACACCCTGAGCATCGAGTTTTATCGTATTGTGCTTGCCGACCCACATGCTGAAGAATTTTTAAGTAATGAACAGGTGGAGCGGCAGCTAAAACACGCGCTGGAAAAGTGGATTGTCGATGTGCTCTCCTGCACTAGCGGTGACGTTGATGAGTTAATCAAAGTGCAGCATACGGTCGCTGAAGTTCATGCCCGAATCGGGATTCCCGTCGAACTGGTGGAAATGGGTTTTCGGGTTCTGAAAAAATTGCTCTACCCGATCATCATAGACAGTCACCATGAGGCGACTGAGAAACTCCTGATCTACCATTTTTCTATTAACAGCATCGATCTGGCGATGGAAGTCATGTCCCGGGCCTTCTCTTTTAGCGAAAGCAGCGCGGCAAAAGAAGATGAAAACTATCGTATTTTTTCCCTGCTGGAAAATGCCGAAGAAGAAAAAGAGCGCCAGATTGCCTCACTGCTCGCCTGGGAAATGGATATTATCTATAAAATTATGCTCGACGCCGACTTTGGCAACAGTCTGCCGTTAAGTCAGGCGGATTTTGGGCTGTGGTTTAACCATAAAGGGCGTCACTATTTTAGCGGCATCGCTGAAGTGGGCCATATTTCCCGACTGATCCAGGATTTTGACGGCCTGTTTCATCAAACCCGGGGAACCGCAAAAGCGCTGAACAATAAAGCCTCGCGGGTAAAGTTCCTTCTGCAAATCCGCAATACCGTTTCGCAAATCATCACTCTGCTTCGCGAACTGTTTGAAGAAGTTTCGCGCCATGAAGTGGGAATGGATGTATTGACGAAGCTACTCAATCGCCGGTTTCTGCCCACCATTTTTAAACGCGAAATCGCCCACGCCAACCGTGCCGGAACGCCGCTTTCCATTCTGATTATTGATGTGGATAAATTTAAAGAGATTAATGACACCTGGGGACACAATACCGGTGACGAGATCCTGCGGCGCGTTTCCCAGGCCTTTTACGACAACGTGCGCAGCAGCGACTATGTTTTTCGCTACGGCGGCGATGAATTTATTATTGTGCTGACCGAAGCCACCCAGACCGATACCCTGCGCATCGCGGAGCGTATTCGCAGCCGCGTTGAGAAAACCAAAATTAAGTCTCCCGATGGTGAAGCGATCCCGCTTTCGCTTTCCATTGGCGCGGCGATGTTTAACGGCCACCCCGATTATGAACGCTTAATTCAGATTGCTGACGAGGCGTTATACATTGCGAAAAGGCACGGCAGAAACCGTGTTGAACTCTGGAAACCAGGCGCCTGAGTGTTTTCCGGACGCAGAGGTAACACATGAAGCTAACCGACGTTAAAAGCACCGGAGACAGCATTTTCATTCCCGCGCTTGAGCAAAGCATGATGGGCGCCGTGCTGATCAACGACAACGACGAAGTGTTGTTTTTTAATCCGGCGGCGGAAAAGCTGTGGGGATACAGCCGTGATGAAGTGCTCGGGAAAGGCATTTCGATGCTTATTCCCCGGGATTTGCGCGCGGTGCATCCGGACTATATTCGCCATAACCGCGAAGGCGGGCAGCCGCGCGTCGTCGGTATGAGCCGGGAACTGCTGCTGGAACGCAAAGACGGCAGCAAAGTGTGGACCCGCTTTGCGCTGTCGAAAATTAGCGTGGAGGGCCGGATCTTTTATCTGGCGTTTGCCCGTGACGCCAGCGTCGAAATGGAACAAAAGGAGCAAACGCGTCTGCTGCTGTTAGCCGTCGACCACCTTGATCGTCCCGTTATCGTTCTTGACCATGAGCGGCGCATCGTCCAGTGCAATCGCGCCTTCAGCGAAATGTTCGGATACAGCATTCAGGAGGCGTCAGGCCAGTTGCCGGACAGCCTGCTCCACATTCCCGAAACGCCGTCAGATAATCGTCTGCGGCTGCAACAGTTGCTCTGGAAAACCACCCGCGACCAGGACGAGTTCCTGGTCATTACCCGTTCCGGCGAGGAAATCTGGATCAAAGCCTCCATCAGCCCGGTATATGGCAAAGAAACCGATCTGCCCAATCTGGTGATGACCTTCTCTGACGTCACGGAAGAACGGCAAATTCGCCAACTGGAAGGCAATATTCTTGCGGCAATGTGCGCCAGCCCGCCGTTCCAGGAAATGGGAGAAATCATCTGCCGCAATATTGAAGCCGTTCTCAGAGACACCCACGTCTCGCTGTATGCGCTAAAAGATGGCGCCCGGCATTTCTGGGCCTCATCTTCTGGAAAAGCGGCGCGCAAAAACCTCGACGTCTGGTCGCTGACGATCCGCCAGCGCGACGGCTCTCCCGCCGGTACGCTGTTAATTAAAACCGTTAAAGGAAAAGAGACCAGCGCCTTCATCCAGCGGGTTGCCGATATCAGCCAGCATCTGGCCGCGCTGGCGCTTGAGCAGGAAAAAAGCCGACAGCAGATTGAGCATTTGCTGCAGTTTGACCCGTTCACCGGTCTGCCTAACCGTAACCATCTGCATGCTTATCTCGATGAAACCACCCGCGAAGAGCCTCTGCGCTCGCCGGTGGTTTTTCTGATAGGCGTGGATCATTTCCAGGACGTGATAGACAGCCTGGGCTACGCCGTGGCCGACCAGGTGCTATTGCAGATTATCAATAAGATCCGTGAACGGCTAAGACCCGACCAGTACCTCAGCCGAATTGAAGGCACCCAGTTTGTGCTGGTCAGCCATGACAGTGAAATGAGCAACATTACTCACTTCGCCGACGAGCTTATTAGCATTGGTAATGAAGCGACGCTGTTTGACGATAAGCCCTTCCCGTTGACGTTTAGTATTGGCATCAGCTATGAAGCGGGTAAAAACCGTGATTACCTGCTGTCGACGGCGCACAATGCGATGGACTTTATCCGCAAGGCAGGCGGTAACGGCTGGCAATTCTTTGACCCGGAGATGAACCGCGCGGTTAGAGAACGCCTGCGGATGGGCGCAGCGTTAAAAAGCGCCATTGCCAACAACCATCTGCGTCTGGTCTATCAGCCGCAGATTTTCGCCGAAACCGGTGAGCTTTACGGTTTCGAGGCGCTGGCCCGCTGGAGCGACCCGAAGCACGGCAATGTTACTCCAGGCCTCTTTATTCCGCTGGCGGAAGAAATTGGGGAAATCGAAAACATCGGACGCTGGGTGGTTCGGGAAGCCTGCCGTCAGTTGGCCGAATGGCGCGCGCAGTCGCTGACCATTCCCACCTTATCGGTTAACCTCTCGGCCCTGCATTTTCGCAGCAATCAATTGCCCAACCAGGTGTCGGAAGCGATGCTGGAATTCGCCATACCGGGCGAACAGCTGACGGTGGAAATCACGGAAAGCATGATGATGGAGCAGGATGAAGAGATCCTCAAACGCATCACGGTGCTACGTGATATGGGCGTTGGGCTGTCGGTCGATGATTTTGGCACCGGCTTTTCCGGTCTGTCGCGGTTGGTCAGTCTGCCCGTGACCGAGCTGAAAATTGATAAATCGTTTGTTGACCGCTGCCTGACGGAAACACGGATCCAGTCGCTGCTGGAAGCCATTACCCGTATCGGACAAAGCTTAAATCTGGTGGTGATCGCAGAAGGGGTGGAAACCAAAGAACAGTTTGAATTTTTACGCTCGGTCAAATGCCCAGTGATTCAGGGATATTACTTCTCGCGTCCGGTTGCGGCAGAGGAGATCCCAGGGTGGATGAACAGTACGCTTCCCGTCAGCCTCTGATGCGACCCGGCGGCACGTTTTCCGCCGGGCCTGAAGCACTGCCACAGATTTAAGGCAGCGTAAAAGAAGAGACCTGCTTCGCCAGTTGATCCGCCTCGGCTTTCAGGATTTGAGTACGCGCGGCGGCATCGTCAATCAGCGACGCGTTTTGCTGCACGGTTCCGTCCATTTCGGTCACCGCCAGCGTCACCTCCGCCACGCCCTTACGCTGTTCTTCCCCGGCCACGCGAATTTCGCCCATCAACTGACGAACCTGACGGACGTGCCCCACCAGCTCCTGTAGCCGATCTCCCGCGTGATGGATTTGCTGGCTGCTGCTGTCAACATGTGAAACCGACTCGTCTATCAGGGCTTTGATCTCCTGAGCCGCCGTTGCGCTACGCTGTGCCAGCGTGCGAACTTCCGAGGCAACGACGGCGAAGCCCCGTCCCGCATCCCCGGCTCTCGCCGCTTCTACCGCCGCATTGAGCGCCAGAATATTGGTCTGGAAAGCGATACTGTCGATTACCGACACAATTTCTACCATCCGTCCGGACGACGCGCTGACGTTATCCATAGTGGAAATCACCTCGTGCATCACATCGCCACAGCGGTTGGCGGTCTGCGCGGTATTTTCCGAAAGCTCATCCGCCAGTGCGGTATTGGCGGCATTCTGCTGTACCGTGGCGTTAAGCTGTTCCATTGCGGCAGCGCTCTCTTCCAGCGCCGCCGCCTGTTGCGTGACGCGGGTGGACAGTTCGGTGTTGCTGTCAGCGAGGCTTGTGGCCGTACTGGCGACCACTTCGCTGCTTCCGCGTACCGTGACCAGGATTGCGGCGATTTTATCGACAAAGAGATTAAAGGCTTCAGCGATAGCGGAAATCTCGTCTTTACCTTTTACCGCCAGACGACGCGTAAGATCGCCTTCCCCTTGCGCAATATCATCCAGCGCTTTGCGGGTATCATCCAGACGGGCAATTAACCGGCGCACCAGCAGCCACGCGCCCAACAGCAGCAACGCCATCAGCGGGATCAATACCACCAGAACGTCACGCATCATTTCCTTTGCCAGCCCGACAATACGTGCTTCTGGCGTAACCAGTCCGACCACCCAGCCGGTATCCGCCATTGGAAACAGCATGACCCGCGAAGCGGCGTTAAGAATGCCGTCGTGCTCCAGCGCGACGGACGCAGTGCTGGTCTTCGCTACGCTGAGCGCCCGTAACTGGCTGGCGACAGGCGCGAGCCATGGCGAGGCGTTGACCAGCTCACTGACGGTTTTAAATTGTTGCTGCTCGATCGGTGGGAAATAGAGGATCTGCCCCTGCTTATCCACCACAAAGGCGTAACCACCGGTGTGACCGCCCTCTTTCTGCATAAAGCGGGCGACGTTATCAAGGCGTATATCCGTGGTGGCAACCCCGGCAAACTGACCCGACAGCAGATAAGGCACACTGCAGGTCACCATGTTAATTCCGGAAATGGCGTCCTGATAAACGTCAGACCACAGGCAGTTTTCCGCAGACCGTCCTTTCGCCTGTTGATACCAGCTTTCGTTATGGTAACCATTACCGGTAGCAGCGTTATATTCATCCGAATACACCAGCTTATTATCGGTATTACGCGCCCAGAAAAAACTGCGTCGTTCCAGGCCAGGCGTAAAAGCGTTCGGCTCCGGCCAGATACCGCCTCCGGTAATAATGCTGTCGCTGTCGATGCCCAGTAACTGCGGAGCAACGGTGCGATACAGTGTTTCATCATTGGGCAAGACCTCTGCCAGACGCGCCAGGCTGACAGTTTCCCCCTCTACCCGTGACAGGACGGTACTGAGCTGGCGCGTCAGGCCATGTCCTGTCTCCTCTATTAGCGCAGAGTTAATCTCCACAACGCGAGGCTGACCTCGCCAGAGCATAATCACCACAATCACCAGCGTCGTAACAATCAGCAGCACGATCCCGCCGAGCGTCAGGCGCGTGGAAATACGTGACGGATACCAGTCCATACAAACTTCCTTATCATTCAGGCTAATTTGTATTCAGTATCGGCACGCCGGAGAAGAGCTTTATTATTTATTTCCGTGATGAAGATGATTGACATGTGACGTTGTCACAAATAACAAAACCCAGCACTCTGGCTGGGTTTAAATAACGACTCAGATTTATTTGCTTAATTCTTTTTTGATTTCGTCTTTGATTTTTGTTAATTCGCTCTGAGGATGTTTTTTGCATATTTCGACAGCAAGCGGCACCGCCGTGGTAACGGTTTCGTCAAAGGTCACGTAATCCCCGCCTTTAAAATCTTCATCTTCGTTCAATACCCAGAAAGCTACGGGCGCCATGGTTTGCGGGTTCAGGTCAACAAACTCCTGGCAGCTCATCCCCCTGGGGGTTACGTCTGTTTTTGTGTTACTGGTCGCCGCATTGACGCTGAGACTGGTTAACAGCGCTGCCGCTAAAATACCTGCAGTCGCGAAGGAAAATGTGTTCATTATTCTTACTCCATTTATGAGATCAATAATCTCTACATGCGCGCTTAAACCGTTAATGTAGAACGAAAGAAATAATACCCTTCACGAACATGAAATAAATATGCGCTCTGATGTTATGGCTATTTTTTATATTTTTGGATGCTAATCCTGCTGTTTGCAAAGAGGCGGCTCTCCGTGAACTACCCCGCCGGGCAACCGGGACTAACCTGACGCTTATCCATATGCCTTCTTCAACGTGTCTAACAATGCCTGGGCGGCGGTAGAGAGCTTATGATGGGCCGATCGCAGCACACCCACTCTGCGTTCAATCACCGGACCGTCCAGTTCCAGGCACACCGCGCCAAGCTCGGTCATCTGCGTACGGCAGAGCGCGGGCACCGCGCTACCGCCGAGGCCGTTTGCCACCAGACGCCCCACGGTAACCAGTTGATGACTTTCCAGCGCCACCTCCAGCGGGCGGCCGCTTTGCGCCAGTTGTTCTTCCAGCATCAGACGCACAGCCGAAGGACGCTGGAGAGCGATAAAATCCAGGCTCAACAGCTCGCGCCAGGAAAGCCGTTCCCGCGTCGCGAGGCGGGAATCCGGCGGGACTATCGCCACAAAGCGGTCCAGACCGAGCGGGGTAAAGTGCAGATGCCCGGAATAATCCGGCTCGAAGGCAATCCCCATTTCCACCCGCCCTTCACTTACCATTTCAATCACCTGTTCATTGATCACATCATGAACGGTAACGTTGATCCCGGCGTAGCGGTCACGAAAGGCTTTCAGCACCGGCGGCAGGACGTTCGCCGCAAAGGACGGCATCGCCGCTACCGACACTTTTCCCCGCTGGAGTGTAAAGCGCTGGCGCATGGCTTCTTCAGTGTTATCCCAGTCGGCAATAAGCTGACGCGCCATCGTCAGCAACGTTTCCCCCTCCTGGGTCAGCGTGACTCTCCGCGTGGTTCGCAACAGTAATGGCCCCCCCAGCGATTCCTCCAGGCCTTTGATCGTCAAACTTAGCGCGGGCTGGGATATATTCAGCCGTTCGCTGGCGTGGGCGAAATTCAGAGTGTGAGCTACCGCTAAAAATGCGCGTAACTGTTTGATGCTCATTCTCATTTTGCGCCCCATTAACTGTTTGAATACATTTAATTAACATCAAATTGATAAAAAAACCAAATGAGTGAGTCACAAATTTAAAATTAACAAATCATTTTCCGCCCCTAATGATGTCGGCAAGGACAACTGGAGGGGCAATGATATGTCTGGACTGGATAAACGCGTCGCTACGTATCAAGAGGCGCTGGACGGGATCACCGACAACATGACGCTGCTGGCGGGCGGCTTTGGACTCTGTGGTATACCGGAAAACCTGATTGCCGAGGTTCGCCGTCGCGAAGTTCAGGGACTGACAGTGGTGTCAAACAATTGCGGCGTCGATGGCTTCGGTCTGGGCGTACTGCTGGAAACACGCCAGGTACGCAAAGTGGTGGCCTCTTATGTCGGTGAAAACGCCCTCTTTGAACAACAGGTACTGAGCGGCGAACTGGAAGCGACGCTGACGCCCCAGGGCACGCTTGCGGAACAGTTACGCGCAGGCGGCGCGGGGATCCCTGCTTTCTTCACCGCCACCGGTTACGGTACGCCAGTGGCCGAGGGTAAAGAAGTGCGGGAGTTCAACGGTCGCCCGTACATTATGGAACGCGCGATTACCGGTGATTTCGCGCTGGTTAAAGGCTGGAAGGCCGACTGGTACGGTAACGTTATCTATCGCCATACCGCGCAAAATTTCAATCCGCTAATGGCTGCCGCCGGACGCATCACGGTGGTTGAAGTCGAAAAAATCGTCCCCCCTGGCGAACTTGATCCTGCCGCGATTCATACCCCTGGCATCTTCGTCGATCGCCTGATTCAGGGCCATTTCGAAAAACGCATTGAGCAACGCACATTACGCCGCTAAGGAGACAGAACATGTTAACCCGCGAACAAATGGCTATGCGCGTCGCCCGGGAACTGCGCGACGGCTATTACGTCAACCTGGGGATTGGCATCCCCACCCTTGTCGCCAACTACATCCCCGAGGGCATGGACGTGATGCTGCAATCGGAAAATGGACTGCTCGGAATGGGGGCGTTCCCGACGGAGGACGAACTGGATGCCGATATGATCAACGCCGGAAAACAGACCGACACCGCACGCAAGGGCGCGGCGATTTTCGACTCAGCGCAGTCGTTCGCCATGATCCGCGGCGGACACGTTGACCTGACCGTGCTGGGCGCGTTTGAAGTTGACGTTAACGGCAACATCGCCTCATGGATGATCCCCGGCAAGATGGTGAAAGGGATGGGCGGCGCGATGGATCTGGTCGCGGGGGCGGAAAACATCATCGTGGTCATGACCCACGCGTCTAAAAGCGGCGAATCCAAGCTGCTTCCGGACTGCACATTGCCGCTCACCGGCGTCAGTTGTATCAAACGTGTCCTCACCGACCTGGCGCTGCTGGACATTGCCGATGGCCGCTTCATCCTGCGCGAACGTGCGCCAGGCGTGAGCGTCGAGGAGATCGTCGCGAAAACCGCCGGCAAGCTGGTTGTGGCGGAAAACGTGCCTGAAATGCAGTTCACCTGAGGAGATGACCATGCAGGATGTTGTTATCGTTGCGGCCACCCGCACACCCATAGGCAGCTTTCACGGCGCTTTAGCCCCGCTTCCGGCGGTAGAACTCGGCGCGTGCGTCATTCGCGCATTGCTGGAGAAAACCGCCCTGCCAGCCGATGCGATCGACGAAGTCATTTTCGGGCAGGTACTGACCGCAGGCTGTGGACAAAACCCGGCGCGGCAAACGGCCCTCCGCGCCGGACTGCCGGTCACGACGCCGGCGGTGACGCTGAATCTGATTTGTGGATCGGGATTAAAAGCGGTGCTGCAAGCGGCTCAGGCCATTCGCTGCGGTGATGCGGAGATTGTTATTGCAGGCGGACAGGAAAGTATGAGCAACGCCCCCTACCTGCTGGACGGCGCACGGACCGGTCTGCGCCTCGGCCACGCCAGCATGAAGGACAGCGTGGTACATGACGGCCTTTGGGACGCGTTTAATGACTACCACATGGGCATCACTGCCGAGAATCTGGCAGAGAGGTTTGTCATTAGCCGTGAGCAACAGGATGCGTTTGCCCTTCGCTCACAGCGAAAAGCGACGCTGGCGCTCGAGGCTGGTTACTTTAGCGCCGAAATCACACCGCTAAACGTTCCGCAGGGTAAGAAACCGCCGCGACGGGTTGAGCGAGACGAACAGCCGCGTGCGGACACACAGGCTGAGAAACTGGCCCAATTAAAACCGGCCTTTCGTCCGGGAGACGGGACGGTTACCGCCGGGAACGCCTCGTCGATTAACGATGGCGCCGCCGCCGTGATGCTGATGAGCGCCAGCCGCGCCGCGGCGCTGAATTTACCGGCGCTGGCGCGCATTGCTGGCTACGCCGTTTCTGGCGTCGATCCGGCGGTCATGGGGATCGGTCCTGTTGAGGCCTCGCAGCAATGCCTGCAACGCGCGGGCTGGACGCTGGCGCAAGTCGATCTGATCGAAGCGAACGAGGCCTTTGCCGCACAGGCGCTGGCGGTCGGTCAGGCACTCGACTGGGACGAAAGCAAAGTTAACGTTAACGGCGGCGCTATCGCGCTCGGTCATCCGATTGGCGCGTCCGGCTGCCGCATTCTGGTCACACTGCTGCACGAGATGGCGCGACGCAACGTCGGCAAAGGACTCGCAACCTTGTGCGTCGGCGGTGGTCAGGGTGTGGCGCTGGCGGTGGAACGCACCCGGGGGGATCGCCATGCAAACTAACCGTTTCGCTGTCCTGGGCGCAGGACTGATGGGCGTAGGTATCGCCTGCCATTTTGCCCGTTCCGGGCATGAGATTTGGCTGTACGACACCGACAGAGCACGTACTGCGGAAATAACGTCCGTTGCTGGCGAGATCCTGGAGGAATTGATCGCGGCCGGGCAGTTTTCCGCGGCAGATAAAGCCACTGTCCTGTCCCGGCTGCAGGGGACCACATCGCTTGCCGATATTGCCGCTTCATCGCTGCTGATCGAAGCCATTCCCGAGCGCCTTGAACTTAAGCACGCGCTGTATGCGCAGCTGGAGCAGGTTATCGATCCGCAGGCCATCATCGCCAGCAACACCAGCGGGTTGCCGCCGGACGCGCTGGCGGAAAAGCTTCGCCATCCACAGCGCTTATTGATCGCCCACTTCTGGCATCCGCCGCATTTTATCCCGCTGGTTGAGATTGTACCGGGCAGCGCAACTGCGCCACGGTATATGCAGGAGGTTCAGGCGCTGCTGAGCGGTATGCAACTGGAAGCCGTGATCCTCGATCGCGCCGCGCCGGGCTTTGTCGGCAACCGTCTGCAGTTTGCGCTGTTGCGCGAAGCGCTGCATATCGTCAAAAGCGGCATCGCCAGCCCGGACGTGGTGGATCGGGTGATGCGCGCCTCATTGGGTCGACGTTATGGCATGGTCGGCCCGCTGGAAGCGGCGGACATGACCGGACTCAACACCGTTCAGGATATCTGCCGCCATCTGCTGCCGGAACTGGCCAGCGGCAGCGACATGATGTCGCTGGTCGCGGACATCGTCGCCAACGGTGACACCGGGATGCGCAGCGGCCAGGGGTTTTACCGTTGGGACGAGACGCGAAAAGACAGTATCCGCGAACGCAGACGGCATCAGCTGCGTTTTGCCCTGAAACCGTAACTTCTCTTTCTGTACCCCACTATAACAACGATACCGAGGAGTCATGATGAGTGTGTTAATTGCCCTGGCCGCGTTGGGTCTGCTGATGCTGGCAGCCTACCGCGGTTACAGCGTTATCCTGTTTGCGCCTATCGCGGCATTAGGGGCGGTCTTACTGACTGAGCCTACCGCTGTCGGCCCGGCCTTTACGGGCCTGTTTATGGAAAAGATGGTTGGCTTTGTAAAGCTGTATTTCCCCGTTTTCTTACTGGGGGCGGTGTTTGGCAAGCTGATTGAACTGTCCGGTTTTTCGCGTTCAATCGTTGCCGCGGCGATCAATCTGCTTGGACGGCGTCATGCGATCCCGGTGATCGTGCTGGTCTGCGCCCTGCTGACCTACGGCGGCGTGTCGCTGTTTGTGGTGGCTTTCGCCGTGTATCCTTTTGCCGCCGAACTGTTTCGCCAGAGCCAGATACCCAAGCGACTGATCCCCGCGACGGTGGCGCTGGGCGCATTCTCTTTCACCATGGACGCGCTGCCGGGAACGCCGCAGATCCAGAACATCATTCCGACCAGCTTTTTTGGCACCAATGCCTGGGCCGCGCCGTGGCTTGGGTTGATCGGTTCGCTGTTTATCATTTTTGTCGGGCTTTTGTACCTTGAGCGCCAGCGGCGAAAAGCGCTAGCCAGGAATGAAGGTTATGGTACCGAGCTGCAAAACGAACCGGAAACACCGGACAATATCAATTTGCCCAATCCCTTCGTCGCCATTTCACCGCTGATCCTGGTGGGCGTGCTCAATCTGCTGTTTACCCGCTGGATCCCGGTCTGGTACGGCAGCACTCACCAGCTTGACCTGCCCGGACTGGCTACGCCGGTGACGACCGAAATCAGCAAGATAACCGCCATCTGGGCCGTTGAGGCGGCGCTGGTCTCAGGGATCCTGATGGTGGTGATTTTCGGCTATCGCAATATACAGGGGCGTCTGGCGGAAGGCAGCCGAACCGCAGTAGGCGGCGCGATCCTGGCGGCCATGAACACCGCGTCCGAATACGGCTTTGGCGCGGTGATCGCCGCCCTTCCCGGTTTTCTGGTGCTGTCTAACGCGCTGGCGGCTATCCCCGATCCGCTGTTGAATGAGGCAATCAGCATCACCACCCTCGCCGGGATCACCGGTTCCGCTTCCGGCGGGATGAGTATTGCGCTGGCGGCGATGTCAGATACCTTTATTGCGGCGGCAAACGCCGCCAACATTCCGCTGGAAGTGCTTCACCGCGTGGCGTCAATGGCCAGCGGCGGAATGGACACCCTGCCGCACAATGGCGCGGTCATTACCCTGCTCGCCATTACCGGGCTGAGCCACCGTCAGGCCTACGGCGGAATATTCGCCATTACGATCATCAAAAGCCTGGCGGTACTGTTTGTGATTGGTGTGTTCTATACCACCGGAATTGTCTGAGGAGAATGCGATGACTTTGAACGGAAAAACGGCGCTGATTACCGGCTCCACCAGCGGCATCGGGTTGGGCATTGCGCAGAGCCTGGCAAAAGCCGGCGCGCGGATTATCCTGAACGGCTTTGGTGACGTTGAGGCCGCCAAAGACGCCATTGACGCCTGTGGCGTCAGGGCGGGCTACCACGGCGCAGATCTCAGCGATGCCGGACAAATTGAAGAGATGATGCGCTACGCCGAACGGGAATTCGGCGGCGTGGATATCCTGATTAACAACGCCGGGATCCAGCACGTCTCGCCGATTGAACATTTTCCCGTCGAGAAGTGGAATGCGATTCTCGCCATTAACCTCTCCTCGGTTTTTCACACCACGCGTCTGGCGTTACCCTCTATGCGCGCCCGAAACTGGGGCCGCATCATCAATATCGCCTCGGTGCATGGGCTGGTGGCATCAAAAGACAAAGCGGCCTACGTCGCGGCCAAGCACGGCGTGGTGGGGTTCACGAAGACCACCGCTCTGGAAACCGCGCAGACCGGCATAACCTGTAACGCGCTCTGTCCAGGATGGGTGCTGACTCCGCTGGTACAACAGCAGATCGACAAACGCATCGCGGAAGGCGCAGACCCCAGTGACGCGCGGGAAGCGTTATTAGCGGAAAAACAACCTTCGCGGGCGTTTGTCACACCCGAGCAATTAGGGGAACTGGCTCTGTTTTTGTGTTCCGAAGGCGCGGCCCAGGTTCGCGGCGCGGCGTGGAATATGGATGGAGGGTGGGTGGCGCAGTAATGCGGTTTTGGCGTCGCCCGGAGACGTTTTGTTTACCGGGTGACGCCCCATCACCCGGTATCAGGGCTTGTCAGGCTTTCAGCTGATAATCGAGGGTGATTTCCGCTTTCAGCACCTGAGATACCGGGCATCCCGCTTTGGCTTTCTGGATAATGCCGTCAAAGGTTTCCGCATCAATCCCTGGCACGCGCACTTCACTGTGCAACGCGATTTTGGTAATTGCAAACCCGTTATCCACTTTGTCCAGTGACACATCGGCGGTAGTATCAATCGCCTCCGGCGTAAAGCCCGCTTCACCCAGCATCAACGAAAGCGCCATAGAAAAGCACGCCGCATGCGCCGCGCCAATCAGCTCCTCCGGATTCGTGCCCTTTTCGCCTTCAAAACGGGTATTGAAGCCATAAGGCTGTTGATTCAGGACACCGCTTTCGGTAGAAACAGTGCCTTTTCCACGTTTAATGTCGCCTTCCCAGTGTGCCTGACCTTTTTTATGGATTGTCATTGCTGCTCTCCTGTTGGCTCAAAAATGCAAGTATAGACCATGGCTGGCAGGTCTGATGGACTATTCAATAAAATTCAGAATACGATTAAAATGAAAAATAACGCTTGTCCCAATACCCTATAGATTATATTTACAGGCATATTAAATATATATTAAAGCGTGATGAACGCGAATTAAAACCCTTTTAAACACCGGCAAATCAGAGAGTTAAAATAGTTTTATTATCTTCCAGGACTTTTCTGAGCTACAGCGATAAAAATATTTGCCATTCTGAATGTGAATTAAATTTCTGCGAGCCGTACTTATAAATACACCGACACGGAGGCATCCTATGTTTACTTATTACTCAGCAAATACCTCAAACGCACAACCGGCTTTGGTTCATGCTATTGAGCAAGGTCTCCGCGCAGAACATGGCGCTGTCACCGAAGATGACATTTTAATGGAACTGACCAAATGGGTGGAAGCCACCGACAATGACATCCTCAGTGACATCTACCAGCAAACGATCAATTATGTGGTCAGCGGCCAGCACGCTTCTGCATAAGGTGCTATGCTGATACCGCAACCTAAGGGGTTACGTTTCTTTCGCATTGGCGAATTTGTCCTTAAAACTTGGAACAGGATTGAGGAGTTAAAATGAAATCGAACCGTCAGGCCCGTCATATTCTTGGACTGGACCATAAAATTTCCAATCAGCGCAAACTGGTGACGGAAGGCGACACGTCCAGCGTGGTGAACAACCCTACCGGCAGAAAGCGTCGTCCGGATAGCAAAAAGTAACCGCGTAGTCAGAATCTGATGATAAACACCATCGCAAAAGCGATGGTGTTTTTGTTTCCAGGGGGCATGATGCTTTATACTCGGTGTCCGATGCCCTGGTTGAACGGCACAGTATTATAAAAGGAGCCAGGGACGGAAATTCAAAAAAGAGTGAGTGACATGGAAACCAAAAGCAAAAAAATGCGTTCCCTTTATATTCCTTACGCTGGCCCGGTACTGCTGGAGTTCCCCCTGTTAAATAAAGGGAGTGCTTTCAGCATGGAAGAACGTCGTAACTTCAACCTGCTGGGGTTACTGCCGGAAGTGGTCGAGACGATCGAAGAACAGGCTGAACGCGCGTGGATCCAGTATCAGGGATTCAAAACCGAAATCGACAAGCACATCTACCTGCGCAACATTCAGGATACCAACGAAACCCTATTCTACCGTCTGGTAAACAATCATCTTGATGAGATGATGCCGGTTATTTATACCCCGACAGTCGGCGCGGCATGTGAACGCTTTTCCGAGATTTACCGTCGCGCCCGCGGCGTTTTTATCTCGTACCAGAACCGTCACAACATGGACGACATCCTGCAAAACGTACCAAACCACAATATCAAAGTTATCGTGGTGACCGACGGCGAGCGGATTCTGGGCCTGGGTGACCAGGGGATCGGTGGGATGGGCATTCCTATCGGTAAGCTGTCGCTGTACACCGCCTGCGGCGGCATCAGTCCGGCGTATACCCTGCCTGTCGTGCTTGATGTGGGTACCAACAACCCGCAGTTGCTCAACGATCCGCTGTATATGGGCTGGCGTAACCCGCGCATCACCGACGAAGACTATTACGAATTTGTCGACGAATTCATCCAGGCCGTTAAGCACCGCTGGCCGGACGTGCTGTTGCAGTTTGAGGATTTCGCGCAGAAAAACGCAATGCCGCTGCTGAACCGCTATCGTAATGAAATATGTTCCTTTAACGACGATATTCAGGGTACTGCGGCGGTGACCGTCGGGACGCTGATTGCCGCCAGCCGTGCGGCAGGCAGCCAGCTCAGCGAACAGAAAATCGTCTTCCTCGGCGCAGGCTCCGCCGGTTGCGGCATTGCCGAGCAGATCATTGCGCAGACCCAGCGCGAAGGCCTTAGCGAAGAAGCCGCGCGGCAGAAAGTGTTTATGGTGGATCGTTTTGGTCTGCTTACCGATCAGATGCCGAACCTGCTCTCCTTCCAGACCAAACTGGTGCAGATGCGTGAGAATCTGAAGACGTGGGATACCGACAGTGAAGTGCTGTCGCTGCTGGATGTGGTGCGTAACGTTAAACCGGATATTCTGATTGGCGTCTCCGGGCAAACCGGTCTGTTTACCGAAGAGATCATTCGCGAGATGCACAAGCACTGTCCGCGCCCCATCGTCATGCCGCTGTCAAACCCGACTTCACGGGTGGAAGCCACGCCGCAGGACATCATTACGTGGACCGAAGGTAACGCGCTGGTCGCGACCGGCAGTCCTTTCGCGCCGGTCGTCTGGAAAGATAAAGTCTTCCCTATCGCCCAGTGCAACAACGCTTATATCTTCCCGGGCATTGGTCTGGGGGTTATCGCCTCAGGCGCGTCGCGTATTACCGATGAAATGCTGATGTCGGCCAGCGAGACGTTGGCGCAGTACTCGCCGCTGGTGCTTAACGGTGAAGGTCTGGTGCTGCCGGAACTCAAAGATATCCAGACGGTATCCCGCGCCATCGCTTTTGCTGTCGGCAAAATGGCGCAGCAGCAAGGCGTGGCGGTGAAAACCTCTGCCGAAGCGCTGCAACAGGCTATCGACGACAATTTCTGGCGCGCGGAATACCGCGACTATCGCCGCACCTCTATCTGATGTTTTGCCCGGTGGCGCTTGCGCTTACCGGGCTTACGCTTTTGCCTTCAGAAATTTTCTACAGATAAAAAAAGGCGCGACCGCAGTCACGCCTGTTGGACTATGAGGGGATTAACGTAACCCTTCCTCACTCTCTTTTTTCGCCTCGGCTTTCTCGATCTGGCGATACCAGCGCGGATGGTGTTTCTTCGCCCAGCGACGACTCACCTTTCCTTCAATCATCCCCTTGATCGACCCTTTCACCCAAAATGCCATATACATATGGATAAGGATCGCGTGCATCAGGATGATGCCTGCAGCGGCATGGATCAGCAGACTGTAACGCACCACCTGCATCGGGAAATACTGCGCGAAGTACGGGCGCCAGATGATCACGCCGGTGACCAGCAGCACAAAAATCATGCTCATGATCGACCAGAACATCATCTTCTGCCCGGCGTTGTATTTGCCGACATCCGCCACTTTGTGTTCGTTACCTTTCAGCACTTCCACAATGTTTTTCAGCCACGGAATGTCTTTCTTATCCGGTATGTTGTGGTGGACAAAACGCACAAACATGAACATCAGGGCGATAAAGATCGCCACGCCGAAGAACGGGTGCAGAATGCGTCCCATCTGCGGCGTCCCGAAGGTCTGCGTCAGCCATTGCAGGGTCGGAAAGAAAAACGAAATCCCCGACAGCGCCACCAGGAAGAAGCAAATGACCACCGTCCAGTGACAGGCGCGGTCGATAAACTTCGTGCGCACAATCATTTTCGACTTACTCATGATGCTCCTCCTCGTCATCGTCCACTTCTTTGTTCGGGCCAATACCAATGTAGTGATAGATAAGCCCGGCAAAGGTGGCGATAAAGCCAGCGGCGGCTAACGGTTTCAGCGCCCCTTTCCACAGATTGATTGAGGTGTCGACCTTCGGCTCATTCGGCAGACCATGATACAGCTCCGGCTGGTTCGCGTGGTGCAGCACGTACATTACGTGCGTCCCGCCGACGCCCTGCGGATTGTAGACGCCTGCGTGTTCATAGCCGCGCGCTTTCAGCTTCTCGACGCGCTGCTCGCCCAGCTCCAGCATCTCTTTCTTGGTGCCGAAGTGGATTGCCCCGGTCGGACAGGTTTTCACACAGGCCGGTTCCTGACCCACGCTCACCCGATCGACGCAAAGCGTACATTTATAGACGCGGTTATCCTCTTTATTGAGGCGCGGCACGTTAAATGGACACCCGGCGATGCAGTAGCCACAGCCGATACAGTGCTCTGACTGGAAATCGACGATCCCGTTGGCGTACTGGATGATCGCGCCGGCAGACGGGCACGCCTTCAGACAGCCCGGCTCTTCACAGTGCATACAGCCGTCTTTGCGGATCAGCCATTCCAGTTTGCCGTTCTGCTCGGTTTCGCTAAAGCGCATCACCGTCCACGACTTGGCGCTGAGATCGGCGGGGTTGTCGTACACCCCGACGCAATGGCCCACCTCATCACGAATGTCGTTCCACTCTGAACACGCCACCTGGCAGGCTTTACAGCCTACGCAGGAGGAGACGTCAATGAGCTTGGCGACTTCAGCCTTGTAATCACGCGCCCGTGGGGGCGGCGTGATGGAGTTGGTTGCGGACTGTTTGATAATGTCCTGCGTTTCCAAAGACATATGCTAGCCCCCTTACGCCTTCTCGATGTTAACTAAAAACGCTTTGTATTCCGGCGTTTGCGAGTTTGAATCACCGACGTTTGGCGTCAGGGTATTGGCGATATAACCTTTACGCGCCACCCCTTCAAAGCCCCAGTGCAGCGGGATCCCAACGGTTTCAACCTGCTGACCGTTCACGTTCAGCGTACGCAGGCGGCGGGTAACAACTGCTACCGCACGGATAAACCCACGCTTGCTGCTCACCGTAACGCGATCGCCATTGGCGATGCCTTTGGCCGCCGCCAGCGTTTCGCTGATCTCCACGAACTGTTCCGGCTGCGCGATGGCATTCAGCAGCGCGTGTTTGGTCCAGGTGTGGAAGTGTTCGGTCAGACGATAGGTTGTTCCCACATACGGGAATTTATCCTTCTTGCCTAAGCGCAGTACGTCGTCTTCATAGATGCGAACCACCGGGCTGGAAACCACGTTCGGATGCAGCGGGTTGGTCCCCAGCGGCGTTTCCATTGGCTCGTAGTGTTCCGGGAACGGCCCTTCCGCCAGTTTATCCAGCGCGAACAGACGCCCAACGCCCTCCGGCTGCATAATGAACGGACCGGTTTTGCTTCCCGGCGGCGCGGTGTTGAAGTCCGGGATATCGTTCCCCGTCCACTTCGTCCCGTTCCACTGGATCAGCATTCGCTTCGGATCCCACGGTTTACCGTTGATGTCCGCCGATGCGCGGTTATACAGTACGCGGCGGTTCAGCGGCCACGCCCATGCCCAGCCCAACGTATTACCCAACCCGGACGGATCGGCGTTATCGCGGTTGGCCATCTGGTTGCCCTGCTCGGTCCAGCTACCGGTGTAGATCCAGCAGGAGGAAGACGTGGTGCCGTCGTCCCGCAACTGCGCGAAACTGCTCAACAGTTGCCCTTTCTTCGCAATCAGCGCGCCGTTGGCGTCATAGAGATCGGCCAGCGCGTAACCGTTGTTCTCTTTCGCCACTTCTTCCGATTCCGGATGATCTGGCTGTTTGTAGCTCCAGCGCATTTTGAGCAGCGGTTCTGCGCCTTTACCGCCTTCTGTGCGATACATCTCGCGCAGACGGTGGTAAATACCCGCCAGAATTTCGCCGTCGTTACGCGCTTCACCCGGCGCGTCCTGCCCTTTCCAGTGCCACTGCAGCCAGCGACCGGAGTTGGCAATCGAGCCATCTTCTTCCGCAAAGCAGGTGGATGGCAAACGGAACACTTCAGTCTGAATCGCTGCCGGATCGACGTCGTTCGACTCGCCGTGGTTCTGCCAGAAAGTCGAGGTTTCGGTCACCAGCGGATCGATCACCACCATGTACTTCAGCTTGCTCAGGCTGCGGACCACTTTGTTTTTGTCCGGGAAGGACGCAACCGGGTTAAAGCCCTGGCAAATGTAGCCGGTGACTTTTCCGCTATCCATCATATTGAAATATTTGATGACGTCATAAGCCTGGTCCCACTTCGGCAACCAGTCGAAGCCCCAGCTATTCTCTTTTTGCGCGTCGTCGCCATAGAATGCTTTCATCAGACTGACGGCAAACTTCGGATAGTTGCTCCAGTAGTTCACCTGATCGGCCTGGGTCGCTTTAGGCGTGTTGGCGTCAAGCCAGCTCTGCCAGTCGCCGTGCTTTTCGGACGGCAGCGTCAGATAGCCAGGCAGGCTGGTAGACAGCAGACCGAGATCGGTTAAGCCCTGAATGTTGGAGTGACCGCGCAGGGCGTTAACCCCGCCGCCTGCCATCCCCATGTTGCCGAGCAGCAGCTGAATCATCGCCATCGTACGGATGTTCTGTGCGCCGACGGTATGCTGCGTCCAGCCCAGCGCGTACAGGAACGTGGTGGTTCTGTCGGCGGCACTGGTGGAAGCCAGCACTTCACAGACCTTCAGGAAGTCAGCTTTCGGCGTACCGCAGATGTTTTCCACCACGTCCGGCGTATAGCGGGAAACATGCTGTTTCAACAGGTTCCATACGCAGCGCGGATGCGTCAGCGTGTCGTCGCGTCTGGCATAGCCGTTTTCATCGAACTGGTAGTTCCAGGACGACTTATCGTACTGCCGTTTTTGCGCGTCGTAACCGCTGAACAGTCCGTCTTCAAAAGCAAAATCATCACGCACCAGCAGGCTGGCGTTGGTGTAATGCTTAACGTACTCCGCGTTGATTTTGTTATTTTCGATCAGGTACAGCAACACGCCGGACAGGAACGTAATGTCCGTACCGGAACGAATCGGCGCGTAAATATCCGCTACCGAGGCTGTACGCGTAAAGCGTGGGTCAACAACAATCAGCGTGGCGTCATTGTTGTTTTTCGCTTCCATCGCCCAGCGGAATCCCACCGGATGGGCTTCAGCGGCGTTACCGCCCATCACCATCACGACGTTAGCGTTTTTAATATCGACCCAGTGGTTGGTCATCGCACCGCGACCAAATGTTGGAGCAAGACTTGCTACCGTTGGTCCGTGTCAGACGCGCGCCTGGTTGTCGACAGCCAGCATGCCGAGCGAGCGCACAAACTTCTGCGTCAGCATGCCGGTTTCATTACTGGCGGCTGAGGCGCACAGCATCCCTGTTGAAAGCCAACGGTTAACCGTAACGCCCTGCTCGTTCTTTTCAATAAAGTTGGCGTCGCGGTCAGCTTTCATCAGTTTTGCAATGCGGGTAAACGCTTCATCCCAACTGATGCGTTGCCATTTATCGGAACCCGGCGCACGGTATTCCGGATAGCGCAGACGGTTTTCACTGTGAACATAATCCAGCAGGCCTGCGCCTTTTGGACACAGCGCACCACGGCTTACCGGATGATCCGGGTCCCCCTCAATGTGATAAATCGCTTCCTTCGCGTTTTTAGCTCCATCCCCCAGGCTATACATTAATAGCCCGCAACCCACGGAACAGTATGTGCAGGTGTTTCGGATCTCTTTCGCGCGCAACAGCTTATAATTTCGCGCCTGAGCCAGTGCCATTTTTGGGGTGAATCCCAGCGCTGCCACTGTGGTTCCGGCCATACCGCCCGCGCAGATTTTAAAAAACTTTCTGCGGCTGACGTCCATTGCTTTCCTCTTTTTTCCAGAGTGAGATACCCGCCATCTTTCTTCCTGCTCGAAAGCAGGGTGAAAAATGTCGCGTATAAACTTCCGCGAGGAAACTAACAGCAATAACCTTACGCATATTGCGTCAAATCAATAACGAAACGCTTCCGCTACTAAATAGTGCCTTTTGCCGGTTTTATATACCACCTTAGTGGTAACTCGTATGCGCATTGACCTGGCATCCTCCGCTAAAAAAGTGCTATATATTTCAGCTTATTTTTTTGCAGGGTTAGGGAAACGGCAAACAGAATGACAAGACAAAAAGCAACGCTCATTGGACTTATCGCGATCGTGCTGTGGAGCACAATGGTGGGGTTGATTCGCGGCGTAAGTGAAGGGCTGGGGCCAGTGGGTGGCGCGGCGGCAATCTATTCCCTCAGTGGGTTGCTGCTGATTTTTACCGTCGGTTTTCCCAATATTCGCCGTTTTCCTGTGCGCTATTTGATTGCCGGTAGCGTTCTGTTTGTCAGTTATGAAATTTGCCTTGCGCTTTCGCTTGGCTATGCGGCGTCACGTCATCAGGCGATTGAAGTCGGCATGGTCAATTATTTGTGGCCCAGCCTGACTATTTTGTTCGCCATTTTATTTAACGGACAAAAAACCAACTGGGTGATTGTTCCCGGATTACTGCTGGCATTGGTCGGCGTCTGCTGGGTACTGGGCGGTGAGAATGGACTGAATCCCGCCGAAATTATCAACAATGTCACAACCAGTCCGCTGAGCTATTTTCTCGCCTTTCTCGGTGCGTTTATCTGGGCAACCTACTGCACAGTGACCAATAAATATGCACGTGGCTTTAACGGCATTACGGTTTTTGTTTTGCTCACAGCGTTGAGCTTATGGGCGCATTATTTTATGACGCCGCAGCCTGTAATGGTCTTTACCACGCCGGTAGTGATAAAACTGTTTTCCGCCGCCCTGACGTTAGGTTTTGCTTATGCCGCCTGGAACGTGGGTATTCTGCACGGAAATGTCACCATTATGGCGGTGGGCTCCTATTTCACGCCGGTGCTTTCCTCTGCGCTCGCAGCCGTACTGCTGAGCGCTCCGCTCTCTTTCTCTTTTTGGCAGGGCGCGGTGATGGTCTGTGTGGGATCGTTGCTGTGCTGGTGGGCGACCCGCCGGGCGTGACCGTCATCACAACTGCCGACCGCTTTTTCTCTGTCTGGCAACCTTTTTGAATTTGGTTTAGTCTTTATTAAGATTAAACCAAAATATTTCCTCGAATTTAGCAATCTGTTAAATTAATGATACAAAAATGATGCTTAACTATTAAATCCCTGCCTGTCAAATTCATTTATCCCGATATAGTTAGCCTGCGTAATTTACCGCAAAATAACCACTTCATCGCACATTGTTAGCCTAATAAATATTTCACTTAAGCCTAATCCCATTTGTAACTAATTTATTTCAGGATATTAAGGAGATCTGGATCACACATCTGTAAATATCCAGTAATAAGATGAAACTTATTATTGAATTGGTGCTACTGCGTAATTTAAAAATAGCTTGCCATTGATGAGAAGCCTCGTTTAGCAATGGTTTAGGAAACACATTAAGAAAATTATAAGGATTATCTAAAATGAAACTTAAATTAGTCGCAGTGGCAGTGACCAGCCTGTTGGCAGCAGGCGTTGTTAATGCAGCAGAAGTGTATAACAAAGACGGCAACAAACTGGATCTGTACGGCAAAGTTACCGCTCTGCACTACTTCTCTGACAATAACGGCGATGATGGCGACAAAACTTACGCACGTCTGGGTTTCAAAGGTGAAACACAAATCAATGACCAACTGACCGGTTTCGGCCAGTGGGAATACGAATTCAAAGGCAATAACTCCGAATCTAACGGCACCAAAGGTAATAAAACCCGTCTGGCGTTTGCCGGTCTGAAATTTGGTGAGTACGGTTCTTTTGACTATGGCCGTAACTATGGCGTCGCGTATGACGTTGGCGCATGGACCGACGTTCTGCCTGAGTTCGGTGGCGACACCTGGACCCAGACCGACGTGTTCATGACCCAGCGTGCTTCTGGCGTGGCGACCTACCGTAACACCGACTTCTTCGGTCTGGTTGACGGCTGGAACTTTGCCGTTCAGTACCAGGGTAAAAATGGCGCCAGCGACGAAACGAACAACGGTCGTTCTAAGCTCACCGAACAGAATGGCGACGGCTTTGGTCTGTCTACCAGCTACGAGTACGAAGGCTTCGCCGCAAGCGCCGCTTACGCGAAATCTGACCGTACCGATTCTCAGACTGCGGGTGACAACGTGTTCTACGCTCGCGGCAAGAACGCAGAAGTGTGGGCTGCGGGTCTGAAATATGACGCGAACAACCTGTACCTGGCGGCAACCTATGCAGAAACCCGCAACATGACCACCTTTGGTGATGTAAACGGTATTGCTAACAAAGCGCAGAACTTCGAAGTGGTAGCACAGTACCAGTTCGACTTCGGTCTGCGTCCGTCCCTGGCTTACCTGAAATCCAAAGGTAAAGACATCGGCGGTTACGGCGACCAGGATCTGGTTGAATACGTTGACGTTGGCGCGAGCTACTACTTCAACAAAAACATGTCCACCTACGTTGATTACAAAATCAACCTGGTTGACGAAAACAACTTCACCCGCGCTGCTGGTATCTCCACTGACAACATCGTTGCTGTGGGACTGACCTACCAGTTCTAATTCATTTAGAATTGAGCGGTATAGAAGCCAGCCCACGTCGGGCTGGCTTTTTTTACCGATGCATAAACCGGTCATAAGGAGTATGCCGTGCAAACCTATACAGGACGTTGTCTCTGTGGGCAGAGCCATTTTACCGTTGATATCGAATCGCTCGATGTTTACGCCTGTCACTGCACGCTGTGCCAGAAATGGTCAGGCGGCATTGCAATGTACCTGGAGGCCAGCGGTCATCCGATGATGGATCCCGACGCGCCTGAACCGGCCTTTTTTACCTCCTCCTCGCGGGGGGAACGCTACTTCTGTTCCGGCTGCGGCTGTCCGCTGTGGTTTAAGCTCACCGACACGCTGCGCTATTTTATCCCCTGGACGCTGCTTGAACTGAACGAAGGCGATCGCCGTCGTTTGATCCTTGCCGCTGAAATCTACACAGAAACCCAGCCCGCGTTCTGGCGGCTGACCGGACAGTACGCCCGGTTAAGCGGCAAAGAGGTCGAAGCGCTGGACAGCCTGTGCCAGTTAACCCACTAAGCTAGTCGCGGTTGACGTTTGCGAGGCTAAACCACATACCCACCGCCAGCAGAATCAGCATACTGCCGGCGCTGCTTAGCGCCACGCTGTGTGACCAGGTAAACGCCTGTTTCGCGGCATCAATAATGTGTTCTCCCAGCGCGTCAGGCAGCGTCTGCGCCAGTTGCACCGCTTCCCCCATCGACGACGATGCGCGGGTCATTTCTTCGGCGTTCAGCCCTTCCGGCAAGCTAATCGAGGCAGAAAAACTACGGCTCAGCAACAGACCGAAAATGGCGATGCCCAGTCCAGCGCCCAGCTCATAGGCCATTGTCTCTATCGCCCCTGCCGCTGCCGCTTTCTCGCCCGGCGCCGCGGCCATAATGGCTGCCGTTGACGCCAGCAGCGCGCTGGCAGCGCTAAATCCCAGCAGCGCCATCAGTGCCCAGGCCTGCAGTCGCTGTGTGCTGAAATCAGTCATCGCCAGGCCATAAAAACTCAGCGCACTCAATGCCATACCTACCGTCGCCACGCTGCGTAGTCCAAATCGGGACACCAACATACCGGCGATGGGGCCGCTGAAGCCGCTGGCAAGCATGACAGGTAACATGAACAACCCCGCCTGATACGGTGTGAAGCCATGCACAAACTGCAATTCCTGCGCCATTAATAGCTCAAAACCGACCAGCGTGATCATGGCGGTCATCGCCATCACTACGCCGCTTAAAATGATGCGATGCGTAAACAGCCGCAGGTCGATCATCGGACGCGAGGCCGCAAGCTGGATACGGATAAACTGTATCAGCAGCAGCGCGCCGCTAATGACGGTTAAGGCAATTGCGCCAATGGCGATATGCCCTTTCAACGCGGTCTTCGCGCTGTAAACCAGCAGTAAGATGGCCATAATCAGCATGATGGCGTGCCCCAAATTCAATGACTGATCGCGGCGTCCCGTCTGACGCGGCACATAGCGCGCGGTAAGGGTCAGCACAACCAGTACGACAGGAACGTTGATCAAAAATACCGAGCCCCAATAAAAGTGCTCCAGCAGTATTCCCCCCACCAGCGGCCCGAACGCAGCGCCGCCGGAACCTACCGCCGCCCAGACGCCCAGCGCCATATTACGATGGCGTGCGTCGCTGAAGGTCGCGCGGATCCCGGCAAGCGTTGCCGGAACGATCATCGCCGCACCGATCGCCAGAATGGCGCGCGTGGCGATCAGCCAACTGGCGCTGTGTGCGAATGCGGCAGCGAGCGAAGCCAGACCAAACAGGCCCCCGCCAAGTAACAGCAAACGTTTAAAACCGATGCGATCGCCCAGCGCGCCCATCGGCAATACCATCCCTGCCATCACCAGCGAGTAAATATCAATGATCCACAGCAGCTCGTTACCGCTGGCGCCCAGCGTCATACTCAGCGTGGGAGCGGCCACATGCAGCACCGTCGCGTCGATAGCAACCGGAATGTAGACCAACACAATAATCACTAATGTTAACCACTGACGAAACATAACGCTTCCCTTAAGACAAACTGGACACGCGTCCAGATTTACCGATCCTACGGAAAATTGAACATATGTCCAACTTTTTATTGAGCGCCGTGATTATCTGAATTCGTGGGTATCAGGGAAAACAAGACAGGAAAACAGCGCCATCCGACCAGCCAGCCGGATGGCGGGAATGAACTCAGCCCAGGTCGCCCCCGGCCACCGGCAGGGTCACACCGGTGATATAGCTCGCCTGGTCGCTTGCCAGAAACAATATCGCCTGCGCCTGTTCTTCAAGCGTGCCATAGCGGTGCATCAGGCTGCTGTCCAGGGTCTGATCCACAACCTGCTGATACCAGATTTTTTCCTGCGCGGTGGGCGTTTCGGTATTACGCGGCGTGACACGCTCTGGCGCCTCTGTTCCTCCCGGCGCCACGGCGTTTATCCGGATCCCCTGGTGGCTGTATTCCATGGCAATGGAGCGGGTTAAGGCATTGACCCCGCCTTTCGCTGCCGAATAAGGCACCCGATTCACCCCAGATGTCGCCACAGACGATACATTGACAATGCTGCCAGTCCCCTGTTTCAGCATCCACGGCAGCACTGCACGACAGCCCCACAGCGCAGGAAACAGAGAGCGGCGGATCTCCTTTTCGATCTGATCTGGCTGATAGTCGGCAAAAGGCCGCGCCCAGATCGTCCCGCCGACGTTATTAATCAATACGTCTATACGACCGAAATGTGCAACGCCTGCTCCGAAGGCCTGTTCGGTACTTTCCCACTGCTCAAGATCGGCCTCCAGCGCCAGCACCTGAACGCCCTCAGCGGTGAGTGTCGCAGCCAGTTCATGAACGTGACGGGAACGATCGATCAGTAACAGCGTTGCGCCCTCTTTTGCCGCCTGCTCTGCGGTCTGGCGACCAATCCCTTGCGCCGCGCCGGTAATCGCGACGACTTTAGTGTGAAATCGCATCCTGTTCTCCTTATGCCGCAGCGCTTTGACTGGCGATAAACTTCTCATACCAGAATCCGGCGGGATCGATTCCCCTTTCCCGCAGCGTAGCAGCGACCGCGTTGACCATCGGCGGCGGCCCGCACAGGTAAATATCCACATCCCCCTGATTCAGCAAGGCATCATTGAGATACGCGGTGACATAACCCCGCTGCGGACAGGCGCTGTCGGCATCCGCAACCACCGGTAGCCAGTGGAAATTGACCAGCGCCTCGCGAAATGCCTCCAGCCGGGCCGTTTTGACAAGATCAATGTCATAAGTCACGCCATACAACAGCGTCACCGGACGCTGACTTCCCTGCGCCGCCAGCGCTTCCAGCATGGAGAGCATGGGCGCCAGCCCGGTTCCGCCCGCCAGCATCAACAACGGACGCTCGCCGCCGCGCAGATAAAAACTGCCCATCGGGCCGCTGAGGGTCAGACGGTCGCCAGAACGTGCGCGCTGGGTCAGCCACTGGCTCATCAGCCCGCCCGGCACATTGCGGATCAAAAACCGGCATTCGCGGTTATCCGGCAGAGAACTGAATGAATAGGCGCGCACCTGGTTCGTGCCGGGAACCTGAATATTGACGTACTGTCCCGGCAAAAATGCCAGCGGTTCATCGGCGTCTATCACCAGTTCAAACGCCGTAGCCGACAGCGCGTCCACTGCCCGTACCGTCGCGTCCAGCGTCGTAAGCCCGGTTTTACACTGTGCGGCGGCAACAGGCACATCGATCACGCAGTCGCTGCACGGCACCATCTGGCAGGTCAGTACCTGTCTTGCCTGGGCTTCATCGTCGCTCAAAGCGTCTTCGATGAAATCGTCACCGAGGGCATATTCCCCACTGGCGCAATGACATTTACAGGTGCCGCAGACGCCATCTGAGCAATCCATTGGCAGATTAACCTTCTGCCGGTAAGCCGCATCAAGCACCTTTTCGCCCGCGTTGCACTGAATAAAACGGGTGATGCCGTCCTCAAAATTAAGGGCAATCGTAAAACTCATAAGCACCTCTTAAATGTGATACACGTCAATCACCTGACGGATATAGTCATTGTTCAGCCGCACTGTTTTACGCACAATTTGCGGGACGCCGCTTTCTTCAATCAGCGTGCAGTGCGTCGTGCCAAAATACGCATCGGTATGCTGATACCGGTGGCTGTAGGTCACCCAGTTGTAGCGCACCGCCAGGCCTTCCGCCGTTTCGCCCAACAGTTCGACATTCGCGATCATATGGGTGGTACGCGGTTCCGGCGTGCTGGCGCCGGACCGTTCCGTTTTGATGCGATACACCCGATCTTCCAGCCCCTCTCGGTTCGGGTAATAAATAAGCGAGATTTCACGCTGCGGATCGCGGGTCGGTTTATCATCATCTCCCCACGCGGGCATCCAGAACACCACGCCGGGGCTATAGCAGTTCAGCCACGCATCCCACTGGCGATCATCCAGCAACCGCGCTTCGTAATACAGAAACTGACGCACCTGTTCCAGGGTTAACATCAGACTACCTCCACGCGTTGGGTGATCGACTGCTCGTAACGTTGCCGCTCTTTTTCGACTGCCGCGAGCATCACGTTTTGCCAGTGATGGTGATGAGCGATGTACAGCGCCTCGTCTTCGGACTTCACCCCGCTCAACAGTGGCGTAAAACCGGCGTGACGGGCGTGCTCGTCCGGACCGTCGACCCAGTGCAGCGCGCCGCGGCTCAGATCGCTCCAGGCCAGATTTTCCCCCAGGTATCCACGCTGGCAGGCGCTGAACTCTTCGAGATCGTCAGGGGTTCCCATACCGCTGACATTAAAGAAATCCTCGTATTGACGAATACGTAGCGCCCGCGCTTGATCAGATTCCCCTTTTGGCGCGAAACACCAGATCGTGACTTCCGTTTTGTCTACCGCCAGAGGACGAATAACGCGAATTTGTGTCGAAAATTGATCCATCAGATAGACGTTGGGATACAGGCATAAATTGCGGGTTTCGTTGACCATCTGGTCCGCTCGCCGTTCTCCGAATGTCGCCTGAAGCCGCGCCCGATGATCATAAACCGGGCGCACTTCCGGGTTGATGGCGCGCGTCCAGAGCAGCATGTGGCCATTTTTAAAGCCATAGCCGCCACCGAGGCTTTTTGACCAGCCGTTGGCGTCCACCGCGCGCGTACCGTCCGCTTCATAGTTGCGTCGCGACATCGTCGAGGCATAGTTCCAGTGCACGACGCTGACATGGTAGCCGTCGGCGCCGTTTTCCGCTCCCAGCTTCCAGTTCCCTTCGTAGACATAGCTGGAAGACCCCTTCAGCACTTCCAGCCCTTCCGGCGCCTGGTCGACAATCAGATCGATGATTTTCCGTGTCTCGCCAAGATACTCCTCCAGCGGTTGTACCTCGTCATTGAGGCTACCGAATAAAAATCCACGATAAGACGCAAAGCGTGGCAGGGCTTTTAAATCATGCGATCCGTCCTGCTTAAAAGAGTCTGGATACCCGCCGGTACTTTCATCTTTAGCCTTAAGCAGCTTGCCGTTATTACTGAACGTCCAGCCATGAAACGGACAGGTAAACGAGTTTTTATTTCCGGTTTTACGTCGGCATAACATCGCGCCGCGGTGCGCACAGCTATTAATTAACGCATGGAGGGTCTGCTGCTTGTCGCGCGTAATAATAACGGGCTGGCGGCCCAGCGTCAGAGTATAATAATCGCCGGGTTGCGCGATCTGACTTTCATGCGCCAGAAATACCCAGTTGCCTTCGAATATATGCTTCATTTCAAAATCAAATAATTGGCTATCGGTAAAGATAGAGCGATGACAGCGATAAATATGGTTTTCCCGATCGACAATTAAGGCCTGGGAAATTTTATCTTTTAATGCCGAGAGCGTTTTTTGCATGTGTCTGGTCCTCCTGCATCATTCAGGATTAAGCATTCAGGGAATCTTTATTGGGCGGTGAATTATTCCAGCGCGCGCAGGCGAGTAATACGCTGTTCTTCTTCGGCGCGCTGCGCCTTGCAGAGCGTAAAGTCGAATCGCACCTCGGTATGTTCTCCTGCCAGTTGACGCTGCGCAATTAATGCGGGATCGGTAACCTTCACCGGATCGGCGATCAGACCATCGCGAGTGGCAAACGCAAAATCGTCCCACAGGTAGCGATCGCCATTAAGGTTAATCTGGCTGGTAAGGTGCTTAAAGCCCGGCGCAGAGACAAAGAAATGGATATGAGCAGGTCGGTTACCGTGGCGGCCCAGACGATCGAGTAACGCCTGGGTAGGGCCATCAGGAGGACAACCGTAGCCGGAAGGCAAAATACTCCGCACGCTGTAGCGTCCTTCCGCGTCGGTGCGAATACGGCGACGCAGGTTATATTCGCTCTGGCTGGGGTCGAAAAACGAATAGTTGCCGAGCGTATTGGCGTGCCAGATGTCCACGATCGCGCCTGCGACGGGGTGTCCCTGCACGTCTTTTACTTCACCGTACAGCCACATGACTTCTCCGTCGTCCAGACCGTCATCCATCCGGTCATGCCCGTCAGCCAGCGGCGCGTTTGCAACATACAGTGGCCCTTCAATGGTGCGTGGGGTTCCCGTTTCGGATGACTGGCTGGCTTCGATAGCTTCCTGGCGCAGATCGAGAAAATGCTCCAGACCCAATCCGGCCGCCAATAACGCCGCTTCCTTACGTCCGCCAAGTTCATGCAGATAATTCACCGCATGCCAGAATTCTTCCTGCGTCACATTGTAGTCGTCAATTAAGGTACAGATATTCGTGAGCAAGCGATGAATAATCGATTTAAAACGTTCGTTTCCATCGGTCGAGTTTAATCCGGCGCTTTCACGCAATAAATCCTGAACAGTGTGTTGGTTGATAAATGAATGGCTCATAATATTTCTCGCTTCTTATTTTCTGTAGGGTCATACCAGAACGATTTCCGGCGTTCGGCGTAAGGATTATTTATCGCTGTCATGAATCGACGACGGGTGGCGACACAGCGCTTCCACATGAATCTCCATGAAAGGATAAAGCGGCAACCCCATAAGTATTTGATGTAATTCTTCAGCATCCTGAACATCGAAAACGCTGATATTGGCGTACAGCCCTGCGACGCGCCAGATATGGCGCCATTTCCCTTCCCGTTGTAACCGTTGGGAATACGCTTTTTCGCGGGCTTTCATCTCTTCTTGTTCTTTAACCGGCAGTCCGTACGGAATATTGACGGTCATTTCCACTTTAAATAGCATGTTGACCTCCTGTTATTCCCGCTGTGCGCGGGCATAAAAGCGTAATTTATCCTCATCCAGTTCCACGCCCAGTCCTGGCGTTTGCGGCAGCGCCACGTGGCCATTCGCGAATGACAGCGGTACGCAGACAATGTCATCCTTCAGGAGCAGCGGCCCAAACATCTCCGTTCCCCACGGTAATGACAACGTCGACCAGGCGTGCAGCGACGCGACAGTGCCAATCGTTCCTTCCAGCATGGTGCCGCCATACAAACTGATTCCGGCAGCCTGCGCGACGTGCGCCAGTTTCAACACGCTGGCGGGACCACCCGCTTTGGCGATTTTTAACGCCCAGGCGCCGCTAAACCCCTGCTGTGCCAGACGGTAACCGTCAAAATGGCTGGCGACGGACTCGTCGGCCAGAATGGCGGCGTCAGTTTGCTGACTCAGGCGTACCAGCGCCGCGCTGTCCTGCGCGCTGACCGGTTGCTCAATCAGATCGACCCCCATCGCCGCCAGTTCCCGACAGCCTTTCGCGGCGACGGTCGCGTCCCATGCCTGATTGACATCTACCCGAATGCTGGCGCGATCGCCAAGCGCCTCGACAATGGCCCGCGTGTGGCCAAGATCGTCATCCAGCGCATTGGCGCCAATTTTCAGCTTAAACGCCTGGTGTCGACCTTCCTCCAGCAGTCGCTGCCCTTCGGCAATGTCGTTTGCGGTATTCCCGCTTGCCAGTGTCCAGAGTACGGGCAGCGCAGTATTCAGCGCGCCGCCCAGTAGCGCAGAAACGGGCAACCCAAGCGCTTTTCCCTGCGCATCCAGTAGCGCCGTTTCGAGGGCCGATTTCGCAAAAGTATTGCCCTTCACGGCTGCGTTCATCCGCGCCGTCAGCACATTGAGATTATCTGCGGGCTGACCTTTGAGCAGCGGAGTCAGATAATGGCTAATCGCAGACTGGATTGCCTCTGGACTCTCTACGCCGTAGCTCAGCCCGCCGATGGTTGTCGCCTCTCCCAGGCCCTGAATGCCGTCCGAACGGGTGATACGCACGATAACCAGACTCTGACAGCCCATCGTGGTCATCGATAATTTATGGGGGCGGATGGTCGGAACATCGACCAGCCAGCTTTCAATCTCTTCAACGGTTGCGCTCATCATTTCTTCCTGAGAATGCGTGTCATAACTTTTGCGATCGTCATCAATAACGAACGGTGACGGTGCTTTTGACAATAGGGGTCAGCCGGGAAGTGGGTCAACGGCGATAATCGAAATGGTGTGCGATTATCGGCGCGAATGTTACATTGAAGTTAATAATGTGATCCCCGTGGGAAAACGGGGATATTCCGCCTTCCGTCCCCACACGCGAGGTATAGTGAGTGCGCTATGGCTTCGAATTGCAGCGGAGAGGAATTCAATGAGCGATGAACATCAGCCGACGATCGGCACGCGACAGGCCGCATCGGACCCGAATTTCATGCTGTCGCTGGCGCGCGGTCTGGCGGTACTGAACGCCTTCACCCCGCAGCGTCAGCGCCTGACCATCTCACAACTCAGTCAAAAGACGCAGATTTCACGCGCCGCGGTCAGGCGTTGTCTGTACACTCTCGCCGCACTTGGCATGGTGCACACGCCTGATGGCCGCAGCTATGAGCTGCTTCCGCGCGTTCTGGCCGTAGGCCATGCCTATTTGGCCGGTACGCCGCTGGCGAAAGTGGCGCAGGCGGCATTAGATGACCTTGCCAGAACGCTCGGCGAGTCGTGCTCTGCGGCCACGCTGGACGGCGACAACGTGCTTTACATCGCCCGGGCAGCCATGAACAATTTGCTCAGCGTCGATATCGGGCGCGGGAGTCGTTTACCGGCGTGGGCTACGTCAATGGGACGGGTACTGCTAAGCGCGCTGCCGGAAGAGCAGTTAGAGGTGACACTGTCACGAGCAAGTTTACTGCGTTATACCCCGTATACCCTTTGCGATCGTTCTGCGCTACGCGATGAAATCAGACGGGTGCGGATGCAGGGGTACGCGCTCGCCGATCGTCAGATCGAAGTGGGCTTATGCTCGCTGGCGGTACCGCTGCTTTCGCGTAGCGGCACCCTTGTCGCCGCGTTAAACGTCGGCGTACCGGCTTCATCGATGAGCGCCGACGCACTAAAGCTAAAAGCCCTCGCGCCCTTGCGTCGCGCTGCGATGGAGCTGTCGCTTAAGCTATAAACTGCCGTAATTGAACAGGCGTCCAGCTTTTTGTTACACTGCCATTTTTCAGGAAGATACAGGTACATATGGGCTATCTGCATAAAGATGAGCGTCGTGAAGTGATTTTGCAGGCGGCAATGCGCGTGGGGCTGGAAGATGGGTTTAAAGCCATGACGGTCCGACGTATTGCCACCGAGGCGAAAGTCGCCGCTGGTCAGGTACATCATCACTTTACCTCTGCCGGCGATCTGAAATCGCAAGCATTTGTGCGCATTATCAGTACGTTGCTTGACGCAGACGTCCCGGGCGAAGATGCCAGCTGGCGCGCGCGCCTGCATGCTATGCTTGGCAGCGACGACGGCGGTTTCGAACCTTATATCAAACTCTGGCGTGAAGCGCAGATCCTTGCCGACCAGGACGCGGATATCAAAAGCGCCTACCTGCTCACTATGCGCATGTGGCATGAAAAGACCACGGCCATTATTGAAGGTGGACTGGCAGAAGGGGAATTCTCGACGGCAGATGGCCCTGCGGATATTGCCTGGCGTTTGATTGCCCTGGTGTGCGGCCTGGATGGCATGTATGTGCTTGGTCTTCAGGAAATGGCGGATCCCGCTTTTGAACGTCATCTGGATCGTATGATCAGCCTGGAGCTGTTTTCCTGAACCGTAGATGTAAAAACAGTACATCTTTTATTTACATTTAGTAACACTTAAGCAACTTTTTCTTCCCCTTCGCGCCGCCCGGTTGCGCGTTTTCTATCTATCCTTTCATCAATATTCCTAAAAACATCAATAAATTCTAAAAAGGGCGAATGCACAGCGTGCGTTATGCGCCCTTTGGCCTGCTTTTTTATTTTTTTATGAACGACATGTGCATGCGAGGGGCAATATGGCGCTACAAAATGAGAAAAATAATCGTTATCTCTTGAGTGACTGGAAGCCTGAAAATCCCGCTTTCTGGGAACATAAAGGAAAACACATCGCACGACGAAATCTCTGGATTTCAGTGGCTTGTCTGTTACTTGCCTTCTGTGTCTGGATGCTTTTTAGCGCGGTGGCGGTCAATCTCAATAAAATTGGTTTTAATTTCACCACCGATCAATTGTTTTTATTAACGGCATTACCCTCTCTCTCTGGCGCAATATTACGCGTCCCCTACTCCTTTATGGTGCCTATATTTGGCGGACGTCGCTGGACGGTTTTCAGCACCGCGATCCTGATTATTCCCTGCGTCTGGCTCGGTTTTGCCGTTCAGAACCCGAATACCCCTTTCGGGGTGTTTATTATTATTGCGCTGCTCTGTGGATTTGCCGGGGCCAACTTTGCTTCCAGCATGGGCAATATCAGCTTCTTTTTTCCAAAGGCGAAACAGGGAAGCGCGCTGGGCGTTAACGGAGGGTTGGGCAACCTCGGGGTGAGCGTAATGCAGTTGGTCGCGCCGCTGGTGATCTTCTTGCCCCTTTTCACCTTCCTCGGCGTGCAGGGCGTTCCGCAGCCTGACGGCAGTTTGCTCTCCCTGGCGAATGCCGCGTGGATCTGGGTGCCGCTACTGGCTATCGCCACTGTCGCCGCCTGGGTAGGCACCAACGATATCGCCAGTTCAAAAGCCTCCATCGCCTCGCAGTTACCGGTGCTCAAGCGTTTTCATCTTTGGCTGCTCAGCCTGCTGTATCTGGCGACCTTCGGCTCGTTTATCGGTTTTTCAGCAGGCTTTGCCATGCTGTCCAAAACGCAGTTTCCGGATGTCGACATTCTGAATCTGGCGTTTTTCGGCCCGTTTATCGGCGCACTGGCGCGCTCTGCTGGCGGTGTGATTTCCGATAAGTTCGGCGGCGTTCGCGTGACGCTGATCAACTTCATCTTTATGGCGCTGTTTTCCGCGCTGCTGTTCCTGACGTTGCCCGGTACAGGTTCAGGAAGTTTTATCGCCTTCTACCTCGTCTTTATGGGGCTATTTTTCACGGCGGGCCTGGGCAGCGGCTCCACCTTCCAGATGATTGCCGTGATCTTCCGCCAGCTCACCCTTTACAAAGTCAAACTTCGCGGCGGCACAGATGAGCAGGCGCAGCGTGAAGCGGTGACCGATACCGCGGCGGCATTGGGCTTTATTTCCGCCATCGGCGCGGTCGGCGGCTTCTTTATCCCGAAAGCCTTTGGTACGTCACTGGCAATGACCGGCTCCCCCGTCGGCGCCATGAAAATTTTTCTGGTGTTCTACATCGTCTGCGTACTGGTGACCTGGCTGGTCTACGGTCGCCGCAAACCCACACAACAATAACAACATATTCATCGCTGTTATCAGGCCGGAGAAGGCGCTTGCCCCATCCTCCGGCTTGCAGAACGACGGCAACATTATCGAAGCAGGAGAAATGTCATGAGCAAGCTGTTGGATCGCTTCCGCTATTTTAAATCTAAGGGCGACACCTTCGCTGACGGTCACGGTCAGGTGATGCACACCAACCGCGACTGGGAAGACAGTTATCGTCAACGCTGGCAGTTCGACAAGATTGTACGTTCCACCCACGGGGTGAACTGTACCGGCTCCTGTAGCTGGAAAATTTATGTGAAAAACGGCCTGGTCACCTGGGAAGTCCAGCAGACCGACTATCCGCGTACCCGTCCGGATCTGCCCAACCACGAACCGCGCGGTTGCCCACGCGGGGCCAGCTATTCGTGGTATTTATACAGTGCCAATCGTCTGAAGTACCCGTTAGTGCGCAAGCGCCTGATCGAACTGTGGCGCGAAGCGTTGACCCAGTGCAGCGACCCGGTACTGGCCTGGGAATCGATCATGAACGACCCGCAGAAATGCATGAGTTACAAACAGGTGCGCGGGCGTGGCGGATTTATCCGATCCAACTGGAAAGAGTTGAATCAACTGATCGCGGCGGCCAACGTCTGGACGATAAAAACCTACGGTCCGGACCGCGTTGCCGGATTTTCGCCGATCCCGGCCATGTCGATGGTGTCCTATGCCGCCGGAACCCGTTATCTCTCGCTGCTCGGCGGGACCTGCCTGAGCTTCTACGACTGGTATTGCGACCTGCCGCCTGCATCGCCCATGACGTGGGGCGAACAGACCGATGTGCCGGAATCCGCCGACTGGTACAACTCCAGCTACATCATTGCCTGGGGGTCAAACGTCCCCCAGACCCGAACCCCGGACGCCCACTTCTTTACCGAAGTCCGCTACAAAGGCACGAAAACCGTTGCCATTACGCCTGACTTCTCGGAGGTCGCCAAGCTGAGCGATCAGTGGCTGGCGCCGAAGCAAGGCACCGACAGCGCGCTGGCGATGGCGATGGGCCACGTCATTCTCAAAGAGTTCCATCTCGATAACCCCAGCGACTACTTCCTCAACTATTGCCGCCGCTATACCGACATGCCGATGCTGGTTTTGCTGGATGCGCGCGAAGATGGCAGCTTCGTTCCGGGCCGCATGATGCGTGCGTCCGATTTGGTCGGCGGTCTCGGCGAAGCCAACAATCCGGAATGGAAAACCGTGGCATACAACAGCGCCGGTGAGTTAGTTGCGCCCAACGGCTCAATTGGCTTCCGCTGGGGTGAAAAAGGCAAATGGAACCTCGAGCCGCTGGCGGCAGGCCACGAAACCGAACTGACGCTGTCGCTGCTCGGTCAACATGACGAGGTCCTGGGGGTGTCGTTCCCCTATTTCGGGGGGAACGAAAACCCGCATTTCCGTAGCGTGAAGCAGGAACCGGTGTTGGTCCGTCAGTTGCCAGTGAAACGCCTGACGCTTGCTGACGGCAGCAGTTGTCCGGTGGTAAGCGTCTATGATCTGGTGCTCGCCAACTACGGCCTCGATCGTGGGCTGGACGATGCGTACGGCGCGAAAGATTATGCGGAAGTGAAAGCCTATACGCCCGCCTGGGCGGAACAGATCACCGGCGTACCGCGTTACCATATTGAAACCATTGCCCGCGAATTTGCCGATACGGCGCATAAAACCCACGGGCGTTCGATGATTATCCTCGGTGCCGGCGTTAACCACTGGTATCACATGGACATGAACTACCGCGGAATGATCAACATCCTCGTGTTCTGCGGCTGTGTCGGACAAAGCGGCGGCGGCTGGGCGCACTACGTCGGCCAGGAAAAACTGCGTCCGCAGACTGGCTGGCTGCCGCTGGCCTTCGCGCTGGACTGGAACCGTCCGCCGCGCCAGATGAACAGCACCTCATTCTTCTATAATCACGCCAGCCAGTGGCGTTATGAGAAACTCACTGCGCAGGAGCTTCTCTCACCGTTAGCCGACCCGGCGAAATTTACCGGCCATTTAATTGACTTCAACGTGCGGGCTGAGCGTATGGGCTGGCTGCCGTCCGCGCCGCAGCTCAATCTTAACCCGCTGACGCTAAAAACCCGTGCGGAAAAAGCCGGTCAGTCACCCGTGGATTACACCGTGCAGGCGCTAAAATCGGGCGATATCCGCTTTGCCTGCGAACAGCCGGACAGCGGCAATAACCACCCGCGCAACCTGTTTGTCTGGCGCTCGAACCTCCTCGGCTCATCCGGCAAAGGGCATGAATACATGCTCAAATATTTGCTCGGGACCGAAAGCGGCATTCAGGGTGAAGCGCTCGGCTCTAGCGAGGGGATTAAGCCGGAAGAAGTGGAATGGCAGTCTGCCGCCATTGAAGGCAAGCTGGATCTGCTGGTCACGCTCGACTTTCGAATGTCCAGCACCTGCCTGTTCTCCGATATCGTGTTGCCGACCGCCACCTGGTACGAAAAAGATGATATGAACACGTCGGATATGCACCCGTTTATTCACCCGCTGTCGGCGGCGGTGGATCCCGCCTGGGAATCGCGCAGCGACTGGGAGATCTACAAGGGCATCGCTAAGGTCTTTTCCGAGGTGTGTGTCGGCCATCTGGGTCAGGAAACCGACGTGGTGTTGCAGCCGTTGCAGCACGACTCCCCGGCAGAATTGTCGCAACCGTTTGATATCCTCGACTGGCGCAAAAACGAGTGCGATCTGATCCCCGGCAAAACCGCGCCCAACCTGGTGGTCGTGGAACGCGACTACCCCGCCACTTACGAGCGCTTCACCTCGCTCGGCCCGCTGATGGATAAACTGGGCAACGGCGGCAAGGGCATCACCTGGAATACCGAGGCGGAAGTCGAATTCCTCGGTAAACTGAACTATACCAAGCGCGAAGGCCCGGCTAAAGGCCGACCGCGGATCGACACCGCGCTGGACGCGTCCGAAGTGATCCTTGCGCTGGCGCCGGAAACCAACGGTCAGGTGGCGGTGAAAGCGTGGGAAGCGCTCGGCGCGATGACCGGGCGCGAACATACCCATCTGGCGCTGAATAAAGAAGATGAGAAGATCCGTTTTCGTGATATTCAGGCGCAGCCGCGCAAAATCATCTCCAGCCCCACCTGGTCCGGTCTGGAAAGCGAACATGTCTCTTATAACGCGGGTTACACCAACGTCCACGAACTGATCCCCTGGCGCACCCTTTCTGGCCGCCAGCAATTGTATCAGGATCATCAGTGGATGCGCGCATTCGGTGAAAGCCTTGTCGCCTATCGACCGCCGATAGACACCCGCAGCGTCAGCGAAATGCGCGAGATCCCGCCCAACGGCTTCCCGGAAAAAGCGCTCAACTTCCTGACGCCCCATCAGAAATGGGGCATCCACTCTACGTATAGCGAAAACCTGCTCATGCTGACGCTGTCACGTGGGGGACCGATTGTCTGGATCAGCGAAACCGACGCCCGCGAGCTGGGCATTGAAGACAACGACTGGATTGAAGCCTTCAACGCCAACGGCGCACTGACCGCTCGCGCGGTGGTCAGCCAGCGTGTACCGCCGGGGATGACCATGATGTATCACGCCCAGGAACGCATCATGAATATTCCGGGGTCAGAAATTACCGGGATGCGTGGCGGTATTCATAACTCGGTAACCCGCGTCTGTCCGAAACCCACACACATGATCGGCGGCTACGCTCAACTGGCCTATGGCTTTAACTACTATGGCACCGTCGGCTCTAACCGCGACGAGTTCATCATGATTCGAAAAATGAAAAATATCGACTGGCTGGATGATGAAGGTCGCAATCAGGTACAGGAGGCGAAAAAATGAAAATACGCTCACAGGTTGGGATGGTGCTTAACCTCGATAAATGCATTGGCTGCCACACCTGCTCTGTCACCTGTAAAAACGTCTGGACCGGACGTGAAGGGATGGAATACGCATGGTTTAACAACGTCGAAACCAAACCGGGTATCGGGTATCCGAAAAACTGGGAAGATCAGGAGGAGTGGCAAGGCGGCTGGGTTCGCGACGTGAACGGTAAAATACGTCCGCGCATGGGCGGAAAAATGGGCGTCATCACCAAAATCTTCGCAAACCCGGTTGTGCCGCAGATAGACGACTACTATGAGCCCTTTACTTTTGACTATCAGCACCTGCACAGCGCGCCGGAGGGTAAACACCAGCCGACCGCCCGCCCGCGCTCGTTGATTGACGGTAAGCGGATGGACAAAATCATCTGGGGGCCAAACTGGGAAGAACTGCTTGGCGGCGAGTTTGAAAAGCGCGCCCGTGACCGTAACTTCGACAAGATCCAGAAGGAAATGTACGGGCAGTTTGAAAACACCTTCATGATGTATCTGCCCCGCCTTTGCGAACATTGTCTGAACCCAAGCTGCGTCGCCACTTGCCCGAGCGGCGCGATCTATAAGCGTGAAGAAGACGGCATCGTGCTGATCGACCAGGACAAGTGCCGCGGCTGGCGTCTGTGCATTAGCGGCTGCCCGTACAAAAAAATCTACTTCAACTGGAAAAGCGGCAAGTCTGAGAAATGCATCTTCTGCTATCCGCGCATTGAGTCCGGGCAGCCAACCGTGTGTTCTGAAACCTGTGTTGGGCGCATTCGCTACCTCGGCGTGTTGCTGTATGACGCAGATCGCATCGAAGAAGCCGCCAGCACCGAGCATGAAACCGATCTGTACGAGCGTCAGTGCGACGTGTTCCTGAACCCGAACGACCCGGCGGTGATTGAAGAGGCCTTGAAACAGGGTATTCCGCAGAACGTAATCGACGCGGCGCAGCGTTCCCCTGTCTATAAAATGGCGATGGACTGGAAACTGGCGTTGCCGCTGCATCCGGAATACCGCACCTTGCCGATGGTCTGGTACGTCCCGCCGCTGTCGCCGATTCAGTCTTACGCCGACGCCGGAGGGCTGCCGCCGTCAAATGGCGTACTTCCGGCGATCGAAAGCCTGCGCATTCCGGTGCAGTACCTTGCGAATATGCTCAGCGCAGGCGATACCGGCCCGGTGCTGCGCGCCCTGAAGCGCATGATGGCCATGCGTCATTACATGCGTTCGCAAACAGTGGAAGGCGTGACGGATACCCGCGCCATTGAGGAAGTGGGCCTGAGCGTCGAACAGGTCGAGGAGATGTATCGCTATCTGGCGATCGCCAACTACGAAGACCGTTTCGTGATCCCGACCAGCCATCGCGAGATGGCGCGCGACGCCTTCCCCGAGCGCAACGGCTGCGGCTTTACCTTTGGCGACGGCTGCCACGGTTCCGACACCAAGTTCAACCTGTTCAACAGTAGCCGCATTGACGCCATCAACATCACCGAAGTGCGTGATAAAGCGGAGGGAGAATAATGCAAATCCTCAAAGCGATCGGTCTGTTGATGGAATACCCGGATGAGTTTCTCTGGGAATGCAAAGACGAAGTGCTGGCGATGGTGCGTCACGACGCGCCTGCGCTCAACGGCTTCGCCACGGACATGCTCAACGCCCCGCTGCTGGATAAGCAGGCCGAATGGTGTGAGGTCTTTGACCGGGGCCGCGCCACGTCGCTGCTGCTGTTTGAACATGTCCACGCCGAGTCCCGCGATCGCGGCCAGGCGATGGTCGATCTGATGACCCAGTACGAGAAAGTGGGTCTGCAACTCGACTGTCGCGAACTTCCCGACCATTTGCCGCTGTATCTCGAATATCTCAGCATTTTGTCGGAAGCCGACGCGCGCGAAGGTCTGCAAAACGTCGCGCCGATTCTGGCGTTACTGGGAGGGAGGCTGAAACAGCGCGGCGCCCCGTGGTATCAATTATTCGATGCCCTGCTGAACCTCGCCGGAAGCCCACTTTCAAGTGACAGCGTCACGCCACAGGTAACGCAAGAAAGCCGTGATGACACTCGTCAGGCGCTTGATGCCGTCTGGGAAGAAGAACAGGTAAAGTTTATTGAAGATAACGCCACAGCCTGTGACAGCTCACCGTTACAGCAATATCAACGACGCTTTAGCCAGGACGTGGCGCCGCAGTACGTCGACGTCAGTGCGGGAGGCCCGAAATGATACAGTACCTGAACGTCTTTTTTTACGATATCTACCCTTACATCTGCGCGACCGTTTTTTTTCTCGGCAGTTGGCTGCGGTATGATTATGGTCAGTACACCTGGCGCGCCTCGTCCAGCCAGATGCTGGATAAGCGCGGCATGGTGGTCTGGTCGAACCTGTTCCACATCGGCATACTCGGCATTTTCTTCGGCCATCTTTTCGGCATGTTGACACCGCACTGGATGTACGCCTGGTTTTTGCCGATCGCGGTCAAACAGCAAATGGCGATGGTTCTCGGCGGCGTGTGCGGTGTACTGACGCTCATTGGCGGCGCTGGTTTGCTCTGGCGTCGTCTCACCAACCAGCGCGTCCGCGCCACCTCGACCACGCCTGACATTATCATCATGAGCATCCTGCTGATCCAGTGCCTGCTTGGGCTGAGTACTATTCCGTTTTCAGCCCAATATCCTGACGGCAGTGAAATGATGAAGCTGGTTGGCTGGGCACAGAGTATCGTCACCTTCCGTGGCGGCTCGTCAGAAATGCTTAATGGCGTTGCCTTTGTTTTCCGCGTCCATCTGGTGTTGGGGATGACCATTTTTCTGCTGTTCCCGTTCACCCGTCTGGTACACGTCTGGAGCGCGCCGTTTGAATATTTTACCCGCCGATACCAGATAGTCCGTTCTCGCCGATAAGTTTTTTCGCCCGGTAGCGCCTCGCCTGCCGGGTTTATTTCCTTAAGTATCATTTTCTGTTTCCTTAACACGGCGGCGCTGTATTTAAGAAATGACGAAGATTGATGTGCCACAGTTGAAAATTCTCTTAAATACCTTAAATATCGCATCTCTGACCAGCACTCAGCGCCCGCCTGAGCCATTAATGCTGGCAACGAGTTAAAATCATTTCATTTGCCTTCGCTTAAGCAGAATTAGACAATTTTCCTGCCGTTCTACCTTTCTTTCTATGAAATAAATAACAGACGCCAGGACTGGTGTCTTATCTACGCATTACTCAAGGATACTGGAATTTATCTATGAAGATACCTGCCTTATCACCCCAAATTAAACCCAAAAAAATTGCTTTATTATTAAGTGCATTATTAGCCACTACAACCTTTTCTGCTTTTTCCGCGCCAGTAAAATATACTCTCGACGCCAGCACGCCCAGCGACCAACGCACGGTGAATATCACCAATGGGGATGAAATCTCAAGAATTGATATTAACGTTGCTGATGGTCGCGTTGATTTCGCCGACAATATCACAATGAACAGTACCGGCGTAGTTAACGCAACAGGTTCCCGAAACGTCTGGTTCGCTTATCTTAAAGCCGGTGAGATAAATCTGGGTAATCATTTTACCCTTAACTTCGACCCGCGCACGAATGGGACCTATTCGACTTCCGATGGTATTGCCCTGTACGGCACCGGCAAACTGACCGCCGAAAATTACACCTTCATTAACATGAATGACAGCGAAGAATCGGACGGGCTGTACGTTGGCGATAATGCCCGGGCCGACCTGAAAGGCCTGACCACCATCAGAGGCGGCGGTATCAGCGCCGGATCGCAGGGGATTTTAAACGCCGAGAATATTGATATCGCGTATACCCGTCCCGGCATCCGTGAATCTGGCGACTCAACCGATACCGGCATGGCTTTATGGGGCGGGAAAGTCACCGTCACCGGTAACACCACCATTAATATTGTCTCCCCCACCTTTTATCTGGAAGGGATTCGCACGTATACCGACCTGGAGTTGGCCGGACATACGGATATTCAGTTAACCAGTAATTCAACTGACCGCTACTCTGATGTCACAGGCATCCTTATTTTCGACTCGTTCACCAGTTCCTCCCTGAGCGGTAAGCGTGTCTTCAACGATGTCAGCATCAAAATTAAAAGCACCACCGAGGAAGGCTACGCTGATGGCCTGACATACCTCGGCGGCAACGGTAAACATACCGATCTGATTATCAATAAAATTGATATTGATAGCTCGGGAAATGATATTGTCCGCGGTATTTATTTGTGGGGTGACGATCCTGCTGAGACGGCTACGCATCGTATCAACGATGCGAAAATAACGTTATCCGGCAATGATAAGGCAACGCTGTGGGGCTTTTTTAGCGCCAACGTGAATCAGGATGACGGTATCGTGCAATGGGACGCCGATACGATCGTCGGCAACATCGCCATTACCTCTGAGGGGGGTAAAGAGTCATATCTGCTTTATCAGGCGGACGCCCTGTTTACTGGCGATGTCATTTTAGGCGATCGGAACGCCTACGAGTCTGTCGCCGATACGCTGTACTCCATTTATGGACGCTGGGGTTCAACGGATATCACTAACAATAATAAGCTGGTTGCATGGGGTAAAATGCTGGTCCGCGGCGACCATGCGATTAACATTGTCTCTGGCGATAACTCCTACATTTATGGCGACACGGCTATTGAAGAACAAGGTTCCATCAATATGGAACTGAATGGTAGCAACAGCCGCTGGGATATGATTGCCAACTCTACACTGACCACGCTGACCCTGAACGACGCCACGCTGAATTTTATGCCTGGCGACACCGCCTCCCGCACGCTGACCCGCGACGCGGCAACGTTCAAAACCCTGACGGTGAACGGTGATTACGCCGGTAATAACGGTAATCTCGTGATGAACACCCAACTGGGCGATGATGCCTCACCCACCGACAAGCTGGTTGTGCAGGGCAATACCTCCGGTAACACGAACGTGACGGTGCTGAACGCGGGCGGCGCAGGCGGCCTGACAACGAACGGTATCGAACTGATCAGTGTGGCGGGTAATTCTGACGGCGTGTTTACCCAAAACGGACGTATCGTGGCGGGTGCCTATGACTACACCCTGGCGCGTGGTGAAGGCCAGAACGACAAGAACTGGTATCTGACCAGCGCGCTATCGACAGAACCGCAACCAGAGCCGCAAGAGCCGCTGGCGCCTGTTGATCCGGTAGAGCCTTCCCCAACCCCGCGCGAAAACGCGGTGCGTCCGGAAGCCGGTCTGTACGGCATGAACCTGCAGGCGGCGAACACGATGTTTAACACCCGTCTGCACGACCGCCTGGGCGAAACCCACTACGTCGACGCCCT